>SEEM01000110.1 GCA_004144595.1 Hyphomicrobiales bacterium
TACACCGACGCGCTCGGCAAGTTCCTGCCGGATCAGGACCGGCCGAACGAGGGCGTCTTCTCCTTCCAGGACGATGACGAGCAGTGGCTCTCGCTGCGCTACGACCTGACGGCGCCGCTCGCCCGCTATGTCGCCGAGAATTTCGACGCGCTGCCGAAGCCCTATCGCAGCTATCGCGTCGGCTACGTCTTTCGCAACGAGAAGCCGGGCCCGGGCCGCTTCCGCCAGTTCATGCAGTTCGATGCCGACATCGTCGGCGCAGGATCGGTCGCGGCCGATGCCGAGATCTGCATGCTCGCCGCCGACACGATGGAGAAGCTCGGCATCAAGCGCGGCGACTACGTCGTGAAGGTCAACAACCGCAAGGTGCTGGATGGCGTGATGGAGGCGATCGGGCTTGGCGGCGAGGAGAATGCCGGCCGCCGGCTGACTGTCCTGCGTGCGATCGACAAGTTCGACAAGTTCGGGCCGGAAGGGGTGCGCGAGCTGCTTGGCGACGGGCGCAAGGACGAGAGCGGGGATTTCACGAAGGGCGCAGGGTTGGATGCTGAACAAGCCGAGATTCTTGTAGCCTTCCTTGAAATGGATGTTGGGCACGTGCCTAGCGCCAAGCTTGTTCCTCGCGACGAGCCTGAGCTCGCGAACATGCGCGGAGGGATACTAATGGCACTCCCCGCTACCATCGTGCGCAGCGAACGATACGCGCAGGCAATTCAAGAGAATGAGCGCATCCGCGAGGGGATTGCGGAGCTGAACGCTATCCGTCTCCTGGTAGAAGCCGCGGGCTATGGTGAGAAGCAAATCCGGACGGATGTCTCGATCGTCCGCGGACTCGAATACTACACCGGCCCGGTCTACGAGGTGGAGCTGACCTTCCCGGTAACCAACTACGACGGACAGGTCGTGCGCTTCGGCTCCGTCGCGGGCGGTGGGCGCTATGACGGCCTCGTCGGCCGCTTCCGCCCCGAGCCCGTGCCGGCGACCGGCTTCTCCATCGGCGTCTCCCGGCTCTTCTCGGCGCTGAAGGCTGTGAAGTCGCCCATCGTCGACAGCCGGAACGAACTCCCGCTCGTCGTCGTCACGGCGATGGACAACAAGTCGCCGGAATTCATGCCGGGCTATCAGGCGATGGTCTCGGCGCTGCGGCAGGCGAAGGATGAGAACGGCAAACCGCTGCTGCGCGCCGATCTCTATCTCGGTAGCTCGGGCTTCAATGCCCAGATGAAATATGCGGACCGCCGCGGGGCGATCTGCGCGATCATTCAGGGCTCGTCGGAGCGCGAGGCCGGAACCGTCGTCATCAAGGACCTGATCCTCGGCGCCGAGCTCGCCGCCGCCAGCCGCGACGTCAAGGATTCCGCCGAGCACAAGGCCAAGCAGGCCGAGGCGCAAAAGACTGTTCCCGCGGATCAGCTGATCGATGCCATAAAAGAAGTGCTCGCGCGACATTCGTAGAGCGCGGGGAACCCTTCTCCCGTGTGGGAGAAGGGCAGGGATGAGGGCCTGCCGCCAATAATCCGGGCTCAATGGTGCCGTAGCGCTCCTTGCGGAAACGGCACACCCTCATCCGGCGCTCCGCGCCACCTTCTCCCCTCCGGGAGAAGGGAAGAGAGCGTCGCGGTCCCCGCGAGCGTTTCGATTCCCGTTCACCCATTTCCCTCAAATCCCTCGAAAATGGGTCGCATCGCTGCTAGAGCATCGGACCGAAAAGTGGGACCCACTTTTCGGAGCAATCCGATGCTGAAATCCGGCGCGGCGCTCGCAACAGGACAGGACGAGCCGTGCCCGCAAGCCGCGCCAGCATCGAGACCGTGATCGCGCTCTTCGCCGGCGAGGGCTATGCCCATGCCGAGCCGGCGATCCTGCAGCCGGCCGATGTCTTTCTCGATCTCTCCGGCGAGGATATCCGCCGCCGCATCTTCATGACGCAGGATGCCGATGGCCGCGACTGGTGCCTGCGCCCCGAATACACCATCCCCGTCGCGCTCGATCACATCGCTTCGGGTTCGACTGAGCCAGCGGCCTATGCCTATGCCGGCCCGGTCTTCCGCATGCGCTCCGGGGAGCCCGGCGAGTTTCTGCAGGCAGGGCTTGAATCCTTCGGCCGCGACGATTTCACCGCTGCAGACGCCGAGATCATGGCGCTGGCTATCGATGCGACGGCCATGCTGGGCCTCAGCGAGCCGCGTATCGTCATGGGCGATGTAGCCGTGCTCGGCGCGCTGCTCGACGGGTTGAACGTGCCGCAGGGCGCCCGCCGCCGCCTGGTCCGCGCCGTGGTGCAGGGCAAGGGTGCGGAGGCCGTCGATGCGCTCGATCCCCCGGTTGCCGAGGGCGATGCCGCCCATGCCGGCCTGCTCAAGGCGCTCGAGGGGCAGGACCCCAAGGCTGCCCGTGCCTTTGTCGAGGACGTGCTCTCGATTGCCGGCATCTCGACCGTCGGCGGGCGTTCCGCCGCCGATATCGCCGAACGCTTCCTGGCGCGCGCCGCCGAGCGCGAGAACCCGGTCAATGGCGACGTCAAGGGGCTGCTGGCGCAGGTGCTCGCCGTCTCCGGCGATCCCGACGCGGCTTCGGCTTCGCTGCGCGCGCTTGCCGATCAGGCGTCGCTCGATATCGGCCGGCAGCTCGACGCCTTCGACGAGCGCACCGGCTTCCTCGCCGCGCGTGGCGTCGATATCGGCGCGATCCGCTTCTCGGCCGGTTTCGCCCGCAATCTCGATTACTATACCGGCTTCATCTTCGAGCTTCACGACACCGCTCGCGGCGACGGCAAGCCCGTTGCCGGCGGCGGCCGCTACGACAACGTCCTGAGCCGCCTCGGCGCGCGCGCGCCGCTTCCCGCTGTCGGCGCCTCGCTCTGGCTCGACCGCCTGACGGGAGACGCCGCATGAGCCAGATGCCGGACAACGACGCCCCGCTCGTCCTCGCTGTGCCCTCGAAGGGTCGCTTGCAGGAGAACACCACCGCCTTCTTCGGCCGCGCCGGCCTGAAATTCGTTAAGTCGCGCGGCGAGCGCGACTATCGCGGCGCCATCGCCGGCATCGACGGCGCGGAGGTCGCCTTTCTCTCGGCTTCCGAGATCGTGGCGCAGCTCTCGTCCGGCGCTGCCCATATCGGCATCACCGGCGAGGATCTGGTCCGCGAGCAGCTCTCGGACGCCGATGCGGCTGTCGAGATGCTCACTCCCCTCGGCTTCGGCAATGCCAATGTCGTCGTCGCAGTGCCGCAGGCCTGGATCGACGTGCGCAACATGGCCGATCTCGACGACGTCGCGTCAGCGATGCGGGCACGCCATGGCAAGAAGCTGCGCGTCGCCACGAAATACGTGAATCTGACACGCCGCTTCTTCGCGCAGCATGGCCTCGCCGACTACCGCATCGTCGAAAGCCTCGGCGCGACCGAGGGGGCGCCCGCCGCCGGCACGGCCGAGATCGTGGTCGACATCACCACGACCGGCGCGACGCTCTCCGCCAACGCGCTGAAGGTACTGGACGACGGCGTGATGCTGGCTTCCGAAGCCAATCTCGTCGCCTCCATGCAGGCGTCCTGGGGGGCACGGGCGAAGGCGGCTGCAAAGACCATCCTGTCTCGGATTGCAGCCGAGGAGGAGGGACGCACGTTGCGCGAGGTCCGGGCCAGACTCGATCTCGCCCCGGATGCGCTCGCCGGGATGGAGGCGCGTTTCGGTACCCGCTTGCCCTTCGGTACGCCGGCTGCAGGCGCGCCGTTGACGCTGCATTGCCCGGACAAGGCGGTCTTCGCGCTGGTCGAACATCTCGACGAGCTCGGTGCCGACGATGTGACCGTCAGCGCCCCTGCCTATGTTTTCCGCCGCACAAACCGGTTGCTGGAGCGGCTGAACGCCCGCATCTGATGCTGCATGGCAGCATCGGAATAACGGGATCGCCTACGGTTCAGCCTTGATCCCGAACGAATTGGATTCTAGGCGTTAACCGGTTTTGCGGCCCGCGGTGCTGCCGCGCGAGTGAATGCAGGTAAGACGATCATGATTCGACGCCTTGGCCTTGCGGCCGTACTTGCGGCCCTGGCCGTGCCGATGCTGATGCCGGGCGAGGCCGCGGCGCAGCGTCGTGGGTCGCTCATGTCGCCCGACGATAGGGCCGGCAGCAGCGCACCGATCCCGACGCAGCAGCAGGAGAAGACCTTCCCGCTCGGGGCGAGCTGGAGCGTCGTGGCGTTGAACGGCAAGCCGGTCCAGGAGCGGCGGGCGACCTTGATCGTCGACCAAAACCTGCGCGGCACCGGCTTCGGTGGCTGCAACACCTTCTCGGCCTCCGCCTATCCTTTGCGCCAGCAGGGTTTTGCGGTGGGGCCGATCGCCCTCACCAAGCGCAGTTGCGACAAGGGCACGCTTGATTTCGAGCGGGCGTTCCTGATGGCTTTGCGCGCGACGAACAAGTGGGACGTCGTCAACGGTCGCCTTGTCCTGAAGGGTGGGGCCGGCGAATTGACCCTGAGCCGCTCGCTCTGACGGGCATTCAGGTCGCAGGCGAAAGCCTGCGCAGCAGATGAAGCAAAAAGGGTCGCGCGAGCGACCCTTTTTGTTTGCGGCGGCGCGGCTTGCTGTGTCTGCCGCCTTATGCGGCCGGCTCTTTGGCTGTCGGCGTCGGCGTAAAGGTGCCGTCCGCATTCGGCTCCATGGTGACGATGGCTTCGTGCATGCTGCGCAGCGTCGCGCGGTGGCCGATCGAGACGATGCGGGTCTGCGGCAGCTCGCGTTCGATCGTCGCGTAGATCTCGCCTTCCAGCTTCTCGTCCAGCGAGGCGGTCGCTTCGTCCAGGAAGAGCCAGTCCGGCTTGGTCAGAAGCGCGCGTGCGACGGCGAGCCGCTGCTGCTCGCCACCCGAGAGGCGCTGGCCCCAGAGATCGACCTCGTCGAGCTTGTCGGCGAGATGGCCGAGCTTGACCTTCTCCATCGCGGCCCGGGTCGCGGCGTCGTCATAGGCGCCTTCCTCCGCCGGATAGGCGAGCGCGGCCCTGAGCGAGCCCTGCGGCAGGTAGGGGCGCTGCGGCAGCAGCATGATCTGCGCCTCCGCTGGAATGCCGACCTTGCCGTCGCCGAAGGGCCAGATGCCGGCGATGGCGCGGAACAGCGTCGATTTGCCCGAGCCCGAGGGGCCGATGAGCAGCGTCGAACGTCCGGTGCCGAGATCGAGCGCGCCGAGCTTCACGATCGGCTTGCCGTTCGGCAGCAGGACGGTCGCGTCGCGGATATGCAGGCTCTCGTCGCGCGACGTTTCGCGGCCCAGCGCCTCCTCGCTGATGGCGCCGTGCTTTGCGTCGGCGATCGCCGCCTCGAAGGTCGTCAGACGGCTGATGGCGGCAAGGTATTGGGCAATCGAGGAATAGCTGTTGATGATGAAGGACAGCGCCGTCTGCACGCGGTCGAACGCGCCCGATACCTGCTGGAGGATGCCGAGCGTGATCGTGCCGGCGAAGAAATAAGGTGCCAGGATGATCGTCGGGACGACCACGCTCGCCTGGTTGTAGGAAAAGGTAAAGGCGGTCAGCTTCAGCCGGCGCCAGACCAGCCGATAGAAATTCTCGACGATGTCGTGGAAGCGTTGGGCGAGATGGCGGCGCTCGGTAGGCTCGCCGACCATCAACGCGATCTGCTCGGAATACTCGCGCAGGCGCGCCAGGGCGAAGCGGAAATTCGCCTCGCGCTTCTCCTGCTCGAATTCCAGGCGGATCAGCGGGCGGCCGATGATGTGCGTCAGCCAGGTCGCCGCAGCCGCATAGAAGAACGCCACCCAGAAGATATAGCCAGGCACGGCGAAGGAGGTGCCCGGGAAGGTGAACGCGACCGGGAGGTTCCACAGGATGATCGAGAACGAGACGAGCGTGGAGACCTGCGAGAGCAGGGGCAGCGCGAAGTTATAGGTCGAGTTGACGAAGGAACGCGTATCCTCGGCGATGCGCTGGTCGGGGTTGTCGACGCTGCCGGCAAGCGCGATCCGGTAATGCGTCGCATGGTCCAGCCACGCTCTCGTGTAGGCGTTCGCCATGAACTGCCGCCAGCGGATCAGGATCGTGTAGTTCGCAAACAGCTCGATCAGGTTCGAAATGACCCAGATCGTTGCCCAGGGCACGAAGACCCAGAAGATCTGGTACCAGAAGGCCGGGGCATCCTTGTTCTGCAGCGAATCGAACATGTCGCGGCTGAAGAACGAGATCCTGAGAGAGATGCCGACCTGAATCTGGTTGATGACGATCAGGAAGACAAAGAGCGAAACCGCCAGGATGCCGAGCCGGATCTTGAACGGACCGATAGGCCAGAGATTGGCCGTCGTGACCTCGTCGGATTCGAAATAGGGTGAGGCGAGGCGCGCGATTTTCGCGATCACCGGCACGAAGGAGATCGCGTAGATCAGGATCGCGAAGACGCCGACCGTCGTCGGCAGGCTCGTGGGCACCGGCGGGAGCCCCAGCGTCGTCGGCCACCAGCCGAACTGCGCGGCGATAGCGGCTCCGCCAAACACCAGGTACTCGATCGCGAAGACGCTGGAGAAGATCCGCAGGAAGAAGGGCAGGGCCGGAGAGCGGAAGGTCACCACCGCCAGCAGCAGTCCGATGACACCCATGCCGATCAGGGCGGCCGAGCTGGCCTGTTGGCCGACAACCAGCGTCGCGGCCGCCAGCAGGGCGACAAGGATGCTCAACAAGCGCATGGGCGGGAATCCTGGCAGGCAACGGAGAAAGCCACGATTCGGACCATGTCGCAGCGGGCGTGGCCTTTCAATGGCGGCGCGCCTGGATGAGCAAATTGTCATCTGGCGGAGAGGACATGGCGAGGCGGGACGTGCCCTGTCCGGATATCGCGCCTTTGCCCCAGTCGAGCCGCGAAGCGGCGCCGATCCATGGCGAAGCCAAGCTGCATGGCGCCGGGCGCCCGTGGCGGTCCAGCGTGGCACGCGGCCACCTGAACGAAAAAGGCCCGGCTTGCGCCGAGCCTTCCCTTGTCGCTTGCGGGAAGCCGGACTCCTTTGGAAGTCCATGCCGCCCCCGAAACCGGGCTTGCCCGGTTTCGGTGTTCAGACGCTTTGGGCGTCTGGACTTCCTCAGAAGTCCATGCCGCCCATGCCGCCGCCTCCCATCGGGGGCATCGGCGAGTCCTTCTTCGGCTGCTCGGCAACCATCGCCTCGGTGGTGATCAGCAGGCCAGCGATCGAAGCCGCGTCCTGGATCGCCGTGCGGACGACCTTGGTCGGGTCGATGATGCCGGCCTTGACCAGGTCGCCGTACTCGCCGGTCTGGGCGTTGTAGCCCCAGGCGTAGTCCTTCGACTCGAGCAGCTTGCCGATCACGACAGCGCCGTCATCGCCAGCGTTGTCGACGATCTGGCGAGCCGGAGCCATGATCGCCTTGCGGACGATCTCGACGCCGGTCTTCTGGTCGTCGTTCTGGGTCTTGATCGACTTCACGGCCTGGAGCGAACGCAGCAGGGCCACGCCGCCGCCCGGAAGGATGCCTTCTTCGACCGCAGCGCGGGTCGCGTTCAGGGCGTCGTCGACGCGGTCCTTCTTCTCCTTGACCTCGACCTCGGTCGCGCCGCCGACGCGGATGACCGCGACGCCGCCGGCGAGCTTGGCCAGACGCTCCTGGAGCTTCTCACGGTCGTAGTCCGAGGAGGTCTCCTCGATCTGGGCCTTGATCTGGCCGACGCGAGCCTCGATGTCCTTCTTCTTGCCGGCGCCGTCGATGATCGTGGTGTTCTCCTTTTCGATGCGCACCTTCTTGGCGCGGCCGAGCATCTGGAGGGTCACGGTCTCGAGCTTGATGCCGAGGTCTTCCGAGATCATCTGGCCGGCGGTCAGGATCGAGATGTCCTCGAGCATGGCCTTGCGGCGATCGCCGAAGCCCGGAGCCTTGACGGCCGCGACCTTCAGGCCGCCACGGAGCTTGTTGACGACGAGCGTGGCCAGGGCCTCGCCCTCGACGTCCTCGGCGATGATGAGCAGCGGCTTGCCGGTCTGCACCACGGCCTCGAGGATCGGCAGCATCGCCTGGAGCGAGGACAGCTTCTTCTCGAAGATCAGGATGTAGGGGTCTTCCAGCTCGGCGACCATCTTCTCCGAGTTGGTGATGAAGTACGGCGACAGGTAGCCGCGGTCGAACTGCATGCCCTCGACGACGTCGAGGACGATCGCCTGGGCGAGAACCGTGGCTGTGGTGGTGCCGTCGCCGGCATGGTCGTTCTGGCGCGAAGCGACTTCGCGGACCATCTGGGCGCCCATGTTCTCGAACTTGTCGGAAAGCTCGATTTCCTTGGCGACGGTGACGCCGTCCTTGGTGATGCGCGGGGCGCCGAACGACTTCTCGATCACGACGTTGCGGCCCTTCGGACCCAGCGTGACCTTCACGGCGTTGGCGAGGATATCCACGCCGCGCAGCATCTTGTCGCGGGCATCGGTGCCGAATTTGACGTCTTTAGCAGCCATGAGAGCTACTCCTTGAACTGGAAACGGAAGAGAGCGGTCAGGCGGCTATCAGCCGACGACGCCCATGATGTCGGATTCCTTCATGATCAGCAGGTCCTGACCATCGATCTTGACCTCGGTGCCCGACCACTTGCCGAACAGGACGCGGTCGCCCTTCTTGACGTCGAGGGCAACGAGCTTGCCGGCCTCGTCACGCGCGCCGGAACCGACGGCGATGACCTCGCCCTCTTGGGGCTTTTCCTTGGCGGTCTCGGGGATGATGATGCCACCCTTGGTCTTCTCTTCGCCATCAAGGCGGCGGACCACGACGCGGTCATGCAACGGACGGAACTTCATGGTTCTGTCTTCCTCTCGATCTTATTCGTTTCGGGTGCCGCTGAAGGGCTCCCGGGGGAGGCTGTTAGCAGTCACTCGATGGGAGTGCTAACGGCTGGCCGTGAGATAGGCGCGAGGCCGTGGAGAGTCAAGGAAGCACCCCGCGATAAAGTGAATGCCGGCGGATGCGATGTCGCAGGTCGCTTCAGGCCTGCTGGCAGCAGCGGTTGAACACGCTAACATGGCGGAATGACGATGCCCTCGCCCGACCCCCGCCTCGACGCCATCGCCCGTTCCTGCGTCGCGCTGCATGTGCGCATGACCGCACGCGCCGTGACGCGTGCCTATGACGAGGCGATGCGCCCGAGCGGCCTGAAGATCACCCAGTTCGTGCTGCTCTCGGCGCTCTCGACCGGACAATGGAAATCGGTCACGGAACTGGCCGAGCGGTTCGCGTTGGAGCGGACCTCCCTGACCCGCAACCTCCAGCTTCTGGCGGCTGAGGGCATGGTCGAGCCGGTCGAGTGCCGCGGTCGGGCCTCGGTCTATGCGGTGACGGAGAAAGGCAAGGCCGCGATCGAGGCCGCGATCCCCTATTGGCGCGTCGCGCAGGACAAGATCGAGGGCGGCTTCGGCGAGGAGCGCTGGCGCGAGACCCGCGACGGCCTCAAGGCGCTGCGCCGGGCGGCCCGCGGCGAGCGCTGAGAACGCAGCCGGTTGACCATCGCCCGATCCTGTCTCTATCGTGCAGATACACGAACAGAGGTCGATACGATGCGCGCGGTCGGGGTGGTGTCTCGCGAGGAGCTGGTCGCGGGCGACGGCTTGAGCTTTCTGCGCGGTATCATCGCGGGTACCAATCCGGCACCGCCCTTCGCCGATACCATGGATTTCAAGCTGGTCGAGGCCGACGAGGGCAGGGTGGTGTTCGTCGGCCGGCCCTCGTCGCGCTTCTTCAACCCTCTCGGCACGATCCATGGCGGCTGGACCGCGACGATCCTCGATTCTGCCATGGCCTGCGCCGCCCACGCCACGCTGAAGCCCGGCGAGGGGTACACCACGCTTGAGATGAAGCTGAACTATGTGCGCGCGGTCATGCCCGATAGCGGCCCCGTGCGCTGCGAGGGCAGGCTGATCCATCGCGGTAAGGCGGTCATCACGACGGAAGGCAGGCTCGTCGATGCACGGGACAGGTTGCTCGCGCATGGCACCGAGACCTGCATGGTCTTCCCCGCCAGAGCTGAATCATAATCTGAAGCGCTTGAATCAATCTTGCCGCGATCGTCTGCAAGTCGTTGGGAAGGCGTCGGTTCCTACCGTCGACTGACGGCGATGGCGCCAGCGACGATGAGCAGCGCGCCCAGATACGTCGTGTAGAGCGGCACCTCTCCGAACGCGAAGAAGCCGAGCAGGCTCGCCCAGATCAGCGCGGTGTATTCGATCGGGGCGAGCCGCGAGGCGGCAGCCCGCGCATAGGCCGAGGTCAGCGTCAGATGGCCTGCGACGCCCAGCGCCCCCGCGCAGAGATAGGCGGCGAGGTCGCCGAGGCTAATCGGCACGAAGGCATACCAGGCAGGCAGGGCGAGGCAGAGCGCCGGCCCGACATTCTGGAAGGCGACGATGACGGTCGGGTGCTCCCGGAGCGCGATGCGCCGGAGCAGGATCAGATTGAAGGCGTAGCTGACCGCCGAGAACAGCGCCGCGGCGACGCCGAGGCTGGCACCGCTGACATGGCCCTGCAGGCGCGGCCAGACCATGACCAGCATGCCGGCGAGCCCGAAGCCGAGCGCCTGCAGGATGCGCCTGTCGATCTTCTCCTTGAGGATCAGCCCCCCGAGCAGCGCGACGAAAACCGGCGCCAGGAAAGACAGCGTCAGCGCTTCCGCCAATGGCAGCACCGAGACCGAATAGAAGAAGCTGCCCGCCGTAAGCACGACGATCGGTACGCGCACGATGTTGCCTATGAGGCTGGCGCGGGTCGGGCGCGCCGGGCGCGCGATGGCCAGCACCGCAAGGGCGCAGAGCCCGCCCATCAGGAAGCGCATGAACAGCGCCACGATGAAGGAATGCTGCTGCATCTGGCCCTTGATCACCGCATCCATGGC
>SEEM01000312.1 GCA_004144595.1 Hyphomicrobiales bacterium
ACATAGCCTTGCAGCACGCGCCAGATCGTCACGCCGGTGTGGGTCCAGAGCGAGACGCCGGTCGGAAAGCCCGTCAGCGACAATTCGAGGAAGCCACGGGCGATCTTGCTCGGCGGCGGAAACTGATAGGCCTTGAGCAGGCCGTAGCCGACCGCGAGCTCCCAGGCCGCGAGCAGCACGGCGATGACCGCGAGCGAGCTGGCGGCGCGGGCGAGCCGGGCGTTCATGACGACAGCTCGTTCCAGATTTCGTCGTAGAGTGCATTGAAGGCCGGCTCGGTGCGCGAACGCGGGCGCGGCATCGGCACCTCGAAGATCCGCTGGATCCGCCCAGGATTCGGCGCGAGCAGCACGATGCGGTCCGACAGCATCAAGGCTTCGTCGATCGAATGGGTGACGAAGACGACGGTCTTGCGCCGTGCCTGCCAGATGCGCAGCAGTTCCTGCTGCAACTCGATGCGGGTCAATTCGTCGAGCGCGCCGAAGGGCTCGTCCATCAGCAGGATCTGCGGATCGAGCGCGAGCGCGCGGGCGATCGACACGCGCTGCTGCATGCCGCCCGACATCTCGCGCGGATATTTGTTCGCCGCAGCCTCCAGCCCGACCAGGCGCAGCAGCTCGAGGCTGCGCTCGCGACGCTCCTCGCTCGACAGGCCGGCCTTGCGAAAACCGAAGGAGACATTGCCGAGCGCCGTGAGCCAGGGGAACAGCGCATGCTGCTGGAACACGACGCCCTGTCCCTGGCCGGGGCCGGTCACCGGCCGGCCGCCGATCGCGATCCGGCCGGAGGTGGCGGCGTCGAGGCCGGCGATGATGTTGAGCAGGGTGGTCTTGCCGCAGCCGCTGCGACCGATAAGGGAGACGAATTCGTTCTCGGCGATGTCGAGGTCGATGCTGTCGAGGACGGTGAGCTCGTCGCCCTTGCGCGCTGCGAAGGTCTTGTGCACGGCCTCGATGCTGATGAAGGGCGACCGGGCCGCATGGCGCGCCTGCGGCGCCGCGTCCGGTTCGCGCATCGAAACATTGCCGGCGCAGCTCATCGGCACTCCTCCCCCGGTCTTGGAGCCGGCCCTGAGGTCAGGCTAATGCACGAGAACAAATTGTAAAGTGCAATTTGTATTTTGGTGCATATAATGCTGGCCGGCGAGTCGGCGCCGGTATCTGCGGTTGCAGCGCGCTGGTGGCGATTGTATGCGGCCAAGGCGCTTCGGCGGTGTCGCATCGGGAGGCTGTCGAGGGGAACCCATGCGCAACGGATCGGCGAACATCGTCCTGAAGACGCTCTCCGAGATGATCGAGCAGCTCGACGATGGCGCGCGCCTGCCCACCGTGCGGGACCTGATGAGGAAGCACCAGGTCAGCCAGGCGACCGTCCAGGAGGCGCTCGACCAGCTGAAGGGCGAGGGCCTCCTCGTCTCGCAGGTCGGGCGCGGGACCTATGTGACCCGCGGCGGCGCGGCGCGCGCCGGCGAGAGCGGCCGCGGGACAGGGCTCGACAGCCTTCTCATCCTGTCGAACGCCAGCATGAACGAGCGCTGCGCCCTGGTGCAGAACCACATCGTCGAGGAGATGTCGCGGCAGGACGCCAAGGTCGTGCAGATCTCCTACCACCATACCGACCATCTGCTGGAGATCCTCAACTCCATCCCGAATTTCGACGCGGTCGTGCTGCAGTCGCATTACGAGAGCATCCCCATCCGCCTGCTGCATTTGCTGCAGCAGAAGGCGAAGG
>SEEM01000313.1 GCA_004144595.1 Hyphomicrobiales bacterium
CAGTAGATCTGCCCGGTGGTGACCGGCTCCATCATCCGGCCTGTGACCTTGTCCCGGTACGCGTTCTTCGGCGCGACCGAGCGCAGGAAGAACAGGGCGAAGCCGAAGGGCGGGTGCATGAACGAGGTCTGCATGTTGACGCCGAGGATGACACCGAACCAGATCAGATCGATGCCGAGCTTCTCCGCGGCCGGGCCGAGCAGCGGCACGATGATGAAGGCGAGCTCGAAGAAGTCGAGGAAGAAGGCGAGCAGGAAGACCATCACGTTGACGACGATCAGGAAGCCCGTCGCGCCGCCGGGCAGGCCGACCAGCAGGTGCTCGACCCAGAGATGGCCGTTGACGCCGTAGAAGGTCAGCGAGAACACGCGCGCGCCGACCAGGATGAAGAGCACGAAGGCCGAGAGCTTCGCGGTCGATTCCGTCGCCTGCTTGAGCAGGTCGAAGGTCATGCGCTTCTTGCCGTAAGCGAGCAGGATCGCACCGGCCGCGCCCATCGCGCCGCCTTCCGTCGGCGTGGCGACGCCGATGAAGATCGTGCCGAGCACCAGGAAGATCAGCGCCAGCGGCGGCACCATCACGAAGACGACCTGCTCGGCCATGCGCGAAAGCAGGCCGAGGCCCAGCCACTTGTTGGCCAGCGCGATCACGAAGGAGATGCCGACCATCAGCGACATCGTCAGCACGACGAAGTCGGCGCCCGCCGTCAGCTTGGTGAAGAGCTTCATATAGGCATAGGCGAGCACGAGCGAGATGATCGCAACGACCAGCAGCGAAAAGCGCCGTGTCTGACCATCGGCATCGCGCAAGGTTTGCGCCTCCGGCGGCAGGCCGGGCGCGCGGTTGGGATAGACCATGGTGACGAGGAAGACATAGCCGGCATACATCGAGGCCAGCACGAGGCCCGGAATGAAGGCGCCCTCGTACATGTCGCCGACCGAGCGGCCGAGCTGGTCGGCGAGCACGATCAGAACGAGCGAAGGCGGGATGATCTGGGCGAGCGTGCCCGACGCCGCGATGACGCCCGAGGCGAGACGCCGGTCATAGCCGTAGCGCAGCATGATCGGCAGCGAGATCAGGCCCATCGAGATGACGGAGGCCGCGACGACGCCGGTGGTCGCAGCAAGCAGTGCGCCGACGAAGATCACGGCATAGGCGAGGCCGCCGCGGATCGGCCCGAACAGCTGGCCGATGGTGTCGAGCAGATCCTCCGCCATGCCGGAGCGCTCGAGGATCAAGCCCATGAAGGTGAAGAACGGCACGGCCAGCAGCACGTCGTTGTTCATCGTGCCGTAGATGCGCTCCGGCAACGCCTGGAGGAAGTTCTCCTGGAACATGCCAAGCTCGATGCCGATCAGCGCGAAGAGCAGGCCATTGGCAGCGAGCGCGAAAGCGACGGGATAGCCGAGCAGCAGGAAGACCACGAGGGCGGCGAACATCACCGGCGCCATGTTGACGCGCAGGAAGTCACCGACGCCGCCGCCCGCCGCGAAGGCGTCGCCGGTATGGAGGCCGAAGAAGGCGAGGAGCGTCAGCGCGAGCAGCAGGCCGGCGACGCGCGGAAGGCGATGAGCGTGCATGGGAGGATTCCGGACGTCTTGCGGGCCGCTCACGAGGCGAGGCCCTGTGCCTTGGCTTGGTCGAGCAAGCGCTGCGCCTCCGCCTCGGCCGCAGCGGCATGGCCCAGTGCCATCTCCGCGTCTTCAAGATCGCCACGCATG
>SEEM01000314.1 GCA_004144595.1 Hyphomicrobiales bacterium
GTCGCTTCGCTCGCCTGCGTCGGGTAGACCAGTCCGGGCGCGACGCAGTTGACGCGGATGCCGAGCGGGCCGAGCTCGGCTGCGAGGTTGCGGCTAAAGCCGACGAGCGCCGCCTTGGCGGTGGTGTAGTCGTGATAGGGAATGCTCGGCCTCGTCACCAGATCGCTGGCGAGATTGACGATACTGGCGCCGCTACGGCGCTGGAGCAGCGGCAGCATCGCGCGACTGACCGCGTAGGCCGCTTTCACCGCGCCCTCGAACTGCTGCTCATAGGCTGCCCAGGGCGTCTCCCAGAAGCGGGCGCGGTTGTCGGGGGCGAAGCGATAGGGCGCGAAGGCGTTGTTGACGACGACGTCGAGCCGGCCGACCTCCTCCGCAATGCGCGTCGCCATGGCGTCGACCGCCTCGGGCGAAGTGACATCGGCCAGTATGGCCAATGCCTCGCCGCCGAGCGCGCGGCATTCCGCGACGACGGCCTCGGCCGCGGCCTCATTCGTCCGGTAATTGACGATGACGATCCCGCCCTCGGTCGCGAAGGCCTTTGCGATCGCGGCACCGATGCCGCGGCTCGCGCCGGTGACGAGGATGGCCCGGTCGCGGAAGCTCACGGCGCGCTGTCCTTGGCGGGGATCAGGTCGCTCTTCACGACGGAATTCATATCGATCTGGCGGGCGATAAGCCCAAGGCTGCGGAAGGTGTCGGCGCCTTTCTGCAGGGCTTCGAGGTCGAAGCGGCCGAGCCCCTCGCGCTGCGTCGTCGTCGAGACGCTGGACGCATTGCGCAGCTTGATGATCTCGAGGTTCACGGCCTCGTCGCGCCCGTTGATCGCGCGGGTGACGGCGATGCGCGCGGCTTCTTCCGGCTTGGCGATCATCCAGGCAGCCGAGTCGCGATAAGCGGCAAGGAAGCGCTTCAGCAGCGGCTTGTTCTGCTCGTAATAGGCTTCCTTCACGACGAAGATGTCGCTCGGCAGGTTGAGCTGATCGCGGACCTCGATGACGTTGGCCTTGCCCAGCCCCTTGGCGCGGGCGACGAGCAGGCCGGTATCGGTCGCGGCGGTGGCGTCGACCTGCCCCTGCATCAGCGGCGCGAAATTCAGCAGGCCGGCCGGCTGGATCTGCACGTCCTTCTCGCCGAGTCCCACCTGATTCAGTAGCACCAGCAGGTTCTGATAGGTGCCGCTGGCGAGGCTGTAGACGCCGATGCGCTTGCCCTTGAGATCGGCGGCGGTGCGGATGCCGCTGCTCTTCAGCGCCACGACGTTGAAGACGTTTTGCGGATAGATGTTGTAGATCGCGACGAGCTTCTCGCCCTTGTCGAGCGCGAGATAGAGCGCGGCCGGATCGGTGAAGGCGATCTGGGCCTGGCCGGCGATCAGGGTTTGCAGCGCAGCGCCGCCGCCATTGCCGGGCACGTAGTCGAGCGCGATGCCCTTGGCCTTGAAGAAGCCCTTGTCCGGCTCGGCCAGGAGATTGGTGATCTCGCTGATCGGCTGGCTCCAGCCGGCGACGGTGAGCTTGTCGAGCGGTTGAGCCGCCGCTGGCGCGGCAGTCAGGCAGGTAAGGGCAAGCAGGAGGGCAGCACGCAGCACGGACATGGAACCTAGCCTTTCGAGAAGCGGTGCAGGACGCGGCGCTCGATCAGGCGCACGGCCTCGTAGAGCAGCATTCCAAGGGCGGTGATGACGATGAACAGGGCGAAGATCAGGCTCGAATCCATCACGCGCCGGGAGGCATCGACCTCGCCGATCCCGGTCAGCGTGTTCTCCATCAGCGGGAAGAAGCAGATCAGCGCGGTGATGACGACGGTCGGCGTCATGCCGAAGCCGAACCAGATGATGAAGAGCGGCCCGAGCGCGAGCTTGGGCACGAGCTGGCTTGCCAGCACGTAAGGGCGCAGCAACCGGCTGAGCGCCGGAAATTCCGCCAGCAGGATGCCGGTGCCGAGCCCGACGACGGCGCCGATGCCGAGGCCCAGCGCCATCTCCGTCGCGGTCATCGCCAGGTGCGGCCAGAGCCGCCCGGTGGCGATCTCGCTCCACAGCGTCGCGAGCACGGCGGAAGGCGCAGGCAGGACGAGCGGCGAGAGCCCGCCG
>SEEM01000315.1 GCA_004144595.1 Hyphomicrobiales bacterium
TC
The DNA here is from genome assembly GCA_004144595.1 of Hyphomicrobiales bacterium. Classification (GTDB taxonomy): domain Bacteria; phylum Pseudomonadota; class Alphaproteobacteria; order Rhizobiales; family Beijerinckiaceae; genus Allobosea. The sequence goes on from SEEM01000315.1 coordinate 3, forward strand.
CTGCGGCTTCAGCGCGGCCATGTAGAGCGCGGTCATGATCGTGGCGAGCGAGGCCGAGGAGGCCTGATGCCCGCCCACCTTCATCCCGTCTTCGTTCTGGCGGATATGGTTGGCGTTGTGGATCGTCCACGAGGCCAGCCAGAGGATTTTCTTCTCCAGCTCGGCGAGAAACGGCAGGCGCGGATCTGTTGTCATGGATTTTGGCTCGAACTCCCCAGTGTAAGCGATCATGCACGGAAGCACTGGCAGAACGAGCCAAATTTCTGTGCGGCGGCAGCCGACATTGGCGGTTTCCGCTACGGCGACATGGCTGAGCGCGGGAAACCACCAAAGGCGTAAGTGAAGGGCGTCATCCCGTGCGCGCCCCGCTTGTGACCCACCACCGGCCCATGCCAGAACCCCGGCACGGAATCGGGCCACATGACCCGCGCGGGAGGAACCTACCCATGAGCAACAGCAAGGATGTCTGGCGTCGGATCGACGACAAGGCCCCGGCCTATTTCGGGCTCTCCGACCGAATCTGGCACATGCCCGAGCTGAACTATCAGGAGGTGCGCTCGGCCGCCGAGCACCGCGCCATGCTGGAAAGCGAGGGCTTTCGCGTGACGACCGGCATCGCCGGCATTCCGACCGCGGTCGTCGGCGAGGCCGGCGAGGGCGGCCCGGTCATCGCGATCATGGGCGAGTTCGACGCTCTGCCGGGCCTCAGCCAGGAAGCCGGCAACGCGACCGAGACCCCGGTCGAGAAAGGCGGCAACGGCCATGGCTGCGGCCACAACATGCTGGGTTCGGCCTCGCTGCTCGCCGCCGCCGCGGTGAAGGACTACCTCGCCGCCAACGGGTTGAAAGGCCGCGTGCGCTATTACGGCTGCCCGGCGGAGGAAGGTGGCTCGGCCAAGGGCTTCATGGTGCGCGCCGGCGCCTTTGACGATGTCGATATCGCCTTGTGCTGGCACCCGGCCTCGTTCAACGGCGTCAACCGCGCCTTCTCGCTCGCCTGCGTCGAGATCGAGTTCACCTTCTCGGGCCGTGCCTCGCATGCCGCCGCCGCGCCGCATCTCGGCCGCTCGGCGCTCGATGCGGTCGAACTGATGCATGTCGGCGTGAACTACATGCGCGAGCACATGCCTTCGACCGCGCGCGTGCATTACGCTGTCATAAATGCAGGCGGCATCGCTCCCAATGTCGTGCAGGCGACCGCGACGACGCGTCAGCTCATCCGCGCCGCCACGCTCTCGGAGATGTGGGAGCTCGTTGCCCGCGTGAAGAAGATCGCAGAGGGCGCAGCCCTCATGAGCGAGACCACGGTTACGATCAAGCAGCTTTCGGGAGACGCCAATCTCGTCGGCAACCGCCCTCTCGAAGAGACGATGCAGGCCCATCTGCTGGCGCTGGGCGGCCCCGGCTTCGACGCCGCCGACCACGCCTTCGCCGCGAAATTCCAGAAGACGCTGAGCCCGCAGGACATCGCCGCCGCCTATGGCCGCTTCGACCTGAAGCCTAAGGAGGGCGAGGCGCTCAGCGACGAGATCTATCCGCTCGGCGCCGGCAACGACACCTCCGTCGGCTCGACGGATGTCGGCACGGTGAGTTGGGTCGTCCCGACCGTGCAATGCCGCACCGCCTGCTACGCCATCGGCACGCCCGGCCATTCCTGGCAGCTCGTCGCGCAGGGCTTGGCCCCGGCCGCGCACAAGGGCCTCGCGCTCGC
>SEEM01000038.1 GCA_004144595.1 Hyphomicrobiales bacterium
CCCGTCTCGGCCAAAACCTTCGTGATCGCAGCCGTCAAAGACGTCTTGCCATGGTCAACGTGACCAATCGTTCCAATGTTGCAATGCGGCTTGGTGCGCGCAAACTTCTCTTTGGCCATGACACCCTTGTCCTCGAAGGCGGCCCTTCGGGCCTAGAAACGCGGTCGCATTAGGGGTTTTTGCGCGGCGATGCAAGAAGCCAGCGCAGTGACGGGGATCAGACCCCGAACACCCGCCGATAGCGCTCCACCGTATCCGGATCGCCCGAGACCTTTTCTGGATTATCGGAGAGCTTCACCGCCGGGCGCCCGTTCGCCTTGGTGACCTTGCAGACCAGCGAGATCGGATCAAGCGCGCGCGAGCCGTCCGGCGAACAGCCGACGAGATCGTTGGTCAGGTCCGTGCCCCAGCCGAAGGCCATGCGGACCTTGCCGTCGAAATGGTGGTAGACGCGCTCGATCGCGTCGACATCGAGCCCGTCGGAGAAGACCAGCATCTTGTCGCGCGGATCGCGCCCGTGCTCGCGCCACCATGCCATGATCGTCTCGCCGGCCGGGATGGGCGGGGCGCTGTCGGGGCGGAAGCCGGTCCAGTCGGCCACCCAGTCCGGCGCATGGCGGAGGAAACTCTGCGTGCCGAAGGCGTCCGGCAGCGCGATCAGGAGGTTGCCGCCATAGACTTGGCGCCACTCGTCGAGCACGCGATAGGGCGCGCGCAGCAGTTCTTCGTCCGAATCGGCCAACGCCGCCAGCACCATCGGCAATTCATGCGCGTTGGTGCCGATTGCTTCCAGATCGGCATCCATGGCGAGCAGCACATTAGAGGTACCGGTGAAAGCGGAGCCCAGCCCCTCCTTCAGCGCCTCGACGCACCAGCGCTGCCAGAGATGGCCGTGACGGCGGCGCGTGCCGAAATCGGAGAGCTTGAGGTTGGGCAGCTTCTGCAGCCGCTCGACCTTGTCCCACATCTTGGCCTTGGCGCGGGCATAGAGCACGTCGAGCGAGAAGCGCTTCTGGCCAAGCATCACCCGGCGCGCCCTCAGCTCGTTGATGATCGACAGCGCCGGCACCTCCCACATCGTGCTGTGGGTCCAGGGCCCCTCGAAATGCAGCTCGTACTGGCCGTCGACCTTGCGCAGGTCGTATTCGGGCAACTGGAACTCGGCGAGCCAGGCCATGAACTCCGGCGAGAACATCTGCGTCTTGCCGTAGAAGCTGTTGCCGGACAGCCAGATCAACTCGTTCTTGGTGAAGCGCAGCGAGCGGGCATGGTCGAGCTGCGCCCGAAGCTCGCCCTCGTCGACGATATCGGCGAGCCTAATATGCTTCGAGCGGTTGATCAGCGAGAAGGTGACCTGCACGTCCGGGTGGAAGGCCCGGATCATTTGCAGCATCAGCAGCTTGTAGAAATCGGTATCGAGCAGGCTGCGGATGATGGGGTCGAGCCGCCAGCCGTGATTGTAGGTCCGCGTCGCGATGTCGGTGAAGATCATATCGAAGTCCGGGCCGGCTCACGGCGTAGGCGATGGAACGGCGCGAGCGCCGGGCGAAGGAGAGCGCATCAGAACAGTGCCTTGAACCCCGGCGCAAGCGCGGGCCACGCAGCCATGCCCAGCGACAGAACCATGAGCGCCGCCAGCAAAACGCCGAGCAGCGGCAGCACCGCCCTGAAAACCGCACCTGCCGGCACCCGCATGATGCCGCTGACGACATAGACGAGGATGCCGAGCGGCGGCGTCAGCCCATGGATCATCAGGTTGACGACGAGCACCACGCCGAACTGGATCGGATCGAGCCCCGCCGCCACCGCCACCGGCAGCAGCAGCGGCGCCAGCAGCAGGATCGCCGCGCCGATATCGAGGAAGAGTCCGGCGACCAGCAACACGAGATTGGCGAGCAGCATCACGGCATAGGGTCCGGCGCCGAAGGCCGTGACGAGCCCGGCCATCTGCTCGGAGACCCGGTCGACCGCGAGCAGGAAGGCGAAGGGCGCCGAGGCCCCGATCAGCAGGCCGATCGCTGCGGCCTCCCCTGCCGACTTGCGCAGGGCCTCCAGCACGCCCCGCCCGTTCAGGCTGCGCAGCGCGAGGCAGGCAACAGCGGCATACGCGACCGCGAGCGCCGAGGCTTCCGTCACCGTCACCACGCCGAAGCGGATGCCGACCACCACGACGATACCGAGCCCGATCGCGGGAATGGCGCCGATCAGCGCCCTGCCCCGCTCCGCCGCGCTCGCCTTAGGCGCCGCATCGACGACGCCGCGCACGCTGAGATGGATACCGATCGCCAGGGCCAGCGCCAGCACGCCACCCGCGACGAAACCGCCGACCAATAGCGATCCGACCGAGAGATGGGTCGCACTCGCCAGGATGAGGAAGGCGATCGAAGGCGGAATGATGTTGTCGAGCATCGAGACGCCCGCGACGATCGCCGCAGCATTGGCCGGTGGATAACCGCGCGCCACCAGGGTCGGCGCCATCACCTTGGCCCCGAAGGCCGCATTCGCCACCGAAGACCCGGAGGCACCCGAGAACAGCACGCTCGCGACCAGCGCCGTCTGCGCCAGCCCTGCCCGCCAATGCCCGACCAGCGTCGCGGCGAAGCGGATCAGGCGCTCGGCAAGCCCGCCCGCCGTCAGAAGTTCGCCGGCCAGCAGGAAGAAGGGGATCGCCAGCAGCAGGAATTTCCCCACGCCGCCGACCATCGTCTGCACGATCGCGGGCTCCGGCATCAACCCGCCGAACGGCCCTGTAAGCGAGACGCCCGCCAAGAGGGCGAAGGGCAGCGGCGCGCCCAGCAGCAGCCCTGCGCCTGCGACGAGCGCTGCGACGAGGCTCGGCGTCGGGAAGAGATCGAAGGACAGCTGCGCCAGCCCATAGAAGCAGCCGCCGAGCGCGAGCGCCGCTACAGAGCTCGTCCAGCCGCGCTCCGGCCCGGACCTGAGGAAAAGCGCAATTATCGTCAGCCCACCGCCAAAAGCAAAGACGGCAAAGCGCAAGGCTTCGGGCAGGCCGAGCACGGTCGAATGCCCGCCGACGAGCAAAGCGACATTCGCCCCACCCGCCGCCAGCACCAGCGCGCCATGGAAGGCGATGGCATCCGCGAGAACACCCGCAATGCGCCGAGGCATGGCAGGCAGCAGGCGAACTAGCACATCGAGCCGCATCGCCAGCGTGCCGGTGACGGCGAGGGGCGCACCGAACGCGATCAGCGCCAGGTGCAGCCAGATCGCCAGTTCGTCGGACCAGACGAAACCGCCGCCGAACAGATAGCGCTGCAGGACCGCGGCCATGACCACGAGGAACAGCACCGCCAGGATCGCCGCGCCGGCGCATTCCAGCACGGTGCGGAAGGCCGCGTCCGCCCGTTCCGGGAAACGCCTCCCGTGTTCGTGATCCACCGACTGGCTCATCCTGCCGCCATGCTCTTCCCGGGTGCCGTGTTCCGGCCTCGCGCCCGTCCCGTCAAGCCGCACGAATTGACATCACCTCTGATTTGACCGCAGGAGCGGGCTTGTGGCGGCGCCTCGGCCGGGATTGGATGGCGCCACAGATCAGCCTTTCCAGCCTTCCAGAAGATGCGCATGGCTTCCGAAACGACCTCACCCTTAGCCGGCTTCGGCACCGAACCCGGCACGCCCTACGATCTCGCCGTGATCGGCGGCGGCATCAATGGCTGCGGCATCGCCCGCGATGCGGCGGGGCGCGGTGCCTGCGTCGTGCTGTTCGAGAAGGACGACCTCGCCAGCGCCACCTCCTCGCGCTCGACCAAGCTGATCCATGGCGGCCTGCGCTATCTCGAGCATTACAAATTCCGGCTGGTGCGCGAGGCCTTGATGGAGCGCGAGCGGCTCTGGGCCATCGCGCCTCATATCATCTGGCCGCTGCGCTTCGTGCTGCCGCATCACAAGGGCCTGCGCCCGGCCTGGCTGCTACGCCTCGGCCTGTTCCTCTACGACCATATCGGCGGCCGCAAGCTCCTGCCGGCGACGCGCACGCTCGATCTCGCCCATGACGCGGTCGGCAAGCCGCTGAAGGACGACCGGGCCAAGGCCTTCGAATATTCCGATTGCTGGGTCGAGGATGCCCGCCTCGTCGTGCTGAACGCGATGGACGCCGCCGTGCGCGGCGCCGCCATCCATACCCGCACCCGCGTCACGGCGGCGCGGCGCGAGAACGGGCTCTGGCAGCTCGACACGGACGGAGCCGAAGGCCGACAGACGATCTGGGCACGCGCGCTCGTCAATGCTGCCGGTCCCTGGGTTGGCGATGTCCTGAACGGCGTCATCCACAACAATGCCAAGGCCGGCGTCCGCATGGTCCAGGGCAGCCATATCGTCGTGCCCAAACTCTACGAGCACGATCGCTGCTACATCTTCCAGAACGCGGACGGACGCATCATCTTCGCCATCCCCTACGAGCAGGATTTCACGCTGATCGGGACGACCGACCGCGACTATCATGGCGACCCGGCCGAGGTTGTCGCATCGCCGGACGAGATCGCCTATCTCTGCGCTGCCGCGAGCGAGTATTTCCGTCAGCCCGTCACGCCGGAATCGGTGGTCTGGACCTATTCGGGCGTCCGCCCGCTCTATGACGACGGCGCCTCGAAGGCGCAGGAGGCGACGCGCGACTACGTGCTGACGCTGGATTCTCCCGAAGGCGAGGCGCCGCTGCTCTCCGTCTTCGGCGGCAAGATCACGACCTATCGCCGTCTTGCGGAAGCCGCGATCGCAAAACTGGCACCGCTCGCTCCCTGGGCCGCCCGCGCCGAATGGACGGTTGCCGGCGCCCTCCCCGGCGGCGATTTCCCGGTCGGCGGCTTCGACAAGCTGGTCGGTGAGATCGCCAGCGCCTATCCTTGGCTTGAGCGCCGGACTGCGACGCGGCTCGTCCGCGCCTACGGCACCCGCACTCGCGACATCCTCGGCGATGCGAACGGCTTCTCCGATCTCGGCCGGCATTTCGGTGCGGATCTCTACGAGCGCGAGATCCGCTACCTGATGAAGGCGGAATGGGCGCGCCGGTCGCAGGACGTGCTCTGGCGCCGCAGCAAGCTGGGCCTGCGGCTGTCGAAGGTCGAGAGCGAAGCGCTCGACGATTTCATGCAGCAGGTCTGAACATTACCCGGGCATCGCGAAGCCATAAGCCCGATGTCAACGAAGGCCCGCATTCCCGTCATGGTCGGGCTTGTCCCGACCATCCACGTCTTCCTTAAGCGAGCGCAGTGTTCAAGGCGTGAATGCTCGCCACAAGGGCGAGCATGACGACGAGCGCAGGAGGCCTCACGCCACCTGATAGGCGAACTGGCCGTCCTCGACCGAGACTTTCGCCTCGGTCAGCGGCTTCTTCTCCAGTTGCAGGTTGAGGATCGCGCGCGAGAGCGCCGGCAGCATCGAGTTGGTGATGATATTGTCGATCATGCGCCCGCCGGAATCCGGATCGTTGCACTGGCCGACGATGTGCTCGACCACGGCGTCGTCATAGACGAAGGCCGCCTTGTGGTTCTCGCTGAGCCGCTTGCCGATGCGGCCGAGCTGGAGCCGCACGATCCCGGCCAGCATGTCCGAGGACAGCGGATAGTAGGGGATGGTCACGAGCCGCCCGATCAGGGCCGGCGGGAAGACCTTGAGCAGCGCGGGCCGCAGGCTCACCGCCATGACCTCCGGATCGGGCTTGGCCGCGCCGTTCGCCGACAGGCTCATGATCTCGTCGGTGCCGACATTCGAGGTCAGGATGATCAGGGTGTTCTTGAAGTCGATGCGCCGGCCGGTGCCATCCTCCATCTGGCCCTTGTCGAAGACCTGGAAGAACAGCTCGTGCACGTCGGGATGGGCTTTCTCGACCTCGTCGAGCAGCACCACCGAATAGGGCTTGCGCCGCACCGCTTCCGTCAGCCTGCCGCCCTCGCCATAGCCGACATAGCCGGGAGGCGCGCCCTTCAGCGTCGAGACGGTATGCGCCTCCTGGAACTCGCTCATGTTGATGGTGATGACGTTCTGCTCGCCGCCATAGAGTGATTCCGCCAGCGCCAGCGCCGTCTCGGTCTTGCCGACGCCGGAGGGGCCGCAGAGCATGAACACGCCGATCGGCTTGTTGGGATTGTCGAGCCGGGCGCGGTTGGTCTCGATGCGCTTGGCGATCATGCCGATGCCATGCCCCTGCCCGACCACGCGCTTGTTCAGCGTTTCCGCGAGGTTGAGCACGGTCTCGATCTCGTCCTTGACCATCCGGCCGACCGGAATGCCGGTCCAGTCCGAGACGACGGAGGCGACCGACTGCTCGTCGACATGGGCGTAGATCATCCGGTTGGTCGGGTCGATCTCGCTCAGCGCCGCGAATTTGGCGTTGAGCGCGGTACGGGATGCCTCGGGACCAGCGACCGCCTCAGAAGCGGGAGGCTCGCCTTCGCCCGACAAAGGAGCGACGTTCTCATTGGCCTCCTGTCCGGTCTCCCCAGCCATCGCGTCTCCACCCGGCGCCTTTTCGCCGAGCTTGGCCCGCAGCGCCTTGATCTCCTCGACGATGGCGAGCTCGCCCGCCCAGGCGCCTTCCAGCGCCGCGAGCTTCTCCTGCCGCTCAGTGATCTCGGCCTCGATCTCGCCGAGGCGCTTGGTGGCATCCGTCCCGAGATCGGCATCCGCCGTCAGCGCCGCCTTCTCCTGCTCCAGCGAGGCGATGGCGACGCGCGCATCCTCGATCGCGGCCGGGGTCGCGCTCTGGCTAATGGCGACGCGGGCGCAGGCCGTATCGAGCAGGCTCACCGCCTTGTCGGGCAACTGCCGCGCCGGAATATAGCGCGAAGAGAGCGAGACCGCCGCGACGATGGCGGCATCGGAGATGCGCACCTTGTGGTGCTTCTCCATCGGGCCGATCAGCCCGCGCAGCATGGTGCAGCAGCGCGCGACGTCGGGCTCGTCGACCTGCACCGGCTGGAAGCGCCGGGTCAGGGCCGGGTCCTTCTCGAAATACTGGCGGTATTCCGACCATGTCGTCGCGGCGATGGTGCGCAGCGTGCCGCGCGCCAGCGCCGGCTTCAGGAGATTGGCGGCATCGCCTGTCCCGGCCTGCCCGCCGGCGCCGATCAGCGTATGCGCCTCGTCGATGAACAGGATCACCGGCGTCGGCGAGGACTGCACCTCGTCGATCACCGAGCGCAGGCGCTGCTCGAACTCGCCCTTCATCGAGGCGCCGGCCTGCATCAGGCCGATATCCAGTGCGCAGACGCGCACGCCCTTGAGCGGCGGCGGCACATCGCCGGAAGCGACGCGCTGGGCGAAACCTTCCGCGATCGCGGTCTTGCCGACGCCGGCCTCGCCGGTGAGGATCGGGTTGTTCTGGCGCCGCCGCATCAGCACGTCGATCACCTGCCGGATCTCGTCGTCGCGGCCGAGGATCGGGTCCATCGTGCCGGAGCGGGCCTTGACGGTCAGGTCCTGCGAGAAGCGATCGAGCGCGGTCGTGCCCTTCGCCCCCTCGGCCTGTTCGGCGCCGGGCGTTCCCGCCGCGCGCAGGCCCGAACCGTCCATCGGCCGCAGGTTCTCTTCTTCCGAGCTTTCCCAGATCTTGCCGTGGCCTGCGGCCAGCTCCTCGACCGGGATCTTGGAGAATTCCTTGGAAAGGCCCGTCAGCACGCGACGCAATTCGGTCGACTTCAGCGCCGCGACCAGGAGATGGCCGGTCCGGATCTGCGTCTCCCCGAAGAACAGGGTCGCATAGTGCCAGCCGCGGTCCAGAATATCGACGATGTGGTTGGCGATGCCCGGCATCTCCGTCTCGTTGCGACGGAAGCCCTCGACCACCCCGCCGAGCTCCATCAGCATCTTGGCGCGGTCGAGCTTGTAGTGATCGGCTGTCAGCGTCAGATCGTTCGACGTACCCTGCAGGATCTGGAGCAGCCAATGCGCCAGCTCGACATTGCGGTTGCCCGCCCCCTTCGCCTGCCGCAGCGCCTGCAGGAAGGTGTCGTAGCCGACCCGGTTGAGCTTGCCCGTGACGGCTTCGAGGCTGATATCGGCCATGGTCGTCCCCTTCAGTGTCCAGTGGCCGCGGCGCGGCTTCGTTTCAGGCGCAGGCTTTCGGCGGGGTGGAAGCGGGCGTCGCGGCGCAAGGCGCCCTCCTCGACATTCCAGTTCGGCGCCATCCAGCTCGTCCAGCCGAGATGGCCGGACTGGCCGAGCCGCACCGGCTTGACCTCGCCGACCGGCAGCGCGAGCTCGACATCCCATTCGAACTGCTCGCCGAGATGGAAGAACACCGCATCGGCCAGAGGCTCGCAGCGATCACCATTCGGCAGGAAGCGCTCGAACTGCTCGAGATCGCGTGCGACGATCTTGACGCGGAACTTGTCCTCGACGCTGTAGACGCTGCCGCCCAGCAGCGCATCGCCGCCCAGTGTGCAATGCGAGCCGCCGAGCCGCGTCCGGTCGGCCGGGTCGAAGACCAGCCACATCCCGGTGAACTGCTCGATCTCGACATCGGCCTTGAACAATCCGGCGAGGAAGCGCCGCAGACGCGAGGCCGATTTCGCCTGCGCCCCGATCAAACCCGCATGGGCGAGCTTTTCGGCATCGGGCACTGTGTCCAGCTTGAGATAAGGCTTCGAGCCCACCCCGATCATGCTGCCGATATAGGCGGCGAAGCGGTCGAGATCGGGCCGGTCATGCTGTGCGATCGGCCGCGAATCGGCCCAGGCCCGGTAGAACAATTGCAGGAAGCGGTGGTTGAAGATGTCGAGGAAGCGCGGGAAGGCGTCGTCCCGCACCAGCGTCCAGTGATAGCTTTCCTCGGTCGTCGCCAGCGGCAGCGGTCCCTGCGGCCCGAGCAGGCCGAGGAATTTGACGAAGAGCCGCAGGCGCCCCTGCTCGTCGCAGCCGGCCTCGGCGAGGCTCGACGCCGGAAAATCGAGATAGGGCTGCTCGCCCAGCGCGACATATTCGTCGCGCCGCGAGGCGACGTCGCCGACCCGCGGCCTATCGGGGAAGCTGCGCTCCACCCGGCGCATCGCCGCGTAGAAGTCGAAGCGCCAGGGCTCGGCCTCGAGCTGCGCCTGGTAGCTCGGCTCCTTCTCCAGTGGGGTGGCGGCGTCCTCGCTCACAGGATGCGCCTCGCACCGGCGCGCGGTGGGAAGCGCATTACCTCGCCGCGCTCGACGGTGCGGATCACCGTCTGGGTGAAATGGTTCATCGCCGCGTATTCGGCGAAGAAGCGATCGAGCACCGCCCCGAGCAGGAACACGCCCGATCCCTCGAAGGCCTTCTCGTCGAGCAGCAGGGTGATTTCGAGCCCGCGCGCCGCGCCTGTCCCCGCCCGCTGCGGAAAGCGGCGCACGACCGCGCGGCTGTCGACGCTCTTGATGCCGCGGATGCGCCGTTCGGTGGCGCTGTCGGCGAGATCGGCGAAAAGCGAGAGCAGCTCGCGCAGCGCCTCGCCGTTCTCCCCGGCGCCCCGCTGGACGAGGCCGAGATGATTGAGGCTGATCAGGTTGACCAGCCGCCAGGTCACGACCCCGGTGCTCGCGGTCTCCGAGCGCAGCTTGAGTTGGGAGACCACCGGCTCGCGCGGCGGCGTCGGCCCGGCGAGGCAGGCGATGTCGAGCGAGACATTGTCGATCAGGCGAAAGTCGGCCCCGCCCTGCCCGGTCGGCAGATGCTCGGTCAGATGCCGGTTGGAGCAGAGCGCCCGAACGCTGAGTTCGGCCACCGACGCGGTGTCCGACACCCCGGCCGGCTCGACCAGCGAGATGAACATCTCGGTGCCCGTATAGTCGGAGGCCTTGCCCTGCCGGCGCTCGACCGAGGAACGCCGCCGCGGCAGGCGTCGCTGGGTATAATGCAGCCCGAGTGTTGGCGAGGCACCTTCCGGCGAGGAATAGAGCGGGTGGACCGGCTGCTTCTCGCGCCCGCCGACATAATGCGCATGCACGGAGAGAATGCTGTGCGGCTCGTAGTCGAGCGTGCGGCTGCGGTCCGGCACGACATGGAATTCATGCTGGTTCGTCTTGACCGGGATGCGGTCCGTCGTCTTCTCGAAGAGGTTGATCGCGGGCGACGCATAGAGCGCGAACATCTCCTTGCGTACAGCGCCCGGCAAACGCGTGTTCACCTCGTCGAACACGAAGATGATGTCGACCGCCTTGGCCTTGAGCTTCGGCATGATGCCGGCCAGCCCTTCCAGCCGGAAGCCGAGGAACTTGCGCGGGAACCAGAACAGTTCGCGCAGCAGGTCAAAGCCGCGGAACACGCGCGTATCGGCCGGCAGCAGCGCCTCGTCCTCCTCGAAACCAATCTGCTCGAGGCGGCAGCCATCGCCCGGCGTCACCACGGGGTCGCCGAACTCGTCGAGATGGCGGAAGTGGATGCCGATGCAGTTCGATAAGAGCTGTTCGTAAAGCGCGACGGCATCGCCCTCGGCGCCGAGCAGGTGGAAGGGCAGTTCGCGCGTTCGGCAGCCGGCGAACCAGCTCGCCGGGTTCTTCAACGCCTGCGCGACGGAGGGCTCCTGCTCCCGGTCGGCCATCACCCGGTGGTTCAGCGAGATGCGCAGGCCCGACAGCGCCCGCGGACCGGTCCGCAGGCCGAGCGCCTGCAGAGGCCCCGGCGCCGGCAGATACTCGGCGGCAGTGATCTCGAAGGGCCAGAGCGTGACGTCGCCGCCCAGCCGGTAGCGGCAGGCGACCCGGCGCTCGCGCTCCAGATAGGTCGCGTCGATATAGGCGCCGCGCGGGATCCGCATCCCCTCCCGCAACGCCGGATCCGAATAGGTCGGCACCACGCCGGCCAGCAGTGCCGAAGGCGTCGGCGCCAGATAATTCGGCAGCAACTGCTCGATCAGGTTGTTGGTGAACTCGGGAAACTCGTGCTTGAGCTTGAGCTGGACGCGCGCTGCCAGGAAGGCCGCCCCCTCAAGCAGGCCGCCGACCATCGGGTCCATACGCTCGCCGGCAAGCCCGCCGAGCCGCTCGGCGATGCCCGGATACTCCTCCGCGAACTCCTTGCTGTGCTCCATGAAGAGCCGGAGTTCCTGATTGTAGAGGTCGAGAAACTCCTGGTTCATCGCGTCATCGGCCCTTGATGGCGATCTTGCCAGTGTCGAGTTCGAGATCGGCGACGAATTGGACCGGAATATTGAGCGGTTCGCAATTCAGATCGGCGCGGACGAGGAAGCGGATCTTGAGTTCGGCCGGGTCGAGGCTTTCGTCGCGCTCGACGGCGACCGACTTGCGGATCAGGCGCGGCTCGTAGCCGACCAGCACGTCGACGAGATCCTCGCGGATCGCATCGACGCGGTGCTCGTCGATCGACAGCCGGGTCAGGTCCGGAAAGCCGTGATTGAGCACCGAGCGGCGCACATGCTCCAGCTCGGAGAGATCGAGAGAGGAGCCCAGATTGATGGTGTTGACCAGAGCGTCGAGATCGATGGAAATCTCGCGGCGCAGCTTCTGCTCGGTGATCGCGGCGCGCGGCGCGGCCCGGCGCGGCGCGATCACGCGTTCGCCGCCCTCGTCCCTCAGGTCGAGCGCGGTCCTCGCATCCTTTTCCAGATGCGCCTCTCGAAATGCGAACATCAAAGGCGGCCGCAGCCGCTTCTTCGAGATCGGGTCAACCATGGCCTGCCGATCGCTGGCGAGGCGCCGGCCCGTGGATTGCTCCGGGGCCGGCGCGCCACAACTCACTTCTTGTTGGACTTGATGTCCCAGGTCATCGTGACCGGAGCATCCAGCGAGCCGTCGTTCTTCTGCGGCTTGTACTCGTATTTGATCTTGGCGTAGTTCAGCGAGAACTGGTCGGTGGGAACACTCGAACCGCCCGCCGCATCGCCGGACTGGTAGCTGGACACCAGCAGATCTTCCAGCGTCAGCGTGTAGTATTCCTGCTGGCCTTCGCCCTGCTTGCGGACGAAGAGGACTGCTTTCTTGATGTGTTTGCCGGTTGCGCAGGACAACGCTAGGTTAGCCGAAGCTTTGCCGACCGAAGCCGTGAAATGAATGTCCTGGAAGCTCGCCTTGCCTGCGCCGCCACCGGAATTGGCCGCATGCGAGCCGGCGTTGCTGACGCCCCAGGAAAAGGAGTCGACCTCGATCGTGTCCTTGCGCTTGGAGTCCTTGCTTTCGCCCTTGATGCCGTCGATCTCGAGCAGGAAGTCGCTAGCCATTTTTACCTCCGGGGTATGGATTGCTGGGCGCGCGGATGCGGGCCCGCTGTGGACGCACTTCTTCTGTCGCGCCGCCCTCGACCGGCCGGCGCGCCGAAGATCCTCGTTGTCGCCGTCACCTGCTCAGGTGACGGTCACTGCTTGGGAGCTGGTAGTCGCGAGACCAGGCTCAGGCCGATATCCATGCCTTCGAGCTGGAAGTGCGGCCGCAGATAGAACTTGGCCGAGTAGTAGCCAGGGTTCTCCTCGTCCTCGAAGACGTCGATGCGCGCATCTGAGAGCGGGCGCCGCGCCTTCGTCTCCTCGCTGGAATTGACCGGATCGCCGTCGACATAGTCGGTGATCCACTCCTGCAGCCAGCGGCGCAGCGGCTCCTTTTCCTTGTAGGAGCCAACCTTGTCGCGAACCATGCACTTCAGGTAATGCGCGAAGCGCGAGACCGCGAACATGTAGGGCAGCCGCGACGACAGGTTGTCGGATGCGGTGGCCGCCACGCCGTCTGGCCCGGAGAAGGCCTTGGGCTTGTAGAGCGACTGGGCGCCGATGAAGGCGGCCTTGTCGGTGTTCTTGCGATGGATCAGCGGGATCAGGCCGGACTTCGCCAGTTCCGCCTCCCGCCGGTCGCTGATCGCGATCTCGGTCGGGCATTTAAGGTCGATGCCGCCATCATCCGTCGGGAAGGTATGGGTCGGCAGGTTCAGGACCTCGCCACCCGACTGGACGCCGCGGATGCGGGTGCACCAGCCATATTCCTTGAAGGCGCGGTTGATATTGACCGCCATCGCGTAGGCCGCGTTCATCCAGGCGTATTTGTCGCCCTTGTGACCGTCGGTATCCTCCTCGAAGGCGAATTCCTCCACCGGCTCGGACTTGGCGCCGTAAGGCACCCGCGCCAGCACCCGCGGCAGGCACAGGCCGACATAACGGGAGTCGGCCGCATCGCGCAGGCCTTTCCAGGCCGCATAATCCGGCGTGTCGAAGACTTTGCCGAGATCGCGCGGGTTCGACAGCTCCGTCCAGGTGTCCATTCCCATCAGGGTGGGGTCGGCGCCGGCGAAGAAGGGCGCATGCGCCGCCGCCGCCACCTTCGACAGATCGCGCAGGAGCTGCACGTCCGTCGGGACATGGCTGAAATGATAGTCTCCCACCAGGCAGCCGAAGGGCTGGCCGCCGAGCTGCCCGAATTCCTGCTCGTAGACCTGCTTGAACAGCGGGCTCTGGTCCCAGCGTGCGCCGGGATAGGTCTTGAGATTGCGATAGAGCTCGCTCTTCGAGACGTTCATCACCTTGATCTTCAACTGCGCATCCGTCTCCGAGTTGAAGACGAGATAGTTGAGACCGCGCCAGGCGCTTTCGATCTTCTGGTATTCGGGTGCGTGCAGCACCTCGTTCATCTGCTCGGTCAGCTTGGCATCGAGCCTTGCGATCATCTCTTCGATCGTGTCGATGACGTCGCCCTTGATCAGGGTCTGGTCCGCCAGCGCCTGGTTGACCAGGGTCGCGACCGCGTTCTCGACCTCGGTCGCAGCGCGCTCCGTCTTCGGCTTGAAACTCTGCTTCAGGATCGACGAGAAATCGTCGATCTCGCGCGTCTCGACTGCTGCCCCGCCGGGCTTTTGGGTTTGTGCTTCCGCTGCCATTGCCGCCTCGCTCGCTTAACCGCCTGCAGGCCCCCGATCCCGCCGCATGCGGCCGGGATCGCTTCAAACCATCCGGAGCGTCGCTCCTGCGAAAGAGCGCCTTGCGCTCCCTCGCCCGCTGCTCCGGAGGCTGGGCCTGTGCCCTGCCCTCAGTTCGCCGTCTTGTCGTCGGAAGGCTCGCCCTTGCCGAGCCTGTCCTTCAGCGCCGCCATCAGCTGGGGATCGGCCAGCAGCGCCTTGATCTGGTCGCTCGCAGCCATCTTGCCGTCCATGTAGCGCAGCAGGTTGGCGAGCTGCTCGCGCGCCTCCAGGAGCTTCGCCGTGGCCGGAATCTGGCGGGCGATCGCCGCCGGGTTGAAATCCTCGAACTTGGAGAATTTCAGCGCCACCGAGAGCTTCTCGCTGCTGTCCTCGCCCAGCTTGTTGGGCACGTTGAACGACACGGCCGGCTCGATCGCGGCCATGCGCTGATCGAAATTGTCCATGTCGAAGTCGAGGAACTTGCGCTGCCCGATCTCGCTCTTCTCGACCGCCGAGGCATTGCCCGACAAATCCGCCATGACGCCCATGACGAACGGCAGCTCGACCTTCTGCTCTGCGTTATACGGGTCCTCGTAGGTGATGTGGACCCGAGGCGGCCTGTTGCGGCGGATGAACTTCTGTCCAGAATCTCCGGCCATATGACGTGCCCCTCTGCATTCGTGCCACGCCGACGTAACGTGACATCCTATCCGTTTTCATCCGTCATCGATATAGTCGCGTGAGCGTGACGGTAGGTTCAAGACGATGACGAAAAACTTCCCTAACTGTCAGCCTCCGGAGCCGGCGCGACATCTGGCAGGATGTTGCCGAGGAGCGACATGAAATCATGCTGCGCCAGAGCACAGGCCTTGTCCATCAGGAGCGGCGTCGGATGCGACGGCTCGGCCTGGCGATAGAAGGCGGCAACCGCCCTCATCGCGCTGACCGCATCCGTACGGCTGCCGATCACGATCGCGGACGGCGCCGGGCTCGGCAGGGGAGCGGCCTCGGCCGCCTCGCTCTCGCCGGAAGCCTCCTCGCCCGCCTCGGCATCGCCGTCGTAGCCGCCTTCGCCCTCTTCAGCGCTTTCGCCGTAGCCGTCATCGGTGTCGGCCTCAGCTTCGTATTCGCTGTCCGCATCATAGCCGTCGGGCGCGGGCAGCCGCTCGAGCGGCAGCCGGAACCGGCGCTGGTCGCCGATCTCGAAGACCGCCTTGTCGACCTGGTCGGGGAACATGATCTGGATGACCTCGATCAACGACTTTCCGATCAGCTGCTGCGCCTGCCCGATCAGCAGGACGGCCGGGCTGGAAGGCTCGGTTTTGCGAAAGTAGCCGAGGCAGGCAGAGAGCGTATCCTTCACATGGAGGATGCTCGAAACGGCGCCGGGACTGAAGGTTGCGGCGTTTGCTGCCGAACCCTGCGGGCCGGTCGCCACCGGCTCCGTCCCAGACGCCTGATGGCCCGGGACGCGCCGTGCGACCGCGGTGTCGAGGAAGGCGGCGATCTGGTCCAGCAGCGTTGCCAGGCGCGGAAAGCTAAGGGGATGATCGACGCCGACCTTCTCCATCCAGATCGTCCGCAGGCGCGCAAGGGCTTCACGCGCCGCATTCGCCTGGCCGAGCACCGCGACGAGGTCGTCGACCTCGACCTCGCCCAGCGCCGCCTGGATCGTGCTCGCGTCGGGATGCTGCTCGCCCTCGACCAGCTTGGTCTCGCCGCTCGCCACGAGCTGGCTGCGGAACATGAACGGTCCGATCCGCCGGCTGACGAAGAGCGGCGCGTGCTGCAGCGGCAGCACCACCGTAGCCAGCTCGTCGAGACCCTGCAGCGCGACCTCGCGCATCACGAAATCGCCGTCCATCGCCCTGGGATGAACTTCCTCCCAGTAGGTGCCGAGGAGATCGGCCATGGCTGAGAGGCTGGCGGCAAAGCCAGGAACATCGCGGTTGAGGATCGTGAGCTTCGCTGCAAGCACGAGGACCCTCAGGTCGCGCGAGCGCTCCAGCAGTTTGCCGAGTTCGGCGAAGGCCGCCGGAAACTCGATGCTCGTCCGGTCGAAGGCGATCTGCCTCCCGTCATCGTCGCGGCGGAAATACGAAGCCGGCAGCGCGACCTCGAGCCGCGCCGTGGCATTCATGAAATCGAGATCGTCCTCGAGGTCCGGCCCGCAGGGCTCCTCGGTGGAAATCGGCTTCGTCAGTTCGACGAAATTCAGGCCCGCCATCGCTCTCCCCGCTCACAGGAGCGGCGGCCCGGTCACGGCCGGGAGCGCCGCGGCCGTTTCGTATCGTGCTTCACTCGGTGCGCAGGCGGGTCTCGACCCTGCGATTGTCGCCGGACAGCGGATCGGCCGCGATCGGCTTGCTCTGCCCGTACCCCTTGGCCACCAGGCTGGAGGCCTTGACGCCGTGCCCGCCGAGATAGCGCACCACGGCCTGGGCGCGGCGCTGCGACAGGTTGAGATTGTAGGAAGCACTGCCCGCGGCGTCGGTATGGCCCTCGACCATGAAGGTCTGCTTCGCGAGCTGCGGGGTCTTCAGCGCCTTGGCGAACTCGTCGAGGTTGAGCTTGGCCTCGGGCTCCAGCTCGTCGGAATTGTACTTGAACTTCACGACGAGATCGAAGGAGCTGACCGGCTTGGTGGGCTCGACCACCTGCCCGGCCCTGGCGCATTCGGCCTCCGTGCCGACGCACAGGCCCCGCGTGATGGCCGGTTTCGGTGCCACGGCCGGCCCGAAATGCTTGATGATATCGTCGGCCTTGTAGGTCTGTGCGCCCGCTCCGTTCACCACGGAGAGAACCATTGCGCCGGTCAGGGCGACAAAGGCAGTGAGGCCTGGCTGCTTGCGCATGGGAACGCTCCCGCTGAGTTTCGCCGTCTGGCAGTTGATGACTTAGGGATAGAAGGATGACTCCAGAAATCACCTACGTCAATACAAAAATAGCAGCGCGCATCGAAAGGTTCAGTTGATGGCTTCTGCTCTTGGGCAAGATCAAAGCACTGCGTCTTTTTCAACCCCAAAGGGGAAGGACGAATTTACACTTATTAAATTCGAAGCCAGCGAAGCGTTGAGCGAATTATTTACTTATAATATCGAGGCGGTCAGCAAAACTGAGAATGCAGACCTACAGAGCATCATGAGCGAGAAATGCGCGATCAAGTTCACGCTCAAGAACAAGAGCGAG
Organism: Hyphomicrobiales bacterium; assembly: GCA_004144595.1. Taxonomy (GTDB): domain Bacteria; phylum Pseudomonadota; class Alphaproteobacteria; order Rhizobiales; family Beijerinckiaceae; genus Allobosea. Next base: position 17,002 of record SEEM01000038.1, read on the forward strand.
CGTGTCCTGAACGGGACGCTGGTCGATGCGCAATGGCTCGGCCAGCAGGACGATCTCTATATCTACCGGTTCACGCTCAAACCCTGGCTCTGGCTGCTCTCGCAGCGGGCCGACTGCCGGATCTTCAAGAACAAGACGGCCCTCGATATCATCAAGGAGATCTTCAAGAAGGAGGGCTCGGCCAGCTTCGACGACCGCACCAGCGAGACGCTCCAGCCGATCGACTACTGCGTCCAGTACCGCGAGACCGATCTCGATTTCGTGCTGCGGCTGATGGAGCAGTACGGCATCTATTATTATTTCAAGCACAGCGATGGCGACCACAAGCTGGTGCTCTGCGATTCCCGCTCCGCCCATGACCAGGTCAAGGCGGCGGCCGAGCCGAGCTTTCAGGGCGACGCCTCCGGGTATGCCTTCGTCGCCAAGGGAAACCGCTTTCCGCGCAGCGCCGTCGAGCACCTGACCAGCTGGTCGACGATCCGCCGCCTGCGTACCGGCAAGTTCGAGCTCAAGGACTATGATTTCGAGAAGTCGGAATCCGATCTCACCGCTCGCGCCGAGGAAGGCTTCCCGAAGGCGAAATCCTACGAGGCCTACGACTACCCGGCAGCCTATACCAAGCGCGACCAGGGCGAGCATTTCGCCCGCGTGATGGCACAGGCCGAGCAGGCGCAGGACGATCGCCGCTATGCCGGCGGCGACGCCGCAAGCCTCTATCCCGGCGCGCTGATGAAGCTGATCGACCATCCGACCGGCGCCGAAAACGGCGAGTATATCGTCGTCCGCGCGACCCATGCCTACGGCATCCAGAGCTACCGTTCTTCCGGGCGCCGCGACGAGGCGCTCTATCACGGCTCCTACGAGCTTCAGAAAAGCGACAAGCGCTTCCGCGCGCCGATCGTGACGCCGCGCCCGACAGTCTATGGACCGCACACCGCCAAGGTCGCCGGCGAGAAGAACAAGGGCGAGGAAGGCGACATCGATGTCGACGAATACGGCCGCATCTGGCTGCGCTTCCATTGGGACCGCGTGGACGGCTCGACCTCCTGCCGCACCCGCGTCGCGCAGATGTGGGCCGGCAAGGGCTGGGGCGGACAGGTCATCCCCCGCATCGGCCAGGAGGTGATCGTCGAATATATCGAGGGCAATCCGGACCTGCCGCTCGTCGTCGGCGCCGTCGTCAACGACCAGCACAAGCCGCCCTATGATCTGCCCGCTAACAAGACCCAGTCCGGCCTCAAATCGGAATCGACCGACCATGCCGGCTTCCCGGACACCTATAACGAGATCAAGTTCGAGGACCTGAAGGACAACGAGGTTCTGGAGATCCGGACCGAGAAGGATCACAAGATCACGGTCAACAACATCGAGACCCGCGATATCGGCGAACGCTTTCAGGGCATGGGTTATTCGCGCGAGACCACGTTGAAGCTCGGCGACGACAAGCTCGACGTCCAGAACGGCAAGCTCGACATCGAGGCGCTCAAGGAGATCAACCTCAAGGTCGGGCAGAGCACCATCAAGATGACACCCGGCAGCATCGAGATCACCTCCCCGACCATCACGATCCAGAGCCAGGCGCTGACGGAGGTGAAGAGCGATGGCATGCTCGTCGTCAAGGCGCCGATGGTGAACATCAACTGACCGCGAATACCGCCACCGACAGAACGGCCGGAGCCTCCATGTCACGCCTGCGCTTCAGCACCGCCCGCGAAGTGTTCGAAACCTATCCAGCGGTCCGTCAGGCCGTGACGATGGCGCCGAGCGTGGAGCCGCCGCTCGCCTTCCTCGGCCGCCTCGTCAGAGGCCCGGCGCCGATGGAGGCCGCCGGCTTCTGCGCTTTCCTGCTGCCCCGGCGCGAAACGGTTTGGTGGGCGCTCCAGGCGGTGCGCTCCATGCAGCCGCCGGGCACGCAGGACCCCGGCCTCGATGCCGCCGAAGCCTGGGTGCGCGAGCCCGGCGACAAGACCCGGTTCGAAGCGCTGCGACAGGCGCAGGCCGGGGACCGCGCGCGGCCGGGCACATTCGTCGCCTGGGCGGCCGGCTATTCCGGCGGCAGCATGTCGGAGAGCCATCCCATTCCCACGCCGTCGGACCTTGCCGCCAAGATGGCGCGCATCGCGGTCCTCAACGCGATCAACCGCCTGCCGGCGCGCGAGCGCGAAGGCGCATTGCGCGCCTGCGTCGAAGCATGCATTCGTTTGGCCGAAGACGATGCCGGCAAACGCTGACCCCTCTGTCCGGCCCGGAACGGGATGTCTGCGATGGCGCTGACGCTGACGATCGAGAACGAAACCTCCCTGGCCGACGGTGGTCCGCTCAGCGTGACCACCAGCGGCGGCCGCGGCCTGGATATCGGCCGCGACCAGCATCTCGACTGGGCCCTGCCCGATCCCACACGCGCCGTTTCCGGCCGCCATTGCGAGATCCGCTTCCGCGATGGCGCCTGGTGGCTGCGCGACATCTCGACCAACGGCACCTTCGTCAATGGCGGCGAGCACCGCGTGCAGTCGCCCTACCGGCTGCAGGCCGGGGACCGGCTCGAGATTGGCCATTACCTGATCGCCGTCGCCATAGACGACGAAGCCGGACAGGCTTCCGAAGCGAGCGCCGCGCCGGCTTCCTACGCTGCGCAGCCGGAATCGCTGTGGGCACCGAGCGAGGAAGCCGCCCCGCCGATTCCGCGTCGCGACTTGATGCCGCCGAGCCATGCCCGGCCGGTCCATGCCGGCTTCATCGACTGGGCAACGGACATCCCGACCCCGAGCGCCGCCTCTGAACCGCCACCGACGCGGGATTGGTCGCCGCCCGCCGCGCGGACCGACGACTTCGCCTGGGCGCCGCTCCAGCCGCAGCCGCCTGCGCCGGAGGAGCCGGTCGTGGCCATTCCCACCCCGCGCCGTCCGCCCGCGAGCAGCCCGGCGGGTGCCAGCCCATGGGATGAGCCCGGCACAGATTCGGGGCCCTCCGACGATGCGCTCGAACCGCCTCCTCCACCCATGCCGGCCTCCGCCCCTGCCTCGGCGTCGCCTCCTCCAGCCCCGGCCTTTCCGGCCGAGCCGGCTGCGCAAGGGGGTGCACCCGCGCCGATCTCGATGGGCGAGTTCATGCAGCGCTTCGCCAAGGGCGCCGGCGTTTCGCCGCAGGCGTTGGCGACGCAGGAACCCGGCGCCTTCGCCGAGCAGCTCGGCGGCCTGATGCGGCTCATCGCCGAGGAGCTGAAAGGGTTGCTCGCCGCCCGCGCCGAGAGCAAGCGCATCGCCCGCAGCACCAGCCAGACGATGATCCAGGCGCAGGACAACAACCCGCTGAAATTCTCGCCGACGGTCGACGACGCCCTGCAACTGATCTTCGGCCAGCCCCGCAGCGGCTATCTCGATGCAAAGCGCGCCTTCGACGAGAGCTTTCGCGATCTCAAGGCTCACCAGATCAAGACCTATTCGGCCATGCAGCACGCGTTGAAGATGCTGGTCGAGGACCTCGATCCGCAGGCGATCAACGAATCGACCGCCCAGGAGGGCGGCCTTGGTGGCCTGATCGGCTCGCGCAAGGCGAAGATGTGGGAGGCCTATGTCGCGCGTTGGGACGCCAAGACCGCACCTTACGAGAACGGCCTCGTCGACGCCTTCATGATCTATTTCGCCGAGTGCTACGACCGCGGCGGGAAGTGACGCATCCGCCGTCATGCTCGTCCTTGTGGCGAGCATCCACGTCTTGAACACGCTCCTCGATCAGTGAAGAGGTGGATGGTCGGGACAAGCCCGACCATGACGCAACCGGGACCGTGCGAAGACTATCCCTTTGCCGCGACCGCCGTGATCTCGATGCCGTAACCCGGTGAGGCCAGCTTCGCCTCGACGGTCGCGCGAGCCGGCGCATGGCCCTTGGCGACCCACTTGTCCCAGACCGCGTTCATCTCGCCGATCTTGCCGATATCGGTCAGGAATATCTGGGCGCTGAGGATGCGCTCCTTGCTGCTGCCGGCCTGCGCCAGCGTGTCGTCCAGCAGCGCCAGCACCTCCTCCGTCTGCTCGGTCAGGGAAGCGCCGATGGTCTTCTCCGCGACATGGCCGGCGAGGAAGACGATGCCGTTGAAGATGGCGGCGTCGCAGTAGCGGGCGGCCAATCCGATGCGTTCGATGGTCATGGGCTTTGCATCCTGTCGCGGGAGAAATGGAGAAGCCCGCTTGGCCCGCCAGCCCCGCCCGGTCAAGCCGGCGGCAGCGCCAGGATCTCGCGGATGGCGCGCGGCTGAAGCTGGCGCGGCACGTCGTCCATCGCGACCTTGTAGTAGCCGAGGATGCTGAGTTGCTCGTAGGTCGCCCAGATCGACTCGTCCTCGAAGGCAGCCATCCGCTCCTCGAAATTCAGGATCATGCCGTATTCCATGCCAACCCCGCGCTCGATCGGCGGCGGGGTCGGCTTGCTGCGCTTCTGCGCCTCGGCCGCCGCGAAGGCGGCGAGCGCACCCGGATGCCAGACCTGTTCATAGGCAGCGGCGATATCAGCCGCGGGCTCGCCCGTGCCGGTCAGCACCCTCCGGCAGGCGCCGGAGAAGGCTTCGGTCAGCCCGTTCGCCTCGGCGGCTGAATCGGCCTTGTTATAGTCGGCTCGCAGCGGCTCGACATACCCGAACAGGTTTTCGAGCTGCCGCGCCGCCGGCCCTGCCAGGAACAGCCACGGAAAGGCGCCGTCGATCGAAATCTGGCCCGGAAGCAGATGCGCCGCCTGCTCGCCATCGTCGGCCCGGAAGAACTGGCGCACCGCCGCCGTGCAGCTCACGTTCGGCACCGGCAAGATGGGGCGCTTGCGCCGCGCGGGATCGCGGATCAGCGCCATGTAGCAGAGCGCTTCCGCCACGCGCCCGTTCCGGGCGAGCCCATGGTTCTTAGCCCGCTGCTGGTCAGAAGACAGGCGTTGGACCATCTTGTGACGGAAGCGCTCCAGCTTCGCCTCCGCCCGATCCGGGACTGTCCGCTTGCTCTTCGCCATCATCCCCCGCAGCGAGAAAACGATTCAGCTTCAGCGGCTTCGACCGCTTTCCTGAATCAATCTGCGATCACCCGCCGATGATCACGGTCGGCAGGCCCATCATGATCTTGTTGGGCGGCCCCAGCGCCTCCAGGATCGTGTCGCCCAGCCGGCAGGCCGGCAGGTTGTTGATCAGCACCGTCTGCGAGCCGTCTATGACCACGCCCGGCCCATGCGGCTGCGGCGGCATCAGCGTCAGGCAATTGTGAATGTCCGCGCCGCCCGATGCGCTCGTGATCGTCGAACTCATGGCGGCAAGAGCGGCGGTCTTGGCCGTCTCCTCCGCCGTAACTGCTGCGGGTGCGCCGGGCGTCCCGGCTGCGGCCAGCGTCGCGGCTGCAGCGACCTGCAATGTCGTGTCGGAAGCCTGCTTTGCCGCCTGGATCGCCGCTGCGGCCCCTGCCGGTACGCCGCGCCAGGCGAGCATGCCGCCGATGATCACGTTCATGCTGCCCGGGCCGGGCTGGAGCATGCCCGGCAGCGGATGCAGCACGGGGTCCATGATGCGTGCGGCCGGTCCCTTGGGCATGCGGGGCCTCCCCTGCTCGACGGATGCGTATGTCTGAGCACTGCCGTGAAAATCGCTCCGCCGCATCCTTCAAGTCAATGACGCCGACGCGCGCGCGACGCGCTAGCATTCGTTTGGTGACGCTTGGGCAGGACCCGTATAAGCTCAGCCAGCCTGCCTTCGAGTGAGCGAGACCGGAATGTCGTGGTACAGCAAGGTCGTCTGGTCGGAAGGACTGTTTCTCAGGCCGCATCACTTCCAGCAGAGCGACCGCTATCTCGAAAACCTGCTGGAAAGCCGCGTCAGAAGCGTCACGCCGTATCCATGGGGCTTCTCGGTGCTGGAGATCGACCGCGACCTCGCCCAGCAGAGCCGCATCGGCCTGCGCCGCGCCGTCGGCGTGATGCCGGACGGCACGCCCTTCGCCCTGCCCGATAACAGCCCCCTGCCGGCCGCGATCGAGGTGCCCGAGAATGCCGCCGGCCAGATCGTCTGGCTCTCGCTGCCGCTTGCCGCTGCCAACACCCGCGAGGTCGAGGACACGCTGAACGGCTCGGCCAGCCGCTATGTACCCGCGACGGAGGCGCTGATCGATTCGACCGCTTCGCTGCGGACGGAAGAAGAAATCGACGTCGCCCACCCGCGCCTGACCCTGGAACTGCGCAAGACCTCGAAGGCCGGCTATGTCGGCCTCGCGCTTGGCCGCATTCTCGAAGTGCGTGACCGCGCGATCCTGTTCGACGAGAAATTCGCTCCGCCGGTACTGGTCTGCTCGGCCTATCCCGTGATCGAGGGCTGGCTCGACCGCGTCATCGGCTGGATCGACAACAAGCTGGAGGAGCTGGCCCGCTATGCCGCCGATCCGACGGCCGGCGGCGGCCTGCAAAGCGCCGACTATTTCGTGCTCCAGCTGCTCAATCGCAGCATTCCCGTGCTGAAGCACATGCGTCGCTCGCGCTTCGTCCATCCCGAGCGGCTGTTCACCGCCTTCCTCGCGCTGGCCGGCGAGCTCGCGACCTTCACCACGGCCGAACGCCGGGCCCGGGACTACCCGGCCTATGATCACGACGACCTGGAGAACTGCTTCGCGCCCGTCGTGCGCGACATCCAGGACTTCCTCTCGGCCAATCTCGGCCGCCGGGCGATCCGGCTGGAGATCGTCGAGCGGGCGCAGAACGCCTTCATGTCGACGATCCGCGACCGCAGCCTCGTGCGCAACGCGACGCTGGTGCTGGAGGTTGCGGCGCGCCGCCCGCTGACCGAGATCCAGGCGCAGTTCCCGCAGCTGTTCAAGATCGGCCCCAACACCAAGATGAACGAGATCGTCCATGCCCATCTGCCGGGCATCAATCTCGTCCATCTGCCGACGCCGCCGCCGCAGATCCGTGCGCTGACGGACCATGTCTATTTCTATCTCGACCGCACGTCGCCGCTCTGGCCTGAATTCTCGACGGCGAGTTCGATCGGCATGCATTTTTCCGGTGACTGGCCCGATCTCGAACTTGAGCTCTGGGCCGTTCTGGAGGGTAGGCGATGAGCGATCCGGGTTCGCCCTCCGATCCGTTCGGCCGCTCAGAGCGGACGATCATCAGGCCGAACCCCGGCGGCCGCCGCGCGCCCCTGCCGCCCGCTCCCGCCACGCCGGCACCGGCACCGGCCGCGCCGGCACCACAGCCCTACCAGCCGCCACAAGTGCCCTCGCCCGGCGTGCCGGGCAATGGCGACGAGTGGATGTCGCAACCCACGCCGATCCCGCAGCGCCAGCAGGCCGCGCCGCCTCCGGCCGGCGGCGGCCAGTCCCTGCCGCGCCGTGACCAGCTCCTGACGCCGAACGCCAACCCGCTGTTGCGCGCCGCCAGCCCGCTCCTGCTCCTGCTCGGACGGATGCGCGCCAACCTCTCCAACGCACCCTTCGCCCAGCTCCTCGGCCAGGTCGGCGAGACGATCGAGGCCTTCGAGCATGAGGTCCGGGCCGCCGGCGTCTCGGCCGATACGGCGCAGACCGCGAAATACATCATCGCCGCCAGCGCCGACGACATCGTCCAGAACATCCCCGGCGACGACCGCCATGTCTGGACGCAGTACAGCATGCTCTCGCGCTTCTTCGGCGAGCGCATCGGCGGCGTGCGCTTCTTCGAGATGCTCGACAAGGCCAAGGCCGATCCATCGGTCAATTACGACCTGCTCGAACTGATGCATGCCTGCCTGGCTTTGGGCTTCCAGGGCATCCACCGCACGTCGTCCGGCGGCGCCAACAACCTCCAGACGATCCAGCGCAACCTGTTCGAGACGCTGCGCCGGGTGAAGCAGCCCGATCCCGAGCTCTCGCCCCGCTGGCGCGGGCAGGCGATTGCGCAGGCCGTCGCCGGCTTCAAGATCCCGGTCTGGTCGGTCGCGGCCATCGCGGCCATCGCCCTGCTCGGCGTCTATTTCGTCTTCCGCGCCCTGCTCGCCGGCAATGCCGAGGCGGCCTCGACGGCTCTGCTCTCGGTCCATCCCAAGGGCGAGATCGGCATCATGCGCAAGGTCTTCTCGGCCCCGCCGCCGCCTCCCCCGCCGCCGGCTCAGCCACCCAAGGTCTGCGCCGCCGTGCAGCCGCCGATCGTCTGCCTGGTGACGCCGAACGTCGTTATCGTCCGCCTCGTCGGCATAACCCTGTTCGAGCCCGGCCAGGCCGCCGTCCGCGCCGAGTTCCAGCCCCTGATCGAACGCATCGCCGCCGTGCTGGAGCAGGAGGGCGGCGCGATCAAGGTCGTCGGCCATAGCGACAACGTGCCGATCCGCACCGCCCGCTTCCCGTCGAATGTGGAGCTCTCGCAGGCCCGCGCCAAAGCGGTCGGCGACGGCCTGAAGGGCAAGCTCAGCAAGCCGGACCGGATCAGCTTCGAGGGCAAGGGCTCCGATGTTCCGATCGCCCCGAACACGACCGCAGACGGACGCGCCCAGAACCGGCGCGTCGAAATCCTGATCCAGCGTCAGAACTAGGAGGCGAACGAATGAACCTCGCCACCTGGCTCCGCATCGCCGCCATCCTGATCGGCGCGCTCGCGCTCGCCGTGCTGGTTTGGTTCGGCGGCCCCTTCGTCGCCTTCGGCGATGTCCGCCCGTTCGAGTCCTTCTGGGTCCGCCTGCCAATCGCCCTGCTGTTGCTCGTCGGTGCCTTCGCCTGGATCGCCCTCATCGTGATCCGCCGCCGAAAGGCCACGGCGGCGCTGACCGAAGCACTGGAGAAGGCTGAGACGACCGGCGACGGCGCCGCCCTGTCCAGTGCGATGAAGGACGCGCTCGCGACGCTGAAGACGGCGCGCGGCAAGGGCGGCGATTATCTCTACGATCTGCCCTGGTACGTCATCATCGGCCCGCCTGGCGCAGGTAAAACCACGGCACTGGTCAATTCCGGCCTCAAGTTCCCGCTGGCCCGCGGCGCGACGCCGGCTGCGGTCGCTGGCTCCGGGGGCACCCGCTATTGCGACTGGTGGTTCGCCGAGGACGCGGTGCTGATCGACACCGCTGGGCGCTACACCACGCAGGACACAGACAGCAAGGCCGAGAAGTCGAGCTGGTTTTCCTTCCTCGACCTGCTCAAGACCAACCGCCCGCGCCAGCCGATCAACGGCGTGCTCGTCGCGATCAGCGTCGAAGACCTGCTGACCTCCTCGCCGGAGGAGATCGCAGCCCACGCCGATGCGATCCGCGCCCGCCTGCTCGAACTGCACGAGCGCCTGAAGGTCGATTTCCCGGTCTATGCCGTCTTCACCAAGGCGGACCTGATCGCCGGCTTCAACGAATTCTTCGGCCAGTTGACCGAGCCGCAGCGGCGCATGGTCTGGGGCCACACCTTCCAGACCGCCGACAAGACCCGCAACATGATCGGCGACGTGCCGCCGGAATACGACGCGCTGATCGAGCGCTTGAACGAGCGCCTGCCCGACCGGCTCCAGGACGAGCACAACCCGACATCGCGCGCCCAGATCTTCGGCTTCCCCAGCCAGATGGCGACGCTGAAGCGCTCGATCGTCGATTTCCTGACCCGCGTCTTCGAGCCGACGCGCTACCATGCCAATGCGACGCTGCGCGGCTTCTACTTCACCTCGGGCACGCAGGAAGGCACCCCGATCGACCAGTTGATCGGCGCGCTCTCGCGCAATTTCGGCTCGGACCATGCCGGCGCGGCCTCGTTCTCCGGCAAGGGCAAGAGCTATTTCCTGACCGAACTGGTCCAGAAGGTCGTGATCGGCGAGTCCGGCTGGGTCTCGACCGATCTCGGCGCCGCCCGCCGCACGACCGCGCTGCGCATCGCCGGCTTCGCCACGGTGGCGCTGCTCTCGCTTGCCGCGCTCGGCCTGTGGTGGACGAGTTTTTCACGCAACAGCGACCTGATCACAGCGACCAATTACGGCCTCTCCGACTACCGAAGCGCCGCAGCGCCGGTTCTTCAGGAAACCACGATCTCCGACCGCAATTTCAGCCGCGTGCTGCCGCTGCTGCACAAGCTCCGCAACATGCCGGCCGGCTACGCCACGAAAGCCGAGCCGACGCCGACGCTCGCCACTTTCGGTCTCAGCCAGCGCGACCGCCTGCAGAACGCGACCGAGATCACCTATCAGCAGGCGCTGGAGCGCATGCTGCGTTCGCGCATCATCTTCCGGCTGGAAGAGCAGCTCGAGGCCAACGCCAACAATCCCGGCTTCGTCTACGAGGCGCTCAAGGTCTACATGATGGTCGGCGGCCAGGCGAAGCTGGACCGCGAACTCGTCACATCCTGGATGCGGCTCGACTGGGCCGAGAACCTCTTCCCCGGCCCGGCCAACGCCAAGGGCCGCGAGGCGCTGGAAGAGCATCTCGCCGCCATGCTCGATCTCGACGAGGGCACGGGCGAGCCCATCGTCAAGCTCAACCAGTCGCTGATCGAGCAGAGCCAGCGCACGCTCCGTCGCCTCAGCATCGCCGAACGCGCCTATGAGCTCCTGCGTACCCAGTCCCGCAGCGAGAGCCAGAAGGACTGGATTTTATCGCAACGCGGCGGCTCCGACGTGCGCCTGGTCTTCGAGGGCGTCACCGGGGAGGACCTCGACCAGATCCGCGTGCCCTATTTCTACACCTATGAAGGCTTCCAGAACGCCTTCATCGCCAAGCTCGGCGATATCGGCGACCAGATCGAGCGCGAGCGTTGGGTGCTCGGCGAAAACCTCGACCAGCAGGCGATCACCGCTCAGTACGCGACGCTCTTTCCCGACCTGATGAAACTCTACAGCCGCGACTATGCCGCAAGCTGGCAGCGCATGCTGAAGCGGCTGAAACTGCGGCCGCTCAACGCCGACAAGCCGCGCTATATCGCGCTCAGCGCCATCAGCGCCGCGACCTCTCCCTTCAAGCAGGTGCTGGAGGCTCTCCGCGACGAAACGCAGCTCACCAAGGAACGGCCGAACGCCAAGAAGGCGGTCGCACAAGCCGCAGCGCAGGCCGCCGCCGATACGCTTGCCCAGCGCGCGAGCAGCGCCTTGAGCCGCCTCGGCGCCAATCTCCCGCTTGCAGCCCCCGGCGTCGACCGCGTGCTGGCGGGCGGCGGAGCCGATACCGCGCTCGGTGCCGATATCGAGTCGCAGTTCAAGCCCTTCCACGTCCTCGTCGACGGCGATCTCGGTCGCCGTCCCGTCGATCAGCTCCTCCAGACCTTCTCGGAGATCAACCAGAACCTCGCGACCGCCGCGACCAATCCGGCGCAGTCCGCGGCAGCCAATGCCGCGCTCGTACCGTTGATCGCGACCTTGCGCGCCAATTCCTCGCGCTATCCCGCCCCCTTCGACGGCATGGTCATCCAGGCGGTCAACGATTTCGAGGGCGATGCCACCGGCGCGACGGTCGCCCTGCTGCGGCAGGCTTTGGCCGAGCAGGTCACACGGATCTGCACCGATGTGATGAACAACCGTTACCCCTTCACCAAGGCGAGCACGCGGGATGTGCCGCTGGCCGATTTCGCCAGGCTCTTCGCGCCCGGCCAGATCATGGACAAGTTCTACAAGGAGCGGCTGGAACCCTTCGTCGATACCTCGAAGCCGCAATGGAGCTGGCGCGTCGACAGCCGCGTGGCGCGCGCGCTCTCGCCGACGACCTTGCGCGAGTTCCAGCGCGCCAGCGAGATCAAGGAGGCCTTCTTCCCGACCGGCGGCAACCTGCCCTCCTTCCAGATGGTGGTGACACCGACCGCGCTCTCGGCCGATGCCGCCAATGCCAAGCTGGAAATCAACGGCTTCACGGTGACGAGCCAGCAGGGCGTCAACACGCCAACCCCGGTGATGTGGCCGGGCGGCGGCGTCGGCAAGACCGCGGTGACGCTGACGCTGGGCGGCAGCAGCGGCAACGCGTCCGGCGGCATGTTCAGCGGCGGGTTCTTCTCCTCCGGCCAGCAGGGCGGCGGCAGCGGCACGCAGGGCGGCGAGGCGAAGCTGTTCGAGAAGGAAGGCACCTGGTCCTTCTTCCGCCTGCTCGATGCCGGCTCGGTGCTGAAGCAGGGTGACAATGTCGGCTTCAACCTGAATGCCGGTGGCCGGCAGGTCGGCTATTCCTTCGGCGTCGGCTCGCTCAAGAACCCCTTGATCCTGCCGGCCTTGCGGGAAATCCGCTGCCCCTCCGGGATCTGAACCTTGAGCTGCGGCCTCTTCGGCAAACTTCCGGCCAAGCGTGACTTCATCGCGCTGAACGCCCCCTCCGGCTTTCTCGGGACTTACGAAAAATGGTTGCAGGGCGGCCTGACTGCGAGCCGGCTCAACCTCGGCAATCGCTGGCAGGAGGCCTATCTCAACGCCCCGATCTGGCGCTTCTGGCTGGGCGCCGGCCATGGCGGCCAGACGGTGGCCGGCGCCTTCATGCCATCGGTCGACGGTGTCGGCCGCTATTTCCCGCTGACGGTCTTCGCCGCCGCCAGCCCGGGCGCCGCGATCCCGCCGCCGGAGCTCGACCCGCAGGACAAGTGGTTCGAGACAATCGAGGATTTCCTGCTGCAGGCGCTGGAGCCGCAAGCGAGCTACGAAGCCGTGGCGCAACGCCTGGCTACCCTGCCCGTCCCGAATGACCATCACCTTGCCGCGCCGCCTCAGGACATGGTCCGCCTCGCCGACGGCACCATCGTCAGCGCCGCGATCGCCTCCGGCTTCCCCGAGCGGCTGGCGGCGTTGCGAGTCGAGGACCATGCCCGGTCCTATGCCCATGCCAGCTATCTCTGGACGGTCGGCGGGGCGAATTTCGAGCCCTTGGCCTTGACCGGCCAAGCCTTGCCCGACCCTTATCTCTTCGCAGGCCTGCTCACCGGCCGCTTCGACGGCCATCTCGCGCCCGAGCGCGCCGGATCATGAGGGCGATGCCATGAACGACGCCCCGCGTCAGGATCCGGATTTCGAAACCGGCTGCATCAGCCATACCGGCAAGGTCCGCACCGCCAACGAGGACAATTTCATCCTCCGCCCGGAGATCGGCCTCTGGGCCGTCGCCGATGGCATGGGCGGACACGAGAACGGCGCGCTCGCCAGCGCGACCGTCGTTGCTGCGCTGGAGGCTGTCGGTGCCGCCGGCTCCGCTCCAGACCTGCTCGCCATGCTTGAAGCCGGCGTGCTCAAGGCCAATGACGATCTGCGCGCCGAGATCGACCGGCGCGGGGCGACCATGGGCGCGACGCTGGTCTGCCTCCTGATCCACCAGCGCCATTTCGCCTGCCTCTGGTCCGGCGACAGCCGCATCTATCTGATCCGCAGCGGGCGCATTGCGCAGGTCTCGCGCGACCATACCGAGGTCCAGGACATGGTCGACCGCGGCCTGCTCACCGCCGATGAGGCCAGGCACTCGCCGCGGCGGCACATCATCACCCATGCGATCGGCGTCCACGAGACGCCGGAGCTCGATCTGGAAAACGGCGAGATCGCCGATGGCGACACCTTTCTGCTCTGCTCGGACGGGCTGACCGAGCATATCACTGACGCGGAAATCCTCGCCGCCGTCGAGGCCAATGGCGCGCAGGAGGCCTGCGACGCCCTGCTGGCGCTGACGCTGGAGCGCGGCGCACGCGACAACGTCACCGTCGTGATCGTGCGCTATCGACAGGGAGCGAGCGAAAGGACACGCTGGATGCCGAACAGGTTTGCGCGCGGGGTCGCAACGCCAGAAAGCACCGTGCCAGAAAGCACCACGCCAAGGAGCACCACGCCATGAGCGACGACTCCGAGCGCACCGTCTTCGCGCCCCGCGCCAATGCTCGCCTCGGCACGAAGCTCAACGGCATCTACGAGATCGAGAGCCTGATCGCGGTCGGCGGCATGGGCGAGGTCTACAAGGGCCGCGCTATCCAGACCGGCGACGCGGTGGCGATCAAGATGATCCGCCCGGACATGGCACGCGACGAGGCCGTGCTTGCCCTGTTCCGGCGCGAGGCGGCGGCGCTGCACAACCTCTATAACGAGGCCATCGTCCGCTACTACGTCTTCGCCATCGACCCGATAAGCGAGTCGCCCTATCTCGCGATGGAGTTCGTCGACGGCCAGCCGCTCTCCGAGCGCATCCAGCAGGGGCCGCTCAGCGTCGAGGAGGTCGACATCCTGCGCCAGCGCGTCGGGCCGGGTCTCCATGCCGCGCATCGGCTGGGAATCATCCATCGCGACATCTCACCCGACAACATCATCCTGCCGGGCGGCGATCCCTCGCGGGCCAAGATCATCGATTTCGGCATCGCCCGCTCCAGCATCCTCGGCGAGGGCACGGTGATCGGCTCCGGCTTCGCCGGGAAATACAACTATGTCTCGCCCGAGCAGCTCGGCCTCCATGGCGGCGAGGTCTCCGGCCGCTCGGACATGTATTCCTTCGCGTTGGTGCTGGCGCAGGCGCTGACGGGCCGCGCTATCGATATGGGCGGCTCCCAGGTCGACATCATCGACAAGCGCCGCCGCCTGCCCGATCTCTCGGCCGTCGACGCGCGCATACGCCCCCTGCTCGCGCGCATGCTGGCACCCGACCCAAAGGACCGCCCTACCGACATGGCGGAGGTCGCGGCCTGGACGGCGCCCGCGCCGGGCAAGAAGGCGGCCGGCAAGGCCCCAGTCGGCAAGACGACCTCGGACAAGCCGGGGCGCTCGCCGTTGCCGCTCGTCGCCGGCATCGCCGCGCTCGCCCTGCTGGCGGGCGGCGGCTTCTATGCATGGACGACACTGGGCGGCGGACAGACGGCGCGGGTCGCAAGCAACGATCCGCCGCCGCTCGCGGAACAGCCCTCGACCAGTGCGCCGACGGCAGCGAACTCACCACCTGCCTTGACCGAGGCGCCTGCTGCGCAGCCGCCGGCGACGAGCGCGCCGCCCGCGTTGACAGAAGCGCCCGCACCAGCATCCGCGCCTGCGACACCGGCTGCGCCACCCATTGCCGAAAAGCCTGCCACCTCACAGAACCCGCCCTCGCCGCCCCCCGCAGC
>SEEM01000111.1 GCA_004144595.1 Hyphomicrobiales bacterium
TCGAAGATCCGCGTCAACGCGATCTCGGCCGGCCCGATCAAGACGCTCGCGGCCTCCGGCATCGGCGATTTCCGCTACATCCTGCGCTGGAACGAGTACAATTCGCCGCTGCGCCGCACCGTCACGATCGAGGAGGTCGGCGAGACCGCGGTCTTCCTCGTCTCCGACATGTCGCGCGGTATCACCGGCGAGATCATGCATGTCGATGCCGGCTACCACGTCGTCGGCATGAAGGTGCCGACCGCGCCGGACATCTCCCTCGACAAGGGCGAGTGATCTCGAACCTCGGATCGACAGGCGGCGTCTGCCTGATCGATCCGATGTCGAAGTGGTGAGCTAACCCGCCAGCAGTGCCCTCAACCGATCCGTCGCGGCCTCGTCGCGGCGGATCGTTTCGTCTGTGGCGGCTGCCAGAAGCGCGGTGACGCTGCGCCCGCCGATCAGGCGCTGCGGCAGGATCTCGGCCAGCGGCGTCAGCACGAAGGCGCGCTCGGGAATGCGCGGATGCGGGATCTGCAGCCGGGCCTGGTCGATGATCGCATCGCCATAGGTCAGGATGTCGATATCGAGCGTGCGCGGTCCCCAGCGCTCGCGGCGCTCGCGGCCGCCGGCACGCTCCAGCTCCAGGCAGAAGGCGAGCAGTTCCTGCGGTGGCAGCGAGGTCTCGATCAGCGCGGCCATGTTGAGGAATTCCGGCTGGTCGGTCTTGCCCCAGGGCGGCGTGCGATAGATCGAGGACAGCCGGCCGAGCGTGACGGCCGGATGGCCGCGCAGGCCATCGAGTGCGGTGGCGAAGGCCGCGACGGGGTCGCCGATATTGCCGCCGAAGGCGAGTGCGGCCTCAATCTTCACGCTTGAACCTCAGCTGGATGCCGACCGAGCCGAGCGTTGCCGGGATCGGCGGCGCCGGCTTGCGCAGCGTGACCTCGACGCCCGCAACCGTCGGGAATGCGTTGAAGATCGCGAGTGCGACGGCACGCGCCGCGCCCTCCAGCAGATGGTAGCGCTGGGCGGTGAAAGCATCAGTGACGATCGCTACGGCGCGGCCGTAATCGACGGTATCGGTGAGCCGGTCGCTGACGGCGGCGGCGCGCAGGTCGGCATCGAGCACGAGGTCCAGCACGAAGCGCTGGCCGAGCCGCTCCTCCTCTGAGAAGAAGCCGTGATAGGCGTAGATATCGAGCTTCTCGATCAGGATACGGCCGGTTTCGCTCACAGGTCTGCTTTCATGCTGTCTTCGATGGCCGCCCAGGTCTTCAGCGCGTCGATATGCGGGGCGACGTCATGGGCGCGGATGATGGCGGCGCCGCGGCTCGCGCCATAGAGATGCGCGGCGATGCTGGCGGCCAGCCGCTCCGCCGGAACCTCCCGCCCGGTGATGCGCCCGAGCGTCGACTTCCGGGAGGCGCCGAGCAAGACCGGGCAGCCGAGCACGGCCAGCCGGTCGAGATGGCGGATCAGGTCGAGATTCTGACGCACTGTCTTGCCGAAGCCGATGCCGGGATCGACGACGATCTGGCTTCGCGGCACCCCGGCCTGCGCCGCGATCGCGACCGAGCGTTCGAGGAAGCGCAGCACGTCCTCGAAGATGTCGAGCGAGGCATCGATGCTCTCGCGGTTATGCATCAGGATGATCGGCGCGCCGGCCCGGGCCGCCACCGCGGCGATGCGCGGGTCGCGCTGGGCGCCCCAGACGTCGTTGACGATCGAGGCGCCGGCCGCAAGCGCGGCTTCCGCCACGTCCGCCTTGTAGCTGTCGATCGAGATCGGGGTGTCGATCCGCGCCTTCATTCCGGCGATGACCGGCAGCACGCGGCCCATCTCCGTCGCGGCATCGACGGTCGCATGGCCGGGCCTGGTCGATTCGCCGCCGATATCGACGATCGCCGCGCCCTCCGCTGCCAGGCGCAGGCCGTGGGCGACCGCCGCTTCGGCATTCGCCAGAAGCCCGCCATCCGAGAACGAATCGGGCGTGACATTGACGATCCCCATGACGAGCGGCATCGCGGGAAGCGCGAGGCTGCGGCCATCGGGCAAGGTGAGGGCAGGGGACATGCGGTTCCACGGGTGAGCGAGCAAGGGCGCTATACACAGGCCGTGTAAATTCGGCCACAGAAAGCGGCCGATTGTCGCCATCGCCGGAAAGCACGGGGAAGAGCTTTGACCCTTTCGGTGCCAGCGTGCAGAAGCCCCGCATGGTCCCGCTCTCGCTGCCTCACCGTCTCATCCTCGTCCGCCATGGCGAAACCGACTGGAATCGGGAGGGCCGATTGCAGGGCGGGCAGGACATCCCGCTGAACGAGCTCGGCCGGCAGCAGGCCGCCGAGGCGGCCGGGCGCCTGAAGGCACTGGAGCCGGCCTATGCAGATCTCGACTATATCTGCTCGCCGATGCAGCGGGCCCGCGAGACCATCGACATCCTCAGGCGCGAACTCGCCCTCCCGGCCGGCGAATACCGCATCGATGACCGCCTGCGCGAACTGACCTTCGGCGAGTGGGAAGGCTTCACCTGGCGCGATGTCCGCAAGGCCGAGCGCGAGCAGGCGCATCTGCGCGAACGCGACAAATGGGGCTTCGTGCCGCCGGGCGGCGAGAGCTATCGCATGTTGGCCGAGCGTGTCCGTCCGGTTCTCGAGGAGCTCGAGCGCGAGACGGTGATCGTCAGCCATGGCGGCGTGGCGCGCGCCATTCTGGCACTGGTCGGAGCTGTGGCGCCGCGCGAGGCATCGATGGTCGAGATTTGGCAGGGCAAGCTGCTCGTCGTCAGCGGGAACAAGGCCGACTGGCTTTGAGTTCGTAACGCAACGGAAGCGTTGCGGCGTGGCCGGTATTCATGGCCGGTTCAGGCGTGATCTTGTAGGGAGAACATGCTAGCGAAGCAGCGTGATGCGGCGGCCTGCCCGGCCGGGGGGGCTCACGCGGATGTCGCGAAGCGGAAGCGGCGATTCCGGTTTTATTCACGAGGTGCGTGCTAAGGCACCGCACGGCTGCGAGCAGGGTCTGCCGCGGTATCTGCGGTGGCCTTTCTGCGCAGCGGGGCGCTATGAACGATATGACGAAGCTGTCGGCGGCGTCTGACGCGGCTGCTGCCAACACCCTCGCGATGCTGGTCGGCGAGAAGCGTCCCGACCTGATTCGGGACGAGGTTCTGGCCGAGATTTTTGCGGCGACGGCGTCAGCACGACCCGACCATCCCGCTTTGACCGACCTCGAACGCCGGCTCAGCTACGCCGAAGTTTGGGCGCTGGCCGGGCGGCAGGCACGCGGTCTCCAACTCGCCGGCATCGGCCCGGGCGACATGATCGGCCTTTGGATGTCCCGCGGCATCGACCTGCTCGTCGCGCAGATTGCGATCACGCGCGCTGGCGCGGCCTGGATTCCCTTCGATGCGGAGGCGCCGGTCGAGCGCATCGCGACCTGCCTCGACGATGCGCAGGCCAAAGGTATCGTCACCTGCGGCGGCTGGGCCGGCCGGGCCGAAGCGACGGAGCGGATGGTCTGGACGCCCGAGGGCCTCGCTGCCGGGGCCGACGGCACCGAGCCGCCGGCGCGACCCGCCGGGCTGACGGTCGAGCATCCCGCCTATCTGATCTACACCTCCGGCTCGACGGGCACGCCCAAGGCGATCGTCATCAGCCACCGCAACATCTGCCACTTCCTGCGGTCTGGAAACGCGCTCTACGGCTTCGGGCCCGACGACGTCGCCTTCCAGGGCGCCTCCGTCGCCTTCGACTTGTCGATGGAGGAAATCTGGACGCCCTATCTCGTCGGCGCGACGCTGTTCGTCGCCTCGCCCGAGATGATGGGAGATGCCGAGAAGCTGCCGGCGATCCTGAACCAGGCCGGTGTCACTATCATCGACACGGTGCCGACGCTGCTCGGCATCCTGCCGGCCGACGTGCCCTCGCTGAAGCTGATCCTGCTCGGCGGCGAGGCGCTCCCGCCTGCGATCGTGCAGAAATGGTCGAAGCCCGGCCGGCGCATCCTCAACACCTACGGTCCCACCGAGGCGACGGTGGTCGCGACCGCGGCCGAGGTCGTTCCCGGCGAGACCGTGACCATCGGCAAGCCGATCCCGAACTACACGGCCTATATCGTCGGCGAGGACCTGCGCCTCGTGCAGCCGGGCGAGCAGGGCGAGTTGCTGATCGGCGGCCCCGGCGTCGCGAAGGGCTATCACGGCCGGCCGGAGCTGACGGCCGAGAAGTTCATCGCCAACCCCTTCGCCGGGGTGGCGGGCGAGGGCGATCCGATCCTCTACCGTTCGGGCGATGCCGTCAGCCTCGATGAGAGCGGCAATATCGTCTTCCACGGCCGCATCGACGACCAGATCAAGATCCGCGGTTTCCGGGTCGAACTCGGCGAAATCGAATCCAAGCTTGCCGACGAGCCGGGCGTGGCCCAGGCCGCGGTGGTGCTGCGCAGCGATGACGGCATCGAGCGGCTCGTCGCCTTTGTCGTGCCCGAGCCCGGCATCGCGGTCGACGGCCCGGCGCTGCGGGCCGCGCTCCGCGACAAGCTGCCACCTTACATGGTGCCGGCGCATTTCGAGGCGGCCGGCTCGCTGCCGCGCATGGTCTCCGGCAAGGTCGACCGCAAGATGCTCAAGGCGGCGCCGTTGACGGCGCCGAGCGCCGATGGCGAGCAGGAGCCGCCGCGCAATGCCACGGAGGCCGCGCTGCTGGAGGCGGCCAAGCGCGTGCTCGGCACCGCGAGCCTGCCGCTGGAGGCCGATTTCTTCATCGATCTCGGCGGCCATTCGCTGCTGGCAGCCCGCTTCATCTCGATCGTGCGCGAGACGCCGGCCTATGCCGGCATCACGCTTCAGGACGTCTATGGCGCCCGCACGCTGCGGGCGATGGCGGCGCTCCTCGACGAGCGCGGCGTCGCCGTGGCCGAGGACCTGTCCTTCACCCCGCCGCCCCTGCTGCGCCGCTTCCTCTGCGGCCTAGCCCAGGCGGTGGCGCTGCCGGTCATCATCGGCCTCGCGACGGCACAGTGGCTCGGCGTCTTCGTCACCTACATGATCCTCTCGGGCGAGGATTTGCCGCTGCTCGGCCAGATCTTCGCGCTGCTCGGCGTCTATGTCGCGATCATCGTCGTGACCGGCCTGATCGCCATCGCGCTGAAATGGCTCGTGCTCGGCCGGACCAAGCCGGGCGTCTACCCGCTCTGGGGCGTCTATTACTTCCGCTGGTGGTTCGCCGCCCGCGTCGCCGGTCTCGTCCATATCAAGTGGCTGCAGGGCACGCCGGTGATGCGCTTCTACTGGCGCCTGCTCGGCGCCAAGGTCGGGCGCGACGTCATCATCTCCGATTACGAGGCCGGCGCCATCGATCTGATCGAGATCGGCGACGGCACCAGCTTCGGCTCGAAGACCACCTTCGCCAATGGTGAGGCGATCGGCGACAAGCTGGTGATCGGCCGCATCACCATCGGCAAGGACGTCTCCGCCGGCGCCTCCGTCGTGCTCGGCCACGACGCGGTGATCGGCGACCATGCCGAGATCGGCGATCTGACGGCCATTCGGCCGGGAGCGCAGGTCGGGGCAGCCGAGATCTGGGACGGGACGCCCGCGCGCAAGATCGGCATGGTCGATGTCGCGGCCCTGCCGCCGCAGGCCGAGGCCTCGGCCGGCCGGCGCGCGCTGCTGACCGCCTTCTACATCCTGATGCTGGTCGTGCTGCCGCCGGTCAGCCTGTTGCCGATCTTCCCGGCCTTCTGGCTGTTCGACAAGATCGACTACTGGATCGCCGGCTGGACCGATATCAGCTACCTCTGGTTCCTGCCGCTCCTGACCTGGCCGACGGCGATCGGCCTGATCGCCTTCACCGTGGTGCTGATGGCCGGCCTGCGCTGGGCGATCCTGCCGCGCGTGACCTCGGGCTCCTGGTCGATCCATTCCGGCTTCTATGCCCGCAAATGGACGGTGGCGCTGGCGACCGAGGTGACGCTGGAGACGCTCTCCTCGCTCTTCGCCACCATCTACATGCGCGCCTGGTATCGGCTGATGGGCGCCAGCATCGGCAAGGGCGCGGAGATCTCGACCAATCTCTCCGGCCGCTACGACCTCACCGGCATCGGTGCGGGCAATTTCATCGCCGACGAGGTCGTCTTCGGCGACGAGGACATGCGCCGCGGCTATATGCGCCTCGATGCCACGCGCACCGGCGAACAGGTCTTCGTCGGCAATGATGCGGTGGTGCCGCCCGGTGCCGTCATCCCCGACCGCGTGCTGATCGGCATCAAGTCGAAACCCCCCGCCAATGACCGCATGCAGGCGGGCGACACCTGGTTCGGCTCGCCGCCGATCCGCCTGCCGACGCGGCAGAAGGTCGATCTCGGCGCCGACTGGACCTACAAGCCCTCCTTCGCCAAGCAGTTCGGGCGCGGCGTCTTCGAGGCGCTTCACACCTCCTTCCCCGCGATGCTGTTCATCACCTTCGGCACGATCGCGGTCGACATGGTGCTGCAGCAGCGCATCAACGAGGGCGACTGGCTCGGCCTCGTCCTGTCCTTCATGGCCGTCGCGATGGCGATCGCCGTCGTGCAGGCGCTGATCTGCGCCGCCGTCAAATGGCTGATGATGGGTGCCTACAAGCCGGTGATGAAGCCGATGTGGTCCTGGTGGGCGATGCGCACCGAGGCCGTGGCGGTGATGTACTGGGGCCTCGGCGGCAAGGTGCTGTTCGACTATTTGCGCGGTACGCCGTTCCTGCCCTGGTTCCTGATGCTGTTCGGCGCGAAATACGGCAAGGGCGTCTGGCTGGACTCGACGGATATCACCGAGTTCGACTGCATCCGGGTCGGCGATTTCTGCACGGTCAACGCCCATTCGGCGCTGCAGACCCATCTCTATGAAGACCGGGTGATGAAGGTCGGCCGTGTCAGGCTCGGCAAGGGCGTCTGCGTCGGCGCGGGCGCGACCGTGCTCTACGACACGCATGTCGGCGACTACGCCCAGATCGGGCTGCTCACCGTCATCATGAAGGGCGAGAACCTGCCGGCCCATACGCGCTGGGAGGGCGCTCCGGCCGCGCCGGCGAAGGGGCCGGCGCATTGAAGGGGTCGGCCGGTCGTTTGACCGCCGGTCCCGGCACGGACTAAGACCCTGCACGGATTTTCGTGCAGGCGCCCATGTCCCACAACAGTTTCGGCCATCTCTTCCGCGTCACCACCTTCGGCGAGAGCCATGGCCCGGCCATCGGCTGCGTCGTCGACGGTTGTCCGCCGCTGCTGCCGCTGACGGAAGCCGATATCCAGGGCGATCTCGACCGCCGCCGTCCCGGCCAGTCGCGCTTCACCACGCAGCGCCAGGAGCCGGACGCGGTCCGCATCGTCTCCGGCGTCTTCGCCCGCGAGAGCGACGGCGTGCAGGTCACGACCGGCACGTCGATCGGGCTGCTGATCGACAATGTCGACCAGCGCTCGAAGGATTATTCGGACATCAAGGACAAGTACCGGCCGGGCCATGCCGACTACACCTATGACGTCAAATACGGCATCCGTGACTATCGCGGCGGCGGCCGCTCCTCGGCGCGCGAGACAGCGATGCGCGTCGCCGCCGGCGCCATCGCCCGGAAGGTCGTGCCGGGCATGATCGTGCGCGGTGCCCTCGTGCAGATGGGCCCGCACAAGATCGACCGCGCCAATTGGGACTGGGACGAGATCGGCCGCAACCCGTTCTTCTGTCCGGATGCCAAGGCCGCCGCGTTCTTCGAGGGCTATCTCGACGGCATCAGGAAGTCGGGCTCCTCGATCGGCGCCGTGCTGGAGATCGTCGCAGAGGGCGTGCCGCCGGGCCTGGGCGCGCCGATCTACGCCAAGCTCGATTCCGAGATCGCCGCGGCGCTGATGAGCATCAATGCGGTCAAGGGCGTCGAGATCGGCGAAGGCTTCGGCGCGGCCGAGCTTTCGGGCGAGCAGAACGCCGACGAGATGCGCGCCGGCAATGACGGCAAGCCGCTCTTCCTCTCCAACCATGCCGGCGGCATTCTGGGCGGCATCTCGACCGGCCAGCCGATCGTCGCCCGTTTCGCGGTGAAGCCGACCTCCTCGAT
>SEEM01000316.1 GCA_004144595.1 Hyphomicrobiales bacterium
ATCAGCGTTGCGGGGGCGGGCATGGCCCGCTTCGACCCCGCGGCGATTTCCAAGGTGATCGGTGCGACGGGCGACGACGCGTCCGAAAGCGAGACCGGACGCCTGCAGGACCGGATCGGCGAGGCGCTGGAGAAGGCGAGCTGGCCGCTGGGCGACGTCACCATTCCCTTCACCCAGGCGGCCGGCGTGCTGCGGGTCTCGCCGGTCTCGATCGAGCGTGCGGGCCTCAGGGCGGACGCGACGGGGCTGGTCGACTGGCGGGCGATGACCACGGACCTGCGCCTCAACCTGCGCCCGCTCGGTGCGGCGCCGAAGGGCTGGCCGGAGCAATTGCCGCAGGTCGGCGTCGCCTGGCGCGGGCCGCTCGAGGCGCCGCGGCGCGAGACCGATGTCGGGGCGCTGTCCAATGTCGTGGCGGCGCGGGCGCTGGCGCGCGAGATCGAGCGGGTCGAGGCCTTCGAGGCGGATCAGCGCGAGCGGGCGATGCATATCCGCCGCCTGCGAGCCGAGCGTGAGCTGCGCGAGAACGAGCGCAAGCTCACCGAATTCCTGAAGGCCGAGGAGGAGCGCCGCATCGCCGAGGAGAAGCGGGCCGAGGAGATCCGCAAGGCCGAGGAGGCCAGGCTGGCCGAAGAGGCTCGCAGGGCAGAAGCAGCACGAAAGGCGGAGGAGGCGAGACTCGCCGAGGAGGCCCGCAAGGCCGAGATCGCCCGGCGCGCCGAGGAAGCGAAGCAGGCCGAGGAGGCTCGCCGCGCCGAGATCGCCCGCAGGCTGGAAGAGGCGCGCATCGCCGAGGAGGCACGCAAGCTCGAGATCGCGAAGCGGCAGGAGGAGTTGCGCAAGGCCGAGGACGAGCGGCGCAAGGCCGAAGCCGACGAGCGGGCGCGGCAGGCGGCGATCCGCGCTGCGATCGAGGGCCGGCCGGGGCCGATGATCCTGCAGGGAGCGCCGCCCTCCTATATTCCGGGCGACCCGCCGGGCTATGGCAGGCCGCGTGGCGACGCCCCGCCGTTACCACCGCCGCTCGACATCCAGTCGGTGCCGCGGCCGATGTCGCGCTCGCCTCTGCAAAACTGATTCAAGGCGCTGGGACATTGATTCAAGCAGGTGTGGGACTGATTTAGCTCTTGCTTGCAAGCCGCTGATCATTTGAGGCTTTCGTCTCCGGCCGATCAACCGCCCTGGAGCAGCTTGAAGGCGATCGCCCACATGGTGGCGGCGACGATGCCGTCGAGGATGCGCCAGGACCTGGGATCGGCGAAGAGCGGGCGCAGCCAGCGGGCGCCATAGCCGAGCCCGAAGAAGAACAGGAACGAGGCGGTCATCGCGCCGGCGGCAAAGACCAGTTCCTGGCCGGGGAACTGGCTGGCGATGCTGCCGATCAGCAGCACGGTGTCGAGATAGACATGCGGGTTGAGCCAGGTCAGCGCAGCGCAGGTGATCAGGCTGGCTGACAGCGTTGCGCCTCCAGCAGTGCCGACCGCGAGCGCCTCGGACGAGCGCAGGGCCGAGAGCAGGCTGCGCGCGCCATACCAGATCAGGAAGGCGGCGCCGCCATAGCGCAGGGCCGGCTCCAGCATCGGGAGCATCGCCGTCGCCTGCTTGAGCCCGACGACGCCGGCCAGGATCAGGATCGCGTCCGACAAGGCGCAGGTGAGACAAACCGCGAAGACGTGCTCGTTGCGCAGGCCCTGGCGCAGCACGAAG
>SEEM01000317.1 GCA_004144595.1 Hyphomicrobiales bacterium
CGCGGGCGTAGCTCAGTTGGTTAGAGTGCCGGCCTGTCACGCCGGAGGTCGCGGGTTCGAGCCCCGTCGCCCGCGCCATATATTTCAATGACTTAGCTGTAGTAGCTGACTTGTCATTACTTTTTTTTAGCTGGGCTTATTACACTTTTCGTCCCGGTTTGTTCTTTCGAAGCCTCGTTCGACCCTGGCGACGGTGGGCATCCACATCGCGGACGGTGGCGATGTTGACCGGATTGTAGGTCTGCTGAAGCCGGGTCGACGCGGGCCAGGGTATTTGCCATCTTAGTCGATATGGCGTGGGCGCTCGCGCCACCCGCTGTGGCCTCCACGGTTCCGGACCGCCGCATGTCGGCGAGCTGCCTTGTTTCTTCCGGCCCGAACTCGGCGAGGCGAACGACTCGAAAATCGAAACCGAGCTTGTTCTTCGAGTAGGGAGCAGGCTGTTGCGGCTTGCCGCCTTTCGCAGTCGTGCCGCTGCCGCGCGTCCTAAAGATTGGCACGTTGGGAAGAAGCTCAAACCCCAAAGACGCAATGTAGGCATCCAGAAGCCGCGTTGCCCGTTTGCCGAGCGATCCTGCTGCGGGCCTGTTGGTCTTGGCGCGAGCAAGAGCGAAAATAGCGCCGTGAAGGTCGTCCGCGCGCTGGCCGGTCGTTAGAGATCGCAGGTCGATCGGAGAGAGCTGACTGTCCCACGCGGCAGCCATGAGGGCGGCGAGACCCTTGTAGCCCATCCGCCAGGCCCGCTTAATGAGACGAACGATTTCGCCCTCGAGCCAAATCGCCTGACGAGGCGCTGCTGCCGAGTTTGCGACGGCTAGCGACGGGTCTGTCTTCCCGCGAGTGTAGCCCATACGCGCTCTGACACGAGCCGTTCGACCTCCATCTTCACGACGAGATCGCCGGAGCTGCGCGCTGGCCACAGCCCAATCCGGCAGAGCTTTGCATAGGTGAGGATGAGGGCGCCCCGCCTGGCGCCGTGCCAGAATGGAGCGGGAGGCTCGGCGCGCGACCAGGTTTCGATCGCCGCGAACATGTTCCGCGCCTCATCGAGCAGGAGGGCGAGATCGGGCGGATCGTCGAACCAACCTTCCAGCGCCGGGCCATGCTCGAGATGATGGACATGGGGCCCGTTGCCCTCGCCTTCTTCTCCGGGCCCCGGCAGGACGGTTCCGCTGAAGCGCAGGAAGGCCTCGTCCATGCCAGGCGGAATGTGCGCGCCGATCACGAGACGCGGATTGCCGTCGGCGAAGGATCGCCGCAGTGCGCGTTCCATCAGCTTCGCATCATGGACACCATCGCCGTTGCCATATTGCTCGCGCCGCTCGTTTGTGAGCATGGCCTTCGCAAAGCGGTCCTCGGGGGAGCCTGGCGGCACCAACAACATCGCGATCTCGCCGGCATGCCCGATGAGCGCGAGCGCATTGCCGATGTGGACCAGATGCGCCAATGCCGAGGGATCGGCCTCGGCGAGCGTGAGGAAGCGCTGATATTCGCGCGCATGCACCAGGGCGCGGCCACGCAAGTCGAGGATCGGAGGCAGTCGCTCGAGCAAGGCAGCGTGACGCTCGCGTTCGTCCGGCATCTCCGGCAGAAGCGTTTCGAGCGCGGCGAGGTCGTCGATGACGGACATGCTGCCGGTCGTGAAGACGAGGTCGCGCAGGGACGGCGCGGTGTTATCGGTCATGATCTGAATTGTCCTTGG
>SEEM01000112.1 GCA_004144595.1 Hyphomicrobiales bacterium
CAATACGGAGACCAGGGCAAGCTGGAGCGAGACCAGGAAGGAGGCTGTATAGGAGCCGCCGAAGAGCACCTGCTCGTACCATTTCCAGGTGAAGCCGCGGAAACCGGCTGCGGTCGCCAAGGGCACGTCGTTGACGCTCTGGATGACGACGAGGCCGAGCGGCAGCAGCAATAGGCCGATGCTCGCCGCCAGCAGGAGGCGCGACAGGGTGGGACCCAGTATTTCGGCCAGCGCGACGAACCAGCCGGGCAGGGAGACGGGCTCGCCCGGCTTGCCGGTGCGCCAAGGCATCGCCCGGTTGAGCCCCCAGGTGCAGAGCCCGGCGAAGATCAGCCCGGCCAGGGTCACGACGATCGCGAGCGCCGAGGCGAGCGGAGCGTTGAGATTGGCGACCGCCTCCTGCATCACCAGCATGCCGATGGTCATGACCTTCTTGCCGCCGAGCAGCGTCGCCGAGACATAGGCGGTGGTCGACATCAGGAAGACGATGACGGTGCCCGAGCGCAGGCCGGGCAGGGAAAGCGGCAAATCGACGGTCAGGAAGCGTACGGCCGGGCCGGCGCCCAGGCTCTCGGCGGCTTCGTGGACGCGCGGCGAGGTGCTCTGCATGGTGTCGTAGAGCGCGATCACCATGAACGGCATGAAGACCTGCGCCAGCCCGACGACGACCGCGCCATGGGTGAAGAGCATGCGGGGGGCGGTCGGCAGGCCGACGAGCCTGAGCGCGCTGTTGATCAACCCGTCCGGCGAAAGCAGTAGCATGACGCCGAGCGAGCGCACCACGACATTGGTCAGGAGCGGAATAAGGATCACGGCGAAGGCGAGCGCGCGCCACTGCACCGGCATCCGCGCCAGCCAGTACGCCAGGGGATAGCCGAGCACGGCCGAGATCGCCGTGGTGGCGAGGCCGATCAGGATGGTTTCGCCGAGGACCTGGAAATAGAAGCCGTCGCCGGCGATCTCGGCGAACTGGGCCAGCGACAGCGGCTGAAGCAGCGGTGCGAACGGGTCACCGCCCGCTTGGAGCGAGAGCAGGACCACCACCGCCAGCGGGGCGGCGAAGGCGAGCAGCAACCAGAGCGTGACCGGCGCGGAGAGCGCCGGTCCTTTCCAGCCGGTCATCCGGCGATCTCGCGGTCGATCTTGCGCTGCCAGGCGGCTCGATTGGCGTTGATATAGGCCCAGTCGAAATCGACCATCTTGGCGATGTCGTCGCCGGCCAGCACCTTGCCCTTGAGATCGTCGGGAATGGTGATGTTGCGCACGGTCGGCGAGTAGTAGATCTCGCGGGCGAAGGCGAGCATGCAGGGCTCGGACAGGTGGAGGTTCATCCATTCCTCGGCCAGGACCTGGTTGCGCGTGCCTTCGGTGATGCAGCCGACATTCATCGAGATGGCCTGGCCCTCGACCGGGTCGGCGATCACGATGTTGGGGTTCTTGGTCTCGGCATATTTGCGGGTGAAGGAGGCGAACTCGACGCCGATGTCGCAGATGCCCTGATCGAACATGTCGTAGAGCTGGACCTGGCTCGAATGGATCGCGGCGAAGGGCTTCAGCTCCTTCACCTTCTGGATGACCATGTCGAAATCCTTCTCGGTTCCGCCGAAGGTGCGGGCCGTCATCATCAGCGCTGCGATGCCCTCGGTACCGAGACCTTCGGGCCAGCTCACGCGGCCCTTCCACTCGTCGTTCCAGATATCCTTCCAGGATGTGACCGGCTTCTTCGCCTTGCGGCCGTCATAGACGATGGTGCAGGGGTTGAAGGCGACGCCGTAGCCGCCGATCTTGGCCGGCTCGTAGAGGTTCTCGTATTGCGGCACGGCCTTGGTCGGCGCCTGCGTGACCTTGGCCTGCAGCGCCTCCCGGCTCTCGTAGATGTTGAGATAGATGACGTCGAAGCTCGGCCGGCCGCGCTCGGCATAGGCGCGGGCCCGGCGCTCCAGCGTGTTGCCGAGGACATAGCTGACCTTGCAGCCGTATTTGGCGACGAGTGGCTTCTCGACATGCTCGCGCACGATGCGCTCCTGCGCGCCGCCCCAGATGCCGACGACGAGCTCGTCGCCTTTCTTCGGCTGGGCGCGGACCGGCGTGACGAAATGCACGGGGGCGGCGAGGCCGGCGCCGAGCACCAGCTTGTTGAAGGTCCTGCGGGAAGGGGTCACGGCTGGCACTCCTGTCAGATGAAGGTGGCGCCGCCGGGCAGCGCGACGACGCTGCCGGGGGCGCCCACGAGCGGGGGCGGCATATCGGAAGGCAAAATCAGGCGGATGGTGCCGGCCTCGCTGGCGAGATCGACCTCGAAGCTCTCGCCGAGATAGGCGACGGCCGCGATCGTGCCGGAGACGCGCAAGGGGCCCTGCGGGCGGTCCGACAGGCGCAGGCGCGAGGCGCGCAGGACGAGGCGCCGGACGCCGTCCGGTGCGAGCTCGCAGGTCAGGCCCGGCGCATGGAACAGGCCGTCCTTCGCGCTGCCCGCGATCACGGTGCGGGCGCCGAGGAAGGTGGCGGAGAATTCCGAGGTCGGGGCGTCGCAGAGCTGGCGGGGCGTGCCGAGCTCGCGGATGACGCCCTTCTCCATCACGGCGACGCGGTCCGACATGGCCAGCGCCTCCTGCTGGTCATGGGTGACGAAGATCGTGGTGATGCCCAGGCGCTGCTGCAGCGAGCGGATCTCGTTGCGCATATCGGCGCGCAGGTTGGCGTCGAGATTGGACAGGGGCTCGTCGAGCAGCAGCACTTCCGGCTCGACCACCAGCGCGCGGGCAAGCGCGACGCGCTGCTGCTGGCCGCCAGAGAGCTGGGAGGGATAGCGCTCCGCGAATCTGCCGAGGCCGACCGTCTCCATCGCGGCCCGCGCCCGCTCGCGCCAGGCCTGTTTCGGCAGGCGGCGCATCCGCAGGCCAAAACCGATATTGTCGAGCACGGTCAAGTGTGGAAACAGCGCGTAGGACTGGAAGACCACCCCGATATTGCGCTGGTAGGGCTTGCGATGGGTGATGTCGCGCCCGGACAGCAGCACGCGCCCGCCCGTGGTCGGCACGAAGCCTGCGATCATCCGCAGCGTCGTCGACTTGCCGCAGCCGGAGGGGCCGAGCAGGGCGAGCAACTCCCCCTTACCGATCTCGAGCGATAGGCGGTCGACCGCGAGCGCCCCGCCATAGCTCGCGCTCAGGGATTCCAAGGTGAGATAGCCGGGATCGCTCGTCATCGGCCCGCTTCGATCAACCGTTGGCTCGGCATGGTCCCCGTCCCGTCCGTCGCCGCCTGGATATCCAGAGCGGCGCCACTATGGGACGTAGCCGGCACAACAGGAAGCTTATGGCGGATTATGGTCAGTATATCTCCGGGCTTATCCTGCGGCCATCGTCTCGCGGCGCGGCGCTTCATAGGAGAGGTCCTGAAGTGCGTGGTCGAAGCGTCTGGCCTCCTGCCGGATCAGGTTGCGCAGCCATTGGTTGGGCCGGCTTGAATGGGCGCGCTCGTGCCACTGCATGTAGAGCTGCATCTCGCCGAACTCGCACGGCGCGGGCACGACCGTGAGTTCGCCAAAGCCGGCCGTCTCGGCGATATAGTCGGCATAGGGCTTGGCGGTGCTGAAGACGAGGTCGGTCCGGCGCAACAACTGGGGGATCTGGGCGTATTCGGGGACGGTGACGCCGACGCGGCGGCGCAGGCCCAGTTGCGCCAGCGGCGCATCGATCGGGCTATAGGCGGCGTTGGCGATCGGCGTCGGCGAGACATGGTCGTATTTCATGTAGTCGCCGAGATCGATCCGGGAGAGGCGCGCGAGCGGATGGTCCTTCCGCATCACGCAGGCAATGCCGCAATGGAGCAGGGTGCTGGAGCGCAGGTTGCCGGGCGGAGCGAGCCAGCTGCCGATGACGAGGTCGGTCCGCTCACCGAGTTCGCCGGCTAGGTCGGTGCGTTCGGTCGGGGCGTAGAAGTCGACGCAGATGCCGGGCGCCTCGCGGCGGATGCTCGCCACCACAGCCGGGATCAGGAAGGCCCCGAAGCAGTTCATCGTGGCGATGCGCAGGCGCAATTCTGCGGTCGCAGGGT
Organism: Hyphomicrobiales bacterium; assembly: GCA_004144595.1. Taxonomy (GTDB): domain Bacteria; phylum Pseudomonadota; class Alphaproteobacteria; order Rhizobiales; family Beijerinckiaceae; genus Allobosea. The sequence goes on from SEEM01000112.1 coordinate 4,060, forward strand.
CGAAATCCCGGCCTGCCTCCGTTGCCTCGGTGAGCTGCCCGAGCACGGCTTCGAGCAGCATCTGGATTTCGCGGCCGCGCTCGCTCGTGACCCAGCGCTGGCCGGAGCGGATGAGGAGCGGGTCGCCGAACACGCCACGGGCCCGCTTGAGGCTGAGGCTGACCGCCGGCTGGCTATGGCCGAGCAGGGCCGCCACCCGCGAGACATTCTTCTCCTTCAGCAGGAGATAGGTCACGCGCAACAGGCGGACATCGATATTCGGATCAAGGCCCTGATACATCGGGGGCATTCCTCCCGGGCGGCGAACCCGGACGAAACCTAGCGCCCGAGACGACCATGCGGAAGCCATGGGGCCGCCGGGGGCGACCTGCTCCAGGCGAGGGCGCCCGAAAGTCTCAGAGCGTCTGCGTGACCTTGCGCAGATGCGGCGGGTGGTCGGGATCGAGCCCACGCGCTGCCGCCAGCGCAGCGATGGCGCCATAGAAGGCGCGCGCCTGCAAGAGCGGCATCAGGACGGGCGGGCTCTCGGCCGGCACGGGCAGTACGATACCCGGCGCGGCCCCGGTGCCGGCATAAGCGACCTCTGCGCCCAATCCCACGAAGTTGCGGGCGACTGAAAGCGTGCTCTCGCTGCCCTCGTCGGCGGGATCGAGCACGAGCGCGGGGAAGCCAGGCCCGACCAGCGCCAGCGGGCCGTGCAGCACCTCGGCGGCGCTGAACGCCTCGGCATGGATGCGGCAGGTCTCCTTGAATTTGAGCGCCATTTCCTGGGCGATGCCGAGCCCGAGCCCGCGGCCGATGACATAGAGGCTCGTCGCATCCTTCAGGCCCATGAGGTAAGGCGACCAGTCGCAAAGGCCGGCCTGCCTGAGCAGCTCGGGTGAGCGGACCAGCCCATCCGACAGGTTGCGGTCGCAGCTCCAGGCGGCGGCGAGATGCAGGAGGGCGATGCCTGTGGCGAGGAAGCTCTTGGTCGCGGCGACGCTGGTCTCGGGACCGGCGGCGAGGGGCAGGGCGACATCGACCAGTTCGGCCAGCGGCGAGTCCATGTCGTTGATCAGGCCAATCGTCAGTGCGCCGCCGCGCTTGGCGGTCTCGGTCAGTTGCAGCGCATCCGGACTGCGGCCGGATTGCGAGGCCGCGATGAAGACAGCGCCGGAAAGATCAATCTCCTCGCGATAGACCGAGGCGAGGCTGGGGCCGAGCGAGGCGACGGGCAGGCCGAGCGTCCGCTCCAGCAGGTACTTGCCATAGGTCATCGCGTGGTCCGAGGAGCCGCGGGCGCAGGTCGCGATGAAGGCCGGCTTGCGCCGGCGCAAGCGCTCGCCCAGCACGACCATCGCGTTGCCGTTGATGGCGATCTGGCGGGCGGCGACCTCGGCCGCTTCCGCGGCCTCGCGTGTGAGAAGGGCTTCAGGCATCGATTCGCTCGTGGCGGCGCAACAGGTTTCGGCTCATCGCATTGACATCGGCCGGGTCCAGCCGCGTTCCGGCTCCTCCGACAGAGCGCACGGAGAGCGTGCCGCAGGCGATGCCGTCCGCCAAAGCCCGCTCCGGAGGATGCCGGGCGAGCCATGCGGCGAGAAAACCCGCATTGAAGGCGTCGCCTGCACCGGTCGTGTCGAGAACCGGCCCGCCCTCGGGCGCCGGCAGGGCGAGCATGGTATCGCGTTGAAAGAGGCGGGCGCCGTTGGCGCCGTCCTTGACGACCACGACCGGGAAATGGCGAGCGAGGTGGTCGCCGGCCTCATCGAGGTCCTCGCAACCCGCTATGGCGCGCGCTTCCGCCGAGTTGGGCAGGAAGATGTCGACGCCCACGGAACGCTCGATCAGGTCGGGCCTGCGGATCCAGTCGTCGTCCCAGCTTGGATCGAGCGAGACGGTCAGGCCGGCGCTCTTGGCGCGATCGATAAGGTCGGGGATCTCGGCCAGCGTGGCGAACTCGGCGATGTGGAGATGACGCGCGGCGGGATCGGCGAGGGCTGCATCCAGCGTCGCCGGGCGGGCGCTGCCGGCGCGCCGCGACAGGAAGGCGCGCTCGCCTTCCCGAACCATGACGACGGTCGGTTGCGGGCCGGCCTCGGGCGTGCGTTCGAGCCAGCGGAGGTCGACGCCGCTTTCCGCCAGCGCAGGTGAAAGCGTGCCGGAGAGCGGGTCCGTGCCGATGCGGGCGAGCAGGCCAGCCCGTGTTCCGAGCGCGGCAAGATGTGCGGCCGTGATGAAGCCGCCGCCGCCGGGCACGATCGCGACGGTCTCGGCGAACCTCTCCTCGCCGAGGCGCGGCATCGCGTCGAGCCCGCGGAAGACGATGTCGCAATAGAGCCGGCCGATGCTGAGGACGAGGTTGCGCCCGGCGTTCATAGGGCGCGCTCGGTCGCCGCGTCGAACAGGCGCAAGGCATCGATGCCGGCGCCGAGGCGGACCTCGTGGCCGACGACCGGCGGCGCCTTGGCCGAGGCGGAGGCGAGGATCAGCCCATCGCCATGCTCGACATGGACAAAGGTTTCCGAGCCTAAAGGCTCGACCACCGCGACCTTGCCGGTCAGCACGAGATCGGCGTTGTCACCCTGCGCCAGCACGCGCAGTTCCTGTGGGCGGACACCGACCAGAACCTCAGCGGGCAGCGGCGTCGGGCGGGACGGCAGGGCGATGGCGTTGCCGGCCAGCTCCAGGGTCAGTTTGCCGCCGGCAGTGGTCGTCCTGGCCGGCAGGATGTTCATCGTCGGCGAGCCGATGAAGCGGGCGGTGAAGACATCGGCCGGTCTTTCGTAAAGCTCCATCGGCGCGCCGACCTGGAGGATGCGGCCGTCGCGCATCACCACGATGCGGTCGGCCAGCGTCATCGCCTCGACCTGGTCATGGGTGACGAAGACGATGGTGCGGCCGAGCCGCTGGTGCAGGCGCTTGATCTCCAGCCGCATCTGGGCGCGCAGCTGGGCGTCGAGATTGGAGAGCGGCTCGTCGAAGAGGAAGGCGGAGGGGTCGCGCACCATGGCGCGGCCGATGGCGACACGCTGGCGCTGACCACCGGAGAGCGCCGAGGGTTTGCGTTCGAGCAGCAGTTCGAGGCCGAGGATGCGGGCAGTCTCCTCGATCCGGCGGCGCTTCTCGGCCTTGTCGAGCTTCGCCGTATAGAGGCCAAAGCCAATATTCTCGGCGACGCTCATATGCGGGTAGATCGCGTAGTTCTGGAACACCATGGCGATGTTCCGCTCCTTCGGCTCCAACCGGTTCACCGGTCGGCCGGCGATGGTGATGGTGCCGTCGTCGATCTCCTCGAGACCGGCGATCATGCGGAGCGTCGTCGACTTGCCGCAGCCGGAGGGGCCGACGAAGACGACGAATTCGCCGTCCTCGATCGTCAGGTCGATGCCGTGGACGACCTGCGTCTTGCCGTAGCGCTTGACCAGCCCCTGAAGCTCGATACCCGCCATCAGGCTGCTCCCGTCAGATCCGCGAAGGCGGCATCGAGTTCATGGCGCGCGGAAGCCTCGCGCGCGGCGGTCGCGGTTGCGGCGAGGCCAGCCGCCACGAGGACGCCGCGATAGCCGGCGAAGGCGGTAGCAAGCGCCTGCGGCCCCGGCCCGCCGAAGCGCTCGCGCACCGCCACGAAATGCTCGGGCGAGACGGCCTCGGCAAAGGCGGCTTCGCTGAATTGCGGCTCGCGGCCTGCATGCTCACGGAAGGCGTGTTGGAAGGGCGCGTAGCCGTCGCGTGGCAGGTCGCCATCGGCTGCTACCACCGCACGCGCGACATTGGCGGCGATCTCATGGGCAGTGCGGAAGGATAGACCTTCCGACCGCACCAGCGTGTCAGCGAGTTCGGTGATGGTGATGCAGGAGCGGCGGATATTCTCGGCGACGCGCCGACCATCGACCTGGAGCGCCGGCAGCAGCGCGGTGAGCAGGCCGAGCACGCGCTCGCCCGTCGCGAAGGCCTGATAGCCGGCTTCGTTGGTTTCGCCCTC
>SEEM01000039.1 GCA_004144595.1 Hyphomicrobiales bacterium
GTGTGGACGTGTCATGATTGCCAGCGACCCGCCCGGGCCCCGCCAACCCAAGAGCCCGCCCCCCGCAGGCCGCAGCCGCGTTACCCTGCAGGTCATCGCCGAGCGTCTTTCGGTCTCGACCGCGACGGTGTCGCTGGCCTTGCGCGGCTCGCTGCTCGTGGCGGAGGCGACGCGCAGCCGCGTGCGCGAGATCGCCCGCGAGATGGGCTACAGCTACAACCGCAGCGCCGCCTCGCTCCGCACCGACCGCACCAACATCATCGGCGTCGGCTTCCACGACATCACCAACCCCTATTTCGCCGAACTGCTGGCGGCGATCGAGGAAACAGCGGCCCGCAACGATCGCTCGATCCTGCTCGGGACCTATTCCGAGAACCTCGACCGGCAGCAGCGGGTATTGGGCACGCTCGCCGAATACCGGCCCGACGGCATGGTCCTGTGCTCGGCCGGCGGCAGCACCGCGGAGAGCCTCAGCCCCCTGATCGATGCCGGCGTTCCGATCGTCCAGCTCTCGCGTGAAATCCCTGAGCTCGACCTCGATTTCGTCGGTTCCGACGACCGCCACGGCACGAACCTGGCGATGGAGCACCTGATCGGGCTCGGACACCGCCGCATCGCCTTCCTGTGCGCCAACGAAAATATCTCGACGGGCCGCAACCGTTATGCCGGCTATAGCGAGGCCCTCACCCGTCATGGCCTGCCCGTCGACCCGGCCCTTGTCCATTTCGACTACGGCACCCGCGAGAACGGGCTCAAGGGCATGCAGAAGGTCCTCGATGCGGAAAACCCGCCGACTGCGGCCATCTGCATGAACGACCTCGCCGCCTTCGGCGCCATGCTCGGCCTGCGCCATCGCGGGCTGGAAGCCGGCAGCGACTTCTCGGTCGTCGGTTGCGACGACGTGCAGGAAGCCGCGCAATGGTATCCGGCCCTGACCACGCTCCGAAACTTCCAGGACGAGATGGGCGCCAGATCGGCGGAATTCCTGCTGAACCGCATTGCCGATCCGCACGCCCCGACGCAGCGCCTGCTGTTGACGCCTGCCCTCATCGTCAGGGGTACGACCTGCCCGCCGCCGCGCTGAGGGCTCGTCTCTCGAGCCCTTGTCCTGAGGAGGCCCGCAGGGCCGTCTCGAAGGATGAGGGCTGAAGACATCCGCCATCGAACCAACCCCTTCACGCATCGTTGGCGGGCTTGGCGTTGAGCGCGCGATAGGCCCGGACCACCTGCGAGTCGTCGCGGGCGCCATGGCCGAGACCTGAAGCCGACAGGAACATCTGGTGCGCCGCTGCCGCCAGCGGCAGGGCCGTCTTTGCGGCGCGCCCGGCATCGAGCACGATGCCGAGATCCTTGACGAAGATGTCGACGGCGCTCGCTACGACCGGGTCGGGCTCATGCATGCGCGGCCCGCGATCCCTGAGCATCCAGGACGAGGCGGCCGAGCCGCCCATGATCTCGAAGAGCAGGCGCCCGTCGATGCCGGCCTTCTCGGCCAGCGAGAGAGCCTCGGCCGCGACCGCGATATGCACGCCGCAGAGCAACTGGTTGACGGTCTTCACCGTCGCGCCTTGCCCGGCCTTCTCGCCGACATGGAAGACCTTGTCGCCGAGCGCGTCGAGCACCGGCTTCGCCCGTGCGAAGCTCTCATTGGGCGCTCCGACCATGATGGTCAGCGTGGCATTGCGGGCGCCGTTCACGCCGCCAGAGACCGGCGCGTCGATGAAATGCCGCCCGGTCTTCGTGACTTCCGCCGCGACCGCCTCCGCCTCGCCAGGCGAGCAGGTCGCCATCAGGATGATCGTCGCGCCCGGCGCCAGCACGTCCAGAGCCCCGGCCTCGAACAGGACCGAGCGTGCCTGCGCCGCGTTGACCACCATCAGCACCAACGCCTCGGCGCCAGCGGCCGCCTCCTTCGCGCTTGCGGCCGCGTGCCCGCCGGCCGCAACGAGCGCATTGCGAGCCGCTTCGCGCATGTCGAAGCCGGTCACGCGGAACTGCTTCTGGACGAGGTTCTCGGCCATCGGCGCGCCCATGGCGCCGAGCCCGACGAAGGCAATCCTGGAAACCGTCATTACAATCCCCTGGTGAGCTTGACCGTCGTGCTCGCCCTTGTGGCGAGCATCCACGTCTTGCACACCGTCCGCGCGGCAGGAAGACGTGGATGGCAGGGACGAGTCCGGCCATGACGTGCGGTCGCTCGGATGTCGAAATCTGCGGCGAGGGAGCCTACTCCTTCACCGCACCCGTCATGGACGCGACGTAATAGTCGACGAAGAAGGAATAGAGGATCGCGACCGGGATCGAACCCAGCAGCGCGCCGGCCATCAGCGAGCCCCAGTGATAGACGTCGCCCTCGACGAGCTGGGTCAGGACCGCGACCGGAACCGTCTTCTTCTCCGCCGACTGGATGAAGGCAAGCGCATAGATGAACTCGTTCCAGGACAGGGTAAAGGCGAAGATGCCGGCCGAGATCAGGCCGGGCATGGCCAGCGGCAGCGTGATCCGCCACAGCGTCTGCAACCGCGTCGCCCCGTCGATCATCGCGCATTCCTCGAGCTCGTAGGGGATCGACTTGAAATAGCCGATCAGGAGCCAGGTGCAGAACGGGATCAGGAAGGTCGGATAGGTCAGGATCAGCGCGAGCGGCGAGTCGAACAGCCCGAACTGGAAGATCAGCGTCGCCAGCGGGATGAACAGGATCGAGGGCGGCACGAGATAGGCCAGGTAGATCGCGAGGCCCACATACTGCGAGCCCTTGAACCGCAGCCGCTGGATCGCATAGGCCGCGAGCACGCTGGAGAACAGCGAGAGCGCCGTCGCCACCGCCGCAACCATCATCGTGGTCCAGAGCCATTGCGGATAGTCGGTCTGGAACAGCAGCTTGTTGATGTTTTCCAGCGTCGGCGACTTCACCCAGAACGGATTGTTGTTCTTGTAGTCGAGCAGTTCGCCGTTCGGTTTGATCGCCGTGATCGCCATCCAGTAGAACGGGAACAGCAGCACGAGCAGGAAGGCCGACAGCGGCAGGTAAAGCGTGATGAAGCGCCGCGGGCCGGATGACCAGTCGATGACGCCTTCGCGCTCCTTGTCCGTTAGATGCGGACGCGCTCCGAGGGTCTGGTCAGTCATTGTCTTCCCCCTGCTGCCACTTGCGCCGGGACAGGCCGTAATAGCTGAACAGCGTCGCCATCACGAGGAACGGGATCATCGCGACCGCGATGGCCGCGCCCTCGCCGAGCTGCCCGCCTGGAATGCCGCGCTGGAAGGCGAGAGTCGCCATCAGATGCGTGGCATTGACCGGGCCGCCGCGGGTGATCGCGTAGACGAGCTGGAAATCGGTGAAGGTGAACAGTACCGAGAAGGTCAGCACGATGGCCAGGATCGGCATCAGCATCGGCAGCGTGACATGGCGGAAGCGCTGCCAGGAATTGGCGCCGTCCAGCATCGCTGCCTCGTACAGCGTCGGCGAGATCGTCTGCAGACCGGCGAGCAGGCTGATCGCGACGAAGGGGATGCCGCGCCAGATATTGGCGGCGATCAGCGAGAATCGCGCCGCCCAGGGCTGGCCGAGGAAGTCGATGTAAGTGTCGCGCCAGCCGAGCACGTCGACCAGCACATAGGAGATGATCGAGAACTGCGGATCGTAGATCCACCAGAAGGCGATCGCCGAGAGCACTGTCGGCACGATCCAGGGAATCAGGATGATGGCCCGGAGCAGCGACTTGAACGGCAGGTGGTTGTTGAGCAGGAGCGCCAGCCAGAGGCCGAGCGCGAATTTCCCGAAGGTCGCGACGCCGGTATAGAGCAGCGTGTTCCAGACCGAGGTGATGAACACCCGATCCTGCCAGAGCGACACGAAATTCTCGAAGCCGATGAAGACACCGGGCCTGCCGATACGCGTATCGGTGAAGGCGAGCCAGATGCCTAACCCGAGCGGATAGCTGAGGAAGACCAGCAGGAAACCGGCCGCCGGCAGCAGGCAGAGGAAGATCAGGAACGGCTTGTTGTCGAACAGTCGAACCAGCCAGCTCTGCTGCAGGCTGTAGACGGTTCGCGATTCGGCGGCAGCTACGGCCATGGCGCCCTCGCGTTCGGGTCGGCTGGGGGCACCGGGACGAAAGGCCTGAATGCACCTTTCGGGGATATCCGATGCGATCTCGCATCGGCCGCCGGACAAGCCGGCGGCCGCGTGTCTCCGGATCAGCGCGCGAAGCGCATCAGGTCCGGTAGTATCGCTTGGCGCGGCGTTCGGCCTCGGCAGCCGCCTCTTCCGGCGTCGCCTGGCCGGCGCAGACCGAAGCGACCATCTGGACGACGACATATTCGGCATTGACGGTGCCGGCCGCCTCGTTGATCGAGCCCTTGTAGCCGCTCCAGAGCGCGCGCTCCCAGGTGTCGCGATAGATCAGGATCTTGGGATCGCTCGACCAGACCTTGCTGTCGGCATAGCCCTTGAGCGGCTGCGCCCAGTAGCCGGAGCTGCCGGTCAGCCACTTGTCGTAGTTCTCGCGCTCCATCATGAAGCGCAGATAGGCCAGCGCGGCTTTCGGGAACTTGGTGTGCTTGAACGCCATGGCGTTGATGATCAGCGCCGGCTCCGACGGGCGCCCGAGCGGCCCGATCGGCATCATCGCATGGTTCAGGTCCTTGCCGATCGCCGCGGTCTTCTCGTCCTTCGAGTTCTTGATCGAGAAGTAGAGCGAGACGCCATTCTGCGTGACCGAGACTTCACCGGCCGACAGGGCCTTGTTGTTGCTGATGTCGAGCCAGGACAGCGTCCCCGGGATGAAGGTCTCGTAGAGCGCCTTGGCGTATTTCAGCGCCTCGATCGTCTCCTTCGAATTGATCGCGACCTTGTTGTTCTCGTCGACCATGTAGCCGCCATGGGTCCAGACGAGCCAGTTGCAGAAGGCGTTGCCGTCGCCGACCGCGTTGCCGAGCGCGAAGCCGGCGGGATGGCCCTGCTCCTTGAGCTTGCGGCAGAGCTTGAGGAAGCCGTCGAGATCCTTGGGGAAGGCGTCGAAGCCCGCTTCCTTGACATGGGATTCGCGATAGACCGCCGGCGCGCCGGAAGCACCCATCGGGATCGAGACCCACTGGTTGGTCTTGTCCTTCTTGCCGTATTTCTCGGCGATCGGATACCAGCCGCCATTCTTCTTGCCGAGATCCTCGGCCAGCGCGGTGAGGTCGATCAGCTTGTCGGAAAAGATATGCGGATCGTCGGCCCAGCCGACGACGATGTCGGGGCCGGCGCCGGTATTGGCGGTCACAGCCGTCTGCGGCCGCAGATCCTCCCAGCCGGCATAGTCGACGCGCACCTGGACGCCCGTCGCCTTGGCGAAGGCAGCGGTATTCTCGTCGAAGATCTGCTGGTCGAGATCGACGAACTTGGTCGGGCGCAGCACGCGAAGCGTAGCGCCCTTCTCGACATCGGCCTGCGCGAGTGCCGAAGTGAGTGGCAGGGTCGCGCCCGCCGCGAGGCCGGCGCCGCCGATCAGAACGTCTCTTCTTGAAATGCTCATGGAAACCGTCTCCTCCGTTGGCGCGGCGGCGGCCTGCATGGGACCGTCGTCCTGCATGGTTTATGGGCGTTGACAGCGAACATTCGTCGCCCTGCCTGCAGGGCGACGAATGACTTGGTACCGGGTCCGATCGATGGCGAGGAAGCCCGATCGGAAAGGCCGGTTCTGAACCCCGCAGCGAGAACGCGCGCGGGCGGGGCCAAGTCGCTCTGCGATCCGGCCCGTCTAGGCTAGATCCGCTTGCCGGTGGCGGCGTCGAACAGATGCGTGACGCTGGTATCGGGGGTGATGCCGATGGTCTCGCCGGGCTTGGCGGAGATCCGCTCCCGGAAGATGCAGGTCAGGTCCTGCCCGCCGCAGCGAACGACGACCTGCGTCTCCGAACCCATCGGCTCGACCACCGCGACCTCGGCCTTGAGGCCGTTCGGATCGAGGCGGAAATGCTCGGGCCGGATTCCCAGCACGGCGGCAAGCCCGTCGGAACCGACCGGATGCTGGCCGATCGGCCAGACGGTGCCGCCCTCGGTCTCGAAGCCGTTGCCGACGATCTTGCCCTTCAGCAGGTTCATCGAGGGCGAGCCGATGAAGGCCGCGACGAAGAGGTTGGCCGGATTGTCGTAGAGGTCGAGCGGGGCGCCCATCTGCTCGACGATGCCGTCATGCATCACGACGATCTTGTCGGCCATGGTCATGGCCTCGATCTGGTCGTGCGTGACATAGACCGTGGTGGTCTTCAGCCGCTGGTGCAGCTCCTTGATCTCGGTGCGCATCTGCACGCGCAGCTTGGCGTCGAGGTTCGAGAGCGGCTCGTCGAAGAGGAAGACCTGCGGGTCGCGCACGATGGCGCGGCCCATCGCGACACGCTGGCGCTGGCCGCCCGAGAGCTGACGCGGATAACGGTCGAGCAGCTTGTCGAGGCCGAGGATGCCGGCTGCCTTGCCGACGCGCTCGTCGATCTCGGCCTTCGGCGCCTTCCGGAGCTTCATCGAGAACGCCATGTTGTCGGCGACCGTCATATGCGGATAGAGCGCATAGTTCTGGAACACCATGGCGATGTCGCGCTCCTTGGGCGGAACGTCGTTCACCACCCGCGGACCGATCCGGATCTCGCCACCCGAGATGTTCTCGAGCCCGGCGATCATCCGCAGCAGCGTCGACTTCCCGCAGCCCGACGGGCCGACCAGGATGACGAATTCGCCGTCGTTGATGTCGATATCCACGCCGTGGATGACCTGCGTCGACCCGTAGGCCTTGCGCACATCGGCAATCTGGACTGAAGCCATGCCGTCCTTCCCTGCTTTCCGTTCCCTGGTCGCTCCGCCCGTCATGCAGGCGGCTCACGACCACAATCGGTTTCTTGTAACCGAATGATGAAAGCGGACGCCGCCGGTTCGCAGCGATTGTGTCCGTTCCAATCTGCGATAAAGTCATACGATAGAAGCGGCCCTGTCAAGCGCCGCCACAACCTCCGGAATGCCGCAATTTCAGGCTGGCCGGAGGCGCCCGAGGGAGGGGCCCAGCGATGCGCGTACGCGATTTCTCGCGGCCGACGACGCTCAACCCGGACCGGCTTTTCGGCCAGGTCGCCCAGAAGCTTGCCGTCGCGATCATCACCGGTCGCGTGCGGGCGGGCGAGGTCCTGCCCAACGAGGACGACCTGCGCTCCGAGATCTCGGTCTCACGGACGGCGTATCGCGAGGCCGTCAAGGTTCTCACCGCCAAGGGGCTGGTCGAGGCCCGCCCCAAGAGCGGCACCCGCGCCGCGCCGCGCGAACGCTGGAACCTGCTCGATCCGGACGTCCTGTCCTGGCATTTCGAGGCCGATCCCAACGAGAAATTCATCCGCGATCTGTTCGAGTTGCGCCGTTTCGTCGAGCCCAGCGCCGCCCGCCTCGCCGCGCAGCGCCGCACTTCGGCCGACATCGCGCGCATCGAAGCCGCCTATCGCGGCATGGCCGATGGCCCGCCCTACGCCGAGAGCACGATCCGGGCCGACCTCGCCTTCCATGAGGCGATCTTCTCGGCCTGCCAGAACGCCGCGCTGCAATGCCTTTCCAGCGCGGTCATCGCCACGCTGCAATGGTCGTTGCTGCTCAAGACCGGCGACCAGGCCGCCTATATCGAATCCCTGCCCGACCACGAGCACGTCCTGCTCGCAATCATCGACCGCGACGGCGATCTCGCCTCGGCCCGCATGGCCGGCCTCGTGATCGACAGCCTGAACACCACGCTCGCCTCGCTGGGCACGCATTTCGCGACGGAGGCTGGGAAAATCGCCAGAATAAAGCATACTAAATGAGCGCCCCCATTCCATGGCGGGGCGTGATCGAATAGCGCTCGTGCGGCGGCGGGGCTATGCCGTTCCGGCCGGCCGCGTCATTTCATTTTAATCGATTCAGACCAGCCGAATCAACGACCTTCGCCACCACAGACGGACAGCTCGACAATGACAGCCTCGACCAAGCCAGAAATCGTCCAGACCGGCCCGCTGATGGCCTATGCGGCCGACCAGCTCAAGGCCCGCTTCACCGTCCACGAACTGTGGAAGGCGCCCGATGGCGCCGCGCTGCTGCGCGAGGTCGCGGACCGCGTGCGCGGCGTCGCCGCCGGCGGCGGGCACAATCGCGTCGACGGCGCTCTGTTCGACGCGCTGCCCAAGGTCGAGGTCATCTCGAGCTTCGGCGTAGGCTACGATCATGTCGATGCGACCGAGGCCGGTCGCCGCGGCCTGGTCGTCACCAACACACCAGACGTTTTGACCGACGAGGTCGCCGACCTCGCGCTCGGCCTGCTGATCGCCACCGCCCGCCAGCTCCCGCAGGTCGACCGTTACCTGCGCGAAGGCCAATGGCTTAAGGGCAATTATCCGCTCACCACCTCGCTTCGCGGGCGTAAGGTCGGCATCGTCGGCCTCGGCCGGATCGGCAAGGCGGTGGCGCAGCGCGTCGAGGCCTTCGGCCTGACGGTCGTCTATCACGGCCGCTCACGCCAGCCGGACGTGTCCTATCCCTACTATCCCTCGCTCGTGGACATGGCAGCCGACGTCGACACGCTGATCTCTGTCGCGCCGGGCGGCGCCTCGACCCATCACATCATCAATGCCGAGGTGCTGAAGGCGCTCGGTCCCAACGGCATCCTGGTCAATGTCGGCCGTGGCACGGTCGTCGACGAGCAGGCGCTGATCAAGGCGCTCAAGGACAAGACCATTCTCTCCGCCGGCCTTGACGTCTTCGAGGACGAGCCGCGCGTACCGGCCGAGCTGATCGCGATCGAGCATGCCGTGCTGCTGCCCCATGTCGGCTCGGCATCGGTCCATACCCGCGAAGCGATGGGCCAGCTTCTGGTCGACAACATGGTTTCATGGTTCGATGGCAAGGGGCCGCTGACGCCCGTGTCGGAGACACCATGGAAAAAGGCCTGACCCGCCGACTGCTGCCTCTGCTCGTCCTTGCCGCCGGCTCCCTGCCGGCGGCTGCGCAGACGGCGCCGCTTCCGCGCGGCGCCGACAAGGCTCCCGATGCGATTCGCCGCTGGCTCGGTGCCTGGGAGCTCGAACTCCCTGGCGCCTCGCGAAGCTGCACGGTCACGCTGGGCGCGGAGGTGGCTGGCAACCGGCGTCAGTTACGCTTTCCCGCGACCTGCCGGCGCGCGCTGCCGATCCTCGACGCAGCCGCGTCCTGGACCCTGAACGGGAGCGGTCAGCCCCAGTTCACAGATGCCGCCGGCAAGGAGGTCATCGGCTTCCAGAGCGGCACGCCCGAAGCAGGTCTCGACGGCAAGGGCAATGACGGCAAGGCGTATAAGCTGGCATCGAAGCATCATCCGCGCATCGCGGTACAACGCAGGCAGAGTCCGGTGGAGACAGCGGCGCAACGCGTGACGGCCGTCGACCCCGCAACTGCTCCGGCGGCCGATACCTTGCCTGGCCGCTATGTCCTGATGCGCCAGCAGAACCGCGAGGCCTGCCGCCTCGTGCTCTCCCCCGCATCCGCCGATGGCCGCCAACCCGCCGCCTTCGAAGGGCTGTGCCCGGATACCGGGTTGACCATCTTCGACCCCGTCGGCTGGCGCTATGCCGGCGGCCGGTTGACGCTCGTTGCGCGCCGCGGCCACGGCACCGACCTCGTCTTCGAGAACGGCCAATGGCGCAAGGACCCGGCGGTCGGCGCACCGCTCCTGATGCGCAAGCTCGCGCCGTAGCGCCCGCCGTCTGTAGAAGGAAACCTCCGTCATTCCGGGCATGCCGCGAAGCGGCGCCGATCCGGCAACCATCATAGGGCGCTGCGCTCCAAGATAGATTCCGGGTCAAGCCCGGAATGACGGCGCGGGAACCGCCAAACCTTATCCCCGAAGCTTTACTCCGCAGCCGCAGGGCTCAGCACGCCCCGGCGAATCTGATCCTCCTCGATCGATTCGAACAGCGCACGGAAATTGCCCTCGCCGAAGCCGTCATCGCCCTTGCGCTGGATGAACTCGAAGAAAATCGGCCCGACCACCGTGGCCGAGAAGATCTGCAGCAGCACCTTGCTCATCCGGCCCTGTTTCTCGCCGAGCGCGACTGCGCCTTCGCCATCGAGCAGGATGCCGGTGGCCTTGAGCCGCTCGACCGGCTCGCCATGGTTCGGCACGCGGGCATCGACCTTCTCGTAATAGGTCGCCGGGGGCGAAGGCATGAATGGCAGGCCGTTGCCGCGCAAAGCCTCGACGCTGGCATAGATGTCGCGCGAGCCCATCGCGACATGCTGCCCTTGTACTGGCGCAGGTATTCCTCGATCTGGCTCCTGTCGTCGAGCGACTCGTTGATGGGTATGCGGATCTTGCCGCAGGGCGAGGTCAACGCCCGCGAGATCAGGCCGGTCAGCTTGCCCTCGATATTGAAGAAGCGGATCTCGCGGAAATTGAAGAGCTTGCCGTACCAGCCGGCCCAATGGTCCATGCGCCCGCGGATGACGTTATGGGTGAGATGATCGAGATAGTAGAGCCCGGCCTGCTCGGGATGCGGACCGCGCTCGCCGAGCCATTCGAAATCGACATCCCAGATCGAACCCTTTTCGCCATAGCGGTCGACGAAATAGAGAAGCGAGCCGCCGATGCCGCGCACGGCGGGGATCGCGAGCTCGCCCGGTCCGATCGCGCCTTCACAGGGCTCCGCGCCCAGCGACACGGCACGTTCGAAGGCATGCTTGGCATCGACGACGCGGAAGGCCATCGCGCAGGCGCAGGGGCCATGTTCGGCGGCAAAAGCCTGGGCGAACGAGTCCGGCTCTGCATTGACGACGAAATTGACGTCGCCCTGGCGGTAGAGCGTCACCTGCTTCGAGCGGTGGCGGGCGACCTTGGTGAAGCCCATCGTCTCGAAGAGGACGCCGAGTTTTTCCGGCTCGGGATGGGCGTACTCGACGAACTCGAAGCCGTCCGTGCCCATCGGGTTGGCGGCCGAGATCGCGGGCGGGGCGGCATCATGCGGAAACGGACCCATTGGCATTCTCCTGTCTGCTCTCTCCGGGATGTCCCATCATTGCGCAGACATCAGGCGAACGGCGTGCAAACTTGCCTGCGATGAGCGTTTCGATGCACGATTTGCGCACCATGGCTGCGAAGGATGCATCATATGGCCGCGCTCGACGCACTCGACTGGCGCTTGCTGGACGCGCTGCAGAACGACGCCTCCCTGAACAACGCGGCCCTCGCCGAGACGGTTGGCCTATCGGCGAGCCAGGTCTCGCGCCGCCGGCAGCGATTGGAGCAGGAGGGCGTCATCCGCGGCTATCGTGCGGCGCTGGAGCCATCCGCCGTCGGCCTCGGTGTCATCGTCTTCATTCACGTCGCGCTCGACACGCATTCGCGCGACAATGCCCGCCGCTTCCGTGACCTCGTGCGATTGACTCCTGCAATCCTGGAAGCCCACGCCCTGACCGGCGAGGCGGATTACCTGCTGAAGGTGGCCGTCGGCGACCTCAAGGCGCTGGCCAGGCTCGTCAACGAAATCCTGATGCCGCA
The DNA here is from genome assembly GCA_004144595.1 of Hyphomicrobiales bacterium. Taxonomy (GTDB): domain Bacteria; phylum Pseudomonadota; class Alphaproteobacteria; order Rhizobiales; family Beijerinckiaceae; genus Allobosea. The sequence continues at coordinate 11,523 of SEEM01000039.1, forward strand.
TGAGAGCGTGGCCCGCGTCCGCTCGGAGATCGCGCTGGAAACACTGAAGGAACCGGGATTGCTGCCGCTCCCAATGACGTGAACCCCAGGCTTTGCAAACTCACGCCTTGGTCGCGCCGTTTTCATGCGGCTGATCGATCCTGACTGAGCGGCATCGGAGCCGCCAATAGGAGAAATTAGATGTTCAATGCCAAATCCCTGCTCGACGCCCTGATCAGCGCCGGCAGCCAGGCCGGCGCGCAGGCAGGGCAGCAGGGCGGCATCGGCGGCATGCTCGGCGGGCTGGCCAATCAGGTCCAGCGCTCGGGCGGGCTCGGCGGTTTGGCCGGCCAGATCCTGACCCAGGCCACTCAGGGGCTTGGCGACGCAGCGCGCCAGACCGGCGTGCAGCAGGGCGCCGGCGATGCACTCGGCCGGGCCACCGGCGGCAGGACGCCCGACCAGCTCATGCAGCAGGCCAAGGGCATGTTCAGCAATAACCCGGCTCTGGCGACAGCGGTGCTCGGCGGCCTCGGCGCCCTCGTCTTCGGAACCTCGACCGGCCGCTCCGTTGCCGGTTCGGCAGCGAAGCTCGGCGGCCTCGCCCTGATCGGCGGCCTCGCCTACAAGGCCTACCAGAACTACCAGGCCGGCAAGCCGCTGCTCAATGCCACCCAGCATCAGGACGTGTTGCCGGCGCCGGTCGGCACCGGCTTCGAGCCGCAGGCCGCGACCGAGGCCACCGCCCTGGTCTTCATCCGCGCCATGATCGCCGCGGCAGCGGCCGACGGCCATATCGATGCGGAAGAGCAGAACGCCATTCTGGGCGGCCTCAAGGAAGCTGGCCTCGATCAGGAGGCGCATGCCTGGCTGGCGCAGGAGATGGCGAACCCGGCTTCCATCGACGCGCTGGTCGAGGCCGCCGAGAGCCCCGAGCTCGCCGCCCAGATCTATACGGCGGCGCGCATCGCCATCAATCCCGACAATGCTGCCGAGAAGGACTTCCTGGCAGGCCTTGCCGGCTCGCTCGGCCTCGACGCCGAACTGGTCGCCAATATCGACGCCGCCGCCACCGCCGCGAAGGTCTGACGGGCTTTGGCCGGCGCCTGATCGAGGCTCCGGCCGCCTTCCGGGCTAGCGAGACGCGGAAGCCCGATGTTAAGCATGGCATCGAAATCGCGGCCTGTTTCGACGGCCTGTGCACCCCTGCTTAAGAATTTTCCGCCGATAACGCCCGCGCCGGTTGAGCCGGCGGTCGCGTTCCGCATCGTGGATGGCGACCCGTGTCTTGGGGAAGACGGGCCTAACCATGTCTGTGACCGCGATGATCAGGGCGATGCGGCCGCACCACTGGCTCAAGAACGGCCTGGTCTTCGTCCCAATTCTGCTCAACCATGACGCCTTCGATCCGCACGCGCTCTGGCTCGGCCTGGTCGCCTTCGTCGCCTTCAGCCTGATCGCTTCCGCGGTCTATCTCCTCAACGATATCAAGGATGTCGAGGCGGACCGGCGCCATCCGACCAAGTGCAGGCGCCCCCTCGCGGCCGGCGAGATCACGGCGGCGCAAGCCTATGCCGCCGTCCCCGTCCTGCTCATCGCAGCCTTTTCGATGGTGATGCTCGTCCCGCAGCCGAAGAACTTCCTGCTCTCGCTGCTGGCCTATCTCTTCCTGGCGCTCACCTATCTGCTGTTCCTCAAGCGGAAGCTGCTCGTCGACGTGCTCGGGCTCGCGGCCATGCACACGCTGCGCATCCTCGCCGGCAATGCCGCCGCTGCGATCCCGGTCTCGTCCTGGCTGCTCGCCTTCGCGATGTTCCTGTTCCTGAGCCTCGCGCTGGTAAAGCGCTACGCCGAACTGCGCCTGACCCAGGACCAGTCCGGCCTGAAGAAAGCGGGGCGCGGCTATCATGCCGAGGATATCGAGGCCCTGTCGCAGCTCGGCATGGCCTCCGGCTGCACCTGTGCCCTGATCATGGCGCTCTATGTCGACAGCGCCAATGTGAAGCAGCTCTACAGCCAGCCGAAGCTGATCTGGCTGATCTGCCCGATCGTCCTCTACCAGATGGCTCGGATCTGGTTCCTGGCCCGCCGCGGCCAGATGCCTGACGATCCGCTGGTCTTCATGATCCGCGACTGGCGCAGCCAGTTCATGGGGCTCGTCGTCGTCCTGATCATGGTCGCCGCGACCTTCGTACCGTGACCGCGCCGCTTTCGGACTTCAGGTCCTGGGGTGGGCTCGCAGCCCGCGGCAGCACGATCGTCGATGCCCGCGCCTGGCTCGACGCGCCCCACCGCCAGCGCCGCCCCCTCCTCGCCTATGGCAACGGCCGCTCCTACGGCGATTCCTGCCTGAACGACGGCGGCACGCTGATCGATGCACGCGGCCTCGACGAAATCCTCGCCTTCGATCGCGAGACCGGCCTCATCACCTGCGGCGCCGGCCTGATGCTCGACCGCCTGCTTGAGATCACCGTGCCGGCGGGTTGGTTTCCGCCGGTCACGCCCGGCACCGCCTTCGTCACGATCGGCGGCGCGCTGGCCAACGACGTCCACGGCAAGAACCACCATAGCGCCGGCACCTTCGGCTGCCATGTCCGCGCCTTCGAGCTCGTGCGCTCGGACGGCCAGCGCCTGATCTGCGCACCCGACCTCAATGCCGAGCTCTTTGCCGCGACGATCGGCGGATTCGGCCTGACCGGGCTGGTGACGCAGGTCACCCTGCAGCTGATGCCCATCGCATCGGCCGAGATGGCGCAGGAGGTCCTGCGCTTCGGCCACCTCGACCGCTTCTTCGAGATCGCCGCCGCATCCGATGCCACGCATGACTATACGGTCGCCTGGATCGATTCGCTGGCCAGCGGCCGCAATTTCGGGCGCGGCGTCTTCTTCCGGGCCAACCATGCCCCGGCTTCCGGCGAGCCTCCCCCGCGCGAGGTACGCTCCCTGCCCTTCCCGCTGAAGCCGCCTGTTCCACTGATCAACCGCGTGACGCTCGGTGCCTTCAACTGGCTCTATCGCAACAGCCAGCCACGCGACGGCGTCACGCGCCGCGTCCCCTATCGCCCGTTCTTCTATCCGCTCGACCGCATCCATGACTGGAACCGCGCCTATGGCCCGAAAGGGCTGCGGCAATTCCAATGCGCCATCCCCTCGGACAGTGCGGCCGAGACGGTCGCGGAGATGCTCAGGCAGACGCTTGCGGCCGGCGAAGCCTCCTTCCTGACGGTGCTGAAGCTCTTCGGCGACAAGTCCTCGCCCGGCCTGATGTCCTTCCCCATGCCGGGCGCGACGCTGACTTTGGATTTCCCCAATCGCGGCGAGCGGACCGAGCGGCTGCTGTCACGGCTGGACGGCCTTGCGATCGCTGCCGGTGGACGGGTCAATCCATACAAGGATGCCCGCATGTCGCCCGCGACCTTCGTGGCATCATTCCCGAACTGGCAGGGCTTCGCTGCGCATATCGACCCCGGCTTCTCGTCCGATTTCTGGCGACGGGTCACAGCCGGCTGAATGCCCCGAAATAATTTCCCTCGTCTTTGAACCCGCCGATCCGAGCTCGCGACCAATGAGCATGAAGAGCGAAACCTTCGCTCTCGCAGAGATCGGGAGACGAGCATGACGACGTTTCGCAAGACCGTGACCGCGACCCTCGCGGCCCTCACCCTGGCCACCACCTTCGCGGCTTCCGGCGCCGAGGCCCGCCCGCGCTGGGGCTACGGCTACGGCCACCGCGGCTGGGGCGTCGGAGCCGGTGTCGTCGGCGCGCTCGCCGCGGGTGCCATCATCGCCGGTGCCACCCGCCCCGCCTATGGCTACGGCTATGGCTACGCCGCCGCCCCCGTCCGCTCCTGCGACCTGGTCGAGCGCTTCGACCGCTGGGGCAATGTCGTCGGCTACCGCCGGGTGTGCGGCTACTACTGAGGTTTTCTGGAAGACCCCTGTTTCGAGACCCACGACTCAAAAGGCCGGCTCACGCCGGCCTCTTTTTTTGTGGTTGGTTGCGACACGCCGCTCAGCCCTTGGCCGCAGCGACCTTGCGCAGATACCCGGTGACGATGCCGGTGACGCCGCGCGACAGGATGTCCTCGAACGCCGCGAGGAACTGGTCGCACTGCTCACGCGTGACGATCAAGGGCGGCTCCAGGCGAATGACGTTGCGGTTGTACTCGGTGAAGGCGACCAGCACGTCGTGCTCCTTCAGGAGCAGCGCCCCGACGAAGCCGCAAAGCGAGCCCTTCAGCTTGTCGTCGAGCAGCGCGACCATGTGCTTCAGCCCGAAGGGCATGGTCTCGCTGATGTCCTGGAACTCGACGCCGATCATCAGGCCGCGCCCGCGGATTTCCTTGAGCAGCGTCGGATACTTGGCGCGCAGGCCATTCAGCTTCTCGATCAGGTAGTCGCCCTGGCGCTGGGCATTGCCCATCAGGTCCTCGTCATAGAGGACGTTGAGGGCCTCGATCGACGAGACGCAGGCCTCGCCCATGCCGCCGAACGTCGCCTGCGCATGGATCAGCGCGCTCTTCGGCTTGCCATAGGCCTTCATGTAGATCTCGCGACGCGCGATCATCGCGCCCATCGCCGCCTTGGAGCCGCCGAGCGCCTTTGCGAGCGCGGTCACGTCCGGCACCACGCCGTCACGCTCGAAGGCGAAGAACTGGCCGGTCCGGCCCAGCCCGCACTGCACCTCGTCGGCGACCCAGAGCACGCCGTGCTTGTCGCAGAGCGCACGCAATTCGCGCCAGAAGCCCTCGGGCGCCTCGACGATGCCGCCGCCGCCCTGGATCGTCTCCATCACCACGATGCCGATCGACGGATCGCTCTCCAGCGCCTGCCGGACCGCGTTGATATCGCCGAACGGCACCTTGACCCGGTTTTCGACCAGCTTGAATTGCGACTGGTAGAGCGTCGAATCCGTGACCGAGAGCACGCCCTTGGTCTTGCCGTGGAACGAGTTTGCCGCGTGCAGGATCTTGGACTTCTCGGGCCCCTGCGCCTGCTCGGCGACCTTCAGTGCCGCCTCCATCGCCTCCGAGCCGGTCGAACCGAGGAAGACCATGTCGAGATCGCCCGGCGCGATGGTTGCGAGGTTCTTCGACAGCGCTGCAGCATATTGCGACATGAAGGCCATGCAGATCTCATGGCGGTTCTCGTCCTGGAATTTCTTCCGGGCGGCGACGATGCGCGGATGATTATGGCCGAAGGCGACCGAGCAGAACCCGCCGAAGAAATCGAGGATCTTGCGGCCGTCCTTGGTGATGTAATGCATCCCCTCGGCGCGATCGACGAGGATCTTGTCGAAGCCGAGCAACTTCAGGAAGTGAAGCTGGCCGGGATTGATATGGGCAGCGAAGAGCTCCTTCACATGAGCGGCGTCGAGCTGCTTGGCAGCTTCCACGCTGATCAGTTGCGGCCGGGCATTAGACACGGCGACGTCCTCGTTTTTGAAGGCGGGCATGCTCATGCGGCGAGGCTCCTCTGCGCTTGTTTCGGGCCATCCTTGGCCTTGCGATATTCGGTATAGGCGGCGAGGAGCATGTCCTCGTCGCGATGTTGCGGCGCCCAGCCGAGCTCGCGCTTCGCCTTCGAGGTATCGAGGATGCAGATCTCGTCGGCGATCTTGTACTGCTCGGGGTCCATGATCGGCAGGTTGAGCGCGTCGAGCGTATCGAGCGTCAGCTTGACCAGCGAAGCCGGCGTCGGCAGCAGGATCGACTTGGAGCCGGCATGCTTGATCAGGTCGCCGAGCAGCTTCTTCACCGGCGGCGGATCGTCCGAGCCGAGATTGTAGGCCTCGTTCGGGAAGCCGGCCTTCCAGGCCGCGATGCAGGCGCTGGCGCAGTCGAAGACCGAGATGAACTGGTAGGGGTTCTTGCCAGAGCCGATCATCGGCACCGGCAGGTTCATGTCGATCAGCTTGAACAGCTTGACGAGGATGCCGAGCCGGCCCGGCCCGATGATCAGGCGCGGCCTGAAGATCGGGATGCGGAAGCCCTTGGCGCGGTATTCGTCGGCGAGGCGCTCAGTCGCAAGCTTGCTCTCGCCGTATTCGCCGAGCGGATGGGCCGGATGCGTCTCGTCCTGCGGCACGCTCACGGAGTGGCCGTAGATCATGTCGGTCGTGAAATGAACGAGCCGGTTGGCGCCGTTCTTCTCCATCCAGGAGAGGATGTTCTGCGTGCCGTGATAGTTCACCGGCCAGAAGAAATCGTGCCGCTCGGCCCGCGTCACGATCGGCGACAGCATCTTGGCCGAGAGATTGTAGACGAGGTCTTCAGGCGAAAGCGGTATCGCGTCCACGCTCTCGGCCTGGGTCACGTCGACTTTCAGGAACGGCACCTTGGCGTAATGCGCGTGGCCGCTCTGGTGGATATCCGCGACCAGGACGTCCTCGCCCATTGCAGAGAGATCCGCCGCCAGATGGGACCCGACGAAGCCGTCGCCGCCGATGATGATGTGCTTCATCGATTCAGCCTCGGCGGTCGACGGGCAGACGGGGATGGCGGCTGCGCACCGGCACCGGGATCGGCTTTGGCGCCATCGGCGGCTCGAGCAGGGCGCCGAGGCGCAGGAACAGGCGTACGATCAGGTCCATGATCTCCCTCAGCTTTGTGCAATGAAAATGGTGCCCAGCACGATGAAGCCGATGCCGGCGATGCGCATCGCGCTCAGGTCTTCGTTGAAGGCGAAGTAGGCGTAGGCCGCGACCACGACATAGGCGAGGCTCAGGAACGGGTAGGCGTAGCTGATCTGCACCTTGGACAGCACGACCAGATGCGAGGCCATGCTGACGACGAAGGTGCACAGGCCCGCGAAGACGAAGGGGTTGAACACCACACGGAAAACCGTGGAGACGAGCCCGTCATCGGCCACGTTCAGCGAGCCGACCCCGGTCATGCCGCGCTTCAACATCAATTGCGCGGCGGCGTTGGTCAGCACCGTGAACAAGATCAGGGGAAGATAGGCGTTCATGGTGGCGCTTGCCGGCTCCGCGTGGTTCGTCGCCACCGGAATGCAGCCGAAAACACTTCAAATGCCTTAGGGGCTGGGACCGACTTGACCGTAGCGTTAAGCAGACCCTGCAGCGATCGATGAAAACACGGGTGATCCTTGCTGCCAGCCATCGGCGCGGGAGCGGCTAAGCTTGCTCACGGTCCCACGAAGGATGCCGATCATGCCCCTTCCCAACCGCGTCCGACCCGACGGCACGCTCTTCGCCGACACGGCACGCGGCACCTTCTACGGCAATCGCGGCGGCCGCTTTCACGACCCCTCGACGCAAGACGTTCCCACCCGCATGCAGGCGACGCGGCAATGGCTCTGCTGCGTTCTCTCCTTCAAGGGGCGCAAGCGCAAGGTCTGGGGCCACGGCTATACCGAGCTGTTCTTCTGCGACGAGGTGACCGCGCTCGCGGCAGGTCATCGCCCCTGCATGGAATGCCGCCGCCATGACGCGCTTGCCTATCGCGAGGCGCTTGTGCGAGGCCTCGGACTTCCCGAGACGCCGCTTTTTCCCGGGATCGACCACATTCTCGATGCCGATCGCCGGGACGGCCGGCTGAAGCGCACGCACCGGCTGGCGGCAGCGCAACTGCCCGATGGCGCGATGGTGCTGGCCGAGGATGGAGCCGGTTTCCTGGCGCTGCGCGGCGCATCCGCCCTGCTCTGGTCGCCCGCAGGCTATGTCGGCCGGCGCCAGCGCCCGCTCGGCCTCTTGACCGTGCTCACCCCGCCCGCGACGCTTGCGGCCTTGGACCACGGCTATCGCCCGAGATGGCATCCAAGCGCGGATGCCTTCGGCGCGACCTGACCCGGAGCACAGGAACTTTTCCCAGCCGGCGAGCGTTGCCGCCGCATCATCAATCTTCATTGGGGGCTGACAATGCGTTCGATCTTACTCTGGCTTGTGGGCGTGCCGATCCCGATCATCATTCTGCTGTGGTTCTTCATGAGATAGCGCTGCGTCGCGTTGCGTAAAGAAGGCCGGGCCCTGCGCCCGGCCTTTTCGTTTGAGCCAGTCTCCCGCCATGATCTGACGGGCGATCATGCTTTCCGGACATGACCCTGCCATCGCAACCGAGCCCCGCCTCCCCTATATCCCGCCCATGTCAGACACGACCTCGCCGATCATCTCGGTCTCCGGCCTCTCCAAGACCTACGCTTCAGGCTTCAGTGCGCTGAAGTCGGTCGATCTCGACATCAGGCGCGGCGAGATTTTCGCTCTGCTCGGCCCCAACGGCGCCGGCAAGACGACGCTGATCAGCATCGTCTGCGGTTTGGTCCGGCCGAGCACCGGCACCGTCACGGCCGATGGCCATGACATCATTCGCGACTACCGCGCCGCCCGCGCGGCGATCGGGCTGGTGCCGCAGGAACTGACCACCGACGCGTTCGAGACGGTGTGGTCGACGGTCAATTTCAGCCGCGGCCTCTTCGGCAAGCCGCGCGATCCCGCCCTGATCGAGCGCATCCTGAAGGACCTCTCGCTCTGGGAGAAGAAGGACAGCCAGATCCGCATGCTCTCGGGCGGCATGAAGCGACGCGTCATGATCGCCAAGGCGCTCTCGCATGAGCCGCGCATCCTTTTCCTCGACGAGCCCACGGCCGGCGTCGATGTCGAGCTCCGGCAGGACATGTGGCGGATGGTGCGGCGGCTGCGCGACGACGGCGTCACCATCATCCTGACCACCCATTACATCGAGGAGGCCGAGGAGATGGCCGACCGCGTCGGCGTCATCTCCAAGGGCGAGATCATCCTGGTGGAGGAAAAGGCCGAGTTGATGCGCAAGCTCGGCAAGAAGCAGCTCTCGCTCCAGCTCCAGCAGCCGATCGCGGCCATCCCCGAGCCTCTGGCGAGCTTCGACCTCAAGCTCTCGGCCGCAGGCGACGAGATCGTCTACACCTATGACACGCAGGCCGAGCGCACCGGCATCACCACCTTGCTGCAGGGTCTGGCCGAAGCCGGCATCCGCTTCAGGGACCTCAGTACCAGCCAGAGCTCGCTCGAGGATATTTTCGTGAGCCTCGTCAGGGAGCGCCGCTGATGACCGGTCTGAACCTTCACGCCATCGCCGCGATCTACCGCTTCGAGATGAATCGTACCTGGCGCACCCCGCTCCAGAGCATCGTCTCGCCGGTGCTCTCGACCTCGCTCTATTTCATCGTTTTCGGCGGCGCGATCGGCTCGCGCATGCAATCGGTCGAGGGCGTGCCCTATGGCGCCTTCATCGTGCCGGGCCTGATCATGCTCTCGCTTCTGACGCAGAGCATCGCCAATGCCTCCTTCGCGATCTACTTCCCGAAATTCACCGGCACGATCTACGAACTCCTCTCGGCTCCGGTAGCCTGGTGGGAGGCGGTGATCGCCTATGTCGGCGCCGCCGCGACCAAGTCGATCCTGCTCGGGCTGATCATCCTGCTCACGGCCGCCTTCTTCGTGCCCCTGCGGATAGAGCATCCCTTCATGATGCTGCTGTTCCTGGTGCTGACGGCGACGACCTTCAGCCTGTTCGGCTTCATCATCGGCATCTGGGCGGATGGTTTCGAGAAATTGCAGGTCATCCCGCTCCTGATCGTGACGCCGCTCGCCTTCCTCGGCGGCTCGTTCTACTCGATCTCGATGCTGCCGCCGTTCTGGCAGACGGTGACCCTGTTCAATCCGGTGGTCTACCTGATCAGCGGCTTCCGCTGGAGTTTCTACGGACTCGCCGATGTCAGCCTGGGGGTAAGCCTCGGCATGACGCTGATCTTCCTGGTCGCCTGCATCGCGACTGTCGGCTGGATCTTCAAGACGGGCTACCGGCTCAAGAACTGAGCCGGCCATTCGCCACGCGCTCCGTTCAGCTGCTGGAGCGTGTCGCCTGCCAGTCCAGCCTGGCGCCGGCCGCCTCGCTGCTGCCGGTCATACGGTCGTTTTCGACGCGCCCGATATAGCTGCGCCCGCCGGCCATGAAGCTGATCTCGCCGCCCTTCATACGCGCGTCCGAGATCGGCTGCGCCTTGCCTGCGACCGTCAGGGTCCCCGACAGCTTCTGGAAGCTCTGCGCCAGCTTCAACTCGCCATCGCCAAGCCGCCACGTGCCCGCGACTTTGGCCGGGACGACCCAGTGATAGGCCCTGCAATAGCTTGAGCAGTTATCGGCGACGACCGCGGTTTCATCCGGCTCCCAGTCATCCATCATGAAGGTGTTGGAGACGACGCGAGTACCCGGCTTCATGTCGAGGATCGTCGGCCGCAGCTTGAGATTGAGTTCCGGCAGCAGGAACAGCGTCAGCACCGTCGCGTCGGAGAAATTGCTCTGGAAGATATCGCCCTCGACGAAGCGCGCCTTGTCGGTCACGCCCTCGGCTTCCGCCGCGCGCTTCGACAGCGTCACCATGTTGGGATTGTACTCGATGCCTAGCGCACGCACGCCGCGCTTGGCGGCCGAAATCACGGTGCGCCCGTCGCCCGAGCCGAGGTCGACGAGATAGTCGTCCTTCGTCAACTTCGCCATCTCGAACATGCGATCGATCAGGGCCTGCTGCGTCGGCACCCAGACGACGTCCTTGCCCGGCTGGCCCGACCGCGGCACGTAGTCGGGAACGGCGCTGGGGTCCTTCGTCGCCTGGACGGGCTGCGCCTGGGCGGCGAGCGGCGCGAGCAGGCCGATGGCGCAAGCGGCAGTGAGGATGCGAACGATCTTCATCATGTCTCTCCTGTCGGACGGTCGTTACTTGAGCGGGGCAGGTGCGGCGTCGGCGGGCAAGGCTATCTCGGGCTCCCGGCGACGGAACAGCAGCAGCGGCAGGCCCGCCAGCACCACGGCGAGGCCGACGAGAGCGCCCTTGCCGGTATAGGCAAGGCTCGCATGCAGCATGTAGGCGCAAGCCAGGCAGAACAGGATCGGCGTCAGCGGATAGAGCGGCACCTTGAAGGGCAGCGCCCGGCCGGGCTCGCGCCAGCGCAGGATCGGCAGGGCGAGCCCCACCAGCAGCAGGAAGGCCCAGAACACCGGCGCGCTGTAATCGACCATCGCCTGGAATCCGTCGCGACTCGCTGCGCCGAGCCCGACAAGCAGCAGGGCGACGGCGCCTTGCAGCAGGAGGCCGTTGGCCGGCGCCCGTCCGCGCTCGTCCCATTCGCCGACGCGCGGCAGCAAAGTGACGTCCCGCGCCATTGCGAAATAGACGCGCGCGCCGGTGAAGATCGTGGCGTTCAGGGTCGAGAGCGCGGCGATGACGATCGCGAGGCTGACGATCAGCGCGCCGGGCTCGCCCGCGACGCGCCGCATCATGTCAGCGGCAACCGCCTCCGAACTGCGCAACCCGTCGAGCCCGAGGATCGCGAGCAGCGCGAGATTGGCGAGCACATAGATAGCGATCAGGATCAGCGTGCCGAGCGTCAGCACCCTCGCCATGTTGCGGGCGGGGTCCTTCAATTCACCCGAGAGATAGGCCGCTTCCGACCAGCCGCCATAGGTCAGCAGCACGAAGACCATGGCGAGCCCGATCGCCGCCGATGCCGGCGCGGGCGCTGCCGCCTGCGCAGGCGCCTCACCGCCTCCGAACAGCCCGAGCAGGATGATCGCGCCGAGCGCGCCGACCTCGACGAAGGTCATGACGATCTGCATCGTCTTGCTCTGGCTCGTGCCGATGACATTGAGCGCGGTCAGCGCGACGATGGAGAGCGCGGCATAGACCGCGGGGCCCATCGGCCCGATCGGCGCGATCTGCGCCGCGTAATCGCCCAGCACGAAGGCGACGGCCGCGATCGCCCCGGTCTGGATCACAGTCCCGCGCGCCCAGCCGAACAGCATCGCCACCGGCCGGCCATAGGCGCGGGCCAGGAAATGATACTCACCGCCCGCATGGGGATGGGCGGCAGCAAGCTCGGCATAGCAAAGTGCGCCGATCAGCGTGATGACGCCGCCCGCGACCCAGACGCCGATAAAGGCGGCCTCGCTCCCGACATTGGCCGCGACGATCGCCGGTGTCTTGAAGATCCCGATCCCGACGACGATGCCGACCATGATCGTCACGGCATCGAAAACGGACAGGGTCGGCTGCGGCTCGGCCTTCGCGGCTACGGGCATTCAGTCCCCCTCGGCTGGCATGGAGTCGTACGACATAAGTCGGATCTGAGAATGCGGCGGGAATGGCGGTTGTTCCGCTCACAAACCGGTCGGGAATGCTCACGGAACCGCGAGCAGGGCGTCATTGCACCTGTTGCCCGGTGCGAAAGCCGAGAATGATTGACTTCCCCCGCCTCATCCTGTCTTCACACCGGCCATGACCGATCTCTCGACCCTTCAGGCCCCGGCCGCCGCCGAGGCGCCGCATGCGCGCCGGCGCACCTTCGCGATCATCTCGCACCCGGACGCGGGCAAGACGACGCTGACAGAGAAGCTGCTCTATTTCGGCGGCGCCATTCAGCTCGCCGGCGAGGTGCGCGCCAAACAGGGCCGCCGCCAGACCTCCTCGGACTGGATGAAGATCGAGCGCCAGCGCGGCATTTCGGTCGTCACCTCGGTGATGACCTTCGAATATGGCGGGCATGTCTTCAACCTGCTCGATACGCCGGGCCACGAGGACTTCTCGGAAGATACCTACCGGACGCTCACCGCCGTCGACGCCGCCGTCATGGTGATCGACGCCGCCAAGGGCATCGAGGACCGCACCAAGAAGCTGTTCGAGGTCTGCCGTCTCCGCGACATCCCGATCGTCACCTTCATCAACAAGGTCGACCGCGAGACGCGCGATCCCTTCGACCTGATCAACGAGATCGAGACGACGCTGGCGCTCGACGTGGCGCCGATGACCTGGCCGGTTGGCCGTGGCCGCGAATTCACCGGCACCTACGACCTCAAGGCCAACACCTTCCGCCGCAACCAGAAGGGCGACGAGCGGGCCGAGGATCGCCAGGTCACCGGCTGGGACGATCCGCTCTTCGACGAGTTGCTGCCGAACGGCGCCGCCGAGGCCTGGCGCGAGGAGGTCTTCCTCGCTGCCGAGGGCCTGAAGCCCTTCGATCTCCAGGCCTTCCGCGAAGGACACCTCACGCCACTCTATTTCGGGGCGGCCTTGCGCGACTACGGCGTCCGCGACCTGATCGATGCGCTGGGCGCCTATGCTCCGAGCCCGCGTGCGCAGCTTGCCGACAAGCGCCCGATCGAGGCGGACGAGCCGAAGATGACCGGCTTCGTCTTCAAGATCCAGGCGAACATGGACCCTAACCACCGCGACCGCATCGCCTTCATGCGCATCTGCTCGGGCAAGCTGTCGCGCGGCATGAAGGCCAAGCTCGTCCGCACCGGCAAGCCGATGCCGCTCAACGCGCCGCAGTTCTTCTTCGCCCGCGACCGCTCGATCGCGGAGGAGGCCTATGCCGGCGACATCGTCGGCCTGCCGAACCATGGCACGCTGCGCATCGGCGACACGCTGACCGAGGGGGAGGACATCGTCTTCAAGGGCGTGCCGAGCTTCGCCCCGGAAATCCTGCGCCGCGTCAAGCTCAAGGACGCGATGAAGGCCAAGAAGCTGCGCGAGGCGCTCCAGCAGATGGCCGAGGAAGGCGTCGTCCAGCTCTTCCTGCCGCATGACGGCGCGCCCGCCATCGTCGGCGTCGTCGGCGCGCTCCAGCTCGACGTGCTCAAGGAGCGCATGGACGCCGAATACTCGCTTCCCGTCGATTTCGAGCCCTGCCAGTTCTCGATCGCGCGCTGGGTTTCGTCAGAGGACAAGATCGCGCTGGCGAAGTTCGTGGGCCTCAAGCCATCCTCGATGGCGGATGATCTCGACGGCGACCCCGTCTTCATGGCGTCCAGCCAGTTCACCCTGAAATACGATGCCGAGCGAGCGCCCGACATCACCTTCTCGGACGTGAAGGACTACCAGAAGGTGACGAAGGCCTGAGTGAGAGCGCGGCCGTCATTGCGAACCCAGCGAAGCAGTCCAGCAGCGGCAGAGTTCTACGTCCACTGGATTGCTTCGTCGCTTCGCTCCTCGCAGTGACGCGCCATCACCTCTCCCCCGCAAATCCAAGCGGGATTGCCGAGGTCGATTTCAGCTCCTCCATCGCGAACATCGAGGTCACGTCGTTGAGATCGATGCGCGAGATCAGCTTCTTGTAGAGCGCGTCATAGGCGGCGATATCGCAGACGCAGGCCTTGAGCAGATAGTCGATCTCGCCGCTCATCCTGTAGAAGTCGACGATCTCCGGCAGGTCCTGCACGGCCGCATGGAAGCGCTCCAGCCACTCCATCGAATGCCGCGCCGTCTTGACCGCGATGAAGACGGTGACGCCGGCCTTGAGCTTCTCCCGGTCGAGCAGCGCCACGCGGCGCTTGATGTAGCCGCTCTCCTCCAGCTTCTGCACCCGCCGCCAGCAGGGCGACGACGACAGCCCCACGGCCTCGGCAAGCTCAGCCAAGGGCAGGCTCGCATCCTCCTGCAAGCGCGCCAGGATACGCAGGTCGAAAGCATCGAGCTTGGCCATGACACCTCGGAAAATCCGGAATCGGCTTCCTTCAAGGGAAGTCAACCCGAGAATGATTTTCACATATCATTCCATGCGAGGCAAAAATTTCCAATCGGGGATGAAAATTCTCCATCTCTGCAAACCGCTGCCCGCATTGGGCGCTTATCATTCCCGAAGTGATCCAGAGGGGAATGGCATGCAGGGTTTTCTCAGCGAGGAGCGGCGCGGGGCCGTATTGCGCAACCTGCGGACCGATGCCGGCACGCTGACGCGCGACTACCTGTCGGCCGCCCGCGAGGTGCTGCAGGAACTCGTCGCCATGCCGGACCTGATCCAGCGCCTGCCGCTGGAGCGCAAGGCCGGCTGCTACAGCCGCAACCTGCTGGCCGGCAACGATGCGGTCAGCGTCTGGGCGATCGTCTGGGGCGAGGGCTCGGCCACCTCGATCCACGACCATCATTGCTCCTGCTGCTTCGGCGTCGTCTCCGGCACGGTGACCGAGACCTGGTATCGCGCCATCGACGCCAACCGCGCCGTCCAGACCGAGGAGCTGGAGCGGAAGCCGGGCTACGTCGCCTGCATGCTGCCTTCGGGCCCGAATATCCACCGCATGCGCAATTTCGGGCCGGGCGATGCGATCTCGATCCACATCTACGGCTTCGACCATGAGGTCCACGCCTCCTCGATCGAGACCGAGTACACCGCCGTCAGCGGCTGACCTCGTCCCACCGGCCACTTATCCCCGGCTTCGCAACATCGGCGATGATGCCCTCCTTGTCGGGAGGGCCTTTTCATGTCGATGCGCACAGCCGGAGCCTGGATCGGTCTCGGCACATCCGTCCAGCCAGGCCCGAGCGTCACCCGCGAGCGCCTGTTGCGCCTCGCACCATCCGCCAACACGGCGATCGCCGCCGGGATCGCCGACCGCTTCGACGAACTGGCTGAAAGCCATGCCGTCACGACGCGGCTGCGCATCTGCCATTTCCTGGCGCAGGCCGCCTATGAAAGCGACGGCTTCCGCACGCTCGAGGAATATGGCGGGGCCGCCTATTTCATCCGCTACGAAGGCCGCCGCGACATCGGCAATACCCAGGCAGGCGACGGCATCCGCTATCACGGCCGGGGCATTTTCCAGCTCACCGGCCGGGCGAATTACCGCCGACTCAGCCAGATCATCGGCGTCGACCTGGAGGCAGAGCCGGAGCGCGCGAAGGAACCGGCGACCTCGCTGCGCGTCGCCTTCGCCTATTGGAGCGAGCGCAGCATCAACGTCGCTGCCGACGCCGACGACATCGAGCGCGTGACCAAGCTCATTAATGGCGGCCGCAACGGGCTGGCGGAACGACAGCGTTATTTGGCGAAGGCGAAGGAAACCTGGCTTTAGGCCTCCTTGATCGCGCCGCCATATCGAAAAGTTCCATGAGGGGCGGGAATATCATCCGGAACAGTTCGCATGCCGATATGCCCTGCGTCGCCTTGCGAGCTCGCCGGACGGTCTCCATCATTGAGGCATGACGACACTTCCACAGACCTCGATTGATAGACGCCCGCCTCTCTGGGCGGCGCTGGCCATTGCGATCCTCCCCGTAGTGGCGGCTTCCGTCGCCGGGAGCGCTGCGACCGTGCCGCAGATCCCGACCTGGTATGCCGGGCTCGTCAAGCCGGCTTTCAATCCGCCGAACTGGATCTTCGCGCCGGTCTGGACAGCGCTTTACGCGCTGATGGCGCTCGCAGTCTTCCGCATCCTGCGTCTGCCGGTCGGCACGCCCGGCCGACGGCGCGCGCTGTTGGTCTATCACCTGCAGCTTCTGTTCAATATCGGCTGGTCCTTCGCCTTCTTCGGCGCCAACAGCCCGCTCGCCGGATTGATCGTCATCCTGCCGCTGCTGCTGATGATCGCGGCGACCATCGCGGCCTTCCGGCCACTCGACAGGCTCGCTTCGAACCTGTTCTGGCCCTATCTCGCCTGGGTCGCTTTCGCGACGCTGCTCAACGCCTCGATCTGGTGGCTGAACCGCTAACCGATTGAACGCTCGATCACTTTCAGCACGGTCGCGCGCAGTTCCGCGATGGTGAAGGGCTTGGCCATCACCTCGGCCACGATTGCTTCCAGGCTCTTCGCGCGCTCGCGCTGCTCGGCATAGCCGGTCATCAGCATGATCGTCAGGTCCGGGAACTGCTGCTTGGCGGCGAGCGCCAGGGCAATGCCGTCCATCAGTGGCATGCGAATGTCGGTCAGCAGCAGATCGAACCGTCCCTGCTCGGCAATGAGGATATCGAGCGCCTCGGCTCCGTCCGAGGCCAACAGGCAGCTATGTCCGTCGAGCCCGAGGCCGCGCGCGACAAGCAGGCGCAAAGGCTCCTCGTCATCGACGACCAGAATACGCGACATGAAGACTCCTCAGATGCCCGGCAAGCCGGCCTGATCATCGGTCTCGACCACGCCGACGAAAGGCAGCTGCCGATAGGAATGGGCGACGTCCATGCCGTAGCCGACCACGAAATAGTCCGGACATTCGAAACCGACATAATCCGCCTGGATGTTGACCGCACGCTTGAGCGGCTTCTCCAGCAGCACGGCCGTCGAGACCTTGGCCGCACCGCGCGCTGCCAGCAGGTCCTTGGCAAAGGCGAGCGTCCGTCCGGATTCGAGGATATCGTCGACCAGCAGCACGTCGCGGCCGCGCACCTCGCTCTGGACGTCGCGCAGAATCTCGACCTGGCCGGAAGAAACGGTACCCGACAGATAGCTCGACAGATGGATGAACTCGACCTGGGGCGAGAGGCCGGCACGGTGCATAGCCCGGATCAGGTCGGCGGCGAACATGAAGCTGCCCTTCAGGACCGCGACGACGAGCAGCTCCTTCGGCTCGCTCGCCGCGATCGACTGCGCCATCTCCTCGTTGCGCCGAGCGATCGCCGCTTCGTCGTAGAGAACCCTGATGCGCCGTTCGGGCATGATGACTCCGTTTTGATATCCGGCCGCGACGGCCTCCACGCGTTTCCGACGCGGCGAAGGCCTGAAGGGCGATGATTCGTGAACACCGTCCGGCTGCTGGTCCGGCGCGGTCGACAGATACCCGTCCTAGCAGCCTCAGTGCTTGCTGGCGAGATTGGCCGTCGTCGCCGCGGAGGTGAAGCGCACACTCACCGATTGCCCCTGTTCCGGCGGTGAGGCCAGCCGCGCCCGGAAGCGGATCAGCTCCGCCGGTTCCAGGCTCGCACGCGGCGGCTCGGTCGTCCAAGTATAGAGCGTCGCGCCGCCGGCGTCCTTGACCGCGACCTCGATCAGCGGCACCGCGGCCTTGCTTTTGGTGACGTTGGTGACCTCGCCCTCGACGACGAGGAAGCGATTCTGCCCGTCCGCGACGACGCCGCTTTCGACCGCGCTGAGGCTGAGGCCCCGGACATTGACGGGCATGCCGATCGTCTCGAACAGGCCCGCGAGCTGCGGTGCGGCACGGACCGCCCTATCGCGCTGCCAGACCACGACGCCAAGCAGGACAAGGCCCGCCAGCGCAGCGGCCGCCGGCAACCCGGCTCCTCCACTGTGGGGGAAGGCGCCCGACGCCTTGCGCGGCTTGCCGGACGGCCTGACGCGGCGCTTCGGCTCGCTCGGCGGGGCCTCGACGGCAGGCGGTTCCTCCGTGCCGTGTTGCTCGCCCGCTTCCGCGGCCAGGGCAGTGATCTCGGCGTCTATAGCGGCGGCGCGCTCCAGCTCTTCGGCGAGCAGCGCCTGCGTCTCGGCTTCGCTGGGCGGCTCCGGAAAGGCAGCAGGCTCGACATGCCAGGACGTCTTGCAGCCGGCGCATCGCACCTTGCGCCCTTCCGGCCCCAGTTTTGCCGCGTCGAGTTCATACTGGCTCGCGCAGGATGGGCAGACGATCAGCATGGCTGCGAGCCAACTCCTTCAAGACGATTGCCGCAAGCGTCCCAGGCCGGCGGCAAGCCACCGCATGCCGGACGCCGATGCACGCGCTTTCATTGGCGCGATTTATGGTTAACGCCCCGTGAAGAATCTCTGGGGCAGATTGGCCGCATCACGATCTTTCCGCGCGCGCTGACTTGCGGTGTAGGATCGGCTGCGGATTCGCAAGACCAGTTCAGCGAGGAAGACCGTTTGGTTCGGTTCGAGAATGTCGGCCTGCGTTACGGCATGGGCCCGGAGGTGCTGAAGGACATCAACTTCAGCATCGAACCGCGCTCGTTCCAGTATCTGACCGGCCCCTCCGGCGCCGGCAAGACGACGCTGATACGCCTCATCCTGATGGCGCTGAAGCCGACGCGCGGGCTGGTCAACGTGTTCGGCCAGGACGTCTCGCGCCTGGAGCCGGATACGCTCACCGCCGTCCGGCGGCGCATGGGCGTGGTCTTCCAGGATTTCCGCCTGCTCGATCACCTCACCGTCTACGAGAATGTCGCATTGCCGCTGCGTGTCATCGGCAAGGAGGAGGCGAGCTACCGCGCCGAGGTCGTGGAATTGTTGCGCTGGGTCGGGCTCGGCGAGCGCATGCATGCCGTGCCGCCCGTCCTCTCCGGCGGCGAGAAGCAGCGTGCCGCCATCGCCCGCGCCTTGATCAGCCGGCCCGAGCTCCTGCTCGCCGACGAACCGACCGGCAATGTCGACCCTGGCCTCGGCCGGCGCCTGCTGCGGCTGTTCATGGAACTGCAATCGCTCGGGACCGCCGTCCTGATCGCGACCCATGACCTCAACCTGATGGAAATCTACGACGCGCCGCGCCTCGTGCTGGCCGACGGGCATCTGCATGTCGACGCCTGAAATCAGCGACCGGGAACCCGAGCGCCGGCCGCGCGGCCTGCCCGCCAATCTCAGGCGGGATCAGCCGCTCGTTCCGGTCGACAATGTCGCCGGCCGCGCGCTGATGGCCGTGATCGCGATCCTGACCTTCCTGGCTGCGCTCAGCGCGGGCGCGGCGGTCCTCGCTGCGCGTGCCTCCGATCAATGGCGCGGCGCCATCTCCAACGAGATGACGATTCAGGTCCGCCCCGATTCGCATCGCAAGATCGAAGACGACGTGGCGCGCGCCGTGATGCTGGCGAGCGGCGTCAAGGAGGTCGAGAGCGTCCGCGCCGTGCCCAAGGCCGAATCGGACAAGCTGCTCGAGCCCTGGCTCGGCACGGGTCTCGACCTCGTCGAACTGCCGGTGCCGCGCCTGATCGTGCTCAAGCTGAGGACCGACGCGCCCGCCGATCTCGCCGGTTTCGGCACCACCCTGCGCCGCGAAATCCCGACCGCGACGCTGGACGATCACCGGCTCTGGGTCCGGCGCCTGTCCGCCATGGCCGGCACCATCATCGCTTCGGGCTTCGGCATCGTCTTGCTCGTGCTGACGGCGGCGGCGCTCGCGGTCGCCTTCGCCACGCGCGGCGCCATGGCAGGCAGCCGCGACAGCGTGGAAGTCTTGCATTTCGTCGGCGCCAACGACGATTTCATCGCGCGGGAATTCCAGAGTCGCTTCATCCGGCTCGGCCTGCGCGGCGGCCTCTTCGGCGGCCTCGCGGCGATCGCCGCGATCGGCATCCTCGGCTTTCTCGCCTCGCGCTGGAGCGCAACGCCCGAAGCCGAGCAGTTGCAGGCCCTGTTCGGCGCCTTCGAGATCGGCTGGACCGGCTATGGGGCCGTCATCCTCGTCGCCCTGGTCGTGGCCGTCATCGCCGGCCTGGTCTCGCGCTTCACCGTGCGGCGACATCTGAGGATGCTGGCATGAGCCTCGCCTTGGCCGCCGGACGTCAACCAAGCCTTAACCCCTGCGGCAATGCCGGACGCAGGCCTGCCGCCGTTATGCCCGATTGGCGCGCTATGACGG
>SEEM01000113.1 GCA_004144595.1 Hyphomicrobiales bacterium
TCCGGCGAGAGCTGCGCGCCGGCCCCGCCGACGCCGCCGAGCACGATCGCCCCGAACACCGCGACGATCAGCGCCCCGCCGATCTGGCGGGAGAAATTGGCGACCGCGGTCACCGTCCCGAGTTGATGCGCCTGCACGGCGTTCTGGATCGAGACGGTCGCGACAGGCAGAAGCGTGCCGAAGCCGATGCTGACCACGGCCAGGATGATGCTGAAGGGCAGAAGCGGGATCCGGCCGGAGAAGGCCGCGAGCACGGCGGCGCCAGCCATCGCGACGAAGAGGCCGGCCAGCGGCACGCGCTTGTAATGGGTGAGCTGCGACATCGCCCGCCCGGAGCAGGTCGCGCCGATCACCGTGCCGCAGGTCAGCGGCAGCAGGCCGAGGCCGGAATGGGTGGCGCTCAGGCCCATCACCGTCTCGAAATAGAGCGGCAGATAGATGGTGAGGCCGATGAAGGTGCCCATGCCGAAGCCGGCCGCGACCGTGCCGCGCCTGACGACACGATTGCCGAAGATGTCGAGCGGGATCAGCGGCTCGGCCGCCCTGCGCAGGCGCCAGGCGAACAAGGCCCAGAGCACGAGCGAGGCGCCGACCATGCCGGCGATCGGGAGGGAACCCCAGGGATAGGCGGTGCCGCCCCAGGAGAGGGCAAGCAGCAGCGAGACCGTCGCCAGCGTCATGAGCATGGCGCCGAGCACGTCCAGCTTGTGGGGGCGCTCATGGCGCGGCAGCCGCTTCAGCGCTGCGTTCGACATCCAGTAGGCGCCGAGCCCGAGCGGCAGGTTGATCCAGAAGATCACCGACCAGTGCAGCTTCTCCGCGATGAAGCCCCCGAGCACCGGGCCGAGCAGCGAAGACGACATGAAGACGCTGGCGAAATAGACCTGATAGCGCCCGCGCTCCTTGGGCGGCACCATGTCGCCGACGATTGTCTGGGCCAGCGCGATCAGTCCGCCGCCGCCCAGCCCCTGCACGAAGCGGGCGATCACGAGCAGCCAGAGCGAGGGCGCCAGCGCGCAGGCGATCGAGCCGATCACGAAGACGACGATGCCGGCGAGTAGGGTTACCCGCCGCCCATGGATATCGGCGAGCTTCCCGTAGAGCGGCGTCACCGCGGTCGAGGCGAGCAGATAGATCGTGACGATCCAGGACAGGTGCGTGATGTCGTTGAGGTCGCGGCCCATCGTCGGGAGCGCCGTCGCGACGATGGTCTGGTCGAGCGCGGCCAGGAACATCGCCAGCATGACGCCGATCAGGATTGAACGGATATCCGCAGGCGTCATCGCTGCGGCCTGGGCTGGATTGTCGAGCCGCTTGTCCATGAATTGCGATCTTGCTTGCGTCCAGAGAATGGCGGGAGGGTAATGGCAGCGGGTGTCATGCGCCAGAGTCACGTTGTCGGAGCGGCCTTGCAGCGGGGGCGGGACAAGCCGCCGCGGTTCAACCGACGCTTCGGAGCGTATCGCGCAAGGTTTCCGGCCCGGCATCGGTCATGCCCGCCTCGATGCTTTCATGCGTGCTCTGCCAGATCGGCACGGCCGCGGCGAGCAGCGCCATGCCGTCTTCCGTCAGCGCCAGAGACCGCCCGCGACGATCGGCCGGATCGACGGCGATATCGACGAGGCCGCGCCGTTGCAGCGGCTTCAGTGCGGCCGTGAGTGTCGTGCGGTCCATCGCAAGCAGCTCGGCCACCGGGCCCAGCGAGGCCGGCACCGGGCGGTTCAGCGCCATCATCAGCGAGAACTGGCCGTTCGTCAGCCCGAGCGGCCGCAGCGCCTCGTCGAAACGGCGCGCCAGCGTCCGTGCCGCGCGCTGCACATGCAGGCACAGGCAATGATCGCGCACATGCAGCGTCGTCGCGAAGGGAACGATCGGTTTGCCGCCCATGTTGTCTGCATGTTGACTGCCTTTAGGCAAGTCAAGCCAAGCTCGACCGAAGCGATTCCACGCTGGTTGACGGGGCGGCGCCTGCTAGCTCCCGCACGGCGCCAACAGGAAAGGCCGATCATGCCGCTGCTCGCCGCGAAGAATGCCATGCTGGTCGTCATCGATTTCCAGGCGAAGCTGATGCCGGCGATCCATGACGGCGAGACTGTATTGCTCAATGCCGGGCGTCTTGCCGAAGCGGCGCGCCTGCTCGACGTGCCCAGCGTGCTGACCGAGCAATATCCGCGCGGGCTCGGCGCGACGGTGCCCACGCTGGCGCAGGTGGCGCCGGCGATATCCAAGATGAGTTTCGACGCCTGCGGCGAGCCGGCCTTTCTCGAAGCGGTGGCGGGGGACGGCGAATTGGTCATTTGCGGCTGCGAGGCGCATGTCTGCGTCGGCCAGACCGTCCTGACCCTGCTGGAGCATCGCCGCCGGGTCGTCGTGGTCGCCGATGCCATCGGCTCGCGCGCGCCGCAATCACGCGAGATCGCGTTGCAGCGCATGGCGAGCCATGGCGCCGAGATCGTTACCACCGAGATGGTGCTGTTCGAATGGCTGCGCAGCGCCGAGCATCCGCAGTTCCGGACGGTCTCGAAGCTGATCCGCTAGGCACAGCCGGTCAAAGCGGCTTCTTGATCGCCTTCGAGATGACGCCGACGATGCCTTCGCGGAAAAGCAGCACGCAGAGCACGAAGATGCCGCCCTGGACGACCGTGACCCAGGCGCCGAGCGTCGCGAGGTAGTTCTGCATCGCGACGATGACGATGGCGCCGACGATCGGCCCGAACACGGTGCCCAGGCCGCCGACCAGCGTCATCAGCACGACCTCGCCCGACATCGTCCAGTAGACGTCGGTCAGCGAAGCCAACTGGAAGACGATCGCCTTGGTCGCGCCGGCGAGGCCCGCAAGCGTCGCCGAGAGCACGAAGACCATCAGCTTGTACGTGTTGGCCCGGTAGCCGAGCGAGATCGCCCGGGGCTCGTTGTCGCGGATCGCCTTGCAGACCTGGCCGAAGGGCGAGTGGATGACGCGGTAGATCAGCAGCAGCCCGCCCATGAAGATCGCCGCGACGAGCCAGTAGAGCACGCGGTCGTCGGCGAGGCTGATCAGGCCGAGGAACTTGCCGCGGGGCACCGCCTGGATGCCGTCCTCGCCGCCGGTGAAGCGGGGCGTCTGCAGCGAGAAGAAGAACACCATCTGGGCCAGCGCCAGCGTGATCATGGCGAAATAGATGCCCTGGCGACGGATGGCGAGCGCGCCGAAGACGAGGCCGAGCAGGGCGCCGACGGCGGTGCCGAACAGGATCGCGAGCTCCGGCGTCAGGCCCCAGTTCTTGGCGGTATAGGCAGAGACATAGCTCGCCATGCCGAAATAGGCGGCGTGGCCGAAGGAGAGCAGGCCGCCATATCCGAGGAGAAGGTTGAAGGCGAGCGCGAAGAGCGCGAAGCACAGAACCTTCATCACGAAGACGGGATAGGCGACGAAGGGCGCGATGACGAGCGCCACGGCGATGGCGATGAACAGGTTGCGGTGCAGGCGCGCCGTGCTGTCGTCGATTTCGCTGAGCGGGGCCGCGGCCGGCGCGTCGGTGGAGGCAAGGTCGGTCATGTCGTTGTCCTTGCTTGCGTCAGGCCGCGCGGCCGAACAGGCCGGCAGGCTTCACCAGCAGCACCAGCACCATGATGACGAAGATCACGGTGGCGGCGCCTTCCGGGTAGAACACCTTGGTCAGGCCCTCGATCAGCCCGAGCGAAAAGCCGGTGACGATGGCGCCCATGATCGAGCCCATGCCGCCGATCACCACCACCGCGAAGACGACGATGATCAGGTCGCCGCCCATGTTCGGGTTGACCGAGTAGATCGGAGCGGCCAGCACGCCGGCGAAGGCGGCGAGCGCGACGCCGAAGCCGTAGGTCAGCGTCACCAGCAGCGGCACGTTGATGCCGAAGGCCTGCGTCAGGGTCGGGTTCTCGGTGGCGGCCCGCAGATAGGCGCCAAGCCTGGTCTTCTCGATCAGGAACCAGGTGCCGAGGCAGACCACCAGCGAGGCGACGATGACCCAGGCCCGGTAGTTCGGCAGGAACATGAAACCGAGATTCTGTCCCCCGGTGAGCTGCGGCGGGATGGCGTAGGGCAGGCCGGACGAGCCGTAACTGTTGCGGAACAGGCCCTGGATGATCAGCGCCAGGCCGAAGGTCAGCAGCAGGCCGTAGAGATGGTCGAGATGGGCGATGCGCTTCAGCAGGAGCCGTTCGACCGCGACGCCGGTCGCACCGACGATGATCGGCGCCAGCAGCAGGGCGGCCCAGTAGTTGAGGCCGAGATAGTTCAGGCACATCCAGGCGACGAAGGCGCCCATCATGTACTGCGCGCCATGCGTGAAATTGATGATGTTGAGCAGCCCGAAGATCACCGCCAGCCCGAGGCTGAGGATGGCGTAGAACGAGCCGTTGATCAGGCCAAGAAGGACCTGGCCGAACAGCGCCTGCGGCGGGACTCCGAGAAGTTCGAACATGCGGGGCTCAGATCATCATGTGGGGTGGGCTCTTGAACCGCTTCGTCATCCCGGCCAAACGAAGCGCAGGGCCGGGATCCATCGTAGAGTTCCGGAGCCCTCCGATGGATCCCGGGTCGACCTAAGGTCGCCCGGGATGCGGAGGACGTCCGGGCGGCGTTCAGCCGCGCGTCACTTGACGAGCGAGCAACCCGTCTCGGCGAGCGGCTGGAAGGCCTGCTCCGCCGGCAGCACCGAGACCTGCTTGTAGTAGTCCCACGGACCCTTCGATTCCGACGGCTTCTTGACCTCGTAGAGATACATGTCGTGCATCTTGCGGCCGTTGGGGCGGATCGAGCCCTTGCCGAACAGCGGATCGTCGGTCGGCAGCTCCTTCATCTTGGCCATGACGGTGGCCGAGTCCTTGCTCTTGGCCGCTTCGACGGCCTTCAGGTAGTGCAGCAGCCCGGAATAGACGCCGGCCTGAACCATGGTCGGCTTCTTGCCGCCGTTGAGCTTGGCGAAGCGCTCCGACCAGGCGCGGGTGCCGTCATCCTTGTCCCAGTAGAAGGACTCGGTCAGGACCAGGCCTTGCGCCGCCTGCAGGCCGAGCGCGTGGACGTCGCTGATGAAGACCAGCAGCCCGGCGAGTTTCTGGCCACCGGCGACGAGGCCGAACTCGCCTGCCTGCTTGATCGCGTTGGTGGTGTCGCTGCCGGCATTGGCGAGCCCGATGACCTTGGCCTTGGAGGCCTGAGCCTGGAGCAGGAAGGACGAGAAGTCCGTGCCCGGGAAAGGTGTCCTGACAGCACCGACGACCTTGCCGCCTGCCTTGGTGATGGTGGCGCTGGCGTCGCGCTCCAGCGCATGGCCGAAGGCATAGTCCGCGGTCATGAAGAACCAGGTGTCGCCGCCGGCCTTCACCATGGCGCCGCCGGTGCCCTGCGCCAGCGCATAGGTGTCGTAGGTCCAGTGGACGGTGTTGGGGCTGCAGGCCTTGCCGGTGAGATCCGACGAGCCGGCGCCCGAGTTGATGTGGACCTTGTTCTTTTCCTTGGTGATCTGGCTGACCGCCAGCGCGACCGAGGAGGTGGGCACGTCGAGGATCAGGTCGACGCCGTCCTGATCGTACCACTGGCGGGCGATGGTCGAGCCGACATCGGGCTTGTTCTGGTGGTCAGCCGAGACGATCTCGACCTTGATGCCCTTGTCGGCCGCCTTGAAATCCTCGACCGCCATGCGGGCCGCGATCACCGAACCTTCGCCGGCAAGGTCGGCATAGAGGCCCGAACGGTCGTTCAGCACGCCGGCCTTGACCGAGATCTGCTGGGCGAGCGCGGGGGCCGCCATCAGGGTCGCGAGCGCCGTGGTCGCGAGAATCGTCTTGAGCTTCATGGTCGTTCTCCCTCTATCGATACCGGGCAAGCCGGTGTTGTTCTGGTGGATCGCGCTGCTTCAGACGCCGAGATAGCGATGCAGCTTGTCGATATTGGCGTCGAGCGCGGCATTCGGGATCATGTCGATCACCTTGCCTTGCTCGACCACATAGTGCCGGTCCGCCACCGTCTGGGCGAAGCGGAAGTTCTGTTCGACCAGGATGATGGTGAAGCCGTCCTGCTTCAGTTTCGCGATGGTGCGGCCGATCTGCTCGATGATCACGGGCGCGAGCCCCTCGGTCGGCTCGTCCAGCAGGAGGAGATGCGCGCCGGTGCGCAGGATGCGGCCGATCGCCAGCATCTGCTGCTCGCCGCCGGAGAGCTTGGTGCCCTGGCTCTTCAGCCGCTCCTTGATGTTGGGGAAGAGCGTGAAGATCGCATCGAGCGAGAGCCCGCCGGGCCTGACCTGCGGCGGCAGCATCAGGTTCTCCTCGACCGAGAGCGAGGCATAGATGCCGCGCTCCTCCGGCACGAAGCCGATGCCGAGCCTTGCGATCGAGCGCGAGGGCAGGGCGATCGTCTCCTTGCCCTCCAGCACGACCGAGCCCTTGCGCTTGCCGATCACACCCATGATCGACTTCAGCGTTGTGGTCTTGCCGGCGCCGTTGCGGCCGAGCAGCGTCACCACCTCGCCGGGCGCGACGTCGAAATCGATGCCGTGCAGGACATGGCTCTCGCCATACCAGGCCTCGAGCCCGCGTACCTGCAGCAGCGCGGCGGTGCCGGCAGCGCTTGCCGGCGTCTTCAGCGCCTCAGTGGTGGCCATGACCGCCTCCCGAGCCGATATAGGCCTCGATCACGCGCGGGTCCTTCGAGACGGTGGCGTAGTCGCCCTCCGCCAGAACCTGGCCGCGCGCCAGCACGGTGATGCGGTCCGAGAGCGAGGCGACGACCGATAGATTGTGCTCGACCATCAGGATGGTGCGGTTGGCGGAGATCTTGCGGATCAGCGTCGCGATCCGGTCGACATCCTCGCGGCCCATGCCGGCCATCGGCTCGTCGAGCAGCAGCATTTCGGGGTCGAGCGCCAGCGTGGTCGCGATCTCCAGCGCGCGCTTGCGGCCATAGGATAGTTCGCCCGCGGTCAACCCGAGGAACGGGGTCAGGCCGACGGCGTCGACCAGGGCGGCAGCTTCGGCGTCGAGCGCCTTCAGAACCCGCTCGGAGCGCCAGAAGTCGAACGAATCGCCGCGCTTGCGCCGCTGCAGGGCGATGCGGACATTGGTCAGCACGGAAAGCTGCGGGAACACCGCCGAGATCTGGAAGGAGCGGACGAGCCCGAGCCGGGCGATCTCAGCCGGCTTCTCGCGGGTGATGTCGCGTCCATTATAGACGATCGCGCCGCGCGTGGGCGCCAGGAACTTGGTGAGCAGGTTGAAGCAGGTCGTCTTGCCGGCGCCGTTCGGGCCGATCAGAGCGTGAATAGACCCGCGGCGTACGCTGAGGTCGACACCGTTCACAGCTGTAAAGCCGGCAAATTCTTTGGTAAGACCTGACGTCGAAAGAATAGTATCTTCAGGCATGCCGATTGCCAGCCCTCATCAGCTTTATCTTTCTTTTTTAAGCGGTTCCCCTTGCATGTCATGCTGCACCGCGCTCCGGGCATAAGTCAACGTTGGCGGGTTTCAAAGCGGTCTTGGCAGACGTGCACTCATCCCTTCGTCTTATGCCGCTCGTCTCCTGCAATTGGAGGATGCGATCGCTCCTGCGGCGGTTCATGGCTCGCAGCCGGGCGCGCGACTGCCGGAAAGATGCGGGTCGTTTGAACCCGCATCGCAGTTCGCGCGACGATAGTAATGTTCCGGTTTACCATCGGGACGTGTTGCGGTAAAACTGGTGGCCATCTTTCGTCCATATTGCTGCCTTGTTTCTTGTGCTGCGGCTGAGCCGACCGTTGCGGGCGGGAGCCGATTGCCGAATTGGGAGGTTGTCGTGAAGTTCGCGTCTCTGGTTTCAGGGTTCCGTGGCCGAATGGCTGTCGCCTTTGCGCTGGTGCTCTCGGCGGTGGCGCTGGCCTCTCCGTCCTCCGCGGCCGTGCCCGAGCGGCGGGTCGCGCTGGTGATCGGTAACAGCGCCTATACGGCGGTGCCGCCGCTCGCCAATCCGCAGCGTGATGCCAAGGGCATCTCGGC
>SEEM01000318.1 GCA_004144595.1 Hyphomicrobiales bacterium
CGAGCGGCGCCATCACCTGCCGCACGCGGTTGATACGCCGCTCGGCATTGGTGAAGGTGCCGTCCTTCTCCAGGAAGGAGGCGCCGGGCAGGAAGACATGGGCGTATTTCGCCGTCTCGTTCAGGAAGATGTCCTGGATGACGACGCATTCCATCGAGGCGAGGCCCGCGGTCACGTGCTTGGTGTTCGGGTCAGACTGGGCGATGTCCTCGCCCTGGACGTAGAGGCCCTTGAACGTGCCCTCGACCGCCTCGTCCAGCATGTTGTTGATCCGCAGGCCCTGCTCGGGATCGAGCGGCACGCCCCAGAGCATTTCGAAGACCTGCCGGGTCGAATCGTCGGAGACGTGGCGATAGCCGGAGAATTCGTGCGGGAAGGAGCCCATGTCGCAGGAGCCCTGGACATTGTTCTGCCCGCGCAGCGGATTTATGCCGACGCCGTCGCGCCCGATATTGCCGGTCGCCATGGCGAGGTTCGCCATCGCCATCACCGTGGTCGAACCCTGGCTGTGCTCGGTGACGCCGAGCCCGTAATAGATCGCGCCATTGCCGCCGGTGGCATAGAGCCGCGCCGCGGCGCGGACATCCGCTGCCGGCACGCCGGTATATTGCTCGCTCATCTCCGGCGAGTTCTCCTCGCGGGCGACGAAGCGGGCCCAGTGCTCGAAATCGCCGAGATCGCAGCGCTCGCGCACATAAGCCTCGTCGATCAGTCCCTCGGTCACGACGACATGGCTGAGCGCATTGAGCAGCGCGACATTGGTGCCGGGCCGCAGCGGCAGGTGGTAATCCGCCTTCACATGCGGCGACTGCACCATGTCGATCTTGCGGGGATCGGCGACGATCAGGCGGGCGCCCTGGCGGATGCGCTTCTTCATCCGCGAGGCGAAGACCGGGTGGCCGTCGGTCGGGTTCGCGCCGATGACCAGGATGACGTCGGACTTCGCGACCGACTTGAAATCCTGCGTGCCGGCCGAGGTACCGAGCGTCGTCCGCAGGCCGTAGCCGGTCGGCGAATGGCAGACGCGGGCGCAGGTATCGACATTGTTGTTGCGGAAGGCGGCGCGCACCAGTTTCTGGACGAGGAAGACCTCCTCGTTGGTGCAGCGCGAGGAGGTGATGGCGCCGACCGATTCCCGGCCATATTTCGACTGGATGCGCTTGAACTCCGAGGCCGCGTAGTTGATCGCCTCTTCCCATGACACTTCGCGCCACGGGTCCGTGATCTTCGCCCGGATCATCGGCTTGGTCATACGGTCGGTATGGGTCGCATAGCCCCAGGCGAAGCGGCCCTTGACGCAGGAATGGCCCTCGTTCGCCTTGCCGTCCTTGTAGGGCACCATGCGGATGACGCGGTCGCCCTGCATCTCCGCCTTGAACGAGCAGCCGACGCCGCAATAGGCGCAGGTCGTCACCACCGAATGCTCGGGCTGGCCATGCTCGATGACCTTGTTCTCGATCAGCGTCGCGGTCGGGCAGGCCTGCACGCAGGCGCCGCAGGAGACGCATTCCGAACCCAGGAAATCGGTCGGGCCAGCTGCAACGCGGGATTCGAAGCCGCGACCGGTGATCGTCAGCGCGAAGGTGCCCTGCACCTCCTCGCAGGCCCGCACGCAGCGATTGCAGACGATGCATTTCGACGGGTCGTAGGTGAAATACGGGTTTGAGGTGTCCTTCGCGAGCCA
>SEEM01000114.1 GCA_004144595.1 Hyphomicrobiales bacterium
CTGCCCGACGACGCCGTGCTGGCGCCGGGCTTCATCGATATCCAGGTCAATGGCGGCGGCGGCGTCATGCTGAACGACAGCCTCACGGTCGAAGGCATCGCCACGATCTGCGCCGCGCATGCCCGTTTCGGCACGCGCTTCCTGCTGCCGACGCTGATCAGCGCGGGTCGCGCCGATATCGCCCGCGCGATCGCGGCGACTCGTGATGCCATCGCACAGGGCGTGCCCGGCGTCCTCGGCCTGCATATCGAGGGTCCCTTCATCAATCCCGAGCGCAACGGGGCTCATCCGCTCGCCAACCTGTTGCGTCCGGAGACCTCGGATATCGACCTGCTCGCGTCGCTGGGCCCGACCGGAACGACGCTGGTGACGCTCGCGCCCGAATGTGTGCCGAGCGGTTTCATTCGCGCCCTGGTCGATTCCGGGGTCAGGGTCTGCGCGGGGCACAGCAATGCGACTGCCGAGGCCATGGCGCGAGCCCACGGCGAAGGGCTTTCCGGCGTCACGCATCTGTTCAACGCGATGTCCCAGCTCGGCTCGCGCGAGCCCGGCCTGGTCGGCGCCGCGATGTCCGATCTCGGGCTTGCCGCCGGCATCATCGCCGATGGCCACCATGTCGCCTGGCCCTCCTTCCAGGCGGCCTTCCGCGCCATCGGGCCGGAGCGGATGATGCTGGTCACCGATGCGATGGCGACGATCGGCGCGTCGCGCGATGCCTTCGAGCTGTTCGGCGAGACGATACATGTCAGCGAAGGGCGCCTGGTCAATGCGCAGGGCCGGCTGGCGGGCGCCCATCTCGACATGAACGCAGCGATCCTCAATGCGCATCGCCATGGCGGCGCCACCTTGGCCGAGGCGCTTATGATGGCGAGCGCGTCGCCGGCCGCCTATCTCGGCCTTTCCGGCAGCCATGGCCGAATCGCGCCGGGCCGAAAGGCGATCTTTTCCGTGCTGCGGATCGCTGCCGGAGCGTTATCATAAGCATAAGACGCCGCTCGTCTGCCCGTCGTGCCGCGGACATCCGGTGGTGCCTGCTGCCCGGTCGCTTGCATGTTGGAGCAGCGCGATTCGTCCGATAGCTTCGGCAGATGCGCCCGCGCGCGGGCGAACAGCGAAAGTCGAGCATCATGATCCTGGTCTGCGGCGAAGCGCTCGTCGATCTGTTCGCCGAGGCCCGCCCGGGCAGTGAGATGCCGGCGCGGATCGTGGCCGGCGGCTCGCCCTTCAATGTCGCGATCGGCCTGGCGCGGCTCGGCGTCGAGGCGGCCTTCCTCGGCGGCATCTCGCGCGACGGGTTCGGCACCTTTCTCGCCGATCTCCTGGCGCGCGAGGGGGTCGCCGACCGCTATCTCGTCCGGACTGACCGCCTCACCACCATCTCGGTCGTGACGACCGGCCCGGACGGCCATCCCGGCTACGCCTTCCACGGCGAAGGCGCTGCCGACCGGTCGCTGACCACCGCCGACCTGCCTGCAGTCCTGCCGGAGACGATCCGGGCGCTGACCTTCGGGTCCTATACCATGGCGGTGGAGCCCGTCGGCTCGGCCTTCGCGGCGCTGGCCGAGCGCGAACGCGGCAGGCGCGTCATCAGCATCGACCCCAATCTGCGCCCGACGGCGACCGGCGACATGGCGGGATGGCATCCGGCGGCCGAGCGCTTCTATCGTGCGGCGACCCTCATCAAGGCCAGCGACGAGGATATCCGGATCGCCTGGGACGGGCAGTTCACCGTTGCCGCAGCCGCGTCCCATTGGCTCGATCTGGGAGCGCGTCTCGTCGTCGTCACGCAGGGCGAACAGGGCGCGACCGCCTTTTCCGCGGCCGGCCAGGTTTCCGTGCCCGGCCATAGGGTAGCGGTGCAGGACACGGTCGGCGCGGGCGATACCTTCCACGCCGCGCTGCTGGCAAGGCTCGCCCAGGGCGGCCGGCTCAGCCCGGAGGCGATATCGGCGCTCGATCGCGAGGCTCTTGCCGACCTGCTTGCCTATGCCGCGGCGGCAGCGGCGATCACGGTGACGCGCCGGGGCGCCGATCTGCCGACCGCTGCCGAGGTCGAGGCGATCGGATGGCGACCCGGCGCGGCCTGACGATCCTGCAGCATAGGCCCAAAAACCGCATGCCACTTTTCGGCCCGATGCTCTAGCATGCTTCCCGAGCGTCAATTCGGAGATCCCCATTGTCTCATGGTCGTTTCGCGCCCGCTGCATTGACCTTGATGCTGGCCGTTGCCACCGGCGGGGCAAGGTCGCAGTCGCCGGCCGATCTGACATCCTGCGCCGACGAGCGGGTGAAGACGGCGATGCTCCAGC
This sequence comes from Hyphomicrobiales bacterium, assembly GCA_004144595.1. GTDB lineage: Bacteria > Pseudomonadota > Alphaproteobacteria > Rhizobiales > Beijerinckiaceae > Allobosea. The sequence goes on from SEEM01000114.1 coordinate 2,310, forward strand.
CGTCGCAACTGGCGGCAGCGGAATCGGCCTGCAGCCGCGTACTTGCCGGCAGTGGCTCGACCGCGGATCAGCAGAAGGCCTCGTTCTATCGCGGGCTGATGCGCTTCCTGCAGGTCGTCCAGAAGGGCATGGCGTCGACGGGGAAGGCGGATGGTTCGGTCGCCTATGCGCCGCCGAACCTGGCGCAGGTCAAGCCGGCGCTCGTCGATGTCGAAGCGGCGATCGGGCTGGATGGCCCGATGAAGGGCGATGCCCTGACCTTGCGGGCCACGATCAACCAGACGATCGGGCGCAGCGCCGAGGCGCGGGCGGATGTCGCCGAGGCGATGCAGGCGGCGCCGAAAGATCCAACGCCCTTCGTGCAGCGCGCGCTGGAGCATGAGCGCAACGGCGATGTGAATGCGGCGATGGCCGATCTCGACCAGGCGCTCGCTCTCGATCCGAAAGCCGGCACGGCGTTATGGGCACGCGGCGACCTGCTGGGGCGCCTCGGCTATCTGCAACGGGCCCGCGCCGATCTGGCGGAGGCCGCCGGGCTGGGACCGCCGTTCCGCCGGCTTTCGCTCAGCCGCAAATCCGAGCTCGAACTGCGCGCGGGCGACCTGCGCGCCGCCTACGACGATCTCGTCGCGGCTTCGCGCGAAACCGGCGACATGCCGAAGGCCGATGCGGCGCTGGCGAGCGCCGATCTCTTCGTGCAAGCGGGAGCACTCGCGCTCGACAAACTCAAGGACACGGAGACGGCGGAAAAGCTCTACCGCGAGGCGGAGACGCTGGCGCCCAAGAACTGGGCGGCGGCGCTGGGCCTGGCGCGGGTCGCCGAGGCCAAGGGCGAGCGGGGCAAAGCCGAAGCCATCTACAGGCGCATCCTGGCGGGGACGCGCGCGACGCCGAAGCTGCTCGAACGCATCCTTGCCTCCTGGCGGCTGAAGCAGCTCTCGCAGCCCGCCTTCCGGGGCACGGGGCCGTTTCGCAGCGGGCTCGATTCCGGCCTCGTTCCGACAAAGGCTTCTCCGGACGGGCTGAAGCGCATCGCCTTCGTGATCGGCTCCAGCGACTATGCAGAGCTGTCGAGCCTGCCCAATGCGCGGCGCGACGCGGCGGTGATGGCGAACGCGCTCGCCGATATGGGCTTCGACGCAATCGAGATCGCGGAGAATGTCGCGAAGGCCGACCTGCGCCGGATCCCGGGCCTGATCGCCGAGCAGGCAGCCCAGGCCGATGTGGTGCTCGTGTTCTATGCCGGGCACGGGGTCGAGACCGGCGGGGTCAACTATCTCGTGCCGACCGATGCGACGCTCGACAGCGACAAGGTACTTCGGAGCGATGCGCTGGCGCTCGGTGACCTGACGGCGGCGGCTGCGAAGGCACGGCGCAGCGCGCTTGTCATCGTCGATGCCTGCCGCGACGATCCGTTTGCGGAGGCGCAGGCCGTGGCGGCGTCGCGCGGGACGGGCGGGCGGCAGCTCGCGGCCCTGCCGGAGCGCATCCATGCCGGGCTGGCGGCCGTGCCGCAGCCTGCGCCCAACAATGTCGTGCTGCACTCGACGCAGCCGGGCAAGACCGCCTCCGACGGCGACGGTCTCGACAGCCCCTTCGTGCGCGCCCTGCTGGAGACGCTCTCGTCGCCCGGCAAGACGCTGGATGCGGTCGTGCAGGAGACGGCGACCCGCGTCTCCGAGAAGACCGAGGGGCGCCAGGTGCCGGCGGCCTATGGCACGGCGCCAGCGGTCGCGCTGCTGCCGAAGAAGGCCGCGCGCTAGATCATCGCGCACCCTATCGGGCGCGCGATGATCTGGGCTTTATTTGATCGCATCTTCTTCACGCGAACCGGTGCCCACTTCGCTCGAAAATGCTCTGACTTACTTCGCCTCGGCGACCGTCAGGGTCATCTGGCTGCGCCCGATGCGGCCTTCCTTGTCGGTCGCCTCGATGACGATGACATGCTTGCCGGGCGGCACGATGACCGCGGGCGCCTCGATGCCGGCAGCCGTGACGAAGGGCTTGAGGCGCGCCGTCAGGTCGACTTCCGGCTGGCGCCGATAGGTGACGCGCACGCTCTCGGGATCGATCGCGACGCTGTTGCGCGGCTTGAACTTGACCGCCAGCCGGAATGTCCCGCTCACCCCGATCGGGGGCGGCGCGATCGCATCGATGCCGGGGCCGCGTGTCAGGTTGCGCTCCTGCGTCGCTCCGGGATCGGCGGAGGGTAGGCGAGCCTCCTCGGCCGTGATCAGGCGGACAGGCTCGGCCGCCAATGTCGCAGATCCGCCCAGAACGAGTGCCAGGGCGGAGAGCAGGGTCGTTCGGTATCCCGGAAATCGGCGCATCGGCATCCCATGAGGCTGGTGGCGTTCGTGGCGCGATGATCTCCGGGATGCTGTCGCTGCGTCAATCGCGGTTCGCAGGGCAGTTCCGGCTCCATCGTGCATGGCCATGGGATACTCTCAGGCGGCCTCGGCCGCATCCTCCATTTGCAGGCTGCCTCACCGATCGACAGGAGAGATCCGATGAGCGCCGCGTCCGCCGATCGCCGCCTCGCGGCGCCGGCGATCATACGGAATCGCTTCGTCAGGCGATCGGCTGGGCGAGTTCGCCGTGGCGGGCGACGATCTTGCCGCGCTTGACGACGGTGCGGTCGGCCGGGCGCTCGACGATGGCTTCGCAGATGGTCTCGCCGGGCAGGATCACGAAATCGGCGGTGCAGCCGACAGCGATGCCGTAGTCCGCGATGCCCATCACCTTGGCGCCCTGATAGGTGCAGACGTCGAGCGCCAGCTCCATTTCCTCGTCGCGGCGGAAATTGTTGCGCAGGCCGACCAGCGTCGCGCGCTCCAGCATGTCGCCCATGCCGTAGGGGTTCCAGCTGTCGCGCACGCCGTCCGAGCCGCCGGCGATGACGACACCGGCCTTGAGGCAGGCCATGACCGATGGGGCCGGCGAGGCGGCGGGCGCCGTCGTGACCAGCGTGACGCGCTCCCTGGCGAGATCGTCGATCAGGCGGCGGGCATGGTCGACATCGGGCATGCCCAGGCAGAAGGCGTGGCTGATCGCGACCTTGCCCTGCATGCCCAGGGCGCGCACGCGCTCCAGGATCAGGTCCATCGAGAAGGCGCCCATCTCGCCGCGCTCGTGCAGATGGATGTCGAGCGGGCGGCCGTATTTCTGGGCGAGGCCGAAGATCGCATCGAGATGGCCCTTCGGATCGCGATCGACGGCGCAGGGATCGAGGCCGCCGACGACCTCGGCGCCCATCGCCATCGCCTGGTCGACCAGCTCGAGCGTGCCGGGCCGGATCAGCAGGCCGGACTGCGCGAAGGCGACGATCTCGACGTCGATCACGTCCTTGAGCCGCTCGCGCATGGCCATGACGCCCTCGATGCCGGCCAGCCCGGTCTCCGTGTCGACATCGACATGGCTGCGGATATGGGTGGTGCCCAGCTTGACCATCTGTGCGACGAGCCGGCCGGACTGGCGGTCGGCATCGATGCCGAATTCGCGGCGGTTGCGGCGCTCGGTCTCGATCTTGTCGATCAGGGCGGGGCCGGCGGTGTGCTTGTGCCAGCCCATGCCCCAGAAGCTCTTGTCGAGATGGGTATGGGCCTCGACCAGGCCGGGAATCATCAGGCGGCCGCCGGCATCGAAGTTCGCTTCTCCTCCGGTCGCGCCAGCGCCGATGGCGGCGATGCGCCCGTCACGCACCAGCACGTCGGTCGCCGCGCCGCCGGCCGGGCGGACATTCCGGATCAAGAGGGTATCGGACACGAGGCATCTCCTTCTTCGAGCCGTAGGAGCGGATTCTTAAAGTCAAAGCGGGGCTATGGCTCGTTGAATCATGCGATCATGATCATGCAGGAATCGAATGACGCGACGCCGCAGCCGTTGAGGCCTGCTGCCCAACGACGCCGATTTGGCGAAGTCGCCGGGCATCGTGTAACCCCGCCGGACCGGGCCGATGGCGAGCGCCCGGCCGCAAGACGGGAACGACATGTCCGACGACGATTACATCTATGACGAGGCGACCGGAGAATGGCGCCCGGCCTCGGAGCTGAAGCAGGCGGCGGCAGCCGCGGCTCCGGTGGTGCATGATGCCGCCGGGAATGTGCTCGCCGATGGCGATTCCGTCGTTCTGGTCAAGGACCTCAAGGTGAAGGGCGCCAACCAGACCCTGAAGCAGGGCACGGTGATCCGTTCGATCCGCCTGACGGAGAACGTCGAGGAGATCGACTGCCGTCACGACACGATCAAGGGCCTCGTTCTGCGGACGGAGTTCGTGCGCAAGCGCTGAGGTTTCGGGCCGTGCCTACCAGAGGCGCGGTCCCTCCATCGTCGAGACATGGGCGGAGACGACTTTCCAGCCCAGATCGGGAAAGCGCACCCAGCTCTGGCTCTGCCGGCCGATGACGTCGCGCCCGCGCACCTTGAACTCCAGGTTCACGGTGGCGATGTCGCGCCCCAGCGTCAGGATCTCCAGCCTTATCCTCTTCTCCTTGATTCCCGGCCCCGGCGGACGCGCGACGCGATGGCCGTGGATGTCCTGGAAGCCGTAGCCGTTCTCGTGCAGCGCATAGCGGATCGTATAGGGGCTGTTCCAGAAGGCGGCGTCGAGGATGTCGACGTCCTTGTCGATCAGCGCTTGCTCGTACGCTTCGAACCGGGCGCTGATTTCGGCCACGACTTCGGGGATGTTCGGGGTCAGGTCGGTCATGATGCGGCCTCCATGGCCTGTGCGACGGCAATGAGACTGGCATCCGTGCCGCGCCCGCCGATGATGGACAAGCCGACGGGCGCGCCGTCGACCAACGCTCCGGGCAGGTTGACCTGCGGATGGCCGGTGAGGCCGCCCTGCGCGCAGAGGCAGGTGATACGGTCGCGTATCGGCCTGAGCGTCGGCATGGGCAGGCCACGCAAGGGCGCCGGGAAGGGCGTCGTCGGCAGGCAGAGGATGGTGTCTGGCGGCAGCAGATAGCGCAGCCTGGCGCGAGCCTCCTCGCGCATCAGCGCGGCCCAGTTCTGCTCGGCGACCGGGACTTGCGAGCCGGCGATCAGCCCGGCCGCGACGGTGAAGGCCATGCGCGGATTGTCGCGCTCGATCCAGGGGCGGAAGGTCTGCCAGGCTTCGACGGGCTGGAGGCTGCGCTGCGCTCGCGCCCAGACGGAGAGGCCCTGGGGCGCCATGATCTCCTCGCGCTGCGTCGCACTCAGCACGCGGGCGAGCTTGTCGACCATCGGACGCAGCGCTTCCGCGACGTCCGGATCGGCGAAGCCGAAGGCGTCGACGGCGACGAGCAGCTTGGTCGGTAGAGGGCCGGGCACTTCGCCGAGCAATGCCGTGCCGACGCGGGCGAAGCTCGCGGCGTCGCGGGTGAACCAGCCGGCGGTGTCCGAGCTCGGCGCTTGCGGCATCAACCCGGTCAGGTCTAGGCGGCCATGGGTCGGCCGGATGCTATAGAGCCCGCAGAAGCTGCCGGGCACGCGCATCGAGCCGCCGGTATCGGTGCCCAAGGCGGTGTCGCAGAGCCCGGCGGCGACGGCAGCGGCCGAGCCGGACGAGGAGCCGCCCGGCACGCGGTCCGGGGCGGCCGTATTCAGCGGCGTGCCATCGAAGGCACTCTCGCCGAGGAT
>SEEM01000319.1 GCA_004144595.1 Hyphomicrobiales bacterium
GTGATCAGCGCATCGGACTGCGCGCAGAGCGCTTCCAGCTCCGCCACTGGCTCGATAGCGATCCCCTCCCCCGCAAGATCGCTCTTCAGCGCTTCAAGCTTCTCCGGCGAGCGCGCCCACACCGCAAAGATCGGCTCGCGCTCGCGCAGCAGATGCGCCGCGGCGCGGATCTGGAAACGCGCCTGCGTGCCGGCGCCGACGATCCCGATCCGGCGCGCGTCGGCCCGCATCCCCGCGCGCGTCGCGATCGCGCCCGCCAGCGCGGTTCTCAGATCGGTCAGCCAACCCTCGTCGCGCAGGAGGGCGACGACGGCGCCGGTCTCGGCCGAGAGCGCGATCATCATGCCGCCCGTGGTCGGCAGGCCCTTGGCGGGATTGTCGTAGAACCCCGTCGCGATCTTGACGACGAAGATCGGATCGCCAGCGATATGGCCGAACTTGATATGGCAGTCGCCGTTATGCGCGGGGAAGCCGAGATAGCCGATCGGCGGCATCTGGACCCGGCCGGCCGCAGCCGCCTTGAACCCTTCCTCCAGCGCGATGAAGGCCCGGTCGAGATCGACGGCGGCCTCGATCTCCGCACGCGACAGGTCAAGCATCCGGGGTCTCGTTGGCCTGGTTGAGGTAGTTGTAGACGGTCGCGCGAGCGAGCCCGAGGATGCGCGAGATATAGGCGGCAGCATTGCGCCCGCCGAAAGCGCCGTTGGCGGCGAGGTCTGCCACCAGTTCGCGCTTCTCGGCCCGGCTGAGGCTGGTCACCGCGAGGCCGCGGCTCTGCGTCCATTGCTGTACGAACTCGTTGATGCGCTCATGCCAGTCTTCCTTGAACAAAGCCTGCGGCTTCTCGGCACCGGCCGGGACGGTGGCAAAGGCCTGGAGCGTCTGCATCAGCGCATGGAACTGCGAGACGTCGACATTGATACAGAGCACGCCGATCGCCCTGGTCCCCGCCGAGAGCACGATGCTGATCGATTTCAGCCGCCGCCCGTCCCAGTTCACCTTCTCGTAGGGGCCGATGATCGTCTCGTTCGGGTCGAAGCCGATCTCGTCGAGCAGCGACGGCTCCCCCAGCACGCGTTGCGAGAAGTTCCCGGCGATATGCACGACGCTCTGCGTACCGAGATCGTGCAGCACCACCTCGGCATGCGGGCGGAACAGCAGCGCCACCGCATCGCAGACCGGCAGATAGGGGGCGAGTTCCGGCGTCATAAGCGGGCCGTCAGCGCGGCTGCGACTTGAGATAGTCGCTCAAGCGCTCGAGCCCTGCTGCAAGATGCTCGCCCGGCGCGCCGATGCCGATGCGGATATAGCCGTCGAGCCCGTAGACGTCGCCCGGCAGCAGCATGATCCCGCGCTCCTCGCGTAGACGATGAACCAGCTCGGTCGAATTCATCGAGTGGCTGTACTTGATGAATGCCATGCCGCCGGCCTGGGGCGGAACGAAGGAGAAGAACTCCTCGTTCGCCTTCACCCAGTCCGTCAGCAGCGCGAGGTTTTCCCGCAGGATGGTCTTGCTCCGCTGCAGGATCTCGGCGCGCTTGGCCGGCTGGATGACGATGCGGGCGATATGCTCGCTCAGAGCGCTCGTGGTGATCGAGGTGTAGTCCTTGTTCTGCCAGGCCGTATAGATGTCCTTGGCCGGCCCGACCAGCCAGCCGATGCGCAGGCCGGGCAG
>SEEM01000320.1 GCA_004144595.1 Hyphomicrobiales bacterium
AGGAACGCGATCGAGGCGGTGATCGCGACTGCCTCCAGCAGCGCCCGCGTCTGCGGCGAGACGCGGCTGACGAGGCCGGTCATGCGCATGTGCTCGCCGCGCCGGAGCGCGACGACGGCACCGAGCATCGAGAGCCACAGGAACAGGATCGAGGCCAGTTCGTCCGACCAGACCAGCGGGGCGTGGAAGACGTAGCGCGCCATCACGCCGGCCCCGAGGATGACGATCTCGACGACCACGAGCAGGGCCGCCACCGTCTCGACCAGCCCGCCGAGGGCTCGGTCGAGATGGCCGGCGAAGCGGCCAAACCCATTGGCGGGCATGGCTGCAGCGGGAAGGGGCGCGCTATGGGCATCCATCGGGGCGTTTCCTGTCTTGTGCTTTGGCGCCTTATAGGCCCGCCCGCACGCCTCAGGCCAGCTTGCCGACCGCGTCTTCGAGCAGGCTCCAGGCGTCCTTGCCGAAGCGCTCCTGCCACTCCTTGTAGAAGCCGGCATCGCGCAGCTTGGCGCGGAAGGAATCCGGGTCCGTCTTGTTGAAGGCGAGCCCCTTGGATTGCAGGTCCGCCTGCACGGTTTCGTTGAGTTTCTTGATGTCGCCGCGCTGGGCGACGCCGGCATCGTTGATCGCATTGCCGACGATCGTCTGGATGTCGGGCGGCAGGCCGCGCCAGGCGCGCCCGTTGGCGATGAACCAGAAGCCGTCCCAGATATGGTTGGAGACGGCGCAGCTCTTCTGCACCTCGAAGAGCTTGGCGACCTGGATGATCGGCAGCGGGTTCTCCTGCGCATCGACCACCTTGGTCTGCAACGCGGTATAGACCTCCGAGAATTGCAGGCTCGCGGGCGCGGCATCGAGCGCCTTGAACATCGAGATCGAGAGCGGGCTCACCGGCACGCGGATCTTGAGGCCGGCCATCTCCTTTGCCGATTCGATCGCCTTGCCCGAGGTGGTCATCTGGCGGAAGCCGTTGTCCCACATCTTCTCGAAGGCGAAGAGGTTCACCTTCGAGATGGCCTCGCGGACATGGGCGCCGAGCTTGCCGTCCATCGCCTTCCAGACCTGGTCGTAATCGGCGAAGGCGAAGCCGACCGCATTGATCGCCGCGACCGGAACCAGCGTCGCGATGACCAATGCGGACGGCGTGAAGAAGGTGATGCCGCCATTGCGCACCTGGCTCAGCATGTCGGTGTCGCCGCCGAGCTGGTTGTTCGGGAAGATCTTGATCTCGACCCGGCCGTTGGTTTCCTTGGCGACGCGCTCGGCCGCCTCCTGGGCGCGGATGTTGAGCGGATGGCTGAGCGGCAGGTTGTTGCCGTATTTCAGCTCGATCTCGGCGGCGCGCGCGATATGCGGCATGGCGATGAACGAGGCGGCAGGCGCAGCGGCGAGCGTACGCAGCACCGTGCGGCGCGTGAAATTCGTCATGATAGTCCTCCCGGTATCGCTGATGCGATTTGATTGATTGCGGTCTTCTTGCCCTCAGATTAGGAAGCTGGAATGATGGTGGTCAAACTCAAATTCTGATGGTTTTTGATGTGATTTCATGACGGGTGTGGCAGAGAAAAACGGCGGCGAAAGCCTTCAGCGACGCCGCATGGCTCGCATCGCCGATGTCGCGGCGCTGTCCGGCGCCTCGACCGCAACGGTCGACCGGGTACTGAACCAGCGT
>SEEM01000321.1 GCA_004144595.1 Hyphomicrobiales bacterium
CAGCGCCTGGGGCGAAAGCGCCACCATCGCGCTGCCGGAACTCGACGCGGCCCAGGCCGCGGCGCTTTGCGGGCATGTGCGGGACAACGCGCGCGCCCGGCTGAAGCATATGGAAACCGCGCGCATCGTCGCCGCGATCGACGCCGTCATCGCGCGCCTGCTCGACCGCCAGCATCCGCTGCGACGCAAGGCCGAGCATCTGCTGCCGATCGTCACCGGCTATGATCGGGAAACCGTCCGCCTCGGCCTGACCGGCTATCTCAAGACCTTCCGCAAGCCGCAACTCCTGCGCTTCCTGGCCGAGGACTTCGCCAATCCCGGGCTGCTCGACGGTTTCCAGCCGACGCCCAAGGGCGGCTATCTGCGCGCCAACGGTCCCGAGCTTCTGCTGCATGTCTGGGCCGGCAATGTCCCCGCGCTCTCGCTCTGGAGCCTGATCTGCGGCCTGCTGGTCAAGGCCGGCAGCATCGGCAAGCTGGCCTCGGCCGAGCCGCTGACCGCCGGCTGGTTCGCGAGCCTTCTGGCAGAGGTCGATCCCGAGATCGGCGAATGCCTCGCGATCACCTGGTGGAAGGGCGGCGAAGCGTCGGCCGAGCCGGTCTTCCTGCGCGAGGCCGATACCGTCATGGCCTATGGCGGCAACGAGACGCTGACGGCCCTGCGGGCGAAGCTGCCGATCACGACCCGCTTCCTGCCGCATGGCCACAAGATCGGCTTCGGCGTGATCGCGCGAGAGGCGCTCGATACGCGGAAAGCCCCTACCCTCGCCCGGCTGGCAGCCCATGACGTTACCCGCTACGAGCAGCAGGGCTGCTACTCGCCGCAGATGCTGTTCGTCGAGCGTGGCGGCAAGGTCAGCCCCTCGGAGTTCGCCCGCTACGTCGCGCAGGAACTCGCCGCCTTCGCCTCGCGCCATCCGCGTCGCGCGCTCTCGCCGGGCGACGACCGGCCTGAACCGCACGCTCAAGCTCGTCGCGGTCGAAAGCCTCGACGATGTGCCGGCCCTCGTCGCGCCCTATCGCAGCTTCCTGCAGACGGCCGGCATCGCAGCCTCGCCGGAGCGGCTGTTCGCGCTCGCGGAGCAGCTCGGCGCAGCCGGCGTCAGTCGTATCTCGCCGCTCGGCCGGATGACCGCGCCCGAGGCCGGCTGGCACCATGACGGGCGCTTCAGCCTGCTCGACCTCGTCAGCTTCACCGAGATCGAGCAATCAGCCGAAGCCGCGGCAGAAGGGTTCGCGCCCTATGTCGACTGAGCAGTCCAAGCCCGGCTTCGTCACGATCGAGCGGGCGAGCTATCGCTATGTCGCCACCGGCCCGGCGGTCGTCGACGCCGTCGACTGGACCATCCCGCACGGCGAGATCCATTGCCTGCTCGGCCGGAGCGGCTGCGGCAAGACCACGCTGCTCAAGCTGGCCGCCGGTCTGCTGATGCCGAGCGAGGGCGCGATCCGCATCGGCGGCGAGGCGCTGACCGGCCCGAGCCCGCGCGCCGGTTTCGTCTTCCAGGCGCCGACCCTGCTCGACTGGCTGAGCGCGCTCGACAATGTCCTGTTGCCGGTTTCGCTCAAGCGCCGCCCCACAGTGGACGACAAGGATAAAGCGCTTGAGTTGCTTGAGCGCGTCGGCCTTGCTGATTTTGCGACGCGCCGCCCCGCCGAACTGTCCGGCGGCCAGCAGAGCCGCGTCGCCGTCGCGCGCGCGCTGGTCGACAATCCCGACCTGCTGCTGCTCGACGAGCCCTTCGCCGCGCTCGACGCCCTGACGCGCGAGGAATTGCAGGACGACCTGCTGCGGCTTTGCGCGCTCCACGGCACGACCGCGCTCTTCGTTACCCATGATATCGGCGAGGCCGTCTATCTCGCCGACACCGTTGCGGTGATGGCGGCCGGCCGCGTGACTCATGTCCGCCGGATCGAGCTTGTCCGCCCGCGCCACCGCGACATGCGCTATGCGCCCGGTTTCGTCGCTGCGTGCCGCGCCTTGCGCGACGCGATGGATGGCGCTGCCGCCGCCAGCCGGAGGCCGGCGGCATGATCGCGCGCCTGCCCTCGCTCCTCCTGTTCGTCGCGCTGCTCGCCGGCTGGGAAGCCTGGTGCAGGCTCGGCGGGCTCTCGCCGCTCGTCCTGCCTGCGCCTTCCGCCGTGCTCGCGACGCTGTGGAGCGAGATCGCAACCGGCCGGCTCTGGCCGCACCTGGCGATGACCGCGACGGAGATGGCGCTGGGCCTCGGTATAGGCGCCGTCGTCGGGCTCGGCACCGGCATCCTGCTGGCGGAATTTCCGGCGCTCAGCCGGTTGCTGCGCCCTTACGTGCTGGCGAGCCAGCTGGTGCCGAAGCTCGCGCTCGGGCCGCTCTTCATCATCTGGT
>SEEM01000322.1 GCA_004144595.1 Hyphomicrobiales bacterium
ATCAGGTTCTGCTGGAACAGCCCCCACATCACGCCGCCGAGCCCGGCCAGCGCGCTGCCGACCACGAACACGCCGACGAACAACTGACCGATGCGGTAGCCGAGCGACTCGACCATCTCGCGGTCCTGCACTCCGGCGCGAATCAGGAGGCCGATCTTGGTACGGCCGAGCGTCCAGGCCAGCAGGCCGAACACCACGACGCCCACGGCCACCGCGAGCAGGCGGTACTTGCTGATCGCGGCATCGGCCACGAACACAGACCCGCGCAAGGCTTCCGGCAGCGGCAGCGGAATCTGCGCCGGACCCCAGATGACCTTGATCAGCTCCTCGCCGATGATCATCCCGCCCATGGTGATGAGGATCTGCTTGAGGTGCTGGCCGTACACCGGCCGCACGATGAAGCGCTCGAACGCGAGGCCCACGGCGCCGGCGACGAGCATCGCCACCAGCATGGCCGGGAACACCGCCACCAGGTTGCGCCACAGCTCGCCGGAGCCTGTCCAGTCACCCATGAGGCCGAGCACGCTGCTCGCGACGAAGGCGCCCAGCGCGATGAACACACCGTGGCCGAAATTGAGCACGTCCATGAGCCCGAAGATCAACGTCAGGCCCGAGGCGATGATGAAGATGATCATGCCCATCGCCAGCCCCGCCACGGTGAGCGTGAGCCAGGTCGAGAACGAACCCGTGAGCGGCAGCGCGACCAGCGCGATCACCGGCGCCAGCAAGAGCGGCTTCCAGTCCAGATCGAATTTCATAGAGCCAGCCCGAGCAGCGATTGCTGCAGTTGTTCGTCGGCCGAGAACGCGGCCATGCTTCCGGCATGCACCACGCGGCCGTTGTCCATCACCGCGACGTGATCGCCCAGGCGCTGCGCGAAATGGATGTTCTGTTCCACCAGCAGGATCGTCACGCCGCTGCGCTTGAGCTCGCCGAAGGCGTCGATCATGTTGTTGATGATGGCGGGCGCGAGGCCCTTGCTCGGCTCGTCGACGATCAGCAACTCGCGCGGCTCGACGATGGCGCGCGACACCGCCAGCATCTGCTTCTGCCCGCCCGACAGCTTGCCGGCCGGATGGTTCCAGAACTTCTCGACCGCGGGGAAGAGCTTGAAGATCCACTTGAGGCGCGTGTCGTCCATCGCCTCGGCGTTCTTCGCGCCGCGCGCCGCCAGCAGCATGTTTTCTTTCACCGTGAGGTCGCTGAAGATGCCCATGTTCTCGGGCACGTAGGCGATGCCGAGCGCGGCGATGTCGGGCGTGCGCAGGGCCGTGATGTCGCGGTCACCGAAACGCACGCGGCCTTGCGAGGCGTGCCACAGTCCCATCACCGTGCGCAGCGTGGTGGTCTTGCCCGCGCCGTTGCGGCCGAGCAGCATCGTGAGCTGGCCCTTCGGTACCGCGAGGTCGACGCCGTGGAGGATGTGGTACGCGCCGATGTGCGTTTGCACGGCCTCGAGCGTCAGCAGGTTGGCGGTGCTCATGCGGCCTCCTTCGTCACGCCCAGGTAGGCCTCTTGCACGATCGGCGAGGCGATCACCGCGGCGGGTTCGCCATCGGCCACGAGTTGGCCGTTGTGCAGCACGATGATGCGGTCGGCCAGCTCGCGCACCACGTCCATCTTGTGTTCGACCAGCAGGATGGTCTTGGTCTTGTCCTGC
>SEEM01000323.1 GCA_004144595.1 Hyphomicrobiales bacterium
AAGGCCGCCGATCCCAACGTCGATCACGACAACCCGCTGGAAGAGGTTTTCGAGGACCAGATCCTCTGCGCCGACCTGATCCTGCTCAACAAGAGCGATCTCGTCGACGAGGCCGGCCGGGCGCGGGTGAAGGCCGAGATCGCCGAGCACCTGCCCAAGGCGATCAAGATCGTCGAGACCTCCCATGGCAAGGTCGAGCCGGCGCTGATCGTGGGCCTCGGTGCCGCGGCCGAGAGCGATCTCGCCGCCCGCCCCTCGCATCATGGCGAGGGCGAGCACGATCACGACCATGACGATTTCGACTCGGTCGCCCTGCCCCTGCCGGCGGGGCTTTCGCCGGAAGAGTTGACGGCGCGCGTCGCGAAGGCCGCCGAGGCCGACGGCGTGCTGCGGCTCAAGGGCTTCACCGCCGTGCCGGGCAAGCCGATGCGCCTCGTCGTGCAGGGCGTCGGCCGGCGCGTCGGACATCATTTCGACCGGCCTTTCGGCGCGAGCGAGCCGCGCGACGGCCGTCTCACCGTGATCGGGCTCAAGGGCTTCGACCTCAAGGCCGTGGAAGCGGCGCTCGCGGGGGCGTAACCTCAACCGATGCATCTTCTCCCGACCAGCGAGATCAGGCTCGACGACGGCGAAGACGCCGTCGATCTCGCGCTGCCGCCGGGAGACGTGCTCGTCCTGTCCTTCACCGACAGCGACCTCTCGGCACTGGCGGTGGCGGCAGGCGGCACCAAGCTGTCGGTGCGACTCGCGCCGCTCCGGCGTTTGAGACACCCGCTTTCGGTCGATTTCCTGATCGAGAAGACGGCGGCGCAATGCCGTTTCGTGCTGGTGCGCTGCCTCGGCGGGCTCGACTATTGGCGCTACGGCATCGAGCAGCTCGCGCACGTCTGCCGGCGCGAGGGCATCGCGCTGGCCGTTCTGCCAGGCGACGACCGGGCTGACGACCGGCTCGCCGAATACGGCACCGTGCCGGCTGCATGCGCGCAGGCCATCCTCGGTTATTTCAAGGCCGGCGGCGTGGAGAACATGCGCCGGCTGCTGGCGGTGGCCGGAGGGTATCTGCACGCATCCAGGGATCGGTTGGCCGTCGGCCCGGCGCCTGCTGGCCAGACCACCGATGACATCGGCGATCTCGCGCCGGTCCCTCTGCCCCTGCTCTTCGCGCTGGATCGGGACGCCAGACCGCTCGCGTGGCGGGACGCGCTCGCATCCTTGCCGCCCGGAAAGCCGCTGGTCCCGATCCTGTTCTATCGCTCGGGCATTACGGCCGGGGACACCGCCACGGGCGAGGCGATTGCCACCGCGCTGACCGCGCGCGGCCTCGCGCCTTTGCCGCTCGCGCTGACGAGCCTGAAGGACCCGGCCGTCACGGCCGAACTCGCGGCCCTCATCGCGACACGCAGGCCGGCATTGATCGTGACCACCACCGCCTTCTCCGCCCGCGAAGGCGCCGATTTCGTACTCGACGGCGCCGATTGCCCAATCCTGCAGGCCGTACCGGTCGGGAGCCCCCGCGAGGCCTGGGAAGCGTCGCCGCGCGGGCTATCGGCTGCGGACCTCGCCATGCAGGTGGCGCTGCCGGAATTCGACGGACGCATCGGCGCCGTTCCGGTGGGCTTCAAGGCTGAGGAGACCGACGCGGCGACCGGCCTTTCCAT
>SEEM01000324.1 GCA_004144595.1 Hyphomicrobiales bacterium
CGCAATGACGGGGAGCTGAACCGATGACGAACCGCGCGACCGCGACGCTCCATGGCTGGCTGCTCCTGCTGCCGGCCATGGCGTGTCTGGCCCTGTTCACGCACTGGCCGGCGGTCGCGAGCTTCATCGAGAGCTTCCATTCGACACCGAAGGCGCGCCGCCCGGCGCGCTTCATCGGGCTCGAGAACTATCAGCAGATGCTTGCCGATCCGATCTTCTGGAAGGCGATGAGCAACAATCTCTGGTTCGCGCTCGGCACGATCCCGACCTCGATCGCGCTGGCGCTCCTGATGGCGGTCTGGGTCAACGACAAGATCGCGGGCCGCACGCTCGTCCGCATGGCCTTCTTCACGCCGACGATCCTGCCGATGATCGCGGTCGCCAATATCTGGCTGTTCTTCTACACGCCGCAATACGGGTTGCTAGAGCAGTTCACCGGCCTGTTCGGCGCGCGCTCGACCAACTGGCTGGGCTCGCAGGACACCGCTCTCTACGCCATCACCGTCGTCGCGATCTGGAAGGAAGCCGGCTTCTTCATGATCTTCTACCTCGCGGCCCTGCAGGCGATTCCGCCGAGTCTCGGTGAGGCAGCGGCGATCGAGGGGGCCTCGCGCTGGACCTTCTTCCGGCGCATCCAGTTCCCGCTGCTGATGCCGACGACGCTGTTCGTGCTGATCAACGCGGTGATCAACGCGTTCCGCATGGTCGACCACGTCTTCGTCATGACGCGGGGCGGCCCGGACAATGCGACGACGCTCCTGCTGTTCTACATCTATCAGGTCGGCTTCGGCTTCTGGGACACGGCCTATGCGGCGACGCTGACCTGCGTGCTGCTGGCCATGCTCGCGCTCGTCGCCTTCGTCCAGTACGGCTGGCTCGAACGCAGGACGCATTACCAATGAGCGCCGCGCCCCAGCCCGCCCCGACGGCCGCGCGCAGCGACCCTTATGCGCCCAAGGGCCTGTCGCTCACGCTGGAATCGACCGGCGCGATCCTGCTTGCTCTGCTCTGGGTGCTGCCGCTCGCCTATGCCATCTGGGCGGCGTTCCACCCGGCCGAATACACCACGCGCTTCGTGCTGACCGCGCCGCTGACGCTGGACAATTTCACGCGTGCCTGGGCGGCGGCGCCATTCGCCCGCTATTTCCTCAACACCTTCATTCTGGTCACGCTGATCCTCGCCTTCCAGATCGTACTCGGGACGCTCGCCGCCTATGCGCTGGCCCGGCAGGATTTCTGGGGCCGCGACGTCGCCTTCGTGCTGATCCTGGCGCAGCTCATGATCATGCCGGACGCGCTGATCGTCGAGAACTACCGCACGCTCGCCAAGCTCAACCTGATCGACACGATCCCGGCGATCGCCCTGCCCTATATCGCCTCGGCCTTCGGCATCTTCCTGCTGCGGCAGACCTTCAAGACTGTGCCGAAGGAGCTCGACGACGCCGCGCGCGTCGAGGGCGCAAGCCCATTGCAGGTGCTGATGCGGGTCTATGTGCCGCTGGCGAAGCCGACCTATGTCGCCTACGGGCTCGTATCGGTCAGCTACCACTGGAACAACTTCCTCTGGCCGCTGCTCGTCACCAATTCCGTGGAATCGCGGCCGCTGACCGTGGGCCTGCAGGTCTTCTCCTCGGCCGACCA
>SEEM01000325.1 GCA_004144595.1 Hyphomicrobiales bacterium
GCAAAGCGCGACCCGTCCAGTTCACCCGGAAGGCCTACACCTTGCCTAACGAGGGCTGCTCACTCAGAGGTGATGATGCCTCAATTAGGAGTGCCGAACACGATCTGATCGGTCTCGGCATTTGCTCGGGAATCACGAGCACCCCTGACCCTTAACGCACCTCCGAGCGGAGGTAAAGGACAAAAATCTCCACACTAGGAACATATACTGGCTTTGTCAGCTGGGGCGCTGCATTGGGTGTGCGCCGCCAAAACAGCCGTCACCGCGCCTCTCACCAACCGACCGACATCCCTGATCGCGACGTCCACAATCCCTGCTCGCCGCTGGCGAATTCCCTGCTCACCCGTGGGAAATTCCCTGCTTCACAATTCCGAGCCACTAGCAAATATCTCACGCAAACAAGCACTTAAGCCGAAAACGGCCCTACCCAAGCCCTCTCCCAGATCTAAACTCCCTGAAAATTCCCTGCTAGCAGGGAATTTGGAGCGATGGTGGACACCAACGAAGGGCGCATTTCCACGCGCTGTCGCCCCTCCCCCAGCTATGCCAGATTGCTGATCGGCCGCAGACGATAGGTGGCCTCGATAGCACTACCGGATATGTCATGCCCGATACCGCCTCCTCCGACCGTCGCCTGATCGGCAGCTTCGACTATGTCGTCATCGGCGCCGGCTCGGCCGGCTGCGTCGTCGCCAACCGGCTGGCGGCCAGTCCGAGGAACAAGGTCCTGGTGCTCGAGGCCGGCGGCATGGACGACTGGGTCTGGTTCCACATCCCGGTCGGCTATCTCTTCGCCATCGGCAATCCCCGCGCCGACTGGCGGTTCCAGACCGAGCCGCAGGCCGGGCTCGGCGGGCGGGCGCTCGCCTATCCGCGCGGCAAGGTCGTCGGCGGCTCCTCGGCGATCAACGCCATGGTCTATATGCGCGGCCAGGCCGCCGATTATGACGGCTGGCGCCAGCGCGGCCTTTCCGGCTGGGGCTGGGACGACGTGCTGCCCTATTTCCTCAAGCACGAGGACCATATGGCGCCGCCACCGGGCGGGCTGCACAAGGCCGGCGGGGAATGGCGCGTCGAGCATCCACGCGTGCGCTGGGCGATTCTCGATGCGATCCGGGATGCAGCCGAGTCGGCCGGTATCGCCAAGATCCCGGATTTCAATACCGGCGACAATGAAGGCTCCTCCTATTTCCAGGTGAACCAGCGGCGCGGGCGGCGCCTCAGCGCCTATCGCGCCTTCCTGAAACCCATGCTCGAACGGCATGACCGGACCAATCTCCGGCTGGAGACGGGCGTGCATGTCGAACGCATCCTGTTCGAGAACGGCCGGGCGAGCGCCGTCGAGTTCACGCATGGGCTGGGAACGGCGAGCGAGGAGCGGCTGAAGGTCGAGATCAACGGTGAGGTCGTGCTCTCGGCCGGGGCCGTCGCCTCGCCGCTCCTGCTCGAACGCTCCGGCATCGGCAGCGGCGCGCGATTGCAGGGCTTCGGCATCGAGACGCTGGTCGATGCGCCCGGCGTCGGCGAGAACCTGCAGGACCATCTCCAGATCCGGCCGGTCTACAAGGTCCATGGCGTCAAGACGCTGAACAGCGACTATGCCAAGCTCTGGCGGCGGCCCCTGAT
>SEEM01000040.1 GCA_004144595.1 Hyphomicrobiales bacterium
CCTTGGCCTTCGCCGGCAGGACCGGCGCCGTCGAGAGCCTGTCACAGAGCCGTTCCGCCATAATGCATTATCCTGCCTCAGTGGCTGGGCAGGCCAGCAGGGTTTGGCGCCGCTGTCGAGGCGGCAGTCTCGGCAAGGGCCGGCGTGTCCACAGGCTTGGGGCTGCCAGCCGGCAGAAGGACGACCACGCGCAGGCCCGGCGCATTGTCCTCCAGCCTGAGCTGACCGCCATGCAGGCGCACCACACCGGCCACCAGCGAGAGCCCGAGGCCGAAGCCCGGCTTGCTGCGGCTGGCATCGAGCCGGACGAAGCGGTCGACGACACGGCCGCGATCGGCTTCCGGGATGCCGGGCCCGTGGTCGGCGACCGAGAGTTCGACCTGATCGCCGGCCCGGCTGGCCGAAACGGTCACGGTGCCGTCGCCGCCCTGTTCCGGGGCGCCGTATTTCAGGGCATTGTCGATCAGGTTGTTCAGGGCCTGCCCGATCAGTTCGCGATTGCCGCGAACTTTAAGGTTGGGAGCGACGTCGCTGGCGAGCGAGAGGCCGGCCTCCTCGGCAAGGGGTTCATACAATTCAGCGAGGCCCGAGACGATCTCGGAGATGTCGAGCTCGCCCATGTTTTCGCTGACACGGCCGGCCTCCAGCCGCGCGATCATCAAGAGAGCATTGAAGACGCGGATCAGGTTGTCCGCCTCCTCGATCGAACCATCGAGCGCGGCCCGCAATTCGTCCGGCGACCTGGCCGTCCGCAGCGCCTCCTCGGCGCGGTTGCGCAGGCGGGTCAATGGCGTCTTGAGATCATGGGCGATGTTGTCGGTGACCTGCTGCATGCCGGCCATAAGCTCGCCGATGCGGTCGAGCATGGCGTTGAGGTTGAGGGCCAGCCGGTCGAGCTCGTCGCCGGTGCCGGTAATGGCGAGCCTGCCCTTGAGGTCGCCCTCCATGATGCCGTGGGCGGTCTCGCTCATGCCGTCGATGCGCTTCAACACGCGCCGCGCCACGAACCAGCTCGCAAAGCAGCCGAGGATGAAGACCAGCGCCAGCGACCAGCCGGCGGCGCGGCGGATGACGATGCCAAGCCGCTCGCGCTCTTCGAGGTCGCGACCGACGAGCAGGCGGAAACCGGCTGGCAGGAAGTAGACCCGGACGAGCGCGTGGCTCGGCCGGTCGACCGTCTCGCTGGAGCGGGCATATTCGATCTCGCTCTCGCCGGTGCGGTCGAGCGTGCCGGGCGGAATCGCCTCGACATTGCCGGCGACGCGCTCGCCGACCGGGGTGGTGACGAGATAGAGCGAGGCGCCCGGAGCCCGCGAGCGGCGCTCGATGATGTTGACGAGACGACGGATGCCGCCCTGGCGTTGCTGCTCGGCCAGGCCCTGGATCTCGGCATCGATGGTCGATCGGATCTGGTCGTCGAGCAGGCGCCTGGCGTTCCAGGCGACATAGCCGAGCACGAAGGCGGCGAAGAGCGCGAAGATGACGAGATAGGCCGCCGTCAGCTTGAAGGCCGTCGTGCGGAACAGCGTCGGCAGGAACTTCGGGCGCTTCCTCGGGGCGGAGCCCGTTTCGCTTGCGGACATCTTGCCGTCAGCGGGTGTCACGGACCATGTATCCCGCGCCGCGGATGGTGTGGATCATCGGCAGCTCGAAGCCCTTGTCGACCTTGGCGCGCAGGCGGCTGACATGCACGTCGATGACATTAGTCTGGGGATCGAAATGATAATCCCAGACATTCTCCAGCAGCATGGTGCGGGTCACGACCTGCCCGGCATGCTTCATCAGATATTCGAGCAGCCGAAACTCGCGCGGCTGCAACACGATCTCCTGCCCGTCGCGGGTGACGCGATGGGCGAGCCGGTCGAGCACCAATTCGCCGACGCGATAGGTCGTGGGCTCCGACGCTGGCGCGCCGCGGCGGCGGGCCAGCACCTCCACACGGGCGAGCAGCTCCGAAAAGGCATAGGGCTTGGGGAGATAGTCGTCGCCGCCGGCGCGCAGGCCCTTCACCCGGTCGTCGACCTGGGCG
The DNA here is from genome assembly GCA_004144595.1 of Hyphomicrobiales bacterium. Classification (GTDB taxonomy): domain Bacteria; phylum Pseudomonadota; class Alphaproteobacteria; order Rhizobiales; family Beijerinckiaceae; genus Allobosea. The sequence continues at coordinate 2,030 of SEEM01000040.1, forward strand.
AGCGCGGACAGGATCAGCGCGGGGGTATCGTCCTTCTGCTCGCGCAGCGAACGGATCAGCGACAGGCCGTCGAGCCGCGGCAGCATGCGGTCGATGACCAGCACATCGTAGCCGCCGCCTTCGGCCATGGCATAGCCTTCCAGTCCGTCCGCGGCATGGTCGGCGACATGGCCGACTTCGCGGAAAGCCTTGGTCAGATAGGCCGCAGCCTCGGCATCATCTTCGACGATCAAAAGTCGCATCCGCAGACCCTATCTCAATAAACGCGAAAACGGCAGGCCGGAGCATACGCATCCGGCCTGCCGCCGCGACGGCAAAGTCCCTGGGCTGGGGCGACAGGAAACCGAGGGACCTGCCAGCTCCGATCAAGCCGCCGGCTGGCGGCCGATCTCGAAGGTCACGTCACGCGACTTGCCCTCGCGGAAGACGGTGATCGTGGTCTTGGCGCCCGGCGCGAAGGTCGCGATCTTGCGAGAGAGTTCGCGCGCGTCCTTGATCGCCTCGCCGTTGACCGCGGTGATGGTGTCGCCGCGGCGGATACCGGCCTTGGCGGCGGGGCCATTGCCCTGCGCCTCGGCAACGAGCGCGCCCTTGGCGCCCTTCAGTCCGATCGCCTCGGCCATCTCGGTGGTCACCGGCTGGATCTGCACCCCGATGAAGCCACGCGCCACCGTTCCGTCCTTCTTCAGGGAATCCACGACCTGACGGACCGTCGAGGCGGGAATCGCGAAGGCGATGCCGACATTGCCACCGGACGGCGAGTAGATCGCGGTGTTGACGCCGACGACCTGGCCACTCTGGTTGAAGGTCGGCCCACCCGAATTGCCGCGGTTGATCGGTGCATCGATCTGGATGAAGTCGTCATAGGGGCCGGAGCCGATATCGCGACCCTGCGCCGAGACGATGCCGGCCGTGACCGTACCGCCGAGGCCGAAGGGGTTGCCGATAGCCAGCACCCAATCGCCGATCCGCGCCTTGGCGTCGGCGAGCTGGACGTAAGGGTAATCGCCGCTCTCCTGGACCTTGAGCAGGGCCAGATCGGTGCGCGGGTCGGTGCCGACGACCTTGGCATCGAGCGTCTTGCCGGTGTCGGTGACGAGCTGGACCTCGACCGCATTCTCGACGACGTGGTTGTTCGTCACGACATAGCCGTCCTGGCTGACGAAGAAGCCCGAGCCCTGCGACATGCCGACCTGAGGCTTCGGCTTGCCCTGACGGGCGCCTTCCTGGTCGCGGAAGAAGCGGCGCAGCTGCGGGGGAATGTCGTCCAGGCTCTGCCCGTCATTGTCGGCGGCGACCTGCATCTTGACGCGGACGGAGACGACGGCCGGCTTCACCTTGTCGACGAGATCGGCGAAGGAAGGCAGCGCCGTCTGCGCGCCCGACAACTGGATCGGCTGCGCGATGGCATTGTGGTTCTGCATCAGTGCGCTGTCGGCGATGCCTGCAGCGAGGCCGATGCCAAGAATGGCGGTGCCGGCGAGAAGGGCGCCGCGCTTCAGGATGGACTTGCGGTTTTCGGTCTGTGTCGTCATGGCGGGAACCTCGTGGAGCGACAGGGCGCTTTCCCCTGCTCGTGAGGAGGACCATGACGTCCACAGCCTTACGCGGCTTTGGCCTGAAGATGACGGTTTCGTAAGGTTGAGATGAGGGCAAGACCCGGGCTGTCCCTCTCGGCCCGCTCCGAAAACCCACGCCAGCAGAGGCTCCGAGCCTGCTTAAGCAGGAGAAAGGCTCGGGTCAGGTCCGAACATGACGGCCGTGTCTAGGCCTGCTCGTCGCGCAGCAGCTCGTCGACGCGGCTCCGCTCTTCCTGCGTCAAAGGTGCCGGGGCGACGTCGCCCTCCACAGCACGCTGACGGCCCCGCCGCCAGATGAAGGCCGCGCCGGCCAGGAAAATGAGGAAAGGCGCGCCCCAGAGCAGCAACGTCCGCGCGTTGAGCGGCGGGCGCAGCAGCACGAAATCGCCGTAGCGGGCGACGACGAAATCCACCACCGCCTTGTCGTCATCCCCGGCGACCAGACGCTCCCGGACGAGTATGCGCAGGTCGCGGGCAAGCGGCGCATCGGAATCGTCGATCGACTGGTTCTGGCAGACGAGGCAGCGCAGGCCGCCGGAGATCGCGCGCGCGCGCTGCTCCAGCGCCGTGTTGGGCAGGATCTCGTCGGGCTGCACGGCATGGACCGCAGGCGCGGCCAGCAGCATCAAGCCAAGGACGAGCGCGATCCGCCGCATCGGCTTATTCCGCCGGCTGCACGGCGGCCGCCGACGCCGCGCGCTTCGGCGCTGCGAGCCGGAAGCGCCGGTCGGTCAGCGAGAGCCCGCCACCGAGCGCCATGACGAGCGAGCCGATCCAGATCAGCAGGATCAGCGGCTTGTCGTAGAGGCGGACCGCGACGCCGCCATCCTGCGCCTCTCCGAGGCTCACATAGGCCTGGCTCAGGCCGTCCGTCCGAATCCCCGCCTCGGTCGTCGGCATGGCGCGCGCCGTATAGACGCGCTTGGAGGCCTCGACCGGCGTCATTTCGCGATCTCCCGAGAAAACCTGGAAGCGCGCGACTTCGGCCCGGAAATTCGGGCCGGTGCGGGGCGACATGCCTTCCAGCATGATCGTGTAGCGCCCGCTGGTCAGGCGCTCGCCGGGTTTCAGGACGGTGATCGCCTCGCTGCTCCAGGCCTGAGCCGCGATGCCGATGATACTCAGGCCCACGCCGGCATGGGCCAGCGCCGTGCCCCAGGCCGAGCGCGGCAGACCCCGCGCCCGCGACAGCATCGCCCGCCAGCCGCTGGCGCGGGCCACGATGCGCTCGGCGAGATCGAAGCTGGCGCCGAGGACGAGGAAGACACCCAGCCCCACGCCGAGCGGCGCCAGGACCGGCCCGCCGCGGGTGAAGAAGAGCAGCGCCAGGGCGGCCAATACCGCAAGCCCGACGGCGAAAGCATTGCGCTGCGCCGCGCCGAGCAGGTCCCCGCGCTTCCAGGCCAGCGACTGGCCGATCGGAAGCAGCAGCAACAGCGGCACCATCACCGGCACGAAAGTCGCGTTGTAGAAGGGCGGGCCGACCGAGATCTTGTCGCCAGTCACCATCTCCAGCAGCAGCGGATAGAGCGTGCCGACGAAAACGGTGGCGCAGGCCGTCGCCAGGAAGACGTTGTTGACGACGAGCGCGCTCTCCCGCGAGATCGGCGCGAACAGCCCGCCCTGTCGCAGCAGGGGCGCCCGCCAGGCGAAGAGCGCCAGCGAACCGCCGACGAAGACGATCAGGATGAGGAGAATGAAGAGGCCGCGGGCCGGATCGGTCGCGAAGGAATGCACCGAGGTCAGCACGCCGGAGCGGACGATGAAGGTGCCGAGCAGCGAGAGCGAGAAGGTCAGGATCGCGAGCAGGATCGTCCAGACCTTCAGCGCATCGCGCTTCTCCATCACCACGGTCGAGTGGATCAAGGCGGTGCCGGCAAGCCAGGGCATGAAAGAGGCGTTCTCGACGGGGTCCCAGAACCACCAACCGCCCCAGCCGAGCTCGTAATAGGCCCAGTAGGAGCCCATCGCGATGCCGAGCGTCAGGAAGGTCCAGGCCAGGAGCGTCCAGGGACGCACGGCGCGCGCCCACATCGCGTCGATGCGCCCGTCGATCAGGGCGGCGACCGCGAAGGCATAGGTGATCGAGAAGCCGACATAGCCGATATAGAGCAGCGGCGGATGGATCGCGAGGCCGAGATCCTGAAGGATCGGGTTCAGGTCCTGCCCCTCGGCCGGCACCGGCGACAGGCGCTGGAACGGGTTTGAGGTGAACAGGGTGAAGGCGAGGAAGGCGACCGCGACGAGCCCCTGCGCGGCAAGCGCGCCGGCCCGCAGGCGCGGCGGCAGCGAGCGGCGCGAAAGCGCGACCAGCGCCCCGAACAGCGTCAGGATCAGCACCCAGAGCAGCATCGAGCCTTCGTGGTTGCCCCAGACGGACGTGAATTTGTAGATCAGCGGCTGCGCCGAATGGGAATTGGCGACGACGTTGGCGACCGAGAAATCCGAGCGGACATAGGACGTCACCAAAGCGGCGAAAGAGAGCGCGACCAGCGCGAAGGAAACTAGCGCCGCGCTGCTGCCGACTGCGGCCAGGGTCCGGTCCTGCCGGAACACGCCCCAGAACGGCACCACCGCCTGGATCACGGAGACGCCCAGCGCAAGCGCCAGTGCGTAATGGCCGATCTCGACGATCATATCAGGCTCACGGCTTTGCCGGCGCGGCGGCGGGGGAACTGGAGCCTCCTGCCTGCCAATGCCCCTGCTTCTTCAGCGCGTCGGCGACCTCGCGCGGCATATAGGTCTCGTCGTGCTTCGCCAGAACCGAATCCGCCTTGAAGAGCCCGGCGCCCTCGAAGACGCCCTCGGTGACGACGCCCTGCCCCTCCCGGAAGAGATCGGGCAGCAGGCCATCATAGCCGACCTTGATCGAGGTCTTGCCGTCGGTGACGCTGAAGGAGATGCGCTGGCCGGTGCCACGCTGGACGGAGCCGGTCTCGACCAGCCCGCCGAGGCGCATGCGGGTGCCCGGCTGCACGCCCTTCTCAGTGATCTCGGTCGGCCCGTAGAAAAAGACGATGGTGTCGCGCATCGCGAAAAGGACGAGGCCGGCCGCAAGGCACAGCACGGCGCCGGCAGACGCGATCAGGGTGAGCCTGCGCTGCTTGCGGGTGAAGCGGCGTTTCGCCGGGAGCGTCCGCGTCGGCTGAGCGATCGTCATGGCGCGGCCTCCTTCAAGGCCAATTCATCGGCGAGAGCGTCGATGGCCGCAAGCGCATCCTTGTCTTCGGTCAGCCGTTCACGCGCCGTTTTCAGAGCCTGGAGCGCTGCGGGCTTGTCGCCGAGCACGGCGCGGGCGCGGATCAGGCGGCTCCATTCCGGCAAAGTTCCGCCGCCGGCGCTCAGGCGTTCGGCCAGCCCGTCGACCATCCCCTTGATCGCCTGCTGGCGCTCGGCTTCGGGAAGCGCCGCGACCGCCTTGCGGCCGGCATCGGCCTGCATCCGCTCCAGCCGGGCGCGGACGGCACCGGCCCAGTCGGCGCCGGCAGGCGCTTCGGCGAGGAGTTGGGAGAGCGCAGCCTGCGCCCCCTCGCCATCGCCATCCTGCTCCTTGGCAAGAGCGAGGTAGTAGCGTGCGCGGGGGTTTTTCGGATCGAGCTTGATGGTTTCGGCAAAGGCTTCTCGCGCCGCAGCCGTCACGACACCGCCGGCTTCCATGATGCGGGCTTCACCCAGCCCGGCGAGGAGATCGGCATCGGGTTTTCCCGAGCGGACGGCGGCGGCAAAAGCCTTCGCGGCCTCGTCATAGCGGCCCTGGCGCAGATAGATCGGCGCGAGCAGCGACCAGCCCCTGGCATCGCCCGGATTGGCGGCGAGATGCGCCTCCATGCGTGCGAGCACGAGGGCGAAATCCTGCTGCGGCCCTGCCTCTTCCAATCGCGCCGCGAGCGGCTGGTCGGGCTGGCCGGGAGAGCCGTAGAGGCCGTAGATCAGGAGCGCGAGCAGCGGCACGACCGAGAGCATGAGGGCGGAGCTCGCCCGGCGACGGCGCAGCGAGGGCTCGGTTTCGCCGGCAGGCCCCGCTTCATTGCCGGCCGCGCGCAGGAGGCGGCGGGCGGCTTCGGTGCGGGCGGCCTGCGCCTCCTCGTCCCCGATCAGCTTGCGCGCGAGATCACGGTCGATCTCCGTCAGCTGGGAGCGGTAGAGACTGCGGGCATCCGAAACATCGGCGAAGCCCTGCGCCCGGCCATGGCTGAGCGGCCAGAGCAGGGCAAAAACCGCCGCTCCCGTCATCGCCGCGAAGATGGCCCAAATCATCATGCAGCGTTCTTAGCCAATCGTCCGCTCGGGTTCATGGTGACAAAGGGTCACGCGGCAAAGAATTCCTCTAAACCGAAGGCAGCTCCAGCCGCGCCTGCAAGCCGCCCAATGGCGAGCGATGCAGGCTCAGGCCCCCGCCATAGAGCTTGGCGAGGTCGACCACGATCGAGAGCCCGAGGCCGGAGCCCGGCGTGGTCTCGTCGAGCCGGCGGCCCCGCTTCAGGACCTCCGCCATCGCCTCTGTCGGGAGGCCCGGCCCGTCATCGTCGATCAGGAGAGCGATCCGCTCCATATCGGCCGTTTTCTCTTCGGCCAGGGAAACTTCGACCGTCGACCCCGCCCATTTGAACGCGTTGTCGAGGAGATTGCCGAGCATCTCTTCGAAGTCCTGCTTCTCGCCACGGAAGCGCAGGTTCGGCGGGATCGCATGCGAACCGGAAATGCCCCTGCCCTGCGAGATCTTGGTGAAGGTGCGCAGCAGTGCATCGAGCGAGGGTGCGACCTCCGTCACGCCGCCGAGCGCGCCGGAAAGAGCCGCCGCTCTGGCGCGGTCGAGATAATACTGGACCTGGTCGCGCATGATCGCGGCCTGCGCACGCACGGTCTGGGGCAGCTGTCCGTCAGCGCTCGTGTCGGCCTCGTTCATCATCACGCTAAGTGGCGTCTTGAGCGCATGCGCGAGGTTGCCGACCTGGGTGCGGGCACGATCGAGGATTTCGTGATTGGCGTCGATGAGCAGGTTGAGCTCGCTGGCGAGCGGCGCGAGATCGGGGGGATAACGTCCGACGATTCGCGGATTATCGCCCGTCCTCACTGCGCCCACGGCGGAGCGCAGGCGCACCAGCGGGCGCAGGCCGAAGCGGAGCTGGACAAGCGTCGACGCGACCAGGGCGATGCCGAGCAGCACGAAGGTCATCGCCAGCGCGAAGCGGAAATCCTGGATATCGCCCTCGATCTCGTCGGCGGGCGCCGCGACCGCGACGGTGAATCGCCCGTCCTCGCCGACGTCGATCTCGCGCTCGAGGATGCGCAGGCGGCGATCGTCCGGCCCGGAGACATAGCTTTCGCGCAGGCCCCGGCTGTTCGGCGCTATCTGCTGGTCGAGCAGCTTTGGCAATTGCCCGCCGACCAGCGAGCGTGAGGCGCGGACATTGGGCCGCTCGCCGTCGAGCCTGGTGATCTGCCAGTACCAGCCGGTCAGCGGCAGGTCGAAGCGCGGCTCGCCGAGATCGCCGACCGTCTGGCGCTCGGTCTCGGGCGGTGCGGCAAGGTCGGCGACCAGCTGCTTGATATAGACCGAGAGCCGCTCGTCGAAGCCGCGCTCGGCCGAGCGGCGATAGAACGTGGTGAGGCCGACGCCGGCCAGCACCAGGATCAGCACGCAGCAGACGGCTGCCGAGAAGAACAGCCGCGTTCCCAGCGAATAGCGATGGGACTTGAGCGGCATAGCCCGCGATCAGACCTTTTCCGGAGCAGCGGCGATATAGCCGAGCCCCCGGACGGTCTCGATGACATCGACGCCGAGCTTCTTCCGGAGCCGACCGACGAAGACCTCGATCGTATTGGAATCGCGGTCGAAATCCTGATCGTAGAGATGCTCGACCAACTCGGTCCGCGACACCACCCGCCCCTGATGATGCATCAGGTAGGAGAGCAGCCGGTACTCATGCGAAGTCAGCTTCACCGGATTGCCGTCGACGACGACGCGGCTCGCCCGCGTATCGAGCCGGACGGGGCCGCAGATCAGTTCCGACGTGGCATGGCCGGCGGCGCGGCGCAGCAGCGCGCGGACACGGGCCAGCAGTTCCTCGATATGGAAGGGCTTGACGACATAGTCGTCCGCGCCGGCATCGAAGCCCGAGACCTTGTCGCTCCAGCGGTCGCGCGCGGTCAGGATCAGAACCGGCATGGTCTTGCCGGCCCGGCGCCAGCCCTGCAGCACGGCGACGCCATCGACCTTCGGCAGGCCCAAATCGAGAATGACCGCATCGTAAGGCTCGGACTCGCCGAGATAGAGGCCTTCCTCGCCGTCGAAAGCCTTGTCGACGGCATAGCCTGCATTCTCAAGCGCGGTCACGATCTGGCGGTTGAGGTCCTTGTCGTCCTCGACGACGAGCAATCTCACGGTAGGGTCGCTCCAGTTTGGGTAGCCTCAACGGCGGTCAGCGGATGGTGGCGATCTTGCCGGATTGTCCTTCCAGCGTCACCCTCGCAACGCGGCCGTCACGCTTCAGTGTGGTCACCACATAGACGAATTCATCGCCCTGGCGACAGAGCCTGATGCGGACGACCTCGCCCGGAGCGGCATGGCGGGCGTGGCGCGAGGCTTCCGCCGGCTGCATGACACGCCCTTCGGCGACGGCATCGCGCGTTTCTTCCGAAGACAAGCAGGAAATCGGCGTCGCGTCATCGACGCGGATGACCGGCATCGGCGAAGAAGCGATGAGCGCAAAAGCAAGGATCGGTTCGACCAGCATCATCGACACGGCTAATCCCGTCCGGGTGAATGCGCCATGAATGCATCGCTTCGTTCACAAGCCACATTAGATCAGCATACCGAAACCCGTCCACGCCATTCGCGACCGCGCCCGACCGTCGCGCTGAGCTGGCGAAGCGAAATCTCGATCTGCTGCTGCGGCGAGCCGAAATCATCGAGTTCCTGCGCGGTCGGATAGAGCCATCCGGCCATGTTCACGATTTCGGCATGGAGCAGATCCTCGCCGTCGAAGATGCCGACCTCGTAGCGCTCGGCCTCCTCCCCGAGCGGCACCTCCGCCAGTTCCCAGGAATCGCCGTCGACCCGCGTTCGTCTGAGCCAGCTCAGCGCTATCCCGTCCTCGGCGCGGAGAGCCTTCGGCCGGACAGGCGACAGCGGGACAAGCGCTTCTCCAGAGACCGCGCTTTCGAACTCGACCATCGTCGCGTCACCGACATCGTCGCGGACCGGACCGACGCGATAGCGCTGGGTCCGGCCGAGATCGGCCAGATCGGTCGTGAGCGAGACAGCCGCGCCATCCAGCACGATGACCCGAGCGCCTGCGGGCAGAAGGCGCGCCGCTGCGGCCTCGCTGCCGCCGATCCCGCGGATCAGCCCTGAGAGCCGGAAGCGCTGCGGGCCGATGAGCGCGACCTGGGACACCGTGACGATCTCTATCGCACCATCCGCTCCGACCAGGGCCAGCGCGTTGGCGCCTGCCAATGCCGCTTCCGGCGACACGGAAGACAGCACGCCGCCGCGCAAACGGACCTCCAGCACGGCGCGCCGGTCCGTCCGCCAGAGCGGCCCCGGGGGCAGCTCCGTCAAGGTCTCGCCGACGATCGAAGGCGCCTCGACGAAGCCATCCAGCGCGAACAGCCCGGCCTCGTCGGCGCGCCAGATCGCAAGGCCGCCTGGCCAGGGCGCGGCGAATGCTGCGAGCGATAGCAAGGGCGGCGGCTGCACGGTCACGATCGGCAAAGCCAGCGGCACCGCCAGCGGACGGCCGGGCAAGGCGGGGGGCGTCCGCGGCGGGCGCGTGCCGCCACTCACGCCAGTCGTCACGTAGATTGCCGGCTCGACGGCGCGGGCGCTCACCCGTCGCGTCGGACCGTCGGCGATCCGAGTGACGCGGAACAGGCGGTTTCCGGCCTCCGTCGGAACAGACAGGACATCGCCGGGCTCGATCGCAATGCAGCGCGGCGAGAGCTCGCATTCCAGGGTTTCGCGCCCGGCCCAGGCTTCCTGCAGGCGCTGGTCGGCCAGCCGTCGCCCTTCGGCGGAGCGGGTGACGATCGCGGTTTCGACAGCGACCTCCCGGCGTGCCGCCCCGGCCAGCCGGCGCGAACGCGCAGCGGCGCTGCGATAATCGGCCTCGCTGTCGCTGAACCCGAGACGCAGTTCGAGCGGCAGTTCGGTCTCCTGGCTGCGACGCAGCGTGAACGGCTCGCCGTCGCGATCGGGAACGAGATCGTCGGGGCCGAGCAGGCGGGAGACCTTGCCGCCCCTGCCCTCGAAGCGCAGCGCGCCGCCGCTCATGATCGCGTCGAAGCCGAAGCTCTGGGCGAGCGGCTCGAGGGCCTGCCGGGCCGACATCGGGCGGTCCAGCACATAGCCGTCGACGAAGCCGTCGACGGCGATCCGGTCGGCCGCCGGCAACCCGAAATCCCCGAGCGCTTTCGCGACGAGGCGGTCGACCGGCGAGCCCTCGAGGCGCCCGTTCAACCAATGGCCGGTTTCGAAATTGGCGCCGTCGGCCCAGATTCCGGAGAGATCGGGAAAGGCCGGGAAAGGCCGCGTATCCCAGGTCCAGACGAAGATCCTGTTGGGGTCGACCATGCGGACTCCGCTGACCGGATGAACCGGGTTGCGCGCTGCATCGAAGCCGGCCTGCGCCGGATCGAAGCCCGAAATGAACGCCTCCAGCGCCCGCGCCTGCACGAGATCGTCGCGCGCGCCGCTCGAAAACGGCGGATAGCCGCCGTCATCCGATTTTGGATCGGGGAACATGTTGGGCGCATTGGCGCCCTTGTCGACGGCCGGCACGCCGATCTCGGTCAGCCAGATCGGCTTCCCGCCCGGCACGAACGAGGTCGCAGTCGTCTCGACGCCGCCCGCGCGGCGGATATGGCTTTGACTCCACCAGCCCCACAGATCCTTCGGCCGGAAAATCCAGGGCTTGCCATAGGCGCCGTCGGTGATCGGCAGGCGGGTCTGCGCCTCCCGGTCGGCCTCGTCGGCATAGTACCACTCGTAAGCCTCGCCGGCCGTCAGGCGCTGGCGCAGATAGGCTAGATCGGCCGGGCCGCGCGCGATGGCGACATCGGCATGATCGCCGGAATCGCGCCAGTCCGAGAGCGGCGGATAGAAATCGATGCCGATCGCGCCGATGGCGGGCGAGGCCCAGAGCGAATCGAGCGGAAAATCGATGCTCTCTCCGTCGTCGCGGACATCCGCGCCATATTCGGTCCAGTCGGCCGCATAGGTCGCGACCGTGCCCGGCAGCATCGTCTTGACGTCCTGCGCGATCGCAACGAGCTGGTCGACCATCGGATAGCCGGATGCGCCACGCAGATGCGTCAGCCCAACCATCTCGGAGCCGACGACGAAGCCTTCGACGCCGCCGGCAGCTTGCGCCAGGGCGGCGCAGTGCATGACGAGGCGGCGATAGGACCATTCGTCAGGCCTGGCGCAGGCGACGCTCGAACCCGCAATCGACATATCGGCGGGAGAGACGGTGCCGACGAACGATGCGATCTGTGCCGCAACGGCGCCACCGCCTTCCGGGCTTCCCGGCCGGCCCGGCGCGGGATCGCAGGTAATGCGGCCACGCCAGGGATAGCGCGGCTGGCTCGCCGCTGCCGAATAGGGGTCCGGCAGGGCGTTTCCCCCCGGGACATCCATCATCAGGAATGGGTAGAGCACGACTTCGAAGCCGTAATCGAAGCGCAGGCGCCGGATCAGCGCGACGACGCTGTCATCCGAGGGCGTGCCGCCGAAAGCCGGCCGGCCCTCGACCTGGCTGACGGCACGGGCCGAAGACCGCGACAGACCGTCGACAGACCATTCTGCCCCGACCGTCGGCTTGTGCGATATCTCGATCCTGGGTGCGACCGTGCAGGCCCCGGCGCGCAGATCGTCGCCGAACCAGGACACGACCAGCGAAACGCGGCGCAGATTGGGGCACAGGCCCGCGAGATGGTGGAGCGCCGTATCGGCGTCGTTGGCGCCGTAGAGCTGATGGCGCGTCAGGCTTTCGGTCACGCCGGGCTCGGGCTCATGACTGACCGGGCGGGTGTCGTAGACGAACTCGCCGGCGCCCGGCGTCAGCGCCACCGCGCGGATCATGCGGCCGAGCCCGTCGACGGCGCGCACGACCTCGAAATCGAACTGCGGCACGCGGTTGCCGTAATCGGCCAGCGGAAAGCGTTCGAACACCACATAGGCGAGCCCGCGATAGGCCGGCGCCTCGCCTGCCTCCTTCGCCGCGATCAGCGGATCGGGCTCCTGCGTTTCGTAACCGTGATGCAGGCGCATCGAAACGGTCGCGACATCCAGCTCGCGCCCGTCGACCCAGATACGCCGGATGAAGGAGATCGGCCCTTCGCAGAGGCCGATCGCGAGATTGGCGTGGTAGCTGTACGTCGTCTCGAAGGTCTTCTTGGAGCGACCGCCGCCCTTGCCACCGCTCTTCGTCCGCGTGACGGAGACCGTGACCTCCTCCTCGAATCGCGTCGCCCAGATCAATTGCCCACCGAGGCGCGCCTGGCCGTAGAGGCGCGGGATCGCGGCCCCTTCGGTGGCAGCGAGGCCGTTCACCTCCTTGAGGCGCGGACCGTCGACGATCCTGTTGCCGCCGCCAGAATTGCCGAGCCAGGCCTGATCGATGCCGGCACCGGCCAATCCGCCGAGAGCCTGCCCGATGACGCCGCCGACCGGCCCGCCCAGAGCCGACCCAAGCGCGGCGCCTGCAACCTGGAGAAGAAGCGTCGCCATCAGTCGGTCACTCCCGGAAAGGAAAAGGCATGGCTGAGATGGCGCCGCCACCAGGGCGTGAAGGCGACCTCGGCGACGGCGGCCCCGTCATGAGCATGGATGATGCGCTCGGGCGTCACGAGGATCGCGCAGTGCTTGGCCGGCAGGTGCTCGCGCCAGCGGAAGAGCAGCACGTCGCCGGCTTGCGCCTCCGACACCGCAAGCGGCTGCAGATGTCGCTCCGCCGCCAGGGCAAGCGTCTCCTGCCGCAAGCTCTCGGCCCAGCTCGGCGAATAGGGCGGCGGCTGCTCGGGTTCGGCGCCGCAGAGATCTCGCCAGACGCCGCGCACCAGCCCCAGACAATCACAGCCGACGCCGCGCAAGGAGGCCTGATGATGGTAAGGCGTGCCCAGCCAGAGCCGCGCGGCATCGACGATCTCGGCGCGCCTCATCGGAACAGGCTCCCGCCATCGAGATTGCCGTCGCCGGGACGGACCCCGCCGATGATGAAATCGCTTGTCGGCATATGCGGGAAGCCACGGAAATTGACGCCATTGTCGAATTTGGCGCGGCAGGTCGCGAAGCTCTTGTCGCAGCCTGGCGTCACGCTGAAGCCATCACCGGGTATGATCGGCGAGGCAGTCGCTTGCCAGAGCTGGAACAGCGCCCGTGCGCCCTCGCGGCCATGGCGCTTCAGCTCGGTGGTGAAGCCCGCATTGACACCGCTGGTGAAGACCAATCGGCCGCCGGTGAAATGCCCGGCCGCATAGGCGTCCATCCCCTCGGCCGACACTGAAAGACGGCCGTCGCTTTCGACGACATCGGCTTCCACTGCGACGAGTGCGAGGCCACAGCGCGCATCGCCGAGGTCCGCGGAGCAGGAGCGCATATAAAGCCGGCCGCGCTCCTCGTCGAAGGCCTTGGCGAAGCTGCGGATTTCGGCGGTAAAGCTCGCTTCGCCGCGCTTGATCTCGCCTACGAAGCCCTCTTCCAGGAGCACGCGCTGAGCGGGATCGGCCCAGTTGACCAGCCAGACGCGGACACGGGCGTCGTCATAGAGCCCGCGCGCCAGATCGGTCTCGTTCAGACCCAGGGCCGCGAAGGCACCGGCGACCTCGCCTCCCCCAATGGCGAAGCCGAGTTCTGCCGCGCTTTCGGCCGCTTCAAGCCCGGCCGCCGCTGCGAAATCGATCCCCTCGAAGGACAACGGGCGGTCATGATCGGTGAAGCCGAGCACGAGACCGTCGCGGCGCGTCAGGCTCCAGCAATGGCAGAGCGTCGTCGAAGCCGTCTCGATATGGGCGGCGAGACCGGATGGAATGTCACGCATGGGGCAAGCCTCAGGGAATGATCTCGACCACGGGAACGCGCGGAATCTCGCCGGCCGCGAAGGCAGAGAGATCGACCTCGATCGCGTCGGTGTCGAAACGCACCGGGACGTCGAAGGCGAAGCCGGCGGTCAGGACGGCGGCCGGAGGCGGGATCGACCCGACCGCGAAGGTGACCTGCCCGGTCGAAAGGTTGCAGGAGAAGGTTGCGCCCGCGAGCTCGACGCCGTCCATGGCGACCCGGACCGTGCCGTCGCAGGGCTTGGTGATCTCGCGGCTATAGGCGGATGTGCCGGACCCGTAGGCCTTGCGGAGCTGGAACGTGGCTGCGACGCCGTCGCCGACGCCGATCACCTGATCGGTCGCGGCCGGCACCTGCGAGGGCTGGCAGCTCTTCCAGTCGAGCTGGTCTCGCCAGCGGAAACCATGGAGCCGGCCGCGGCGCTCCTCGAAGAAGCTCACCACCCCCGCCAGCGCGTCGAGATTGCGGATGCCGAGCCCGGCATCGTAGCGGCGGCGCGAATGGGCCCAGCGGCTGTTGCGCACCTCCCGCCCGGAGGCGAGCGTCACGATCTGGGTCTGGCGCTCCGGCCCACCGCGCGCCCCGCGCGCGACATCGAGCGGGAAGCGGACCTCATGGAAATCCGGCATGCTGCCTCTCCCTCAGAGAGCTCGCCGGCCACGCGCGACGGCGCGGGCGATGGCGGCCGAGACCTGTGCCTCCGAACGGCGAAAGCTGTCGGCATCGGGTGTCGAGACCTGCACGACGACATTCAGCGGCCGCCCCTGCCCGCCGCCGGAACGCACGCCGAGGCGCCCGTCCGGGCCGCGGGCAAGCGGCATGATCGCTTCGGCGCCGCGCTCGCCCATCAGGCCGAGCCCCCGCCCGGTCGGGAAATAGGAGGGCGAGGCGACGATGCCGCCGTCGGCGAAAGGAGCGACCGGAATGCCGCCACCTCCGGAACCACCCAGGCCGATGCCGCCAAACAGGCCGCTCAGGCTCTTGACGCCCGTGCTGAGCAGGCTCGACAGGCCGGTCTGCAAAGGCTTCAGCGCTGTCTTGAGCAGGCTGTCGGTCATCGAGCGGCCGACGCTGCGCAGCACGTCCTCAAAGCGCTTGCCCTCGACGACGCCACGCGAGAAGGCGCTGACGATCGACTTGCCGAAACTCTCCGAGGACCGGCTCAGAGATTGGGTCAGCCGGTCCATCGCCTTCAGGTCAGAGAGGCGCCCTCCCGACTCGATACCGTCATCGTCCGTCATGGCCATCACCTCGTTCGATTGGTTGGAACTGACGCCTCAGGCGTCGGGAAAGGCATCCATCAGTGCCGCGAGCGCTGGCCGCTCGGGCGCGGAGCCTCGGAAGCGGTCCTGATGAGCCCGCAGCGCCGCAGCGATCTCGCGTGGCGTTGCCGCCCAGAAGCGATCCGGAGGCCAGGCCAACCGGCCGAGCCCGAAAGCCATCACCTCGTCCCAGGGAAAACCCGCCGGCGCACCTACGCCGGCGGCTGCGGAGGGCGCGCAGCTTCGCCCTCGCCGAAGGTCGCCTCGAGCAGCGTGATCGCTGCCTTGATCGCGCCGCTTAGGCCTCCATCGAAGCGGAGCTCCGCGACATCCTCGTCACGGATCGACCGGCCGGCACCACGCAGGCCGGCCGCGATGATGCGGATGATGTCGCGAGCGGAAAGCCGGCCTTCGACGAAGCGCTCGCCAAGCGCCGGCAGACTGTCGACGGCGAAGGCATGTTCGAGCTCGGCGAGCGCGCCGAGCGTCAGCCGCATCGGCAGGGTTTCGCCGGAGACCATGAGCGCGGTCTCGCCGCGATGACGATTGACCATGATCGCCTCCTCACAGTGCCGCAAAAGCCAGAAGGCCGGCGGATTCCAGCGAGAGGTCGAAGGTGACCTCGCCGGCATGATCACCGCGGTACTCCAGGCCCGTGAGCTGGAACGGCCCGGAGATCGCGCCGAAATCAGGCAC
This sequence comes from Hyphomicrobiales bacterium, assembly GCA_004144595.1. Lineage (GTDB taxonomy): Bacteria > Pseudomonadota > Alphaproteobacteria > Rhizobiales > Beijerinckiaceae > Allobosea. The sequence goes on from SEEM01000040.1 coordinate 17,629, forward strand.
GACGATCTGCCAGTCACGGATCGTCCCATCGAAGAAGCTCTGGCGGACGAGCGCGTCCGACGCCTCGTCCTTGAAGATGCCAGCGCCGCTGATGCTGGCACGGCGCACACCGGCGCCGGCCAGCAATTCGCGCCAGCGGCCGGCCGATTCCGAGTGCGTCACGTCGACGGTCTCGGCGTTGAAGGCGATCTGGCGCGCCCGCAAGCCGGCGACCGTGACGAAACCGCCGGCACCATCCCCCGCCTTGAGCAGCAGGTCCTTGCCCTTCTGTGCCGTCATGCGGCTTCTCCTTTGTGAGCTGGAGCATTTTCAAGCGAAGTGGCGACCGGTTCGCGTGGAGAAAATGCGATAAAACAACGACCTAGAGAATTTCGGTGACGGCGCGGAAGCGGATCGCCACCTGGGGCAATCCGTTACGGGTCTCGCGGGCAAGCCGGCTCGACAGCCAGCGCAGATTGACCAGCGCATGCCCTTCCAGGGCGAGATCGACCTGGTCGAGCGCCGCGACGATCAGGTTCGCCGCCTCCAGCGCCTGCCGGGACGAACCGCTCTGCGCGGCCCAGACGACGAGCGCGAATTCCTGCTCGCAGCCCCGGTCGCTGCCGGTCGACCAGTCGCGCGCCTCGACCTCGCCATGGACGACGTAGAGCCCGCGCACCGCACGCGGCGCCTCGTCGAAGATGCGGCCGGAGCCGATAAGCGCCGTCAGGTTCGAGTTCGCTGCAAGACGCGCCTGAACGGCCGCACGAAGGGCGAGAATGGCATCGCTCATGGCGTCACCTCCTCGACCAGGCAGACCAGCCGCCGGCGCGCGCCATCGGGATCGGCGGCGGAGCGGATGTCGAACAGGCGGTCGCCATCGCGCAGGCGTCGGCCGGCATCGACATCACCGCGCCAACGCATGGTGATGCGATAATTGCGCGACTGTTCCGGCCGCCCCTGGCGCCAGGCTTCGGTGCCGGAGGTCCATTCGACCTGTGCCCAGAGCGCAGCCACGGCCTCGAAGCTTTGCGTCTCCCCCCCGAGACCGTCGGCCGAGCCCACCGGCGCCTCCAGCACGAGCCGGCGCCGCATCCGGCCGATGGCGGAAGGTTCCCCGGCCATTCAAAGCCTCCCGCGACGAAATGGCGCGACCAGTGCCGCAATGGCGGCAGGCAGGGCCTGCGCATCGCGCCCGGCGACGTCGCCGCGCTGCTCGAACCAGCGGGCGGCGAGGCGCAGTACCGCCTGTCGCAGCGGGGCCGGAACGGCGGCGGCGGTCGCTCCGTATCCGGCCACGATGTCAATCTCGATCGCGCCATGCGCCCGGCCGATCTCGGGGACTTCGCCGGTCAGGCGGATAACCGGCGGGTCGGCAACCTGATCGAGAGTCAAGGACGCGGTCGCGACTGCCTGGGCGGCTCCAAGCACGTCATAGACGCGCGCCGCCTCGATCCGCAGGAGCGGCGAGAGCGGCAGGCGGATCTCGCCGCCCGCCGGCCAGCGGTCGAGCACGATACGCCAGGGCTGCTCGATCAGGCAGCGGCCCGAGGCCGCCTCGATCATCAGCCGGGCGGCGGTGATCAGGGTAGCGAGCAAGGCGTCCTCGTCGGTCTGGTCGAGGCGCAGGAACTGGCGGGTTTCAACGAGGGTGACCGGCTCGATCGCCGGCGGACCCAGGGCAAGCGGCGTCATGAACGCTCCCTTCATTTCATTCGATTGCGTGAGATCGACCGCGTAGCTGCGGTCGAGAGGCTTCATCTGCAGCGCCGGGCGCGCTATCAGCGCTGTCTCGGAGAGGAGCACCGGATGCACATCGCCAACGGGATCGCCGCCATCGGCCTCGCCTGCGCCTTCGCCGGAAGCGTCTGGAGCAGCCCGGCGCAGGCCGTGGTGGCAGGGCAGGAAGGCGGGCCGGCCGCCGGCTCGACGCTGATGGTGCTCAATGCACGCGGCGGGGTCTGTACCGGCATCGTCCTGTCGCCGCGCGCCATCCTGACGGCGGCGCATTGTGCGGCAGGCGGCACCGAACTCAGGGTTCATTGGCGCGAGGCCGGCGAACCTGTCCTCGTCGCCCCCGCTTCCGTCGCAATGCATCCGGAATTCGATGCCGGAGCGATCCGCAGCCGCCGCCGCACGATCGACCTGGCGCTGATCCGCCTGAGCGCGCCCCTGCCCGGCCGTTTCAACGCCGCGAGCCTGGTCGACGGCTCATTGCCGCGGGCCGGCAGCAGCATCACGCTGGCCGGCTACGGCGTTTCCCGCGAGGGCGAGGCGCGCAGCACAGGCACCTATCGCTCGGCGGCGTTGACCACGGTGGAGCCTTATGGGCCCGGCCGCATCCTGCTCTGGGCGGCCGACAGCGCCGGTGGCGGAAAGCGCCCCGGCGCCGGCGCCTGCCAGGGCGATTCAGGCGGGCCGATCTTCGGCGATGACGGCATCGTCGCGGTCACGAGCTGGTCGACCGGCCCGGCCGGGCGTCAATGTGGCCTGCTCAGCCAGGGCGTGCTCGTCGCGCCGCAGCGCGGCTGGATCGATTCGACCCTGTCGCAATGGGGGGAAGGCGCACGTTGGACCAGCAGCCGCTGACGGAAGGGCTGGACTGTGGCGCGCCACCCCCTAGATTGGTAAGCCGATCCATTGGTTGTGTTCATGATCTTCCGCTCAACGCTCGCCCTCTCGTGTTTTCTGGCCGTCAGCGCCGCTCAGCCGGCGCTTGCCGTGGTCGGCGGCGTCGATTCGCGCGATGCGCTCGGCGCTCGCGCCTCGACCGTCCGCATCGAGACGAGCCGGGGCGAACTCTGCTCGGGGGCCGTGATTGCGCCCGAGATCGTGCTCACCGCGGCGCATTGCCTGATGGGCGGCGGTTCGATCAGTATCGTCAGCCTCGACACCCGCTTCCGGGCACGCCGGCAGATGGTGGCCGCCGTGCTGCCTCACCCGAGCTTCGTGCCGGGAACGACGCCGCGCACCCAGCCCGGCACCGACCTCGCCTTGCTGCGCCTGGCGCAGCCGCTCCCTGAAGATATCGAGCCCTTGACGCTCGGCAGCGGGCTCTGGCAGGGCGAAACCATCACCATGGCCGGCTACGGGTTGTCGGCGGAGAACAACAAGCGCACGGCCCGGAGGCTGCGCGAGACGCAGCTCGTCAATGCCGGCAACTACACCACGCAGAACACGGTGAAGGTTGCCGTCGATGTCGAGAATCGCGGCGAGCAGCCAGGCGCCGGTGCCTGCCGCGGCGATTCCGGCGGGCCGGTTCTGCGCGGCGGTGCCCGCTCGCGAGACCTCGTCGGCATCGTGAGCTGGTCGAGCGGCCCGCTGAAGACGCAGACGAAGCGCATCTGCGGCGGCTTCACCGCGATCACGCCGATCAGCGATTATCGCAGCTGGATCGCCGAAGGCACCGCGCGGCTTCGAGGGCTCGGCAGCGAAGCGCCGCCGGAGCAGGCTGCCGAGCCGCGCGCCGCCTTCAGCTGGTGGTTTTCGCGCTGATTGGGCTCAGACCGCGAACTTGAGGCCCTTGATCGCGGCGAAGTCCTGCACGCCGCCGCCGACCCGCTTGGTCGTGTAGAACAGCACGTAGGGTTTGGCCGAGTAGGGATCGCGCAGGATACGCACGCCAGCCCGGTCGACGACGAGATAGCCGCGCCGGAAATCGCCGAAAGCGATCGAGACGGCGTTGTTGGCGACATTCGGCATATCCTCCGCCTCGACCAGGGGGAAGCCGAGCAAGGTCGCCGGCGCGCCGGCCGAGGTCGGGGGCTGCCAGAGATAGTGGCCCGTGGAGTCCTTGAACTTGCGGACTGTGGCCTGTGTCTTGCGGTTCATCACGAAGGTGGCGTTCTGGCGGAAGCCTGCCTTCAGCGCGTAGACGAGATCGACCAAGACATCGGAAGGGTTCGTGGTCGGAAAGGCTCCAGCTACACCGGTGTTGAGCACGCCGATATTGCCCCAGCTCCAGCTGGCATCCGCGACCGTCGGGTAGGCCAGGAAGCCCTTGGGCTTGTCGATGCCGTCGCCCGTGACGAAGGCCGCGCCCTCCTGCTCTGCGAAGGCGCTCTCGACCTCCTCGGCGATCCACTGGTCGATATCGACGATGGCGTCGTCGAGCAGCGTCTGCGTCGCCGCCGGCATGGCGTAGAGCTCCATGGCCGGGAAGGAGAGCTCGGCCAGCGTCGGCGAAGCACCCTGCGGCCGCGCCGCGGTCTCGGCCACCCAGCCGGAGGCCGGACCGGTGGTCGAGAAGGCCTTCTTGTAGGTGCCGGAGGAAATCGTGCGGACGGTGGCGAGCGACCGGATCGGCGAGACAGTGGCGAGGCGGCGCAGGATCTCGCCCTCGACGGTCGCCGGCGCGAGATAGCCGCCATCCGGGCCTGAACCGGCCGAGAGCGCCTTCGATTCCAGCCGTTTCAGGCCGCCAGCCTCACCGGTGCGGACATAGGAGACGAAAGCCGCCTTGTGCTCCGCCGTCAGAGGATCGCGCGGACCGTCCTGGCCGAGCGCCGGCCGGGCGCGCTCCAGCGTCAGCCGATCGATGCGGCGCATGGTGTCGTCGAGCGCGGCGTCCATGCGGACGAGCTTCTCCTCGGTCAGCGGATCGGCACCCTGGCGCGACTCCAGACCGGCGAGACGCTCCTCGTTGGTGGCACGGTAGTTTTCCAGCGTGTAGCGCAGGTCCTCGAAGGCCAGCGCGAGGTCGGCGCCGGCAGCCTTGGTCTGGGGCGCAGTATTGGGATGGCTCATGGTCTCTCCTCGGGGGTAGGGTCAGATGAAGGCGGAAGGCCGGGTGGCCTTGACCGCGGCGATCCGGGCTTGGGGCAGCATCGGGAAGGTCACGACCGACACCTCCCACAGGTCGATGCGTTCGAGCCGGCGCAGGCCGGTCCGCGGCTCGGTGCGGGCCTTCTCGTGGCGAAAACCGATCGACAGCCCGTCGATCGCGCCGTCCAGCATCAGCGCGTGGATCTCGCGGGCACGGGCGACGGCGAGCGACAGCCGGCCACGCACAAACAGGCCGCGGCCATCCTCGATCAGGCTCGACCAGCGGCCGATCGGCTCGGCCGGGTCATGCTGCCAGAGCATCTTCACGCCGCCAGGCCCGCGCCGCTGCAGGCTCTCGCGGAAGGCGCCGGGCTCGACGATATCCTTGCCGAGATCCGGGATACGGAACAGGCTGGCATAGCCCTCGAAGACGCCGTCGAGCCCGGTCCGGGTCGGCTGAACCGGCAGCAGCTTGGATTCGAACGAGGCGCGTATCGGACCCGGCCGCGTCATCGATCGCGCTCCGCACCATCCCGGCCGCCCTTCGTCCTTTCGTCCTCGAGCCTGGCAAGCTGGCTGACGAAGCGGCTGAAGGTCTCTACGGGCGCAGCGCCGCGCGATGCCCTCCCCGCGCGGACAATCGTTGCGGTCGCTTTGGGCGGCGGTTTGGCCGCGCCGTTTCTACCTTTCATGAGGGGTCCCCTTCGTGGCGTGCGTTGAAGCGGTTGAGCTCGCGGACGAAATCGTCGAAGCGGCGATTGGCGGCAGTCAGCTCGCGCAGGACGAGCCAAGCCAGGCCCGATGCGCTCGCGGCCCAGAGCAGCAGGCCGAGATGACCGACATCGGCACGGCCGACGAAGGCCGCGACGACCTGTTCGAGCATGTTCATCAGGCCTCCTTCCCGTAGGCACGCCTGCCGTAGCCGACGGCCTCGCGCTTCTCGTCCTCGTCGAGGAAGGCGGCGGCCCCAAGTCTCCGCCAGAGTGATTCCCGCTCCTCGGCCAGCGCCTCGATCGCATCGAGATCGGGCTCCAGCAGCAGGTCGTCACCTAAGGCGGGGCCGAGCCATTGCGCCAGGGACTGAGCCGTGCGGCGCACCAGAGGAATGACGGTCTGGCGCCAGAAGGCGCGATTGGCCTCGGCGAAATTGGCGTGGGTGTTGTCGCCGGGCAGGCCGAGCAGCAACGGCGGCACGCCGAAGGCCAGCGCAATCTCGCGGGCCGCGACGCCCTTGGCGGCGACGAAATCGAGCTCGGCCGGCGTCAGTGAGAGCGGTTTCCAGTCCAGCCCGCCTTCGAGCAGCAGCGGCCGGCCGGCATTGCGCGCGCCCTGGAAAGAATCCTCCAGTTCCTGCTTGAGACGCTCGAACTGCGCATCGGTCAGCGTCGCGCCTTCCGGCCCGTCATAGACCAGGGCGCCGGAGGGGCGCGCGGCATTGTCGAGCAGGGCCTTGTGCCAATTGCCGGCGGCGTTGTGGATGTCGAGCGACACCGCCGCCGGCTCGATCGGCGACAGGCCGTAATGGTCGTCGACGGGGTGGAACAGCGTCAGATGCAGAATCGGCGGCAGGCCGTCTTCGTCCTGCCTAAAGCGCACCGTGTCGCCGCCCACAGTGTAATCATAGGCTTGCGGCCAGCCGTCACGGCCGGGCACCACGCGCATCCGGTCGGGCCGAAGCGCATAGAGCTCTCGCGGCTCGCGGCCGACGCTGACCGCCTCGACATAGGCGTTGCCGGCCACCATGAGGTGGCCGACCAGCATCTCGCGGAAGGCGATGCCGCCCTGACGCGGATTGGGCCGCTCGATCAGGGCAAGCGCCGGATGCCCCGGCACCTCGCGCGAGCCGACCTTTGCTATCAGCGGTGTCTGCGCCGCGGCTTCGGCGATCAGGCGGATGCAGCGATGCACGACCGGGTTGCGCTCATAGCCCTCCCGCGAGAGCGCGACATAGTCGCGGGGCGTCCAGACGGCGCGCCCGGTCTCGTGCAGCGCGATCAGCGGCCCGACGCGCGAGCGCTTCTGGCCCGGCGCGGCTCGGCCGCGCAGGCTGCGAAGAAAATCGAACATGGATGTCTCGCTGTTGGAGCGTGAAACAATGCGGCGTCATGGCCGGGCTCGATCCGACCATCTCGGAAACCCGTGCCTTCTCGTCCCGAGATTCTCGGGTCGGCGCTCTCGCCGCCCGAGAATACGGTGGAGCTACATCCCCCGCACCCGCGGCCGGGCCTTCGGCACCAGCATCAGATGGGTTAGCGCCCAGACCAGCGCATCGAGCCGGTCCGGCGAGCGGCCGGTTTCGAGACCGCGCGGCCCGAAGGCGCACATCTCGTCCTCGAGTTCGGCAAAGGCCCCGGCATGGCGCACTCTCGCTTGCGCATAGAGCGCGGCGACCGGCTCGGCCCGGAGATACTTGCCGCGCGTCGCCCGAACGGAAATCACGGGCACACCGGCATCGACCTCGCGGATGATGCTCTCGACCATCTCGCCGCCCTGATTGACCTCGACGACCAGCGCATCCGCCTCGTGGCGGCGATAGAGCGCGACTGCCCTCTCCGCCCATTCCTGCGGCCGCGCGCCGGCCAAGGTCGCGTCCTCCAGCACATGACCGATGCCGGCATGGTCGATACCGGCGACGATGAGCCCACAACGGTCGGCCCGCTGGGAAGAGGTGGCCGGCGGATCGACCGCGACCGCGATTCGGGCGAGGGCCGGCTTTTCGCGCTCACGGGCCGCCTCGATCATGGCCCGCGTCCAGAGGGCATCCGGGCTCTCCTCGACGATCTCGCCGTCGAGTTCCTGCCGGCCGAGCCGTGTGCCGCCATAGGTTTCCGTGACCGTGCGAACGAATTCCGCGGCGAGGTTGTAGCGGTTGTCCTGCGTCCGCGCCCGGCTCACCGCGACATGCGGCTCGACCAGCAGGCGCTTCACCAAGGGCAGCGGGCGCGGCGTCGTCGTCACGACCTGGCGGGGATGATCGCCGAGGCGCAGGCCGAATTGCAGCATATCCCAGCACTCCCCAAGGTTGGGCCATTTCGCCAGTTCATCGGACCAGGCCGCGCCGAATTGTGGGCCGCGGAGCCCTTCCGGGTCTTCCGCTGTGAAGACCTGTGCGATCGCGCCGTTCGTCCATTGCAAGCGGCGCAGCGAGGGCTGCCAGATCGGCCGCTCCCAGCGTGTATGGATCGAGAGCAGTCCGGAGACGCCTTCGATCATGACGTCCCTGACCTGTGCCTGCGTCTCGCCGACCAGAGCGATCCGCTCCGTGGGCAGATCCGAGAAGGGCGGATGGCCCAGCGCCATGCCCTTGACCCATTCGGCGCCGGTGCGGGTCTTGCCGGCGCCGCGCCCGCCCAGAACCAGCCAGATCGACTTCAACGGCTCTGGCGGCAATTGATCGGGGCGCGCCCAGATGTCCCAGGTATTCCGGATGATCTCGACGTCATCCGGCGCCGCCGTCGGCATCAGCTTCTCGAGAATTCTCATCCGCGTCCTGAGCGGCAAGGGCCGCAAGACGTCGAGCAAGATCCTGACGGAGCTGTGCGACATGTCGCAGATCGTCGGCAGGGAAAGGCTCATCCGTACGCTTGTCCTTCCTCATGGCCGGGGGCTCCTCGATCGCGACCAGCTCGCGCACGGTGCGGGCCAGGACCGCCAGTGCCTTGGCGTCAGCCTCGCTCGCGGTCGTGCCTTTCGGCAGGTCGGCGAGATGCTCCTCATGCGCGTCGATCTGGCGTTTGGCCGCGCGCCAGAGCTGGCCCACCACGCCCTTGCGGGACGTTGCGGGCCGCCTCGGCTTCGGCGCAGGCGTTTCGGATGTTTCGGATGTTTCGCTGTCGTCTTCGGCCATGGTCTTCCGTTTCCGGATGGCAGCCACGAAAAAGCCGCCGGCTGGAGAGCGCGGCGGCTTCGTTCGGGCAGATTTCGTGAGCGTTCCTGATGTCTACCGGATCAGCGTCACGATGTCAAGGATAAAATTCCTACAATCCTGAGATGCATCGATGCGGAGATCAGGCCTGTTCCTTCTCGATCCATTTGTAGGTCGCGGCCGGGACATAGTTCTGCATCCGGTCGAGCAGCGTCGCCGGCTCGGTATCTGTCATCGCCATCGCGCGGTGGTTCTGCTTGAGGAAGCCGGCCTCGACGGTGCGGTCGAGGAAGGTCGCCAGCGGATCGTAGAAGCCGGCGACGTTGAGCAGGCCGAGCGGCTTGGCATGGATGCCGAGCTGGCCCCAGGTCCAGATCTCGAACAATTCCTCGAAGGTGCCGATGCCGCCGGGCATGGCGATGAAGCCGTCCGAGAGCTCGGCCATGCGCGCCTTGCGCGTGTGCATGGTGTCGACGACCTCGAGCCGGGTCAGCCCGACATGGCCGACCTCCTTGTCCTTGAGCGCCTTGGGGATGACGCCATGGACCTCGCCGCCCGCCTCCATCGCCGCGTTGGCGACGATGCCCATCAGGCCGACAGCGCCGCCGCCATAGACCAGCGTCAGGCCGCGCCGGGCGAGCTCGGAGCCCATGGCGCGTGCGCCCGCTGCATAGACGGGATCATTGCCCGGATTGGAGCCGCAGAAGACACAGACGGATTTCATGAACCGAGAGCTTGCAAGATGCGGGCCCAGGAGCGCTGGCCCTTGTGGAAGGAGGACAGGTCGTATTTCTCGTTGGGCGAATGGACCCGGTCGTCGTCGAGGCCGAAGCCGACGAAGAGCGTGTCGATGCCGAGCGTGCGCTTGAAATCGCCGCCGACAGGAATCGAGCCGCCGCTGCCGATCGACACGACGCGCCCTCCCCATTCCTCGGCGAGCGCAACGCGCGCCTTCTGGAGCACGGGCGAATCCACCGGTACCGCCAGCGCCGGAGAGCCGGAGTGGCTGATGAACTCGGCGGTCACATCCTCCGGCAGGCGCTCGCGGATGAATTGGTGGAAGGCGGCGGCAATCTTCGCCGGGTCCTGGTCGCCGACGAGGCGGAACGAGACCTTGGCCGAGGCCTGGCCTGGGATGACCGTCTTGCTGCCTTCGCCGGTATAGCCGCCCCAGATGCCGTTGACGTCGCAGGTCGGGCGGGACTGAATCTGCTCGATCAGCATCCGGCCCTTCTCGCCGATGGAGTGCCTCAGCCCGACCTGGCCGAGGAACTCCTTCTCGGTCAGGTTCAGGTCGGCCCACTCGGCCTTCTGGGCATTGGTCGGCTCGTGCACGCCCTCATAGAAGCCGGGGATGGTGATGCGCCCGGTCTCGTCGTGGATCTCGCCGAGGATGCGCGCGAGGAGATGGATCGGGTTGGCGGCCGCGCCGCCGAACAGGCCGGAATGCAGGTCGCGGTCGGCCGCCGTCAGCGTGACCTCCTGATAGACCATGCCGCGCAGGGTCGAGGTGATCAGGGGGGTCTCGCGATCCCACATGCCGGTGTCGCAGACCAGCGCATAATCCGCCTTCAGCTCGGCCGCATTGGCCTTGATATAGCCCGGCAGGTTGACCGAGCCGGATTCCTCCTCGCCCTCGACGAGGATGGTCAGGCCGATCGGCAGGTCGCCGGTCTCGGCCAGCGTCGCGCGCACGGCCTCGATGAAGGTCATCACCTGACCCTTGTCGTCACAGGCGCCCCGCGCCGAGATGATCTTGCGGCCAGGCTCCAGCTCGCGGACGACCGGCTTGAACGGGTCTGTGTCCCAGAGGCTCACAGGGTCGACCGGCTGGACGTCGTAATGGCCGTAGAACAGCGCATGCGGCGCGCCGGGCTTGGGGCGATGGGCCAGGACGACGGGGTGCCCACCAGTCTCGCGCAGATCCGCCTTGAAGCCGAGACCTTCGAGATCGGCCCGCAGCCATTCCGCAGCGGCGCGCGTCTGCGCATTGAAAGCAGGATCGGTGCCGATCGAGGGGATTTCGAGCCAGTTGGACAGCCGGTCGAGCGAGGCGTCGAGCCCATCGTCGAGACGGGCGAGAATGGCGGGGAGCTTGGTCATGACAGCCATCGGATGCGATTCAGATAACACCATCATGGCAAGCCCCATCGGATGCGTCAGCCCATATTCGTGCATGCCCGGCAGGCCCGCACCTTCTCGGCCGACCGCAATTGCCAATCATTCGCAATTACATTGACAGGCCTGCGGCAAGCCGGTACGTCTTATTGCAACCAATTTGCAGCAAGGCATCATCATGTCGCAAGGCGCCCCGGAACCCTCGTCGATCTGGCTTCGGTCGCGAGGAGAACCGTCCCTGACGGATGTCTTCCGCACCATCAAGGTCACCCCGACTTCGTCGAACTGGCGCAAGTTCCTTGCGTTCTTCGGGCCGGGCTATCTCGTCGCCGTCGGCTACATGGACCCCGGCAACTGGGCGACCTCGCTGGCCGGCGGCGCCCAGTACGGCTACGCCCTGCTCGTCGTCGCGCTGGTCTCGAACCTGATGGCGATCATCCTGCAATCGCTTTGCGCGCGTCTCGCCATCGCCACCGGCCGCGACCTGGCCCAGGCCTGCCGCGACGCCTATCCGCCCTATATGGCCTGGCCGCTCTGGCTGCTCGCCGAACTCGCGATCTGTGCGACCGACCTCGCCGAGGTGATCGGCACGGCGATCGGCCTCAACCTTCTCTTCGGCATTCCGCTGGAGATCGGCGTGCTGATCACGGCCTTCGACGTCTTCATCATCCTGTGGCTGCAGACACGCGGTTTCCGCTGGATCGAGGCCTTCATCATCACGCTGCTCGGCGTGATCGCGGTTTGCTTCGGTATCCAGATCGCGCTGGCCGATCCGAACTGGGGCGAGGTCATCCGCGGCTTCGCGCCGACGACGGAGATCGTGACCAACCCGAACATGCTCTACATCGCGCTCGGCATCATCGGCGCGACCGTCATGCCGCATAACCTCTACCTGCATTCCGGCATCGTGCAGACCCGCGCCTATGGCGAGACGCTGCCGGAGAAGCGCGAGGCGCTGAAATTCGCGACGATCGATTCCACGGTCGCGCTCTGCTTCGCACTGCTGATCAACGCCTCGATCCTGATCCTGGCCGCCGCGACCTTCCACAAGGCCGGCCACCACGATGTCGCCGAGCTCGGCAAGGCGCAGGAGCTGCTGCAGCCGCTGCTCGGTGCCTCGATCGCGCCCTCGCTCTTCGCCATCGCCCTGCTCTGCTGCGGCCTGAACTCCACGGTGACCGCGACGATGGCCGGTCAGATCGTGATGGAAGGCTTCCTGCGCATCCGCCTGCCCGCCTGGATGAGGCGGCTGGTGACGCGCCTGGTCGCGATCATCCCGGCGATCGCGGTGACGCTGATCTATGGCGAAAGCCAGACGGCCAAACTGCTGATCCTGAGCCAGGTCGTGCTGAGCCTGCAACTGCCCTTCGCAGTGGTGCCGCTGGTGATGTTCACGGCCTCGAAGCAGAAGATGGGCGGGCTCGTCGCCCCCCGCTGGCTCAGCGTGACCGCGGGCATCGTCGCCGCGATCATCATCGTGCTGAACATCAAGCTGATCATCGATTTCGCGACGGGGGCGTAAGCCCTCCAGCGGTCTCGATGCGTTCCGGAAAGTGCGGACAGCGCGGGGAACCCCTCTCCTGTAAGGAGAGGGGCAGGGGTGAGGCGTAGGCCCCTAGACCGGTCAGGCGCGAAGCTAACGGCGGCAGCGGTCAGGTCACGGCCACGACGTCGAACGGCGTACCCCTCACCCTGCCCTCTCCCTCCGGGAGAGGGTTCCCCGCGCTAGCGCCGCCTTGGTTGTTACCGCCGCCCGCCCGTCATCCGACTTTAGCGATACCGCCAGCCACCGTGATGGCGGTAACGGTTTCCGCTCAGGCCCAGGATTATACCAACATCGCTGCCTCCGGGCGCGTCACAACACAGAACGGAACCGCAATCGCCGGCGCGGAGGTGAAGATCACGTCCTCGGATCGGGGCGTCAGCCGTACGGGCATGACGGATACGACGGGCGCCTACACGATTCCGCAGCTTCCGCCCGGTAATTACGACGTCGCCATCACCGCGCCGGGCTTCGCAACCTATGACGAAC
>SEEM01000326.1 GCA_004144595.1 Hyphomicrobiales bacterium
TCACTCCTCGTCTTCTCTTGCCCTTCCGGTCTCGACGAGGATTTCGCGTTTTCCGGCGTGGTTGGCGGGGCCGACGATGCCCTCGTTCTCCATCCGCTCCATGATCGAGGCGGCGCGGTTGTAGCCGATCTGCAGGCGGCGCTGGATGTAGGAGGTCGAGGCCTTCTTGTCGCGCAGCACGACCGCGACCGCCTGCTCGTAGGGGTCGTCGCTCTCGGCGCCCATCGCGCTCTTGTCGAAGACCGCCCCGTCCTCGTCCTCGGCTCCGGCGGCCTCCTCCTCGGCGGTGACCGCGTCGAGATAGTCCGGCCGCCCTTGCGTCTTCAGATGCGCCACCACCTTCTCGACCTCGGCATCCGAGACGAACGGGCCGTGCACGCGGGTGATCCGCCCGCCGCCGGCCATGTAGAGCATGTCGCCCTGGCCGAGCAGCTGCTCGGCGCCCATCTCGCCGAGGATGGTGCGGCTGTCGATCTTGCTGGTCACCTGGAAGGAGATCCGCGTCGGGAAGTTCGCCTTGATCGTGCCGGTGATCACGTCGACCGAGGGACGCTGCGTCGCGAGGACGACATGGATGCCGGCGGCTCTGGCCATCTGGGCCAGGCGCTGGATCGTGCCCTCGATCTCCTTGCCGGCAACCATCATCAGGTCGGCCATCTCGTCGACGATCACGACGATATAGGGCAGAGGCGACAGGTCCATCGCCTCCTCCTCGTAGATCGCCTCGCCCGAATGCTTGTCGAAGCCGGTCTGGACCGTGCGGGTGATGACCTCCCCTGCCGCGGCCGCCTCTGCCACGCGTGCATTGAAGCCGTCGATGTTGCGCACACCGAGCTTCGACATCTTCTTGTAGCGCTCCTCCATCTCGCGCACCGCCCATTTCAGGGCGACCACCGCCTTCTTCGGGTCGGTGACGACGGGGGTGAGCAGATGCGGGATGCCGTCATAGACGGAAAGCTCGAGCATCTTGGGATCGACCATGATCAGCCGGCACTCCTCCGGCTTCAGCCGGTAGAGGATCGACAGGATCATGGTGTTGATCGCGACCGACTTGCCCGAGCCGGTGGTGCCGGCGACGAGCAGATGCGGCATGCGGGCGAGATCCGCGATCACCGGCTCGCCGCCGATGGTCTTGCCGAGGCAGAGCGCGAGCTTGTGCTTGGTGCCCTCGAAATCCTGGCTGGCCAGCAATTCGCGCAGGTAAACGGTCTCGCGCTTGGCGTTGGGCAGTTCGATGCCGATCGCGTTCTTGCCCTGCACCACCGCGACACGCGCCGACACCGCGCTCATCGAGCGCGCGATGTCGTCCGCCAACGAAATCACACGCGAGCTCTTCGTACCCGGAGCAGGCTCGAGCTCGTAAAGCGTGACGACCGGGCCGGGGCAGGCCTGAACCACCTCGCCACGGACATTGAAGTCCTCCAGGATCCCTTCGAGCAAGCCGGAATTCTGCTGGATCAGCTCGATCGGGATCGTTGCCGCGATCTGCGGCGGCTCGGCCAGGAATTCGATCGGCGGCAGCTCGAAGCCATGAAATGCGACCGGCCTGGGCAGCGGCACAGCCGCGCGCAGCTTTGGCGCCGAAGGTACGACCGAAACCTTCGGCTGCGCGGTCGGCGGC
>SEEM01000327.1 GCA_004144595.1 Hyphomicrobiales bacterium
GCCCCGCGCGCCGAAAGCCCGGACAGCCAATCGATGACGCGCTCGGCCATCGCGCGCTCGTAGCAGACGTCGCCCGCGCAGATGACGTCCCAGCCTTCGTCACGGCCGATCAGGTCCTCGCAGCGAGCCGTGACCGCGACGCCGTTGGCTGCCGCGTTGATGCCGATCGCCGCCGCCGCGAAACCGTCGATATCGCAGGCGTCGACCGGCGCCGCTCCGGCCTTCGCCGCCGCGATCGCCACGAGCCCTGAACCGGAGGCGAAATCCAGCATCCGCCGCCCCGCGACGATCTCGGGATGATCCAGCAGATACCGCGCGAGCGCCTGCCCACCGGCCCAGGCGAAGGCCCAGAACGGCGGCGGCAGGCCGATCACCGCAAGCTCGTCCTCAGTCTTCTGCCAGAGTTCCGTCGCCTCCTCGGCGACATGCAGCGCGATCTCCGGCGCATGCGGCACCGGGAGCAGCCGCGTATGGGCGCGGATGAAGGCCTCGCGGTCGAGGACGGCCTCGCCGCTCATGCCGCAGCGTCCGGCGCTGTCAGGCCGAGCAGGCTGAGATAGAGCGCCTTCACGCCGTTCATCACGTCACGCTCGGTATGACCGTCGAGCAGGCGCACGCGGGCATTCTCGCCCATGCGCTCGGCGAGGCGCGGCGTGCCGGCAAGCGCGATGAGCGCCTTGGCCAGCGCCGCGGCGTCATCGGCCGGAACCACCATGCCGTCCAGTCCGTCGCGGACGAAGCTGCGGCAGCCCGGCACGTCCGTGGTCAGGATCGCCCGGCCGCAGGCCGCCGCCTCCAGGATCGTGCGCGGCAGGCCTTCGCCGCCCCG
This sequence comes from Hyphomicrobiales bacterium, assembly GCA_004144595.1. GTDB lineage: Bacteria > Pseudomonadota > Alphaproteobacteria > Rhizobiales > Beijerinckiaceae > Allobosea. The sequence continues at coordinate 830 of SEEM01000327.1, forward strand.
CGAGGGCAGGATGCAGAGATGATGGGTCTTCCAGACGCCCTCGATATCGCGCGTCGGACCGGCCCAGGTCACGCCCGGCCGCGCCGCCCACTCCTTCAGCCTCGCCTCTGGGATCGCCTTGGGATTGGACGGGTCCGGCGCGCCATGGATGGTGAGCGTGACCTTCGCGCCCTCGGCCCGCGCAAGGCGGACGGCCTCAACTGCGAGATCGACGCCCTTTGACCAGAGCATGCGCGCGACCAGCGCAACCTTGAGTGGCGGTGTCGATGGCATCGGCGAGGGCATCAGGATGAGCGGATCGACCCCGGCACCGCCGACGATCGCGACCTTCGTCGCGTCCTGCGGGTCGAGCCCGAGGGTCACGGGATCGTCCGGATTCTCGAACAGGAAGCGCACCTGCGGCCCGTCGATGGCGCCGCGCAGCCATGTGATCGCCGCGAAGCGCGCCGCCGCTGCGAGCGCCCCCTGCCTCGCGCCGAGGAAGCCGAGCCCGGTCAGCGCATAGACCCGCCGCTCGACCCCGGCTAACTTGCCGGCAAGGCCTGCCAGTGCGATCGGCTTCAGCGCGATGCAGTGCAGGATGTCCGGCTTCTCCGCCGCGATCAGGCGCTTGAGTGCCCCGATCTGCTTGAACAGCGCCCGCGGATCGAGGCTGCGCCGTTCCGCCTCCAGCCCGATCAGCCTCGCACCCGCCGCCTCGATGACACGCCGATGGTTGCGTTCGCGCGCGATGACCGCGACGTCGAAGCCAAGCTCCTGCGCGGCCCGCGCCATCGGCAGGAAATG
>SEEM01000328.1 GCA_004144595.1 Hyphomicrobiales bacterium
CATTTCCTGCCGATGGCGCGGGCCGCGCAGGAGCTTGGCTTCGACGTCGCGGTCATCGCGCGCGAACGCAACCATCGGCGTGTCATCGAGGCGGCGGGTGCGAGGCTGATCGGGCTGGAAGCGGAGCGCCGCAGCCTCGATCCGCGCGCTCTGTTCAGGCAGGTCGCGGCGTTGAAGCGCCTGATCGCGGCCGAGAAGCCCGATATCCTGCATTGCATTGCGCTGAAGCCGATCGCGCTCGCCGGGCTGGCCGGCAAGCTCGCCGGTGTCGAGCGCCGCGTCTATGCGCTGACCGGGCTCGGTTTTCTCGGCGCCAAGCAGGGCGCGCTCGCGGCGGTTGCACGCTTCGCGGCGATCACATGGCTGCGCGGCGCGATCGACGGGCCGCAGGTGCGGTTCCTGTTCGAGAATCCCGACGATCCCGTCACGCTCGGGCTCGACCCGCAGGACGCGACGAAGGTCGCGATCGTCGGCGGTGCCGGGGTCGATCCGCTCATTTTGATGCCCTCGCCGATGCCATCGACGCCGCCGCTCAAGGTCGCGCTGGTCGCGCGCATGCTCTGGTCCAAGGGCGTCGATCTCGCGGTCGAGGCCGTCCGCCTTGCGCGGGCCGAGGGCGCGAAGGTCACGCTCACCATCCATGGCGCGCCCGACCCCTCCAACCCCAAGGCCATTCCCGAGACGACGCTGAAGGAATGGGCGGCGCGACCGGGCATCACCTGGGCCGGGCCGACGCGGGATATCGAGGGCGTCTGGAAGGCGCATCATCTCTGCATCCTTCCGTCGCGCGGCGGCGAGGGCCTGCCGCGCACGATCCTGGAGGCGGCGGCCTGCGGCCGGGCCATCCTGACCACGGATGTGCCGGGCTGCCGCAGCTTCGTGCGTGACGGGCAGGACGGCATGGTGGTCCTGGCCGACGATGCCGCGGCGCTGGCCCGGGCGCTTGTCGCCCTCGCCAGCGCTCCGCGCCTCGCCGAGCGCATGGGCGACAGCGCGCGTGCCCGCCTGCTCGACGGCCATACCGAGCGCGACGTGATGCATGGCGTGAAGGCGCTCTATCTCGATCTGCTCGGGCGCGCCGTGGCGGATGCGACCGCATGAGCGGCGCGGTCGCTCCCGATCGCGAAGCCTTCATCCGTGCCCATACGCGGCTGCTTCCCGTTCCGTATGCGCTTGAAATCCGGTTGCATGTGGCCGAGGAGGCCACGGAGCTCTGGCAGAAGATTGAGGACGAGCTTGCCGTGATCGGACTGCCGCCGCCGTTCTGGGCCTTCGCCTGGGCTGGCGGGCAGGCGCTCGCGCGTTATCTGCTGGATCATCCCGATATCGCCGCGGGTCGCCGGATGCTGGATTTCGCCTCCGGTTCAGGGCTCGTTGCGATCGCGGCGGCGAAGGTTGGCGCCGGGCCGGTCGACGCCTGCGACATCGACGCCTTTGCTGCGGCGGCGATCGGCATCAACGCGGCAGCCAACGGCGTCGCGGTCACGGCTCGCTGGGAGGACCTGATCGGCCGTGACGAAGGCTGGGACGTCATCTGCGCGGGCGACGTCTGCTACGAGCGCGCGATGGCCGAGCGCGTCATCGATTGGCTGTCCGGGCTTTCGGCGCGCGGGGC
>SEEM01000115.1 GCA_004144595.1 Hyphomicrobiales bacterium
GACAACATCTCGATGGAGGTGACGCTGATCGCCCCGATCGCGATGGAAGAGAAGCTGCGCTTCGCCATCCGCGAAGGCGGACGTACCGTCGGCGCCGGCGTCGTCGCATCGATCATCGCCTGACCGACGTCACGCAAGAATGATTTGGGAAAGGGCGGTGGCGACACCGCCCTTTTTCTTTGGCGCCGGTTTTTCGCCCATGCCGTGAACGCAGGGGCGGTTGCTGTCGCTCGGGCTGCGCGAAACGGTCATTCCATGCTCTCAATCGTCGCGAGAGAGCGCGATAGCCGCTCCGTTGGGGAGGATGCCGCCCATGCCGTTCAAGCCGCCGTTTCCCGGTATCCATTCGATCGTCTTTGCCCTGTTCGACGCGCATGAGCGGCTCGACCGAGCGGCAATGCGCAAGCAGACGCAGATCAGCCTCGATCTCGACGTGCAGGGCATGGCGGCGCTGGGGCTTGCGACAGAAGTCTCCAAGCTGAGCTTCACCGAGCGCTGCACCGTGATGGAGTGGATGGCGGAGGATGTAGCTGGCAAGAAGCCGCTCGCCTTCACCATCTTCGGCTCCTCAGTCGCGGAGCAGGTCGCGCTGGTGAAGGTCGCCGAGCAGAACGGCGCCGACTGGGTGATTCTGCAGCCGCCGATGGTCGGCAGCTTCGGCGCGGGCGAGTATATCAGCTTCTTCGGGCGCATCGCCGAGACCACGACCCTGCCGGTCGCGATCCAGAATGCGCCGGCCTATATGGGCCGCGGGCTTTCGGCGGAGGATATCCGTGAGCTGACACGGCGCTATCCGAATATCAGCCTGATCAAGGGCGAGGGCACGGTCGTCGAGATCGAGCGGCTGATCGCCGTGACCGAGGGCCATCTGCCGATTCTCAACGGGCGCGGCGGGCTCGAGCTCATCGACAATTTCCGCGCCGGCTGCGCCGGGATGATCCTGGCGCCGGATACGATCGACTACGCGCTGCGCGCCTATGCCCGCTACAAGGCAGGCGACGAGGCCGGCGCCGACGCGGCCTATCGTGAGGTTCTGCCGGCGATCACCTTCATCATGCAGTCGATCGAGACGCTGCTCTGCTATGGCAAGCGCATCTTTGGGGCGCGGGCGGGCATCGCGATCCATGACCGCGGCCCGGCGCTGAGGCCGACCGAATTCGGGCTGAAGCTGGTCGAACGCTATGCGCGCGAGCTCGGCCCCTACGGCAAATGAGGACCGTGCGTGATTTCGACTTGAAATGCGCCGCGCCTTGGGGCAAAGGATCGCCCGACTACAGGGGTGTAGCTCAGTTGGTAGAGTACCGGTCTCCAAAACCGGTTGTCGTAGGTTCGAGCCCTACCGCCCCTGCCAGTCGCTCTTCGAGCGGCCGGTGCGCAAACCGCAGCGCGGTTGTTCGAGCGCCATGACCCAGAACATCTACGACGACGAGACCTTCTTCGCGGGCTACAGCCAGTTGCCGCGCTCCGTCCACGGGCTGGAGGGTGCGCCGGAATGGCCGGTGCTGCGCGGTATGCTGCCAGCGCTTGTCGGCAGGCAGGTGCTCGATCTCGGCTGCGGCTTCGGCTGGTTTAGCGGCTTCGCGGCGGGTGAGGGAGCTGCGAGCGTTCTGGGCGTCGACGTCTCCGAAAAGATGCTGGAGCGGGCGCGGCGCGAGACTGCCGATTCCCGCGTCGCTTATGACCGCGCCGACCTCGAATCCTACGCGCCACCGGCCGGTGTCTTCGATCTCGCTTACAGCTCGCTTGCCTTCCACTATGTCGAGGATCTCGCCGGGCTGTTCGGGCGGGTGAATCGGGCGCTGAAGCCGGGGGGCCGCCTGGTCTGTTCGGTCGAGCATCCGATCATGACGGCGCCCGCGCGGCAGGAATGGCTCGCCGACGCCGATGGCCGCGCGACCTGGCCGGTCAACGGCTATAACGACGAGGGCAGGCGGGTGAACAATTGGCTGGCGGAGGGCGTGGTCAAGCGCCACCGCACCATCGGCAGCTATCTCGACCTGCTGCTGGGCGCCGGCTTCCGGCTGGACAGGTTGGTCGAATGGGCGCCGAGCCCGGAGCAGGTCGCAAACGAGCCTGGCTGGGCGAGGGAGCGCGAACGGCCGTTCTTCCTGCTGCTCGCGGCCAGCCGGGCCTGAGCCGCCAGGGCCGAAAGGGTCTTGGCTAAAGGCTGCAAGCGATGTAAGAGGCTAGCGATGACGGCGCGCGACCCCAACCGGGTCCCGCGCCGCGAATGTTTCAGGACGGCCGAATCGGTGTCGCGCGGGATCGCGGGCCGGCTCGGAACCCGAGGTGGTTCATGGCGAAATCCAATCCCTTCCAGTTCCTGCAGGACGTGCGCTCCGAGGCGACCAAGGTCACCTGGCCGTCGCGCCGCGAGACGCTGATCACCACGGGCCTCGTGCTCGCCATGGTGGTCCTCTCCAGCCTGTTCTTCCTCTTCACCGACACCGTCATCCGCTGGGTGCTCGGCCTCGTCCTCGGCGCCCGTTGAACGGAATTACGAACGTGAGCACCCGCTGGTATATCGTCCACGCCTATTCGAACTTCGAGAACAAGGTCGCCCAGTCGATCCGCGACCAGGCGGGGCAGCGTAACCTCGCCGACAAGTTCGAAGAGGTGCTGGTCCCGACCGAGAAGGTCGTCGAGGTTCGCCGTGGCCGGAAGGTCGAGGCCGAGCGCAAGTTCTTCCCCGGCTATGTGCTGGTGAAGTGCGAGATGACCGACGAGGTCTACCACCTCATCAAGAACACGCCGAAGGTCACCGGCTTCCTGGGCGCCGACAAGGCGAAGCCGATGCCGATCCCCGAGAGCGAGGCGATGCGCATCAAGGGCCAGGTGGCCGAGGGCGTCGAGCGGCCGAAGCCGACGATCGTTTTCGAGGTCGGCGAGCAGGTCAAGGTCGCGGACGGCCCCTTCGCCTCGTTCAACGGCGTCGTCGAGGATGTCGACCATGCCCGCGCCCGCCTCAAGGTCGCGGTGTCGATCTTCGGCCGCGCCACGCCGGTCGAACTGGAATACAGCCAGGTCGAGAAGCTCTGAGGCTTTTCGCGAATTCTGCTGGCGCGGCCGTCTGACGAGACGGCCTGCGCTTCCGGTGCGCGCGGACCCATGTCCGCACCGCTCCGGTTCCCGGCCGCCACGCCATTCGGCTCGCGCCAGCGAATTCTCGAAGAAGCCTCGCCGGGAAGGATTTTTTCTTCCCTTCGGTGCTGCCCTATGTCATAGGGCGCGCCTCAACCGCGTGGGAGGCGTGCCGGTCGCCAGCCGGATCACAGGCGCCGCACCACGCACTGCAACCACCCCGGCCCCGATGAAGAGCATCGGCAGGCGGGGTCGTCGTCGTTCCGGATAGGCAGCGGAGCGGACGGCAGGAGCAGCCATCATGGCGAAGAAGATCACGGGTTACGTGAAGCTTCAGGTTCCGGCGGGCGCGGCCAATCCGTCGCCGCCGATCGGTCCGGCGCTGGGTCAGCGCGGCCTCAACATCATGGAATTCTGCAAGGCCTTCAACGCGAAGACCCAGCAGATGGAAAAGGGCATGCCCATCCCGGTGATCATCACCGCGTATGCGGACCGCTCCTTCACCTTCGAGATGAAGCAGCCGCCGGTCTCGTACTGGCTGAAGAAGGCCGCTGGCCTGACCTCCGGCTCGAAGACGCCCGGCAAGGGCGGCAATGTCGGCAAGGTCACCACTGCGCAGATCAACGAGATCGCCGAGAAGAAGATGGCCGATCTCAACTGCGACACCGTCGAATCGGCTTCGGCCATGATCCGTGGCTCGGCCAGGTCCATGGGCCTGGAAGTCGTGGGCTGAGGGGGCGATCATGGCACATATCGGAAAGCGCGTCGTCAAGGGCCGTGAAGGCATTGACCGCACCAAGCTCTACTCGCTCGACCAGGCTGTCACGTTCATCAAGGAACGCGCCAACGCCAAGTTCGACGAGACCGTCGAGATCGCGATGAATCTCGGCGTCGATCCCCGCCACGCCGACCAGATGGTCCGCGGCGTCTGCAACCTGCCGAACGGCTCGGGCCGCACGCTGCGCGTCGCCGTCTTCGCGCGTGGCGCCAAGGCTGAGGAAGCCAAGGCTGCCGGTGCCGACATCGTTGGCGCCGAGGAGCTTGTCGAGTCTGTCCAGAAGGGCGAGATCAACTTCGATCGCTGCATCGCGACCCCGGACATGATGGGTCTCGTCGGTCGTCTCGGTAAGGTGCTCGGCCCGCGCGGCCTCATGCCGAACCCGCGCGTCGGCACCGTCACCATGGACGTGACCGCCGCCGTTGCCGCCTCGAAGGGTGGTTCGGTCGAGTTCCGCGTCGAGAAGGCCGGTATCGTCCACGCCGCCGTCGGCAAGGCCTCGTTCCCGGCCGAGAAGCTCTCCGAGAACATCAAGGCGTTCGTCGACTCCGTCGCCAAGGCGAAGCCGGCCGGTGCCAAGGGCACCTATATCCAGCGCGTCGCGCTGTCGTCGACCATGGGTCCCGGCGTCAAGATCGAGCCGAACACCGTCATCGGCGGCTGATAAGCTACGAGGGGCGGGCGGCCGGCTGACCGGTCGCCCGTCCGCTCTTGATTTCGTGAAGTCAAGAGCCTACTTGGCAGAGGCAGGCTAAAGCGCTATGACGCAGCCTGTTTCCATAAGTGAAGGGGCTCCGGCGTGCCTGGCACGAAGGGGTCTGTTTCGCGTTTTTCGGCGGTTTACCGCTGAAGAATGGGTGATTGGAGCCGTGGAGAGTGATTTCCAAGGCGCAGAATCATCCAGTCCTGTCTGAGACTGCAGGTGCTTTCCCGGCTTGTCCGGGAGCATAATTTCGCCAAGAGGCCTGCATAGACGGTGCAAGAGCTTAGTCCCGGATCGCGAGATCCGGAGAAGACGGTTCGAACCATCTCGCCCGATCGTGGCCCTCAGGGGCCGGGAGCGGGGACAGGGCACCAAGCGTCGCTTTGCGAGGCGCCGGTGTCAACCGGGGTTTCGGGAAGCGGCATTTGCAACCGGCGGCGAGCCTTCAAGCTTGTCGCCTACCGGAGAGAGCCCAGTGGATAAAGCGGCAAAAAAAGATGCCGTCGCGTCGCTGAACGATGTGTTTGCGAACACGTCGGTCGTCGTCGTGGCCCACTATGCGGGTTTGACCGTGGCCCAGTTCCAGAAGCTTCGTCGCGAGATGAAGGCGAATGGCGCCACTGTTAAGGTCGCAAAGAACCGCTTGGCCAAGATCGCTCTTGAAGGCACCGACGTCGCGTCCATCAGCAACCTGCTGACGGGTCCCACCCTGATCGCTTATTCAAACGATCCGGTCGCGGCGCCGAAGGTCGCCACCGCTTTCGCCAAGGAAAACGACAAGCTCGTCATCCTGGGCGGCGCGATGGGCACGACCGCCCTGAACCCCGATGGTGTCAAGGCCCTGGCCACGATGCCCTCGCTCGACGATATGCGCGCCAAGCTCATCGGCCTTATTCAGGCCCCGGCTACGAAGCTCGCGCAGCTCACGAACGCGCCCGCCGGCAAGCTGGCACGCGTGGTTCAGGCTTATGCCGACAAGAATGCGGCTTGATAGCCAGCAAACCCTTATCGTTCGAACCTCTTAACACAGGAAGTTAAACCATGGCCGATCTCGCCAAGCTCGTCGACGATCTCTCGTCGCTCACCGTTCTCGAGGCCGCTGACCTCGCCAAGATGCTCGAAGAGAAGTGGGGCGTTTCCGCTGCCGCCGCCGTCGCCGTTGCGGCTGGCCCGGCTGCCGGCGGTGGCGCTGCCGCCGCTGCTGAAGAGCAGACCGAGTTCACCGTCGTTCTTGCCGCCGCCGGCGACAAGAAGATCGAGGTGATCAAGGAAGTCCGCGCCATTACCGGCCTGGGCCTCAAGGAAGCCAAGGACCTGGTCGAAGGCGCTCCGAAGCCGGTCAAGGAGTCGGTTGGCAAGGACGAGGCCGAGAAGCTCAAGAAGCAACTTGAGGCCGTCGGCGCCAAGGTCGAGCTCAAGTGAGCTTGGGCCGGCTGATGCCGGTCCGACCGTAGTCACTATCGGCAGTCCCGGGGCGGTCTACGCCTCCGGGGCTGTTGCGTCGTTTCCGCGTTGGTGCGCGGGAGTTGTTTTTGAGGTTTGCTGCAACCTTGCGGCGTGACCTCGATGGAAATGCGGGTCGGCGCGATGCAGCGCCGAACGGCTCACCCGGCGGCCTGCCGCCTTCGACCGCCCGGACCCCCGGGTGAGCCGTCCGAAGAGATTGCGAGGAACAACATGGTCAATTCGCTCCAGGGTCGCAGGCGCGTCCGCAAGTTCTTCGGGAAGCTCAAGGAAGTCGCCGAAATGCCGAACCTCATCGAGGTTCAGAAGGCGTCCTACGATCAGTTCCTGATGGTCGACGAGCCCAAGGGCGGCCGCGGCGACGAAGGCCTGCAGTCCGTCTTCAAGTCGGTGTTCCCGATCGGTGATTTCTCCGGCGCCTCGCTGCTGGAGTTCGTGAAGTATACCTTCGAGCCGCCGAAATACGATGTCGACGAGTGCCGCCAGCGTGGCATGACCTTCTCGGCGCCGCTGAAGGTGACGCTGCGCCTGATCGTGTTCGATATCGATCCCGACACCCAGGCCAAGTCGGTCAAGGACATCAAGGAGCAGGATGTCTACATGGGCGACATGCCGCTCATGACCGATAACGGCACCTTCATCGTCAACGGCACCGAGCGCGTGATCGTCTCGCAGATGCACCGTTCGCCGGGCGTGTTCTTCGACCACGACAAGGGCAAGACCCATTCCTCGGGCAAGCTGCTCTTCGCCGCGCGCATCATCCCGTATCGCGGTTCCTGGCTCGACATCGAGTTCGACGCCAAGGACATCGTCTACGCCCGTATCGACCGGAAGCGTAAGATCCCGGTGACGTCGCTGCTGTTTGCGCTCGGCATGGACGGCGAGGAGATCCTCAGCCGCTTCTACAAGCACATCACCTACGTCAAGGACGCCAACGGCTGGCGCGTTCCCTACGACCCCGAGCGCATGAAGGGCTTCAAGGCGACCGTCGACCTGATCGATGCCGACACCGGCGAGGTCGTGGTCGAGGCCGGCAAGAAGCTCGTCGCCCGCGCGGCCCGTCAGCTCGCCGAGAAGGGCCTGAAGTTCCTGCGCGCGACCGACGAGGACCTCGTCGGCCAGTATGTCGCCGAGGACATCGTCGACCCCACCACGGGCGAGGTTCATGCCGAGGCCGGTGAAGAGCTGGCCATGGCGGCCGAGGCCAAGACCGGCGAGATGAAGGGCAATCTCGTCGACCTCATTGCCAAGGGCTACACCGAGATTCCGGTGCTCGACATCGACCACATCACCGTTGGTCCCTACATCCGCAATACGCTCACGGTGGACAAGAACTCGCGTCGCGAAGAGGCGCTGTTCGACATCTACCGCGTGATGCGTCCCGGCGAGCCGCCGACGCTCGAGACCGCCGAGAACATGTTCCAGTCGCTGTTCTTCGACTCCGAGCGCTACGACCTCTCGGCCGTCGGCCGCGTCAAGATGAATATGCGCCTCGACCTCGACGCCGAGGACACCGTGCGCATCCTGCGCAAGGAGGACATCTTCGCGGTCGTCAAGGCGCTGGTCGACCTGCGCGACGGCAAGGGCGAGATCGACGA
>SEEM01000329.1 GCA_004144595.1 Hyphomicrobiales bacterium
CGGCTGGATCACGGTCGTCTCGCATGCGCTGAGGTCGGGCGCGCTGGTGCCGGCCAGCGACCGGCTGACGCGCGGCGAGCGCAACTGCGTGCTGCTGACGCCGCGCAACCGGCCGCCGAGCCCGGTCGTCGGTGCGATCCGGGACTGGATCGGGGCGGAGCTGAAGGCCGAGATCGAGGCGATCGACGCGCTTCATCCCGGCCTCGGCCTGAGGCAGGCCTGCTATGGCTGACGGCGCCGCGCGCCGCCGTCAGTTCGCGATGTCGATCAGCACCGTCTTGTGCCGCAGGTTCTGCTCGACCGCCTGCCGGCCGAGATCCTTGCCGATGCCGGAGCTCTTGTAGCCGCCGGTCGGCAGGATGAAGTCGAGCGTGCGGCTATAGCGGTTGACCCAGACGGTGCCGGCCTGCAGCAGGCGCACGGCACGCAGGCCGCGGCCGAGATCGCGGGTGTAGACGCCGGCGGCGAGGCCGTATTCGGGATGGTCGGCGAGGGCGAAGCCCTCGTCCTCGTCGGCGAAGCTCTGGATGGTGAGGACCGGTCCGAAGACCTCCTCGCGCACCGCCGCGTTGTCCCCGGTCACGTTGGCGATGATCGTTGGCTGGTAGTAAGCGCCGCCATGGCCCGCGATCAGGCCGCCGCCGAGCAGCACCTCGCCGCCTTGCTCCCGGCTGGCGCCAACGATGCGGTCGATGCGGCGAGCCTGCGCCTCGGACACGATCGGGCCGAAATCGGTCGCAGCCTTCCAGGTATGCCCCGGCGTGATCCGGGCGAGCTTGACCTTCAACAGGTCGATCAGGGCTTCGGCGATCGGGCGCTGCACGATCACTCGTGAGCCCGCGACGCAGCCCTGGCCGGAATTGGCCAGGATCGAACCGGCGATGCATGTCGCCGCCTTCTCCAGATCGGCATCGGCGAAGACGAGCTGCGGGCTCTTGCCGCCGAGCTCGAGCGTCACGGGCTTGATGCCGCTCTCGGCCGCCGCCTTCATGATCGCCGCGCCGGTCCGGGGTCGATCCGGTGAACGAGATTTTTCCGATACCCGGATGGCGCGCCAGCGCATCTCCGGTTACGCCGGTACCCTGGACGATATTGAGGATGCCGGCCGGCATGCCCGCCTCGATCGCGAGCTGCGCCAGCCTGACGGCGGAAAACGGCGTCAGCTCCGAGGGCTTCAGCACGATGGCATTGCCTGCCGCGAGTGCCGGGCCGAGCTTCCATGACGCGGTGCTGAGCGGCACGTTCCAGGGCGCGATCGCGCCGACGACGCCATAGGGCTCTGAGACGATCAGGCCGAGATTGTCGCTGCGCGTCGCCGCGACCTCGCCCCCGAGCTTGTCGGCCCATTCGGCGAAGAAGCGGATGCCGTCGGCCGTGGCCGCGACGTCGCCGGTCACGGCCTGCGAGATCGGCCGCGTCGATCCGACGGCTTCGATCCGGCCGAGTTCCTCGGCATTTGCCTCGATGAGCTCGGCCCAGCGCCTTAGGACGCGGGCGCGCTCGCGCGGCGGCCTTACCGCCCAGCCGCTGGCCGCGACCGCTGCATGGGCGCTGCTGACGGCCCGGTCGACCATGGCGGCGTCGGCGATCGGGATCTCGGCG
>SEEM01000330.1 GCA_004144595.1 Hyphomicrobiales bacterium
CGCGAGGAAGACGGATAGGGCGACGACTGGGGGTTGCGTCACCGCATAGCCCATCGCCGCGCCCATGAAAGGAGCCGTGCAGGGCGTCGCGACCACGACCGCGAGCACGCCGGTCATGAAGGCGCCGAGCCGTCCGCCCCGGCTGGCGAGGCCGTCGCCGAGGCCGGTCACGGAGGTGCCGATCTCGAAAGCGCCGAGCAGGTTGAGGCCGATCAGGACCATCACGACCGCAAGCGCGATGACCAGCGGCGGGGACTGGAGCTGGAAGCCCCAGCCGACGCTGCTGCCGAGGCTACCCAGCGCGATCACCGCGCCGGCCAGAATCATGAAAGTCAGCAGCACGCCGCCGAGGAAGAGCAGGCCCTGCTCCCGGACCTCGGAGCGGCTGCGATGCGCGAGCTGCGCGAAGCCGAGCGCCTTGATGAACAGCACCGGGAGAACGCAAGGCATCAGGTTGAGGATCAGGCCGCCCGCGAAAGCGAAGGCGAGCGCGGCCCAGAGCGTCAGGTCGGCGCCCTCGACGGGCATCGGAATACGCACCACCGCCGGGGGCGTTGCCGGCGCAGATGCGCCCTCGGTGACCATCAGGGCAGGATCGACATCAGCCAGCAGGGTCATCGCCCTTTGCGTACCTGCTTCGCTAAAGGTGAGAACGCCGGATGTCTCAGGCTCGGCCAGCTTGAAGGCACCCGACCGGGTCAGCGTCAGCGACGGCTTGTCACCGGCCGTGAAGGGCTGATCGGCCGCATGCTCGATCAGCGTGTCGGAAAGCGGGAAGAAGCGCAGATCGGCAGCGCCAGCCGGCAGGCCGGGCAGATCGAGCACCAGCTTGCCGGCATCGTCACGAAGCTTGCCACGGAAGGCCGCCGGCTTCGGCAGGGCCGCAACCGCGCCGTCGATCCGCGCCGTGGCAGCTTCATCGACCGCGCTGGCGGCGGAGATCGGCAGGTCGAGCGAGAATGAGCCTTCCTCGGGAATGCAGATCTTCTCGCAGACGAGCCAGGTCGCCTCGGCCTTCAGCGCGAACGTCTCGCCGGGCTTGGCATCGCTGGGAACGGTGATCTCGAGCGGCAGCAGGACCGTGCCCTCGAAGCCGAAATTGACGAGCGGATCGACGCGTATCGCCTTGGGAGTCGGCCACTGGATTTCGCCGGCAGCCGCGCCAGCCGGCAGGTCCCATTTGATCTGGGTCGGCTCGCCGGAATCGCCGGGGTTGCGCCAATAGGTGTGCCAGTGCGGCGCCAGCTTCTGGACCAGCGCAACCTTGAAACGCTCGCCGGGCACGACCGCATCGCGGCTCGACAGCAGGACCGCGGTGACACGCGGCGAGGTGACGGGAGCGGATTCGGCGGCGAGTGCCAGCCCCGGAGCCATCAGCCCGAGTGCCAGCGCGACCCCGCACGGGAACCGCTTGCCGAAATAACGCCGCATGATGCCGTCGCAATCCCCGATCATCCAGACCCCATGCCTCAATCCGCCCTCACCTGCCAATGACAAGGCGGTGAGGCGGGATCGGAGCATTCTGGGCGATCCGGCGCCGGCAGACAGCGCGCCATGATGTCGCCGTGCCATTCGGGAGGCTGCG
>SEEM01000116.1 GCA_004144595.1 Hyphomicrobiales bacterium
ACCGTCGTGCCGTTCCCGAGCCTCGGCGCGTTCCGGCAGGTCTATCCCGGTTTCATGCAGCTCTCGGGCTTCATGGCGATGAACATGGACCGCCACGTCACCGCCCATTACGACATGTTCAAGCATCTCGTCGGCGGCGACGGCGATTCCGCCGAGAAGCATCGCGATTTCTACGACGAGTATCTCGCGGTGATGGACCTGACCGCCGAGTTCTATCTCCAGACCGTCGACACCGTCTTCGTCCAGCACTCTCTGCCCAAGGGCGAGATGATGCATCGCGACAAGCCGGTCGACCTCACCGCCATCCGCCGCGTTGCTTTGATGACCGTCGAGGGCGAGATGGACGATATCTCCGGCGTCGGCCAGACCAAGGCGGCGCATGACCTCTGCGTCAATATCCCCGACGACAAGCGCGTCCACTATCTCCAGCCCAAGGTCGGCCATTACGGCGTCTTCAACGGCTCGCGTTTCCGCTCCGAGATCCAGCCGCGCATCTCCGATTTCATGGTCAGCCTCGATATGGAAGCTGCCAAGGAGCGTCGCGACGACAGCGCCAAGGAGCAGCGCAAGGCGCTCAAGATCGCGGGCTGAAACACGTCTCTTTCGCATCGCCGGCGAATCCCGCACAATCGCAGGCGATGCGCATCTCCCTGTTCAGGCGCCAGCCGGACCCCGACCGGATCGAGGTCGTGCATGCCGGCACGCGCTATGCCGTTCTGGTCAAGCGTCGCGCCGCTGCGCGGCGGATGACGTTGCGCGTCTCGCAGGCGACCGGCGAGATCACCCTGACACTGCCCGAGCGGGCGGATTTCGCCGCAGGCCGCACCTTCGCCGAGAACCATGGCGGCTGGATCGCCGCGCGCATGGCCAAGCGCCCGCGCGCGGTGCCGTTCGAGCCCGGCCAAAGCATTCCCCTGCGCGGCGTGCCCCATCGCATCGTCCACTGGTCGAAGGCGCGCGGGCTGACGCAGGCGACGCGTGACGCTGAGGGCGCGCCGGTCATCGCCGTGGCGGGCGATGCCGCTCATGTCGCGCGCCGGGTCAAGGATTTCCTGAGGACGCTTGCGCTCGACGACCTCGAGAAGTCCGTGCGCCGCCATACCGCCACGCTCGGCATCCCCGCTCGCAAGATCACGATCCGCGACACCACCAGCCGCTGGGGCTCCTGCTCCTCGCAGGGCCATCTCAGCTTTTCCTGGCGGCTGATTTTCGCGCCGTCTCCGGTGCTCGATTATCTCGCGGCCCATGAAGTGGCTCATCTCAAGGAGATGAACCACTCGCATCGCTTCTGGGCGTTGACCCACAGGCTCTGCCCCCATACCGAGGAGGCGGAGGCCTGGCTGAAGCGCCATGGCGCCAGCCTGCACGGCTATGGTTAAGCGGGCGGCCCTGCCGCAATTCCGCCGTTAACCACTTTCTGAAACCTGCCCCCGCACACTGACGGCCGATTCGCTTTCAGCGTGAGTATGCCTATGGGTCAGGTCATTGCGTTCCGTATTCCGCATCAACCGACTGCCGCGGCCGAGCCGGCGCTCGGCCTGATGTCCGCCGTCGATTTCGCCTTGCGCGATCTCGCCGAGATTCTTCCCCATATCGCGCTGGATTCGGCGCGCCAGCAGGCCGAAGCCTGCCGCGCGATGCTGGCGCAGGCCTTCGATGCCGAGGTCGAGGCCGAACTCGGCAATTGATCCTGCGCTCGCGCATGCCGCCCCCGGCGACGACGCGGGTTGCCGAATAGGCTTAAGTGTCGAACCTTTCCGGGCAAGAGCCGGTGATCCGCCGGCCGGCACTGCGCCTGGGAGGCTCCATCCGTGTTCTTGACCAACAGCGATATGGTCGATCTCGTCGATCTCCGGCATCGGCTGCATCGCCGTCCTGAAATCTCCGGCGAGGAACGCGAGACCGCTGCCACCATCGTCGAATTCCTGACGCCGACCGCCCCTGACCGTATCGTCACCGAGCTCGGCGGCCACGGTGTCGCGGCGATCTACCAGGGCGCCGAGCCCGGCCCGACCGTGTTGATCCGCGCCGAACTCGACGCGCTGCCGATCGAGGAACTGTCCGACAGCGACCATCGCTCCGAGATCCCCGGCAAGGGCCATCTCTGCGGCCATGACGGCCACATGACGATCCTCGCCGGCCTGGCGCGGGGCCTGCAGCGCAATCCGCCGAAGAAGGGCCGGGCCATCCTGCTGTTCCAGCCGGCGGAGGAGACCGGGGCCGGCGCCGCTGCCGTGATGGCCGATGCGAAATTCGAGGAGATCGTGCCGGACTATGCGTTTTCGCTGCACAACCGCCCGGGCGTGCCCGTGGGCCATGCCCGCATTTCGGAAGGCGCCGCCAACTGCGCCTCGCGCGGCATCAAGATCATCCTGACCGGCGAGACCTCGCATGCCTCGACGCCGGAGCACGGCCGCTCGCCGGCCCCGGCCATCGCGACGCTGATCCCGGCTTTGACCGCTCTGGGACCGGGCGGGCCGCTCGATGCCGATTTCAGGCTGGTCACCGTGACCCATGTCGAGATCGGCGAGCAGGCCTTCGGTATCGCGCCCGGTCATGGCGAGCTCTGGGCGACGCTGCGCACCGTCAACGACGCGCAGATGGGCGCGCTCTGCGAGGCCGCGGAAAAGCTGGCGCGTGAGGCGGCGCAGGCTGGCCGGCTCACCGTCGAGATCAGCTATCACGACATCTTCCACCACTGCGAGAACGAGCCGGAGGCTGTCGCGATGCTGCGCCGGGCGATGGACGAGGAGAAGGTGCCGCATGGCCCGACGCCGCCTTCGCGCGGCTCGGAGGATTTCGGCCTGTTCGGGCGACGCTCCAAATCGGCGATGTTCCTGCTCGGCTCGGGCGAAACGGCGCATCTGCACAACCCGGATTTCGATTTCCCTGACGATGCGATCGAGCCCGGCGCGCGCGTCTTCATGCGGGCCTTGCGCAACCTGCTCGGCGAAGCCCGGCCGCAGGGTTGATGGAGCGAAACATGTCAGTGAACTGGATGAGCGCCGCGAACCGCGCGCAGGAGATCGTCGCCAACTGGCAGCGCGCGGCGGGGCCGGGCGGCGCGGTCGTGCTGTTCGATCGCGATGGCGTACGCGAAGCCTTTGCCGGCGGTCTCGCCAGCATCGAGTACGGCGTGCCCTTCACGCCGCAGACGCCGAACCGCTTGGCCTCGATCAGCAAGCATGTCCTGGCGGTGGCCTTGCTGCGCGCCGGCATCCCGCTCGATAGGCCGCTCGGCCATTGGCTGAGCGAATTGCCGGCGCCGCTCGCCGAGGTCGAATTCGGGCGCGCCCTCGACATGACCGGTGCCCTGCCGGACATGATGGAGTGCCTCTGGCAGCAGGGCGTGCCCTTCACCGCGACATTGAGCGCGGAGGAGGTCTTTGCCCTGGCCCGCACCCTGCCGTCGCTGAGTGCCGAGCCCGGCACCGAGATGGCCTATTCCAACACCGGCTGGCGGCTCGGCCAACGCATCCTCGAGCAGGTCACGGGCAAGCCCTACAAGGACACCGTCGCGGAGCTCACCGGCGAGCTCGGTCTCGCCTTCCGCCTGCCCTATGACGGCTCGGAGGTCGTGCCAGGCCTCGCCACCGGCTACTGGAACGACGGGGCGGCCTGGCGGCGCGGCCATAACGGCCCGCATTTTTCCGCATCGGGCGGACTTGTGGGGTCTGCCGCCGACCTCGCCGGCTGGGCCTCGGCCCTGCTGGCGGGGCGCGGCCCGCTCGCCGGCATGATGGAGAGGTTGACCGCGCCGCGCCATTTCGCGGATGGCAGCGAGAGCGTCTATCGGCTCGGCCTCGTCTCCAGCCGACTCGGGGAAACGGCGATCGTCGGCCATGGCGGCTCGCTCGCCGGTTATCGCAACCATTTCTGGATGTCGCCGTCCCATGGCGTCGGCGTCGTCGTGCTGTCCAATCGCGAGGAAGAGGCGCTCTGGCCGGCCCTGACGGTGCTTGCGGCTCTGCTCGAACAGGACCTGCCGACGATCGCCAGCGCGCCGGTCGGCCTGTTCGCCAGCGACGAAGGGCCGTTCTGGGCCGAGCTTGCCGCCGATTCGATCAGCTTCATGGGCGGCTTCGAGCGTCTGATCACCGATGGCGACGGTGGATTGCGCAGCCTGCCGGCCTATCTCGATATCCGTCTCACGCGCGAAGGCGATGACCGTCTCACCGGTCTGATCGGCGGCGCGCGGCGCTCGCTCGCCCGCGTGCCGGCCGATACCCCGCTCGATGCGCGGCTGGTCGGGCGCTGGCGCGATCCGAATTTCGGCACCGAGATCGAGATCCGGGCGGACGGCACCGCGCTGCTGCCCTGGCCTTCCGGCGGTACGGTCTCGCGCCTGACGCCGCTGCCGAACGGCCGCGCGCTCGCCGATCTTCTGCATGGGCCCTGGCGGTCGCGGCCCTGTCTCTGGCTCGATCCCGATGGGACCTTGAGGGTCGCCAGCCATCGGGCAAGAATCTTGCAGATGAAGCGAGTCTGAAACGCGCCGGCCGTGACGGTTCCGCTGAGGGGCGGGGCTGCGAGGTCTGTCACGAAGGAGAAGAAGCCCGATGCACCTGTCCCGTTTCACCGCCGCGCTGCTGCTGTCGGCTGCCGCGCTGCTGCCATTGCCGGCGGCGGCGCAGTCGCAGCCGGCTTCGAACCGCGTCCTGCGCGTCGCGCCGCATGCGGATCTGAAGACGCTCGATCCGGTCGCGGCCTCGATTGTCATCACCCGCATGCACGGGCTGATGATCTACGAGACGCTCTTCGCCTGGGATTCGAACCTGCAGCCGAAGCCGCAGATGGTCGAGAGCTTCGAGACCTCGGCGGACAAGCTGACCTGGACCTTCAAGCTCCGCCCCGGCCTGAAATTCCATGACGGCCAGCCGGTCACGACCAAGGACGTCATCGCCTCGCTCGGCCGCTGGATGAAGCGCGATACCATCGGCGGCAAGCTCGGCGAGTATACCGAGGGCATGGAGGCGGTGGACGACGCCACCTTCCGCCTCAAGCTGAAGCGCCCGCTGGCGTTGGTACCCTTCGCATTGGGCTCGGCGGTGGGTCAGATCCCGGTGATCATGCGCGAGTCCGATGCAAAATCCGACCCGATGAAGCCGGTCACCGAGACGATCGGCTCCGGTCCGTTCAAGTTCAACCGCGAGGAGTGGCGCAGCGGCTCGAAAGTGGTCTACGACCGCAATCCCGATTATATCCCGCGCTCCGAGCCGGCCGATGGGCTCGCCGGCGGGCGCGTGGTCAAGGTCGATCGCGTCGAATGGCAGATCATGCCGGATGCGGCGACTGCTGCGGCCGCGCTCCAGACCGGCGAGATCGACATCTGGGAACAGCCGAGCCAGGACCTGATCCCGGTCATCTCGACCAATAGCCAGGTCAAGGTCGACCGCTATGCCAACCTCTCCAACCAGGCGATGCTGCGGCCGAACCATCTCCACCCGCCTTTCGACAACCCGAAGGCCCGGCTCGCTTTGGCCTATGCCACAGACCAGGCCGATTTCCTTTCGGCCGGTTTCGGTGAGGAGGAATGGTGGAAGCGCTGTGCCTCCTATTTCATCTGCGGCGGTCCCAACGGCACGGAAGCCGGCACCGAGAGCTATGCCAAGCCCGATCTCGACAAGGCGCGCGCGCTCCTGAAGGAGAGCGGCTACAAGGGCGAGAAGCTCGTGCTCTCGACCAGCAACGACATCGCGCCGATCGGCCGTATGGCGGAGGTCGCGGCCGCCTCGCTCAGGAAGGTCGGGTTCAATATCGATCTGCAGGTCGCCGATTGGGGCACCGTCACCACGCGTCAGCAGAACAAGGGCACGTCCGAGCAGGGCGGTTGGAATCTCTTCGTCACGACGGCGTCAGGGGCCACCATGCAGTCGCCGCTGACCAATATCGGCACCAACATGGCCTGCGAGCGCGCCTGGTCGGGCTGGCCCTGCGATGCGGAGGCCGAGAAGCTGCGCGGAGCCTTCATCGATGCGCCCGACGATGCCGGCCGCAAGCTTGCGCTTGAAGCCTTGCACAAGCGTCTCGCCGAGATGCAGCCCTATCGCGTGCTCGGTCAATACGACCAGCCCTATGCCCGGCGCACCAATGTCGCGGGCGTGCTCGCAGCGCCGGTGATGCTGTTCTGGAACATCGAGAAGAAGTGACGCGCTACAGCGTGACGCGCCAGACGAAATCGCGGCTCTCGCCCGGCATCAGCTTGAGGATGCCGGGCTTTTCCGCGATGTCGCCCTGCCAGCCGGCAGGGCTCGCCATGCTGTACCACGGCTCGATGCACAGGAACGGCGCGCCTGTCGGCTTCGACCAGATACCGAGATCCCTGTAGCCGTCCCAACTCACGGTCAGGGCGCGGGTCTCCTGCCCTGACGCATCCAGTGCGGCGAAGCGAACCGAGCGGTTGGCGGTATCCGGGATCACGATCGCGTCGTTGAGGAAGAGGCTCTCATCGAGCGGCAGTTCCGTGCCTGAGAAGGGCAGGGGGATCGGTGCGGTGAGCAGGCCGGCCTCGACGCCGAGGCCCTGGCCGGGCTCCGCCTGCGGGAAGGTCAGGCGATGCGCTTCCTTGGCTACGCCCTCGCTCAGCGGCCAGAGAAAGGCCGGATGCGCGCCGACGCCGCAGATCAGCGGCTCCTCGGCCGGGTTGCTGACCCGAGAGGTCACGGTCAGCATGTCGCCCGCGACTTCGTAGATCATCCGCAGCACGAACCGGAACGGGTAGATCGCCAGCGTCTCCGGGCTTTCCCGCAGCTCCAGCACCGCGCGGTCGGCGGATCGCTCGACCCAGGTGAACAGGCTGTCGCGCGCGAATCCGTGCTGGGTCAGCCGGTAGGATCGTCCCTGATGGATCAGCGTGTCGTCGGTCAGCCGTCCGACGATCGGGAACAGCACGGGCGCTTGGCGCGGCCACTCCGGCCCGCCATGCCAGAGCAGCGGCCCGTTTGCATCGGAAAGCGCGATCAGTTCGCCGCCTTGCGCCCGGACCGTTGCGCGCAGACGGTCGGAGGCAATCTCATGGGTCTCGGTCATCGGCGTCTCCGTCTGCTGCTGCGTTCCCGATAGCCGATCGGGGGCGTTGAAATCCACTCTCGCCCGCGCGAGACCACACGCCTCTTGCGGCGAGTCGCGTTTCGCGCGATCCCGCTACCTCAGCCGAAGGAGGCAAGCCTTGCTGATCACCCGCCGCCAATTCGCCGCCGGTTCGCTCGCCGCGCCCGCCATTCTGACGGGCAGTCGGGCGTTCGCGGCCGGCCGGCCCGTGACGGTCGCCTCGCTTTTGGGTGAGGACAAGCCGGAGACCAAGATCTGGCGGCGCATCGCCGAGATACTCAACCGCACAGCGCCCGGCCGCTTCGATCTCAGGATCGTACCCAATGCCGCGCTCGGCGGCGAGAAGGAGGTGGCCGAGGGCCTGCGCCTCGGCTCGGTCCAGGCGGCGCTCTCGACCGTGTCCTCGCTCTC
>SEEM01000117.1 GCA_004144595.1 Hyphomicrobiales bacterium
TCGACCTGGAGCGCCGGCAGCAGCGCGGTGAGCAGGCCGAGCACGCGCTCGCCCGTCGCGAAGGCCTGATAGCCGGCTTCGTTGGTTTCGCCCTCGGCGTCGTTCATGTCGGTGAAGGGGGTATTGTGGACGATATCCCGGACCATCCGGGCGCGCGCTACGGTCTGCGAGGAGAGGTGGCGCAGATGCTCGATCGGGACGGGATTGCGCTTCTGCGGCATGATCGAGGAGATCTGCACGAAAGCGTTGGGCACATAGAGCTGGCCGACCTCGAAGGCGGTCCAGACCTGCAAATCCTGGATCAGCCGCCCGAGGTGCAGGAAGACGAGTTCGACGGCGCTGTAGGTCCCCGTCAGGTAGTCGATTGCGGCGATGCAGCCGTAGGAGTTCTGGAGGGGCGCGGCGAAGCCGAGCAGATGCGCGACACGGGCGCGATCCAGCGGGAAGCCCGAGGTCGTGATCGCGGCCGCGCCCATCGGCGAGAGATCGAGCAGTGCGCGGGCCTGCACCAGCCGTTCGTGGTCGCGCAGCATGACCTCGATAGCGGCGGAGAGGTAATGGCCGAAGGTGGTCGGCTGGGCCGGCTGGCCATGGGTATAGGCGACGATCAGCGTCGCCTTCTCGCGCTCGGCGAGGTCGAGGGTGGCCGTGATCAGGGCGCGCAGCAGGCCGGCCATATGGTCCAGCCGCGGCTTGAGGGCGAGCTTGAACAGCGTGTGGTCGATATCGTTGCGCGAGCGGCCGGTATGGAGGCGCCCGGCATCGTCGGCCGGCAGGCGCTTCTTCAGCTCGGCTTCGATCAGGAAGAAATAATCCTCGACAGTGCCGTCGTAGCGCAGCGCGGCGGGGTCGATCTCGGCGTCGATCGCGTCGAGCGCGCGGGCGATGCGGCCGGCAGTTGCGCGCGGCAGAATCTCCGTTTCCGCGAGCATGACGAGATGGGCGCGGTCGATGGCGCGGAAGCTCTGGACATGATGCGTCTTCGCCCCGTCGAAAAGCGGGCGCAGCACGGTTTCCTTGTAGACGAGATCGGGGAAGACGGACGTGTCGCTCGCGCGGGGGTCGGTTTTCGTCATGGCAATCAGCCCTTGAGACCGGCGAGAACCACGCCACGCACGATATAGCGCTGGAGCAGCAGGAAGACGGTCAGAGTCGGCAGGGTCGCGAGCGCCGCGCCCGTCATGATCAGCTCCCACTGGACCTGCGATTCCACCGCGAAGCTCGTGAGGCCGACCGGCAAGGTGTAGAGTTCCTTGCTCGTGGTCACGATCAGCGGCCAGATGAAGGCGGTCCAGTTGCTGAGGAAGGTGAAGATCGCCAGCGCCGAGAGGGCCGGCGTGACGAGCGGCAGGGCGATGCGCCAGAAGATCGCGAATTCGTTGAGGCCGTCGATGCGGGCTGCTTCGAGGAAGTCGTTGGGCACGGTCTCGAAGAACTGCTTCATCAGGAAGGTGCCGAAGGCCGTCATCATGCCCGGAAACATGATGCCCCAGTAGCTGTCGAGCCAGCCGAAGTTTTTGGCCATGACATACCAGGGGATGACCAGCATCTCGGTCGGGATCATCAGCGTCGAGAGGATGGCGATGAAGACGAGATAGCGGCCGCGGAACTGGAATTTCGCGAGGGTGTAGCCGACGAGGCTGTCGAAGAAAACATTCGAGAGCGTGACCGCAACCGCGATGCCGAAGGAATTGGCGAACCAGCGCAGGAAGCGGCCGTCCGAGAGCACGGTCACGTAGTTGCCGAGCGTCGGGTGGGCCGGGAAGAAGGCGAGATCGTAGATCTCGGAGGAATCCTTCAACGATGTCGCGAACATGAAGACGAGCGGCGTCACCATCAGGAGGCCGCCACCGAAAAGCAGCAGCCAGGCGATGATGCGGCCGGGCTCGATGCGCAAGGCGAGCGGGGAGGCGGCGGCGCTCATCAGCGGTCTTTCAGCAGCCGGAGCTGCAGCAGCGAGACCACGAGCAGCACGAGGAAGAGCACCACGGTCTGGGCTGCGGCATAGCCCATGTCGAAGGAGGAGAAGGCCGTCTGGTAGATCATCAGCACCAGCGGCTTGGTCGCGTTCAAGGGACCGCCGGGGTCACTGCTCGTCTGGCTGGTCATGTTGTAGACCTGATCGAATATCCGCAGGAACCCGATCGAGGAGAAGACGACGAGGAAGACGATCGTCGGCTTGAGCAGCGGCACGGTGATTCGCCGCAGGATCGTCCAATTCGAGACACCGTCGATGCGGGCGGCCTCGTAATAGGTCGTCGGTATCGCGCGCAGGCCCGCCATGAAGATCACGACCTGGAAGCCGAGCCCGGCCCAGATAGCCGGCGCGAGCACGGCCGGCAGCGACTGCGTGGTCGAGCGCAGGAAGGGCTGCTGGGCGATGCCGAGCCCGGCGAGCAGGTTGTTGAACAGGCCGATCGGGACCGGCTGGTAGAACCAGCGCCAGACCCAGGCCATTGCCGCCGCGGTGGTCAGGAAGGGCAGGAAATACAGCGCCCGGATGAAGCCGTGCAGGAAACGCACGCGGTCGAGATGATAGGCGATGACGAAGGCGAGCAGCAGACTGATCGGCGTGCCGAGCAGCAAGTAGAGCGCTGTGTTGCCGAAGACCTTCCAGAAAACCGGATCGGCCAGAAGGCGCTTGAAGTTGGCGAGCCCGATGAAGGAAGGCTTCGTCAGGAGGTTCCAGTTGGTGGTGGAAATCCAGAAGGCTTCCAGCGTCGGATAGAAACGCACCACGGCATAGAACAGAACCGGCACCGCCAGGAAGGACCAGGCCCAGAGCACCTGCTTCTGGCGCATGCCGAGCCCCGAGAAGAGACGGGCGCCGGATCGTGCATCGACACGAGACGAAGAGGCGTTCATCGCGACAGTCCGATCCGGCGCCCGGTCCGCATCACTTCTTGTAGAAGCGGTCGAGGATCGCCTGCTCGGCCTTGGCGGCCTCGGCCAGCGCGGCCTTGGCGTCCTGGTTCTGCAGCAGCACACGGTTGATCATGTCGAGCGAGACCTGGCGCTGGGCCAGTTCGTCGACGAAGACGGTGGCGTGCGCGTAGTTCAGCGCCTTGAGGAACGGCCCGTAGACCGGGTGATTCAGGTTCTTCTCGGTCTCGGCGGCTTCCTTGCGCGCCGGCAACTCGCCGACGGTTTCGAGCCAGAGCTGCATCGCCTCGGGCGTGGTGACGAAGGCGAGGAATTTCTTGGCCGCTTCCAGCTTCGGGCCGGTCGGCTTGGTGGTGATGGCGTTGACCCAGTAGCTGGCGAAATTCGCCTTCTTGCCGTCGGCCGAGGCCGGAAGTTCGGCAACGCCCCATTCGAAGGCCTTGATGCCGCCGAAGGCGCCGAGACGGAAGGAGCCGTCGATGGTCATCGCGGCGCGGCCGGCACGGAAGGCGGCCTGGCCCTCGTCCATGAAGCCGACCTGCCCGACCTTGTGGGTGCGCTGGAGATCGGCATACCAGTTCAGCGACCTGGCACCGGCCTCGCTGTCATAGGTGACATTCCTGTTGTCGTCGCTATAGGGGGCGCCGCCGTTCTGGCGCAGCAGCGTCTCGCGCCACCAATGGTAATCCTGGCCGGGGAAATCGAGCGTGATGCCGGCGGAGAGCATGTTGCCGGCGCCATCGCGCTTGGTCGTCTTCTTGGCGAAATCGAGCAGCTCCTCGATCGTCTTCGGCGGCGTGTTCGGATCGAGCCCGGCCTCCTGGAAGAGCTTCTTGTTGTAGAACAGCGCAAGCGAGCGCACCGCCGTCGGCAGCGCGTAATACTCGCCGTCGCGCTTCATCGCCGAGACGATCGGGTAGAATTCCTTCTCGATCGCGGCGGGCGGGAAGGCGTCGCGCGGCAGCGGCTGGATGAACTTCGCGCCGACGAAATTGTCGAGCCAGCCATAGAAGAGCTGCACGACGTCGGGGCCCTGGCCGGCCGGCATCGCCGCGGCGATCTTGGTCTGGTAGTCGGCATAGGGGAAGGTCGTCTGCTTGACCTTGATGGTCGGGTTGGCGGCTTCGAAGCGCTTGATCAGCTCGGTCATCGCCTTGACGCGCGCGTCGAAGACATACTGCCAGTACTCGATCTCGACGGTCTGCGCCTTCGCGCCGGCGACCGCGCCGACCGAGACCATCAGACCCAACAGCATCCCGCGTAAGCCGCGCATGACCCTCTCCCCTGATTTTCATCGCCCTCCGCGCTTGCCGGCAGGCGGCATTCGGGAGGCTTGCAGGCATCGTCATCTCGCCGGCCAGCGACTGTCAATCCATTAATTCACTTGAGTTGGATTAATTGCCGACGCAGGCTGTCGACCCGTTTCGTTGCGACCGCCTATGCCGAATCGCCCCATCCCACCGTCCCGCAGCGCCGCCGTCGGCACCAATCCCGAGCGGACGCGCAGCCATAATCGTCGGGTCGTGCTCGAAACCGTGCGTCAACACGGCCGGCTCGGCCGTTCCGATATCGCGGTGTTGACCAAGCTGACGGCCCAGGCCGTCTCCAACATCGTCGCGGAGCTGGTCGCGGAGGGGTTCCTGATCGAGCTCGGCCGGCGCCGGACGGCGCGCGGACAGCCGCCGGTGGAATTCGCCGTGAATCCCGAAGGTGGAATGACGGCGGGCATGGAGATCGCGGCCGATCACGTTACCACTGTCCTCGTCGACCTGGCCGGGCGGGTCAGGACGCAGCGCATCGCGCCTCTTGCGGACACCACCGTCGCGGGCGTGCAGAAGACGGCTGCGGCGGAACTGGCCGCGGTGCGTTGCCAGGCCGGATTGCCCGAGCGCCTGCTCGGCTGCGGCGTGGTGATGCCGGGCCCTTTCGAGATCGAGGGCATGAACTCCGTCGGCACTTCGCCTTTGCCGGGCTGGGCCGGGCAGGATGCGGCGCAATTGCTGCAGGATGTCCTGAACACGCCAGTCGTGATCGAGAACGATGCCAATGCGGCGGCGGTCGGCGAGCATCTCCACGGGCTCGGCCGCAACCTGCGGCATTTCTGCCAGATCTATTTCGGCGCCGGCCTCGGGCTTGGCGTCATCGTCGCCGGCCAACCCTATCGCGGCGCCTTCGGCAATGCCGGCGAGATTGGCCATATTCCGGTCGTGCGCTACGGGCGCGCCTGCGCCTGCGGCGGATATGGCTGCCTCGAACGCTATGCCTCCGTCCATGCGCTGGCGGAGACGTTGCGGGAGGCCGGCATACCGGACGCCGGGCCGGAGGAGATCGCGCGGCTGCACCGTGACGGACATCCGGCGCTGTCCACCTGGATCGCGGAGACGGCCGGGCTGCTGGCGCCGGTCGTGACCATGCTGGAGAACCTGTTCGATCCGGAAACCGTCATTCTTGGCGGCGAGATGCCGGATACGGTGATCGATGCGCTGATTGCGGCGATGGCGCCCTTGTCCGTCTCGGTGGCGAACCGGCCGGGGCGGGCGATCCCGCGCGTCCAGCGTGGTGCGACCGGCCGACTGACGGCAGCGCTCGGTGCCGCGGCGCTGCCATTGCTCGACACGATGACGCCGAAGCTCGACCGCGTCAGTTTAACGGTGGAAGCTCCCGTCTCCGTTTCGAATTGATGGGGCAGGGCCGGTGGCTGGAAGCCGCTGCCGGCTCTTGGTCGGGCGCGCCGGTCAGCGCGCGGCGGTGACAACGATCTCGATCAGCGGGCCCCCGAGATCGGCAACGCCGACAGTGGCGCGGGTCGGCATATCCTCGCCGAAGAAGGCGGTCCAGACCGCGTCCATATCCTTCTTCAGCTTGAGATCGGTCACGAAGATCTGCGCGGCGACGATCGCCTTGCGGTCGAGCCCGACCTCGCCTAGATAGCCCTCGATCTTGCCGAGGATGTTCTGGGTCTGCGGACCCATTCCCTGCGTGGTGTCGTCGGCGACGACGCCGCCGACGAAGGCGAGGTTTCCGGTCTCGACGACGCGGTTCTGGATGGGCGTGCGGAGGGAGCGCTTGATGGCCATGGGTCTTGTCCTTCGGTTGAAGCTCAGTGGGTGGTGGTGAAGCGGGCGATGTCGAGGCCGTCGATCGGCACGTTCGATTGGCCGGTCGCGATGATCTCGGCCATCACCGCGCCGGCGCCGGGGCCGAGCTGGAAGCCATGGGCCGAGAAGCCGAACTGGTGGTAGACGCCCTCGTGCCTGGCGCTCTTGCCGAAGACCGGCAGGTCGTCCGGCATGCGCGCCTCGATGCCGGCCCAGGCGCGCACGACCGGCGCACCGCGCATGATCGGGAAGAGGTCCCAGACCGTGCCGGCGCTGATCGCGAGCTTGCGCCAGTCGAGCAGCGTGACGTTCTCGTCGCGCAAGGGGGTGCCGAGATGGCCGCCGCCGATCAGCACCGTGCCGTTGTCGAACTGCTTGAAGGAGAGTTTTCGCCCGCGCAGGATCACGACCGGCTTGATGAAGGCCGGCAATGGCGCGGTGATCATCAGCATTGGCGCGATGACCTGGAGCGGCACGGGCTCGGCCAGATCGGCGGCGATGCGGTCGGCCCATGCGCCGGCGGCGTTGACGATGCGGGGGGCGAGGAAGGCGCCGGCATCGGTGACGACGCGCCAGTTCGGCCCGTCCCTCTCGACCTTCGTGACACGGACGCCTTCGCGGATGGTCGCGCCCAAGCCCTCGGCTTTGCGCTTGAAGGCTTGCGTCGCGCGCAAAGGGATCGCTGCACCGTCGCGGCGCGAGATCACGCCGCCCGGGCAGGTCTCGGAAACGGCGGGGACGATCTCGCGCAGTTCCTTCGCGTCTATCATCTCCTCATGATGGAAGCCGCGCAGCGTCAGGTCTGCGACGCGGGCGCGGCATCCCTCCAGATCGGCCTCGTCCTCGGCAACGAGGATCTGGCCGTCGCTGGTGAAGCCGCAATCGTCATCGACCAGCTCCGCGATATTGTGCCAGAGCGCCATCGAGGCGTTGGAGAGCGGGATTTCGGCGACATGGCGCGCGAGCTGGCGCACGCCGCCGGCATTGACGCCGGAGGCGTGGCGCCCGGCATGGTCCTTCTCGATCAGGATGACCGAGAGCCCGCGCATCGCGCAATGCAGCGCGGTCGAGCAGCCATGGATGCCGCCGCCGATGACGATGACATCGGCGCTGTGGGCCTCCCTGGTCATCGGACGACCGCCTTCACCGAGGCTTCGGTCTGCGGCAGGGCCGCGAGTTCGGCCAGCGTCACCGGTTTTATCGGCGGGCGCAGGCGGTAGTAGCCGATCTCCGCCGGGGTCGTGCCGCGCGTCTCAGCGATCAGTTCGACCACGGTCGGGCCGCAGAGACGGCCCTGGCAGGGCCCCATGCCGCAGCGCAGGAAGGCTTTCATCTGGTTGGGGCCGGTGACGCCAAGGCGCTTGGCGGCATCGCGAATCTGGCCGGCGGTGACCTCTTCGCAGCGGCAGACGATGGTCTCGTCCTTCGGCGGCGCCAGGAATTG
>SEEM01000118.1 GCA_004144595.1 Hyphomicrobiales bacterium
CCACAGCCGACGAAAGCCCAGAACAGGTTCATCGGCTGCAAGGCAACCGCGAACCCGCCGATCAACTGGTTCAGGATGTCCATGCTTCAGCCCAGCAACGGGAAGAACGGCCCCAGGCTGATGCCGAGGCGGGAGAAGCCGAGCCAGGCGAGGCTGGCGATGGTCGCGCCGATCCCGAGATCGAGGAGGGTGCGGCGCGAGCCGAAAGCATGGGTCACCAGCGTGAAGGCGAGCATCGCGCTGAAGGGAAAGCCGAGCCAGCGAATGGTCAGGAGCGGCACGCAGACCCCGGCGAGCGCGGTCAGGAAGGCCGGGCGCGAGAACGGCTCCTCCTCCTCATCGCCCGACGGGGCCAATTGGCCGCGCAAGGCCTGCACGGTCAGCAGGAAGCCGAGCAGGACGAGGACGAGCCCGACGACGAGCACGATGGCGGCCGGCCCGACCCCGACGTAATTGGTGGTCGAGGCGATGCCGCGCGCACCGTTGAGCCAGAGAGCGCCCATCACCAGGACAGCGAGACCCAGCCACCAGGGGCGCCCTCCAACCACAGCCGGATCGTTCTGCATCGACGACATCGTCCTGTCCGTCCCTTCGCGATGGATCGCGGACGGCGCTTTCACGGGCGCCGCCCGACTTCGACGCAGGCTATTTCAGGATGCCGACTTCCTTGAGGGCGGTCGTCCAGTTCGCTTCCTCGCTCTTGAGGAAGGCGTTGAAGGCGTCGCCCGGCAGATAGGCGTCCTCCCACCCTTGCGTCTTCAGCGTCTCCTTCCACTCCTTGGTGGCGTGGAGCTTGGCGAAGCGGTCGAGCCAGGTCTTCTTGGCGGCATCGCTCATGCCGGGCGCTCCGACGAAACCGCGCCAGTTGCCGATCTCGACCGGAATGCCGGCTTCCTTCAGCGTCGGCGCGTTGAGGCCTTCGACCCGCGTCGGACCGGAGGTCGCGATGATACGGATGCGGCCGGATTCCGCGAATGCGCGGAACTCGGAGGCACCGGAGATCGCAGCCTTGATCTTGCCGCCACCGAGCGCCGCCAGGATTTCGCCGCCGGAGAAGGCGACGAAGTTGATCTTGCCGACGGGCGCGCCGGCATGCTTGGCGAGCAGCGCGAGCATGACATGGTCGGCACCGCCGGCCGAGCCGCCGCCGACCGAGAGCGCGCCGGGATCGGCCTTGAGTGCTGCGATGAAGTCCGCAGGGGTCTTGATCGGCGAATTCGCGGGCACCGCGATGGCATTGTACTCGTTGGTCAGACGCAGCAGCGGCGTCGTGTCCTTGAGCGAAACCGGCGTCTGGTTGGTGATGACGCCGCCGACCATGATGACGCCGGTGACCAGCAGGGCATTATCGTCCCCCTTGGCCGTGCGGACGAATTCGGCGAGGCCGATCGTGCCGGCGGCGCCGCCCTTGTTGGTGAAGGATGCCCCGTCGGTGAACACCTTGGACTGGGCGAAGGCCGCCATCGTGTGGCGCCCGGCCCCGTCCCAGCCGCCGCCGGGATTGGCGGGGATCATCACTTTCGCCGGTTCGGCCCAGGCCGCACCCGTGCCGAGCCCCAGAGCCAGAACACCGGCCATCGTCAAACGCTTCAGCATCTTTCATTTCCTCCCGTTGTCGTTACGCCGCCTGTTTCGGCTGGTCGTTTCTTGTCATCCGTCGTTCAGGCCCGGATCGTCCGGCGCCTTGGCGTCGTCATGCGCTACGCTCGCGCTGCGGCATGCCTTCCGGCGTGATGGTCGCGACGATCGAGGCGTCGAGCGCCTCGTAATCGGCGAGGCCGATCGTCTTGTAGAGCTCGGCGCGCGTCTGCATCTGGTCGACCATGGCATGGGTGCCGCCGTCGCGGGCAAGCGCCGCGTAGAGCTTCTCCTGCGCCTTGTTGGCGACGCGCAGCGAGGAGACCGGCCAGATCACCATGCGATAGCCCATCGCCTCGAACTCGGAGGCCGTGAAGAAGGGCGTGCGGCCGAACTCGGTCATGTTGGCGAGCAGCGGCACGCCAGGCACGCGGCGGGCGAACTCGCGGAACATCTCGGCCGTGGTCAGCGCTTCCGGGAAGATCGCGTCGGCACCGGCCTCGAGATAGAGATTTGCGCGCGCGACCGCGCCGTCCATGCCTTCGCTGGCGGCGGCATCGGTGCGGGCGATGACATAGAGATGCCGGCGCGCCTTCGCGGCGGCGGCGACCTTGGCCGCCATGTCATGGGCGTCGGCCAGCTTCTTGTCATTCAGATGGCCGCATTTCTTGGGCAGGAGCTGGTCCTCGATATGGACAGCGCCGGCACCGGCATCCTCGAAGACACGGACCATGTGCATGACGTTGAGCGCCTCGCCATAGCCGGTGTCGCCATCGACCAGCAACGGCAGGCCCGAGGCCCGCGCGATCTGGCGGATGAAGAAGGCGACCTCGTCGACCGTGATCATGCCGAGATCGGGAATGCCCATCGAGGCCGTCATCGCCGCGCCCGACAGATACAGGCCCTCGAAGCCCGCATTCCTGGCCTGGATCGCGGCCATGCCGTTCTGGGCGCCGGGCAGGCAGGCGATGCCGCCGCGCTCGACCAGTGCCCGGAAGCGCTGGCCGGCCGGCTCGGACGAAAGATCGGAGGCGACGAGATAGGGCATGAGCACTCAGTTGCAGTAGAGATCGACGTAGTCGTTGACCGACATCGCTTCGAGCCTCGCCTGATCCAACGAGATATCGAGGATCTGGCGCTGGCGCTTCTCGACGAAGCGGCGAGCGAGGTTGGTGCGGAACTTGTCTTCCAGCAGGGGAATGCCATCCGTGCGGCGGCGCTTGTGGCCAATCGGATATTCCACCACGAGCTCGGGCAGCACGGTGCCATCCTTGAGCGTCACCGTCATGCCGTTGGCGATCGAGCGCTTCTCGGGGTCGTGATAATCGCGGGTGAAGGCCGGGTCCTCGACGCATTCGATCTTGTCGCGGAGCGCATCGATGCGCGGATCGGCGGCGATGTCGTCCTCGTAATCGGCTGCAGTGAGGCGCCCGAAGATGAAGGGCACGGCGACCATGTACTGGATGGTGTGATCGCGATCGGCCGGATTATGCAGCGGCCCGCGCTTGTCGATGATGCGGATGCAGGCCTCGTGCGTCCTGATCTTGATGGAGGCGATGTCGTCGCTGCTGCGGCCCATCGCCTGGAGCTGATCGTGCAGCGTCATCGCGGCCTCGACCGCCGTCTGCGAATGGAACTCGGCCGGGTAGGAAATCTTGAACAGCACGTGCTCCATCACATAGGAGCCGTAGGGCCGCTGGAACTTGAAGCTCTGGCCACGGAACGAGGCGTCGTAGAAGCCCCAGGTCTTGGCCGACAGCGCGGACGGATAGCCCATCTCGCCGGTGCGGGCGATCAGCGCGAGCCTGACGGCACGGCTTGTGGCATCGCCCGCCGCCCAGCTCTTGCGCGAACCGGCATTGGGGGCGTGGCGATAGGTGCGCAGCGCCTGACCGTCCACGAAGGCGAGCGAGAGCGCGTTGACGATCTCGTCGCGGTCGAGCCCGAGCATGCCGGCGACGACCGCCGTCGAGGCGACCTTGACCAGGATCACATGGTCGATGCCGACCTTGTTGAAGGCGTTCTCCAGCGCGAGGCAGCCCTGGATCTCGTGCGCCTTGATCATCGCGGTGAGCACGTCGCGCATCGTCAGCGGCTGCTTGCCGGCCGCGACAGCGGTCCGCGACAGCCAGTCGGCGACGGCGAGGATGCCGCCGAGATTGTCGGACGGGTGGCCCCATTCGGCCGCGAGCCAGCAATCGTTAAAATCGAGCCAGCGGATCATCGTGCCGAAATTGAAGGCGGCCTGAACGGGATCGAGCTGATAGGACGTGCCGGGCACGCGGGCGCCGTTCGGGACGGTCGTGCCGGGAACGAGCGGGCCAAGCAGCTTGGTGCAGGCGGGGTATTCGAGCGCCTCCATGCCGCAGCCCATCGTGTCGATCAGGCAGTTGCGGGCGGTCTCGTAGGCGAGGCTGCTCTCGACGCGGTAGTTCAGCACGTAATCGGCGATATCGACCAGCACGCTGTCCGGAGCCGGACGCTCGTTATTGTTGAATGTCGCCATTGTGGGCCGTTCCTCGCATCGGTCGCTCGCCTTTTCGATCCGGCTAGCGTTTATTGTCGACATAAATTACATCGACTTAGGCGTTTGACAAGCGAGATCGCTCATCTAAACTAAATATTGTCGACAATCGAACCGAGCCATCGAGAGCCCGGACAGGCGACGCCAGCCCGCCGCCGACAGGCGGGACCTACAAGACTTCCGGAGGAACGCCATGAGGACAACGATCGCCACCTGCTGCGCGCTGCTGCTCTCTGCAACCGTCCACGCGCAGGACTTCCAGCCGCAGAACCCCGAATGCATCGCGCCTGCCGCACCGGGCGGCGGCTTCGACCTCACCTGCCGGCTCACCAGCCGCTTGCTGAACGAGACCGGGCTGGTCGGCCCCTCGATCCGCACCACCAACATGCCGGGCGGCATCGGCGCCATCGCCTATAACAACATCCAGGCGCAGCGCGCCGCCGATGCCAATGTCATCGTCGCGGTCTCGACCGGCTCATGGGTCAATCTAGCCCAGGGCAAGTTCGGCCGCTTCAGCGAATCCGACGTGCGCTGGCTGGGAGCGATCGGCGCCGATTACGGCGTGCTCGCCGTGCGCAAGGACAGCCGCTTCAAGACGCTGGCCGACGTCGTCGAGGCCCTGAAGAAGGAGCCGACCTCGGTGAAGGTCGGTGCCGGCGGCACAGTCGGCAGCCAGGACTGGATGAAGCCCGCGCTTGTGCTGAAGGCGGCCGGCGTCGATCCGCGCAAGATGCGCTACCTCTCCTATGAGGGTGGCGGCGAGGCGATCGGCGCCCTGATCGGCGGCCATATCGACCTCTTCCCCGGCGATGCCTCCGAAGTGCGCGGCCAGCTCGAGGCCGGCGAGATCCGCCTGCTCGCGACCTTCTCGGAACAGCGCCTGCCCGGCGCCTTCGCGCAGGTCCCGACGGCGAAGGAGCAAGGCTACGACGTGCAATGGCCGATCGTGCGCGGCTTCTACGCTCCGCCGAAGGCCCCGGAAACGTCCTACACCTACTGGACGGGCGTGCTGACCAAGCTCAACGCCGATCCGCGCTGGCAGAAAGCCCGCACGGAGCAGGGGCTGTTCGAGTTCAACATGGTCGGCGCGGAATTCGACGCGTTCGCCAAGAAGCGCACCGCCGATTTCCGGACGCTGGCGGCCGAGGTCGGCCTCGTCAAGTAAGGGCTCAAGCCCTTCGCCAAGGCAGCGGGACGGGAGAGGGTCATGATCGATCGCCTGGTCGGGTTGATCTGCGCGCTCATCGGCGCGGGTGCGATCTGGCACGCGCAGAGCCTGCATGTGCCCTTCGCGGCCGATCCGGTCGGGCCGCGGGTCTTCCCGACGATCACCGGCGGCGTGCTGCTCCTGGGCGGCTTCATCCTGATGCTGCGCCCGGGGCCGGTGACGATGGAGTTCGGGACATGGCCGCGGGCGCTGGCCGTGCTCGTGGCCAGCCTGATCTACCCGCTGCTCCTGCTGCCGATCGGCTTCATCGCGGCCACATCGCTCCTCTGCTTCGTGGCCGCGTTGGCCTTCCACGCGCGGCCGTTGCCGGCTGCGGTCTCGGCGGTCGCCACCTCGGTCGTCTTCTTCGTGTTGCTCGACAAGATGCTCGACCTGCCATTGCCGCGCGGACCGCTGGGGATCTGAGATGGACGCATTCGCCGCGCTGCTCACCGGCTTCCAGGTTGCGCTGACCCCGCTCAACCTCACTGTGGCCTTCGCCGGCGTCGCGCTTGGCACCGCCATCGGCGCGCTGCCGGGCATCGGGCCGATCAATGCGGTCGCGCTGCTGCTCCCGCTCTGCTTCGCGCTGAAGCTGCCGCCGGAGACGGCGCTGATCCTGCTTGCCGGGCTCTATTACGGCAGCGGCTATGGCGGCCGCATCTCCTCGATCCTGCTCAACATCCCCGGCGATCCCGGGCTGGTGATGACGACGCTCGACGGCTATCCGCTCGCCAAATCGGGCCGCGGGGCCGCGGCGCTGGCGATCAGCGGTATCGGCAGCTTCGTCGGCGGCACCAGCGCCGTCATCCTGATGACCTTCCTAGCCGTGCCGCTGGCGCGGCTCGCGCTCTCCTTCGGCCCGGCCGATTATGTCGCGCTGATGGTTTTGTCCTTCGCGCTGCTCGGTACGATGAGCGAGGGCAAGGCGGTCAAGACCTGGATCGCCGTCGCGCTCGGATTGCTCCTCGCAATGGTCGGCATCGATGGCGGCACCGGCGTCGAGCGCTTCACCTTCGGCTCGCTGGAGCTCCTGGGCGGTATCGACTTCACCAGCCTGACCATCGGTCTGTTCGCAGTAGCTGAGATTCTTTTCCTCGCGGAGGGCATGGTCAGCGGCGTGGTCTCGCGCACAGGGAATGGCGCGCGCTTGTCGCTGAAGGAGATCCGGTACTGCACACCGGCCATGCTGCGTGCGAGCGGCCTCGGTTTCTTCCTCGGCGTGCTGCCCGGCACCGGCGCCTCCGTCGCCTCGGCCATGGCTTACACCGCCGAGAAGCGCATCTCGGACAAGGGCACCTTCGGCAAGGGCGACATGCGCGGGCTGGCCGCGCCGGAGACAGCCGACAACGCCGCCCAAACCGCATCGATGGTGCCGCTGCTGGCGCTCGGCATTCCCGGCTCGGGCACGACGGCGGTGATGCTCGGCGCCTTCATGATGTATTCGATCACACCCGGCCCGCTGCTCTTCACCCAGCGACCGGAGGTCGCCTGGGGCCTGATCGCCTCGATGTATATCGGCAACCTGATGCTGCTCGTACTCAACCTGCCGCTGGTCGGGCTGTTCGCGCGCCTGCTGCTGGTGCCGGCCTGGATTCTCTATCCCGGCATCCTCGCCCTGTCCTATGCCGGCGTCTATGCCGTCTCGAACTCGGCCTTCGAGCTGCTCATAACGACCGGGATCGGCATACTCGCCTATGGCCTGCGCAAGGTCGGCATCCCGCTGATCCCGCTGATGCTGGCCTTCGTGCTGGCGCGCCTGCTTGAGGACAATTTCCGCCGGGCGCTGTCGCTTTCGGATGGCGGCTACGAGATCCTGTTCTCGACGCCGACCAGCATCGTGCTCTGGTTGCTGGCCGTCGTCGCGATCGGGCTGCCGCTGATCCGCAAGCCCGTGGTCCATCCGGCCGTGCCGGTGGCCGAAGGCGGAAAGCCGGGCGCCTGAACGGCGCCCGGAGCCAGGATGCCTGAACTCAGATCGAGCGGGTGATGCCGCCGTCGACGCGCAGATTCTGGCCGGTGATATAGGCCGCGTCCTTCGAGGCGAGGAAGGCGATCGTGCCGGCGATCTCGTCACTGGTGCCGTAACGCTGCATCGGCACCTCCGTCGCCGGCAGGCTGTCGATCCAGCCCGGCAGCACGTTGTTCATGCGGATGTTGTCGGCCGCATAATTGTCCGCGAAGATCTTGGTAAAGGAGGCGAGCCCGGCGCGGAACACCGCCGAAGTCGGGAACATCGCGCTCGGCTCGAAGGCCCAGGCGGTCGAAATATTGATGATCGAGCCGGCCTTCTGCTTCTGCATGATCGGCGTCACCAGCCGCGTCGGGCGGATGGCGTTGAGCAGGTAAACCTCCATGCCGCGGTGCCAGTCCTCGTCGGTGATGTCGAGAATCGGCGCGCGCGGCCCGTGCCCGGCGCTGTTGACGAGCACGTCGACGCGACCCCAGCGCTCCATGGCGAGATCGACCAGACGCTTCAGGTCGTCGTTCGACTGGTTCGAGCCGGTGACGCCGATGCCGCCGAGCTCAGCCGCCAGCGCCTCACCCTTGCCCGAGGAGGAGAGAATGGCGACGGCGAAGCCGTCCGCTGCCAGACGCTTCGCCGCCGCGGCGCCCATCCCGCTCCCGCCCGCGGTGACCAATGCAACCTTGTCCACTGCCATTCCTGCCTCCTGCATCGACTGACGCGAATCCGGCAACGTTTCTAGCATTGCGGCCGGGCCGTGACGAACCCGCCCCGGCGCTGGCCCGACCATCGCCATGCGCAAGAAATTTGCACCCGACCTGCGGGATTGCAGCGCTTCTTTCGGCGCATCTGCATTATCCCTTCGGCATCCCGTGACGCGAGGCCGCTCCGATGTCCAAGTTCGATCTCGACGCCCTGCAATCCGAGATGACCGCGTGGCGCCGCCACCTGCACACTCATCCCGAATTCGGCTTCGAAGAGCAGCGCACCGCCGCCTTCGTCGCCGCGAAGCTGCGTGAATTCGGCCTGGACGAGGTCGTCGAGAGCATCGGCGGCACCGGAGTCGTCGGCACGCTGAAGCGCGGCAGCGGCAACCGCGCCATCGCCTTGCGCGCCGACATGGACGCGCTGCGCATCGCCGAGCAGAGCGAGCAGCCCTACCGCTCGCAGACGCCCGGCGTGATGCATGCCTGCGGCCATGACGGCCATACCAGCATGCTGCTCGGCGCAGCCAAGCTGCTGGCCGAGGAAGGCGGCTTCGACGGGACCGTGCGCTTCCTGTTCCAGCCGGCCGAGGAATGGGGGCGCGGGGCGCTCGCGATGCTCGACGACGGGCTGATGGAGCGTTTCCCCTTCGACGAGATCTACGGCCTCCACAACATGCCGGGGCTCGCCATCGGGCAATTCCGGACACGCGCCGGCGCCTTCATGTCGGCCGAGGATAATTTCGAGATCGTGCTGAGGGGCGTCGGCGGGCATGCCGCCAAGCCACATGCGGGAAGCGAGGCTCTCGTCGCCGCCTGCGCGCTGGTGATGCAACTCCAGACCATCGTCTCGCGCCGCCTGAGCCCGGCCGATATAGCGGTCGTCTCGGTCACAGAACTGCTGACCGACGGCACCCGCAATGCTCTGCCGGGAACGGCCCGGATTCTCGGCGATGCCCGCAGCTTCCGCCCTGAGGTGAGCGCTGAAATCGAGCGCCAGATGGGCATCATCGCGCGCGGCACGGCCGATAGCTACAACCTGTCATCCGAGTTGACCTATAGCCGCGAGTTCGTGCCGCTGGTGAATGACGAGGCCCTCGTACAGGAAGCGCTCGCCGCCGCGCGGACCGTGCTCGGCGACGCCCATGTCGCGACGGCGTCGGAGCCGATGACGGGCTCGGAGGATTTCGCCCGCTTCCTCGACCATGTGCCCGGCTGCTTCTCCTATCTCGGCAATGGCGAGGGTTCGGCGCCGCTGCACAATCCGTCCTATGATTTCGACGATCGCGGCCTGATCCACGGCGCGCGATTCCATGCCGGAATCGTCAGACGCAGACTGGGCGCGGCCTGAGCTTTCGGCGCCCGAAAGACGAAAGCTTTCTCGACTTGGAGCGCGCGGAGAAGCGCCTTATCGACATCCCCTGATCTATGGAATCAAACCCTACGCCGACCGGCGTAGACATGAGCCTGCTCTCGCCTCAACGGATGTCGAACAGGCTCATGACCCGACGCTCAGGCGCGCTTCGGCCGACGGACGGCCCGCAACGTGCTCTTGCCGCCATCGCCGCAATAGAACAGATCGGCGCCATTCGATTCCAGGCCGGAGAGGCCGGTCTCGGGCGGCATGGCGAGCGCATCCAGGACCTTGCCGGACGCGGGATCGATGCGGCGCAATTCGCTTTCGCCGTCTTCCCAGGTGCCGTGCCAGAGCTCGCCATCGACCCAGGTCACCCCGGTGACGAAGCGGTTGGTCTCGATGCTGCGCAGCACCTTGCCCGTGGCCGGGTCGACCTGGTGGATCTTGCGCTCGCGATAGTGGCCGACCCAGAGCGAGCCTTCGGCCCAGGCGAGGCCGGAATCGCCGCCCTTGCCGGGCGCCGGAATCGTGCCCAGCACGGATCCGGTCCGCGGGTCGATCTTCTGGATGCGGTCCTCGGCGATCTGGAAGAGATGCGTGCCGTCGAAAGCCGTGCCGGCATGGGCGGGTACGTCGATGGTTCGGATGATGTCGCCGCTGACGGTGTCGAGCGCGTTCAGCCGGTCGCCGGACGCGAACCAGACATTGGCGCCGTCGAAGCTGACGCCGTGGACCTTCTCGACGCCCGGAAACGGACCATAGGTGCGGGCGATATCGGCTGCGGGTGTCGTCATGGCTTGGCTCCTGCGTCTGTTGCGATGTCCGACCCTAGCCACCCGGCCAGGACAGCGGGAGTAACAAGCTCGTCGCGAAACCGGGTAGCGGCGGCATCACCCAGCGGCGCGCGCGCCCCTGCCCGATGGGCTGGACCTTGCCGGTCTCGGCGAGGGCATCGAGCGCACGCTGGACGCTGCGCTGGCTCGATCCCAGCGCCAACGCCAGAGCGGAACTCGACCAGGTCTCGCCGTCCGTCATGAGCGCGAGCACCGTGGCATGCTTCTCCTCGACCGGGCGCGCCAGCACCGCGATCCCCGACGCGCGGCGCGGGGCGATGACGAAACCGCGTTCCGTTGCGCTGATCCGCACCAGGGCCCGCAATGCCGCACGCAAGCGGCCGATCTCGACGCGCAGCCGCGCCCTATGTGATTCATCGGTAAACCGCGAGCCGAAGGCGCTGGCGATCAGCACGTCGCGTGGCGCATCCTGCGGCC
Organism: Hyphomicrobiales bacterium; assembly: GCA_004144595.1. Lineage (GTDB taxonomy): Bacteria > Pseudomonadota > Alphaproteobacteria > Rhizobiales > Beijerinckiaceae > Allobosea. The sequence continues at coordinate 10,608 of SEEM01000118.1, forward strand.
AGGCCTCCGCCAGCGCCCGCAGCAAGGCGAACAGCACAGGGCGCGTCGCCAGCGACACGGCGCTGTTTCGGTCGCGCGCACCGTGGCGGCAGGCATCGACGATCAACACCTGCGAGGCCTGCAGGTCCTCGACCGCGTCGAGCAGCATCGGACGCTCGGTCCCATCCGCGATCAGCCGGGCGGCCGGCTCGCCGAGCAGACGGCGGGCGGCCTCGACTTCGGCGATCAGCGCCGGGATTCCGGCCTTGCCGGCCGCGTCCTGCGCATCGGCCAGCGCAGCGCGCGCGTCTCGCGCCGCCAGCCGGCGCAGGGCGATGCCGGCCCTCGCCAATCCGTGCACGGCCCGGAGCGGTGCGGGCAACTGCGCGGGATCGATGCCCCCGAGGCGCTCGCCCGCATGGTCGAGCCGCCCGATCAACAGCAGGCGGCGGATATCCAGCAGGCGCGCATGGGCGGCGTTCGCCCGATCGCCATGGGCTTCGAGCACCGCGGCGGCTTCGTCCAGCCTGCCGGGAGCCCAGCCGAGATCGCGCGCCGCAAGCGCAACCTCCGCCTCGGCCACCGTGCAGCGGGCGCGCGCGACCGCCTCCCTTGTGCCAAAGGCACTGCCAGCGCGGCGCAGCAAAGTCTTGGCGCGGGGAAAATCGCCGAGTTGCGCCATCGCGATGCCACGCAGCGCCAGGGCCGGCGCATCGTCACGCAGCGCGACCCGGTTCAGCGCGCCCAGCGGATCACCCGCCGCCAGCGCCTGCGCCGCCGCCGTGATCAGCGAGTCCATCGGAATCCCGCCACACTCGTCACTCCCACCGCCTGTCGCCTCCGACTTACCACCGAACGCGCCTGCATCGAGTGTCGAGGACGCCTATGGCGACCATTTTAGTACGGCGCCGGCAAAGCGCATTGACGGGGCGCGAATTCGCTGCTTCATTCATATAGCGCATCAAGCAGCAAAGTTGATGCATGAAAGGGATTGCCATGGCTCTAACCGCCACCCCTGAGGCCTCCCCCTGGATCGGCGCCGCCGCATCGGTCGCCGCACAGTCGCGCAGCACCATTTTCGAGATGAGCCGGCAGGCCGAGAACGCGGTCATCGAACCGCGCGATGCCGGCGGCTTTCCCTCCGACTGGCGCCGCGCCGTCGCGGCCCGGATCGCGACCCTGAATGCATTGCCGGACCTTGCCGCGCATTATCTCGCCGGCGTCGCTGACCCGACGCTGCGCGATCTCGCAAATCCCGCCGCGGCCGGGCGCGACGCCCGCGAACGCAGCGTCATCACCTTCATGGACCGGGTCGCGACCCAGCCGCGCTCCGTGCAGGCCGAGGAGATCGAGGGGCTCAAGGCGGCCGGCGTCACCGATGCCAATATCGTGCGGCTCTGCGAACTCAATGCCTTCATGAGCTATCAGTGCCGCGTCCTTGCCGGGCTCGCCGTCCTCGAGGGAGCTGCCGCATGAGCCGGATCGTGCATCGCTTCACCCGCAATGTGCCGGATTGGCAGCCGCGCGTGACGCCCGTCGATCTCGCCAAGGCGAGCCCCCAACAGCTCGACGCGCTGAAAGTGACGCCGTCCAACACCAA
>SEEM01000331.1 GCA_004144595.1 Hyphomicrobiales bacterium
CAGGGCTGTTGCCAGCGAGACGGCGGTCATGACCGCCGTCTCGCTGGCAACAGCCCTGATCGTGGTGAGCTCGCTGATGGTCGCCGTCGTGATCGTCGTCGCCATCGCCTCGCGCCGGCGCCGGGCAGGCTGAGCGAGACGCAGCCCGGCTGCAGCGGACGGCCGCGCCCGATCGAAGCCGCAAGAGACGGATTCACCGATCAACGTGCCGTACAAATTGATCGGAACGGGCTCTATCGCCCGGCCCTGATTCCGTCGAGCAGGGTCGTGATGGCCAGCGCCGCGACCTGGTCGCTGCTGGCGCCGCTGGCACGCATCCATTCCGGCACGCGGTTCAGCCCGCCGAGGAAATACGGCACAAGCAGCTGCAGGTCGATGCCGGCATCGACATCGCCACTGGCGACGCCGTCGGCGAGGAGATCGTGCCAGAGCTGGGCATAGGTCTCGCGCATCTTGCGGCTGCGCCGCTTGATGACCGGCGGCAGGTGCTCGTAGACGTGCATGCATTTCTGGTCCTTGCCGACCAGGCTCGAAACATGCACCCCGACCGCCGCGGACAGCCGGTCTGCGAACGGAGCCTCCTTCGGCAAACCGCGCATCGCCTCCGCCACGCGGGCATGAAGCGTTTCGATGCCCTGGTTGAGGATCTCCTCGACGATCTCGTCCTTCGACTTGAAGTGATAATAGAGGCTGCCGGCCTTCATATCGACAAGCGCCGCAACCGCCCGCATCGTGCAGGCGCTGTAGCCTTTGCGCACGATGATCTCGGCGGCCGCGGCGAGGATCTCGCCGCGCATCGGGCTGGGCTTCGTCACCTGCGCCGTCGCGAGAGCCGAGGGCGCGCGAGGCAGGGCATGAGAGCACGCAGCGCGAGAAGGCCGGCCGGGACCGCGACGGCGCAGGTGACGAAGCCCAGCCCGATGCGCGGCGAGATCCTCGCCGCGGCCGCCGAGATCATCGTGCGCAAAGGCTACAGCGCCTGCACGATCTCGGCGCCTTCTCGATGATGTCCTCGGATTCGCAAGCGATGGGACGCATCGGCGAGACGACGCTGCGCTGCTGGCAGACTGCGCACAAGATGAAGGTCCAGCGTGGGCCGCTGCCGGAGGACAGCGCGCGCAACGACAATTTCCGCTGCAAGCGCTATGTCGCCAAATATACGATCAACCCGGCGATCACCCATGGCTTCGCCCATGAGATCGGCTCGGTCGAGATCGGCAAGCGCGCCGACCTCGTGCTGTGGAAGCCGGCCTTCTTCGGCGTCAAGCCGTCGCTCGTGCTGATCGGCGGCATGATCGCCGTCGCGCCGATGGGCGATCCGAACGCCTCGATCTCGACGCCGCAGCCGGTCCACTACCGGCCGATGTACGGTGTGCTCGGGCGCGCCCGCGGCAGGACCGGAGTGACCTTCGTATCGCAGGCGGCGCTGGACGACCGGATCGGCGACAGGCTCGGCCTGCAGAAGCAGCTGGTGGCGGTGAAGGGCACGCGCGGCGTCCGAAAGAAGGACATGATCCATAATACGCTGACGCCCAAGATCGAGGCCTTCGGCGAG
>SEEM01000332.1 GCA_004144595.1 Hyphomicrobiales bacterium
GTCACCATCCCCGCATGGCTCCATCAGCGCTCGCGCTGGATAAAGGGCTATATCCAGACGCTGGTGACGCATTCGCGCGCGCCGTTGCGCCTGCTGCGCGAAGCGGGTCCGAGTGCGACCTTCGCCTTCCTGTCGCTGGTCTTCGGCACCGTCGCGACGGCGCTCGGCTACCCGGCCTTCGCCGTAGCCGCCCTGATCGCCTATTGGGACGGCTCCCTGTTCGAGCCTGTCGGCACCCTCGCAACGGTGACGTCGACCCTCGCGCTCGGGGTCTGGATTCTCGGCAGCTTCGCGCTGTTCGTGCCACCGATCGTCGGGGCGCTACGCCGGGGAGCGCCCGGCCTGCTGCTGCTCGTGCCGCTGCTGCCGCTCTATTACGCGCTGGTCTCGGTCGCCGCCTGGATGGCTTTCTACGAGTATCTCAATCGCCCGTTCGCCTGGAACAAGACCGAGCACGGCGTGGCGCGCCGGCGCGCACCCCTCGTGGATGCTACGAGTGACGAAGCCATTCCGCTGCCGCCTGCGCCGGAGGCTGCTCGATATTGAAGGCGCCGACGAATTGGCCGTCCTTGCCCATCAGATAGACCAGCGCGGTATGGTCCATCGTGTAGTCGCCATCCTTGAGCGGGACTTTCTTCGAATAGGCGCGATAGGCCTTGATGACGGCATCGATGGCGGGGCGATCGCCGCTCAGTCCCACGATGCGCGGATCGAAGGAGCCGAGATAGCTCTTCATCGTGTCCGGCGTATCGCGCTCGGGGTCGACGGTGATGAAGAGCGCCTTGAGCCCCTTCGCCTTGGCGCCGTCGCCGGCGGCGCGCAGGGCCTCCGAAATCTCGAAGAGCTTGGTCGGGCAGATGTCCGGGCAATGGGTGAAGCCGAAGAAGACCAGGAAAGGCGAGCCCTTCAGATCGGTGTCGGAGAGCGGCTTGCCCTCCTGCGTCGTCAGCGTGAACGGGCCGCCGACGCTGGCCGTGCCGCTGCCGCCGCTACCCTGGCGGCCGGGCGAGAAGGTCAGGATCGCGGCCGCGGCGAGCGCGAGCGCCCCGGCCAGAAAGACGACGAGGGGCAGGACGAGACGGCGGTTCACGGAACAGTTCCCAGCAGGCGGCCGCAGCCGCGATCGATTATTTTCCGCGCATCGGCTGGATCCGGAAACCGGTTCCCACTTTTCGCGCCGATGCCTAGAAGCACGCAACGATGGCGGCGATCAGACCGTCGGTGAAGAGACGGTCGCCTTCGCGCCACCAGAGCAGCAGGCCGGTGAGGAACAGGGCGAAGAAACCTCCGCCGATCAGCATGAGGCCGAGACGGCTCGAAGAGCCGGCCTCCGTCTGCGTTGTCTCGTCTGCCTGCGACATCGGGCTAACCTAACGCCGGATCGCGCGGTCCGAAAGCGGGCGCCGTGACGCAGGGGCTCACGATGCGGCGAGACGCTCACGAGCACGACGCAAAGCCGTCATGGTCGGGCTTGTCCCGACCATCCACGTCTCCAGCGATGCCGTGCGGTGTTCAAGACGTGGATGCTCGCCACAAGGGCGAGCATGACGAAC
>SEEM01000333.1 GCA_004144595.1 Hyphomicrobiales bacterium
CGCGAGGTCCGCGAGACGCTCGACCTCGACGTCACCGGTGGCGAGCAGGATTGCGACCTCGCCGTCTGGCGCGCCATGATCGACGGCCGGGTGGTCGACGTCGTGCAGCCGGACGTCTGCTATATCGGCGGCGTCGGGCGGATGCTGAAAGTCGCGCGCTGGGCTGAAGACGCCGGCCTGCCGGTAACGCCGCATTCGGCCAATCAGTCGCTGGTGACGGTGTTCACGCTTCACATCATGGGCGCGCTCGCCAATGCCGGCCCCTATGTCGAGTTCTCGATAGAGGGGCCGGATTATTACCCATGGGAGCAGGGACTGCTGCGCAATCCCCCGCAGGCGCGCGACGGCAAGGTCGCGATCCCCGACGGACCGGGCTGGGGCGTCGAGATCGAGCCGTCCTGGCTCGACAAGGCCGCCTATCAGGTCACGGAGATCGGCGCGTGATCCCGGACCGCGCCGAGCTTGTCGCCGAGGCCATCAGGACCGGCACGCTCGCCGGCCTGCCAAGCGGGCATTTCATCGATGGACGCTTCGTCGAGTCCGTCTCCGGGCGGCGCATGGAGAGCTTCGATCCCGGCCGGGGCAAGGCTTTCGCGACGGTCGCTGCCGGCGAGGGCGCGGATATCGACCGCGCGGTCGCAGCCGCTCGTGTCGCTCTATCCGGCCCATGGTCGCGCCTGAGCCCGGCCGCGCGCGGCGAGATCCTGATGCGGGCGAGCCGCCTGATCTCCGAGCGCGCGGCCCGTTTTGCCGTGGTCGAGACCCTCGATTCCGGCAAGCGTCTCGCGGAAGCGGAAGGCGATGTGGGCGGTGTCGTGAAAGCCTTCGCCTATTATGCCGGCGCGGCCGACAAGCTGCATGGCGACAGCATGCCGCTCGGCCCCGATCATATCGGGCTGACGATCGAGGAGCCGGTCGGTATCGCCGCCCAGATCGTGCCCTGGAATTACCCGCTCTCGACGGCGGCACGCGGCATAGCGCCGGCGCTCGCAGCCGGTTGCGCGCTCGTCGTCAAGCCGGCCGAGCAGACGCCCTTCACCACGCTGATGCTGGCGGAGCTGCTGCATGAGGCCGGCCTGCCTGCTGGCGTGCTCAACGTCGTCGCCGGCACCGGCACTGATGCTGGCGCGCCGCTCGTCGCCCACCCCGGCATCGACCACATCACCTTCACCGGCGCGGTCGTGACCGGGCAGCAGGTGATGCGCGCCGCGGCCGAGCATGTAACCCGGCTCGTCCTCGAACTCGGCGGCAAATCGCCCCTCGTTGTCCTCGCCGATTGCGATCCCGATGCGGCCATCGCCGGGATCATGGAAGCGATCTTCGAGAATGCCGGGCAGATCTGCTCGGCCGGTTCGCGCCTGATCGTCGAGGAGGCGGTGGCCGAGCCCTTGCTCGAACGCCTCGTCGCAAGCGCGCAGGGCTTGCTGCCGGGCCATGGCCTCAGCGATGCCGGGATCGGGCCGATCAATTCGCCGGCGCAGTTGGCGCGCGTCGCCGGCCATGTCGATCGCGCCCGCGCCGCCGGCAACCGCATACTGACCGGGGGAG
>SEEM01000334.1 GCA_004144595.1 Hyphomicrobiales bacterium
GCACATCCCGGTCGGGCGCCTCGGCGAGCCCGCAGAGATCGCGCGGGCGGTCGTCTTCCTCGCCAGCGACGACGCAGGCTTCATCACAGGCTCGACGCTCTCCGCCAATGGCGGCCAGTACATGGCGTGATGCCGGTCAGCGGCTGATATGCGAAGGGCGGAGCCACAGGCTTCGCCCCTTTTTTGGTCAGAGCACTCCGTCATTCCGTGCTCTTCGCTGCGCGAAGCCCCGGAATGACGGCGCGTCTCAGCTGCGCGCTGCCTTCGGCAGCAGGAAGGTGAGCAGGCCGAAGGCCGGCAGCCAGGCGCAGAGCCAGAAGACCTGGATGATGCCGATCCTGTCTGCGAGGGCGCCGAGCCCGGCGGCGGCCAGGCCGCCGAGGCCGAAGGCGAGGCCATAGAACAGCCCGCCGACCAGGCCGACGCGATGCGGCACCAGGTCGATCGCGTAGATCAGGATCGCCGAGAAGGCGCTCGCCATGATGAAGCTGATGATCACGCTGAGGATCGCGGTCCACATCAGGTCGGCATAGGGCAAAGCGAGCGTGAAGGGCAGGCAGCCGAGGATCGAGAGCCAGATCACGCGGTGGCGGCCGATCCGGTCGCCGATCATGCCGCCGATGATCACGCCGACGGCGCCGACGACGAGATAGAGGAAGAGCAGGATCTGCGAGAGCTGCAGCGAGACCTGGAAACGCTCGATCAGATAGAAGGTGTAGTAGGAGGTGAAGGCCGCCGAATAGGCGTTCTTCGAGAACAGGATGACGATCAGCACCGCCATGGCGAGCAGCACCTTGCCGCGCGACATGCCATGCGAAGCGACGTCGTCGGCATGCGCCTTGGAGGCGACCTGCTCCTTGCGGAAGGCGGAATAGCGCGAGCCGATCCAGGCCATCAGCAGCATGGCGACCAGCACGATGCCGGAGAACCAGGACAGGCTCTGCTGGCCGTTGGGCACGACCACGGCGGCAGCGAGCAGAGGGCCGATCGCATAGCCGGCATGGCCGCCGACCTGAAAGACGCCTTGCGCCAGCCCCTGTCGCCCCGCCGCCGCATGGCGGGCCATGCGGGTCGCCTCGGGATGGAATACGGCCGAACCGGTGCCGACCAGGGCGGCGGCGATCAGCACCATGCCGTAGCTGTGGGCGAAGGCGAGCGAAAGCAGCCCGGCCAGCGTCGCGCCCATGCCGGCGACCATCGCATAGGGCCAGGGCTTCTTGTCGGTGACATAGCCGAGGAGGGGCTGCAGCAGCGAGGACGTCACCTGGAAGGCCAGGGTGATCAGGCCGATCTGCACGAAGTCGAGCTGATAGGTCTCCTTGATCAGCGGGTAGACCGCCGGGATCATCGACTGGATGAGGTCGTTGAGCAGATGGGCGACGCTGAGGGCCGCCAGGACCGGCATCAGCGGGCGGGCGGCGGTCGGCAAGGGGAGCGTGGTCATGGCGCACGCATGCGCCTGCGCGCGAGCGCGGTCAATCGCCGCACGACGCACAGGTTGCATGGCCGCCATCGCACACGCGCGCGCCGAAGGCCCGTCACG
>SEEM01000335.1 GCA_004144595.1 Hyphomicrobiales bacterium
CGGAAGTAGTTCTTCAGCTCGTCCCACACCGCGTCCTTGATGTCCTGGCTCGGCTGGCCCACCATCGACTGGATGATCGGCGAACCGATGTTGCTGGTCATCACGATCACCGTGTTCTTGAAGTTCACTGTGCGGCCCTGGCCATCGGTCAGGCGGCCATCGTCGAGCACCTGCAGCAGGATGTTGAACACGTCGGGATGCGCCTTCTCGACCTCGTCGAGCAGCAGCACGCTGTAGGGCTTGCGGCGCACGGCTTCGGTCAGGTAGCCGCCCTCCTCGTAGCCCACGTAGCCCGGCGGCGCGCCGATGAGGCGGGCGACCGAATGTTTCTCCATGAACTCGCTCATGTCGATGCGGATCAGGTGGTCTTCGCTGTCGAACAGGAAGCGCGCCAGCGCCTTGCACAGCTCGGTCTTGCCCACGCCGGTCGGGCCGAGGAAGAGGAAGGAGCCGGTCGGGCGGTTCGGGTCACTCAGGCCCGAGCGCGAGCGGCGGATCGCGTTGGCGACCGCGCCGATGGCCTCGTCCTGGCCCACCACGCGCTCGTGCAGCTTGGCTTCCATCACGAGCAGCTTGTCGCGCTCGCCCTGCATCAGCTTGGCGACCGGGATCCCGGTGGCGCGTGCCACGACTTCGGCGATCTCTTCGGCGCCGACCTGGGTGCGCAGCAGCGTGGGCGTGCTGGACTTGCCCTTGCTCGCCTCGTTGGCCTCGGCTTCCTTCAGGCGCTTCTCCAGCGCCGGCAACTGGCCGTACTGCAATTCGGCAAGCTTGTTGAAGTCGCCCTTGCGCTCCCAGTCCTTGATCTCGATCTTGAGCTTCTCGACTTCTTCGCGAATGTGCGCGCTGCCCTGGGCCTGGGCCTTCTCGGCCTGCCAGATCTCATCGTAGTCGGCGATCTCCTTCTGCAGCCGAGTGATCTCTTCCTCGATCAGGCCGAAGCGCTTGACCGACGATTCGTCCTTCTCGCGGCGCACGGCTTCGCGCTCGATCTGCAACTGGATCAGACGACGATCGAGCCGGTCCATCACCTCGGGCTTGGAGTCCATCTCGATCTTGATCTTGGCGGCGGCCTCGTCGATCAGGTCGATGGCCTTGTCGGGCAGGAAGCGGTCGGTGATGTAGCGATCGGAGAGCTCGGCCGCAGCGACGATCGCCGGGTCGGTGATCTGCACGCCATGGTGCACTTCGTACTTTTCCTGCAGGCCGCGCAGGATGGCGATGGTCGCTTCGACCGAGGGCTCGCCCACGATGATCTTCTGGAAGCGGCGCTCGAGCGCGGCGTCCTTCTCGATGTACTTGCGGTACTCGTCGAGCGTGGTCGCGCCCACGCAGTGCAGCTCGCCGCGCGCGAGCGCCGGCTTGAGCATGTTGCCCGCGTCCATCGCGCCTTCAGCCTTGCCGGCGCCGACCATGGTGTGCAGCTCGTCGATGAAGACGATAGTCTGGCCTTCGTCCTTGGCCAGTTCGTTGAGCACGGTCTTCAGGCGCTCCTCGAACTCGCCGCGGAACTTGGCGCCCGCCAGCAGTGCGGCCATGT
>SEEM01000336.1 GCA_004144595.1 Hyphomicrobiales bacterium
CCTCTCCGCCTGCAAGGCGATCGCCGACGAGGCCGTTGGTCGGGTTGGCGGGGGTCTCGACCAGGATCATCGCGACCCGGCCCTTGGCGGCGGCGTCCTGCGCGACCTTGCGCATCTGCGCGACGTCGACGCCGTCCGTGAAGCCGAAGGGCGTGACGCCGAAAGCGCCCATCTGGTTCTTCAGCAGCGTTTCGGTGCCGCCATAGAGCGGGCGGCTGTGGATGATGGTATCGCCCGGACGCAGGAAGGCGAAGCAGGTCGTTGCGATCGCCGCCATGCCGCTGGCGAAGACGGCGCAGGCTTCCGCCTCGTCCCAGATCGCCAGGCGATCCTCGAGGATCTCCATGTTGGGATGGTTGAAGCGCGAATAGACCAGGCCCGACTTCTCGCCCGGCTTGAGCTGGCGGCGGCCGGCGGTCAGGTCGAAGAAGTCCTTGCCCTGCTGGGCGTTCTCGAAGACGAAGGTCGAGGTCAGGAAGACCGGCGGCTTGAGCGCGCCCTCCGACATGGCCGGCGAATAGCCATAGCCCATCATCAGGGTCTCGGGATGGAGCCGGCGATTGGCGATCCGGTCCTTATGGTAGTTGTCGTCGCTCATGACTGCCTCCTCGCCGGCCAGCGCGGCCCCGCGATGCGAGCCTAGGACGATCCTAAGGCCATTGCATGAACGATCACCCGTGCTCTAGAGCAAGATTTTGCAGCTTCCTGCTCGCCTTAACGCCCGGAGGAGCAGATCATGCTCGATACGATCGACCGCCGCATGCTGACACTGCTGCAGGAGGATGGCCGGATCACCAATCAGGACCTCTCGGAGAAGGTCGGCCTGTCGCCGACGCCATGCCTGCGCCGGCTGAAGCGCCTCGAGGAGACCGGCGTCATCAAGGGGTATTCGGCGATCGTCGATCCCAAGGCCTATGGCCTGCCCTTCAGTGTTTTCGTCTCGGTCCGGCTCAGCCAGCAGAACACGGAGCAGATCGCCGAATTCGAGAAGGCGATCGAGACCTGGCCCGAGGTGGCCGAGTGCTACCTGATGACAGGCTCGCAGGATTACCTGCTGCGCGTGCTGACCGACGGCATCGAGGGCTATGAGCGCTTCCTGAAGCAGAAGATGACGCGGCTGAAATGCGTCCAGTCGGTCGAATCCAACTTCGCCCTGGCGACGATCAAGAAGCGGGTCGGCCTGCCGCCGCTCTAGGTGGCTTCGAGGAAAGAAGGCTGCACCGCCGTGGACATCAGAATCGAAACCTCGCGCCTCGTTCTGCGCCCCTGGAGCGAGGCAGACATCGAACAGCTCGCGCTCGGCCTGAACGATATCGAGGTCGCCAAGTGGCTGGCCTTCGTCCCCCACCCCTATTCGGTGTCGCACGCCAAGGATTGGGTCAGGCGATGCCGGGAGATGGCGAGTGCGGGCGCCCAGCCGACTGGGTATGAATTTGCGATCGAGCTCCGATCCGAGCAGCGCGTGATCGGCGGGATCAGTCTCAACAAGATCGATCGGGCAGCCGGGACGGGTGGCGGCGGAATCTGGATCGCAAACGG
>SEEM01000337.1 GCA_004144595.1 Hyphomicrobiales bacterium
AGGCGGGGCCGATCGGCTGCGAGCCTTCGATGCGATCTATTTCGGGGCCGTCGGCGCGCCGGACATTCCCGACCACCTGACGCTCTGGGGCCTCAGGCTCGCCATCTGCCAGCCGCTCGACCAGTACGCCAATGTCCGCCCGACCCGCATCCTGCCCGGCATCGTCAGCCCGCTGCGCCATGTCTCCGGCCCGGAGCTCGACTGGGTGATCGTGCGCGAGAACTCCGAAGGCGAGTATTCCGGCGTCGGCGGGCGCGTCCACAAGGGCCTGCCCGAGGAGGTTGCGACCGATGTCGCCATGTTCACCCGCGCCGGCGTGACCCGGATCATGCGTTATGCCTTCGTGGTCGCCAGTTCGCGGCCGCGCAAGCTCCTGACCGTCGTCACCAAGTCGAACGCCCAGCGTCACGGCATGGTGATGTGGGACGAGATCGCGGCCGAGGTGGCGCGCGAATTCCCGGATGTCACCTGGGACAAGATGCTGGTCGACGCGATGACCATGCGCATGACGCTGAAGCCGGAGACGCTGGACACCATCGTCGCGACCAATCTCCACGCCGACATCCTCTCCGACCTCGCCGCGGCGCTGGCCGGCTCGCTCGGCATAGCGCCGACCGCGAATCTCAACCCCGAGCGCAAGACGCCGTCGATGTTCGAGCCGATCCACGGCTCGGCCTTCGACATCACCGGCAAGGGCATCGCCAATCCCGTCGCGACCTTCTGGACCGGGGCAATGATGCTGGAGCATCTCGGCGAGAAGGCCGCGGCCGCCCGCCTGATGCGCGCGGTCGAGCGCGTCACCGCCGACCCTGCCCTGCACACGCCCGATCTCGGCGGCAGCGCGACGACGGCGCAGGTGACGCAGGCCGTCTGCGAAGCGCTCAGGGGCAACAACATCTGAGCGGCGGGGCGCTGGCGAGGGTGGCGTGCGACGTCCCGACCATGACAGGGCGGCGATAATCGTCTAAGGCGGCGCTCTCCCGCCGCTCGCCCGCTCGATGCTGTTCAACTCCTTCGCCTTCCTGCTCGGCTTCCTGCCGCTCGCACTCGCCCTGCACTGGCTGGTCGAGCGCTTCGCTCCGACATGGCGGCTGCCGCTGCTGGCGGTGCTCTCCTTCGCCTTCTATGGCTGGTGGGACTGGCGCTTCGTGCCGCTGCTCGGCTTCTCGATCCTGCTCAACTGGCTGATCGCCGAAGCCTTCCAGAAGACCAGGGCCGGCGGCCTGATCACACTCGCCATCGCGATCAACCTCGCGATCCTGGCGCTGTTCAAGTACTTCAACTTCTTCGCCGATCTCGCTGCGATGATTCCGGGATTGCCGACGGCGAAGCTCGATCTCGCGCTGCCGCTCGGCATCTCCTTCTTCACCTTCCACCATGTGATGTACCTGACCGATCTGCGCCGCGGCGAAGCCCCGCGCTACGATCTCGTGCGCTACGCGCTCTACATCGCCTTCTTCCCGCAGGTGCTGGCCGGGCCGCTGGTGCGCTGGCGCGAGATCATGCACCAGTTCGACGAGCGGCCTTACCT
>SEEM01000338.1 GCA_004144595.1 Hyphomicrobiales bacterium
CTGGCTCGAGCCGATGGTCGAGGTCGAGACATCGGAAGGGCGGATCGCCTATGGCCCGGTCGCGGCCAAGGACGTCACCGGCCTGTTCGAGGCCGGCTTCCAGAGCGGCAGCGCGCACGCCTTGCGCCTCGGCCCAGTCGAGGAACTCGACTGGCTGAAACGCCAGCAGCGCCTGACCTTCGCGCGCGTCGGCGTCACCGATCCGCTCTCGCTCGCCGACTATCGCGCCCATGACGGGCTGAAGGGCCTGGAGAAGGCGCTCTCGCTGACTGGCGCCGCGATCGTCGAGGAGGTCAGGGAGTCCGGCTTGCGCGGCCGCGGCGGCGCCGGCTTCCCGACCGGGATCAAGTGGAAGACCGTCCACGACGCCAGGGCCGAGCAGAAGTACATCGTCTGCAACGCCGACGAAGGCGACAGCGGCACCTTCGCCGACCGGATGCTGATGGAAGGCGACCCGTTCCTGCTGATCGAGGGCATGACGATCGCCGCGATCGCGGTCGGGGCGACCCGGGGCTACATCTATCTGCGCTCGGAATACCCGCACGCCCACAAGGCGCTGCAGCGGGCGATCCTGAAGGCGCGCAATGCCGGCCTGCTCGGCCCGTCCGTGCTCGGCTCGGGCAAGGCCTTCGAGCTCGAGGTCAGGCTGGGAGCCGGGGCCTATATCTGCGGCGAGGAGACCTCGCTGCTGGAGAGCCTCGAAGGCAAGCGCGCCATCGTCCGGGCCAAGCCGCCGATCCCGGCTCTGCAGGGCCTGTTCGGCATGCCGACCATCGTCAACAACGTGCTCTCCTTCGCCGCCGTGCCCTGGATCCTGACCCACGGCGCCAAGGCCTATGCCGATTACGGCATGGGCCGCTCGCGCGGCACGCTGCCGGTGCAGCTCGGCGGCAACGTCAAGCGCGGCGGGCTGATCGAGCTCGCCTTCGGCATCTCGCTGCGCGAGATCATCGAGGACATGGGCGGCGGCACGCTCTCGGGCCGGCCGATCCGCGCCGTGCAGGTCGGCGGCCCGCTCGGTGCCTATCTCACCGCCAGGCAGCTCGACACCCCGATGGACTACGAGGCGCTGGCCGGCATCAAGGCGATGCTCGGCCATGGCGGCATCGTGGTCTTCGACGACAGCGTCGACATGGCGAGGCAAGCCCGCTTCGCCTTCGAATTCTGCGCCAAGGAGAGTTGCGGCAAGTGCACGCCCTGCCGCATCGGCGCGACCCGCGGCGTCGAGCTGGTCGACAGGATCATCGCCGGCACCGAGCGGCCGAAGAACCTCGCCGTGCTGCGCGACCTCAACAAGCTGATGACCGATGCGTCGCTCTGCGCCATGGGCGGCCTCACTCCGATGCCGGTGATGAGCGCGCTCAACCATTTCTTCGAGGATTTCGACCGCCCGCCGGCACCGAAACTGCCGCTGGCGGCCGAGTGAGGAGACATCGATGAGCCTGATCAAGGAAATCGATTTCGGAACCCCGATCCGGCTCGCCGAGAAGACGGTGACGCTGACGATCGATGGCGAGAGCGTC
>SEEM01000119.1 GCA_004144595.1 Hyphomicrobiales bacterium
GGGCTATCGGCTGCGGACCTCGCCATGCAGGTGGCGCTGCCGGAATTCGACGGACGCATCGGCGCCGTTCCGGTGGGCTTCAAGGCTGAGGAGACCGACGCGGCGACCGGCCTTTCCATCCGCCGGCTCTTGCCTGATGCGGACGGTATCGCCGCATTGGCCGATCTGGCGAGGGGCTGGATCGCCTTGGCGCGGAAGCCTGTGGCGGAACGCAAGCTCGCGCTGGTGATGTCGGATTATCCGGCACGCGGCGGACGCGCCGGTTTCGCCGTCGGGCTCGACACCCCCGCGAGCGTGACGGCGATCCGTACTGCACTGACGGGGGCGGGTTATGAGGTCGGCCCTACAACATCCACCGTCATCCCGGGCTTGACCCGGGATCCATTCCGGAGCGCTTCCGAAACAAGTTCAGCCATGGACCCCGGATCGCCGCCGACGCGGCTTGTCCGGAATGACGAGGCGGAGACGACGGATGGGGCCGCACTTATGGCCGCTCTCACCGCGGGGCCGGCCGGCCTGAGCATCCCGATCACCGCCTATCGCAACTGGCTCGCCGCCATCCCCGCCGCAGCGCGCGATGTCCTCATCGGCAGCCACGGCAACCCGGAAGCCGATCCGGCCTGCCGCGACGGGAGCTTCCAGTTCCGCGCCGTGCGCTACGGCCATCTCACGGTCGCCCTGCAGCCGCCGCGCGATGCGACGCCCGACCGCAAGGCTGTTTATCACGATCCCGACGCCCCGCCCGGCCATGGTTACCTCGCTTTCTATCTCGCGATACGGCAGACCGAAGCCATCGACGCGCTGATCCATCTGGGCACGCATGGGACGATGGAATGGCTGCCGGGCAAGGCGGTGGCGCTCTCAGGCACCTGCTGGCCACGGCTCGCGGCGGGCGAAGTGCCGGTGATCTACCCCTATGTCGTCGACGATCCCGGCGAGGCGGCGCCCGCCAAGCGGCGGCTTTCGGCGGTGACGCTCGGCCACCTGCCGCCGCCGCTGGCCGAGACGGAAGCGGCCGGCGAAACCGCCCTGCTGCGCGATCTCGTCGAGGAATTCTCGCAGGCGCAAGTGCTCGATCCGCGACGCGCCGGCATCGTCGCCGACGAAATCCGGGCGCGGGCCGAGGCGAGCGGACTCGCCGCCTCCTGCGGTGTGAAGACCGACACCGCGATGAACGAGGCGCTGACGCGGCTCGATGCCCACCTCTGCGACATCGCCGAACTGCCCTTCCGCGACGGCCTGCACATCTTCGGACAGTCCGCGATCGATGCGGCTTCTGCCCGCAACGAGCGGGAGAACCTGCTCGCGGCGCTCGATGGCCGCTTCGTCGCGCCCGGCCCGGCGGGCTCGCCGCATCGCGGGCGGCCGGACGTGCTGCCGACCGGGCGCAACCTCTCGACGCTCGATCCGCGCGCGATCCCGACGCGCGCGGCGGCGCGGCTGGGCCAACTGGCGGCGCAGGCCGTCGTCTCGCGCCACCTGCAGGATCACGGCGATTATCCACGCCGGATCGTGATGGACCTCTGGGCCTCGCCGACCCTGCGCTCCGGCGGCGAGGACATCGCGCATGCGCTGGCGCTGATGGGCACCGAACCGCTCTGGGACAACGCCTCGACCCGCGTGACCGGCTTCACCGTCACGCCGCAGCCGAAGCTCGCTTTTCCGCGGCTCGACGTCACCGTGCGGATTTCCGGCACTTTCCGCGACACGTTTCCCGCCCAGATCGCATTGCTCGACCAGGCGGCGCGGGCCGTCGCCGCGCTGGACGAGCCTGACGAGTGGAACGAGCCCGCTGCCGCGCACCGTCGCGGCGGGCATGGCGGGCGCATCTTCGGCGCCGCGCCCGGCCGCTATGGCGCGGCCATGGCCGACCGCGCGCTCGATGGCGACTGGACGCGCCGCGAGGACCTGGGCGCGGCCTATCTCGCCGCGTCGGACCATGCCTATGGCGGGCCTGAAGGCGTCGGCACGGCCGATACCGGCTTCGTCGACCGCATCCGCGCTTCCGACGCCTTCATCCATGTCAGCGATACCGCCGGGCGCGACATCCTCGAAGCCAGCAGCGCCGCCGACGTCATCGGCGGACTTGCTGCCGCGGCGAAGGCGCTCGGTGCCGACCCCGCGCTCTACAGCCTCGACAGCTCGCATCCGGAGGCGCCGAAGGCGCGCACGCTGGCCGAGGATATCGCCCGCATCGTCCATGGCCGCCTGACGCATCCGCGCTGGATCGCCGGCCAGCTCGCCCATGGCTGGCGCGGCGCGGCGGAGTTGGCGGAAGCGGTCCACACCCTCTTCGTCTTCGCGGCGAGCACGGACGCCGTCGCGGATGGATTGTTCGATGCCGTGTTCCAGGCGTATTGCGCCGACCCGCAGGTCTGGGCAGCGCTGGAAGCCAACAATGCGCCAGCCGCCGCCTCGATCCGTTCGCGATTGGCCGAAGCCGCGCGGCGCGGGCTCTGGACCAGCCGGCGCAACTCGGTCGGCGCCTTCCTGGCGCGGGAGGCGGCGGAATGAGCGCGCTGCCTGAGGAAACCCTGCGGCGAGGCTGGTGCCCGAGCACGCTCAGGCCGATGGAGACCGGCGACGGCTGGCTGGTGCGGCTGCATCCGCCTGACGCGAAGCTGACGCCGGCGCAGCTAAGGCGGATCGCGGCGCTGGCTGCCGAACACGGCAACGGGCTGGTCGAGATTTCCGCTCGCGCCAACCTGCAGCTTCGCGGCGTGACGGCTGAAAGTCATCCCAGGCTGGTCGAACGCCTGCTGGCCGAACATCTCGTCGACGAGCATGACGGCGACGGACCGCAACGCGTCACGCTGGTCTCGCCGCTGGCGGGACAGGACCCGACCGCTATGATCGACGCGGCCGCTCTGGCGTTACAGATCGAGCAGAGCACCCGCGCCTTGTCAGGGCTGCCGGCCAAGCTCGCGATCGTCGTGGACGACGGCAGCGCGCAGGCGCTGGACGAATTTCCCTGCGACATCCGGCTCCTGGGCATCGGCACCGGCACCGCGGCGGTTTGCCTCGCCGATCGCCTCTGGCAGGGGCCGGTTGCCGAAGCGGATGCCATTGCTGCGGTCGAAACCGCACTGCGCCGTTTCGCGGCACTGCGGAGCGCCGCGCCCGACCATCTCCGCCGCCTGCGCGATCTGCCCGCCGATGCGCTCGCCAGCCTGACCGATCTGCCTGCAACGGCCGCTCCCGCGCCACGCCGGCGCCCCCGACGCGTCGGGACTTTCACTCTGAAAGGAGACCGTTTCGCCGCGCTCATCGGCCTGCCTTTCGGGCGCTGCGACGCCACCGTGCTCGACAGGCTCGGCGCGACGGTCGAGACGAGCGCGGCCGATATCCGGCTTTCGCCGTGGCGGGCGCTCGCCTTCCGAGGCCTCCACCATTCTGAGGCCGAGAGGCTTCTGGCGCTGGCCGGCGATCTCGGGCTGATCACGCGGGACGACGATCCACGCCTTTCGGTGCAGGCCTGCGCCGGCAGCCCTGCCTGCTCGCGTGCCGAAGCACCGGCCATGGCCGATGCGAACGTGATCGCCGAAGCGGCCGCCGACCTTTTGGCGGAAGGCGTGACGCTGCACGTCTCCGGCTGCGTCAAGGCCTGCGCCCATCCGGCGGCGGCTGACCTGACATTGGTGGGGCGGAACGGGCGCTACGACGTCGTGCCCCGCGGCACGACGCGGGACAAGCCGGTCGCGACGCTTGACCTTTCGGCGCTGCTCACGCGATTGCAGCCCGGACAGGATATTCACGCCCGGCTGAAAGCCGCGCGTTCGATGGGATCGCAGGGTTGAGCAAGGCATACGACTACATCCAGGACGGCGCGGCGATCTACGAGCGCTCCTTCGCCATCATCCGCACCGAGGCCGATCTCGCCGGATTTAACGGCGCGGCAGAGCGCGTCGTCGTGCGCATGATCCATGCCTGCGGCATGACCGACCTCCCCAGGGATATCGAGATGTCCGCCGGCTTCGCGGATGCCGCGCGGGCCGCCCTCAGGAACGGCGCGCCGATCCTCTGCGACGCCAAGATGGTCGCCAATGGGGTGACCCGCGCGCGTTTGCCGGCGAACAACGAAGTCCTCTGCACGCTCGACGATCCGCAGGTTCCGGCGCTGGCGGCGCAGATGGGCACGACCCGCTCCGCCGCTGCGATGGAGCTCTGGACGCCTCGGCTCGCCGGCGCCATCGTGGTGATCGGCAATGCGCCGACCTCGCTTTTCCGGCTGCTCGAAATGCTCGATGCAGGCGCGCCGAAGCCGGCGGCCGTGATCGGCATCCCCGTCGGCTTCGTCGGCGCGGCGGAATCGAAGGCCGCGCTGGCCAAGGACGGGCGCGTGCCCTTCGTCGTGGTGCATGGCCGCCGCGGCGGCTCGGCCATGGCGGCGGCGGCCGTCAACGCGCTGGCGCAGGACAAGGAATAGGCGTTTGAGTGGCCTGGTCCCTCCCACCCCCCTGCTCTACGGAATCGGTCTCGGCCCCGGCGCGGCGGATCTCATGTCGGTGCGGGCGCGCGACATCCTGCTGCGCGCCGACCGTCTGGTGCATTTCTGCAAGCGCGGCCGGCGAGGCAACGCCCGCACGACGGCGGACGCCGTCGTCACGCCGGATCCGGACCGCGAGATCGCGCTCACCTACCCCGTCACGATCGAGGCGCAAGTCGGCGATCCCGCCTATGACGGGCCGATCGCCGCCTTCTACGAGGAGGTGACCGAACGGCTCGCGGCGGAACTCGCGGCCGGGCGTGTCCTCGGGGTGCTCTGCGACGGCGACCCCTTTTTCTACGGTTCCTTCATGCATTTGTGGCGGCGGCTTTCGCACCGGTTCCCGACCGAGGTGGTGCCCGGCATTCCCGCCATGGCGGGAGGCTGGACGGCTGCGCGCGCGCCGATCACCTGGGGCGACGACGTCATGACCGTGCTGCCCGGCACGCTGCCGGAAGCGGAGCTGGCCCGGCGTCTCGCCGATACGGATGCGGCCGTGATCATGAAGCTCGGCCGCCACCTGCCGAAAGTGCGCCGCGCGCTCGTCGCTGCAGGGCTGGAAGGGCGCGCGATCTATGTGGAGCGCGCCACGATGGCGCGACAGGTCGTGACGCGGCTGGCCGACAAGGCCGATGACGAGGCGCCCTATTTCGCGATGATCCTGGTGCCCGGCGAGGGCCGGCGGCTGTGACCGGCTCGCTCACCATCGTCGGCCTCGGCCCGGGCAAGGCCGAGTGGATCACGCCGGCCGCTCAGGCCGCGCTCGATGCCGCGACGGATATCGTCGGCTACGGCCCTTATGTCGACCGGGTGCCCACGCGGGCCGGATTGACCAAACACGCCTCCGACAACCGCGTCGAGGTCGAGCGCGCCTCGCATGCAATCCAACTGGCAGCGGTGGGTCGTGCGGTTGCGGTGGTCTCGGGCGGCGATCCCGGCGTCTTCGCCATGGCGGCAGCGGTGTTCGAGGCGCTGGAGGCCGGGCCTGCCAAATGGCGTTCGATCCCGATCAGCGTCGAGCCCGGCATCACCGCGATGCTGGCGGCGGCGGCACGAGCCGGCGCACCTCTCGGCGGGGATTTCTGCGCAATCTCGCTTTCGGACAATCTCAAGCCCTGGGAGGTGGTGACCGCGCGGCTCGAAGCCGTTCTCGCCGCCGATCTGGTGATCTGCCTCTACAATCCGATTTCAAAGGCACGCCCTTGGCAGCTCGGCAAGGCGCTGGAACTGGCGGCTGGGCGGCGCGACGCGACGACACCGGTGCTTTTCGCCCGCGCGGTCGGACGGCCGGACGAAAACCTGCGCATCCTGACGCTGGCGGAGGCCGTCGCAGCGGCCGGGACGGCGGACATGGCGACACTGGTGATCATCGGTGCTTCGAACACGCGCCTGATCGCGCGCGATGGCGCGGCGCCTTACGTCTACACGCCGCGTTCGGTGGCAAAGAGCCCCTGCGCCACCAGCCAGGGCAGGACCTGATCGATATGATCGACGGTCTCGACATCGGGCTTGGGCGGGCGCTCCACCATCACCACCGGCAAGGAGAGCCGGCGCGCCGCCACGAGCTTGCCGACCGTCGCGGGTCCGCCGGAATTCTTGCTCACCAGGATCTCGACGCCCTCGCGTCGCATGAGATCTTCCTCGTCGTCGACATCGAAAGGCCCGCGCTGCTGGATGACGTCGACATGCGGCACCGGCAGGCGGTCGCCGATCGGTTCGATCGCGCGGACGAGATAGCGATGCTGGGGAGCGTTCGCGAAGGCCGGCAATTCCAGCCGCCCGACCGTGAGGAAGACGCGCCGCGGCTCGTCGCCCAGCACTTGGGCGGCCGCCTCGATATCGGGCACGGATTTCCAGCGGTCACCGGCGCGCGGCTTCCAGGATTCGCGCCGGATCGCGAGCAACGGCACGCCCTCCGCCTTGCAGGCATGCTCGGCATTGAAGGGCATGATCGCGGCGAAGGGATGGGTCGCGTCCACGACGGCGACGATGCCTTCCTCGACCAGATAACGCCTGAGACCCTCGACGCCGCCGAAGCCGCCGGTGCGAACCGGCAGATTGGTCGGGCGGGGGTCGACGGTGTGGCCCGCCAGCGAGATAATGGCGCGGATATCGGGAGCCTGATCAGCCAGGTGCTGGTCAAGCGCAGCAGCTTCAGTCGTTCCGCCGAGGATGAGGACGGTCATGGCCACAGTTTCGCGTGAAACGGAGGCTCTGTCGAGCCAAGAGACGCCGGCGCCCTGGCTTTCGCTGATCGGCCTCGGCGAGGACGGGGCCACGGGCCTGTGCCGGGAGGCGTTGGCAGCGCTGAACGAGGCCGAGATCGTCTTCGGCGGCGAGCGGCATATCGCGCTGGTCGGCTCGGTGCCGGGCGAATTGCGCCCCTGGCCGCAGCCCTTCCGCAACGCCTTGCCGCAGATCCTCAAGGAGCGGGGCCGCAAAATCTGCGTGCTCGCAACCAGCGATCCGTTCCATTACGGCATCGGCAACAGCATCAGCCGCGCGATCCCCGCAGAAGAAATGCGGATCATTCCGCAGCTTTCCTCCTTCTCGATGGCCTGCACGCGGATGCGCTGGCCGCAGGAGGAGTGCGCCCTGGTCTCGTTGCATGGCCGCACGCTCTACCGGATCGTGCCGCATCTCCAGCCGGAAGCGCGCATCCTCGCCCTCTCCTGGGACGAGACGACGCCGCGCGCCGTCGCAGAGCTCCTGACCGCGCGCGGCATGGGCGCGAGCCGCAT
>SEEM01000120.1 GCA_004144595.1 Hyphomicrobiales bacterium
GCCGGGACGGGGAAGACCCGGTCATAGGCGAGATTGAAGAGGAAGGCGTAGACCACGTAGAAAACCACGATGGCGAGATCCATCACGAAGGTCTCCCACAGGCCCATGCCGAGATACCACGCCATCGGCGGCAGCAGCAGGACCAGCAATCCGCCTTCGAACAGCAGGGCATGCAGCACGCGCAATGCGAGACTCTTTCGGGTGTGGCCGGCGAAGCGGAGCATCGCGTGGTCGAAGCCCAGGTTAAAGACGAAGTTCCAGAGCGTCGCCACAGTGGCCGAGCCGACGCCGATCACGCCCATATGGGTCGCCGGCAGGTTGAAGAGCATGGCGCCGCCGGGGATCACCAGCGCGAGCCCGATGATCTCGAACATCACCGTGTGGCGAACCCGATCGGGGAAGGAGCGCATGGACATCTAAAACACCTGTCGTTCTGGTTGACGCGGTGCTTTCTATCGCTAAATCTGGTTGTATCAAGTTAGGTTATATCTGGATATCAGATAGATGAATCTCTCCTTCGAGCAGCTCGAAGCCTTTGCCGCAGCGGCCGAGCATGGCTCCTTCTCGGCGGCCGGCCGCGCGCTGCGGAAAGCGCAATCGGCGGTAAGCACGCAGGTCGCCAATCTCGAGGAGGATCTGGGAGTCGTTTTGTTCAGCCGTGCCGGGCGCAATCCCGTGCTGACCGCGGCCGGCGAGCGGCTGCTGCGCGAAGCGAAAGTGATCCTCGATCGTCGCGCCCATCTGATCGGCGTCGCGACGAGTTTCGAGAGCATGATCGAGACGCGGCTGGTCGTCGCCATCGACGAGCTCTATCCCGAGCATCTGCTGGGTGCGCTCTTCGCCGATTTCGCGCGGCAGTTTCCGCATGTCGAGCTGGAGCTGCTGTTTCCGCTGATGGAGGATGTCAGCCAGCTCGTGCTGGCGGGCCAGGCCGATATCGGGGTGATGTGGCGCCAGGAGGTGCTGCCGCCCGAGCTCGGCTTCCAGACGGTCGGCTGGGTGCCGATCAAGCTGGTCTGCGGCAAGGAGCATCCGCTTGCCGGTACCCGCGTCGACTGGGAGGACCTCAAGCGGCATCGCCAGATCCTCGTCGCGGCACGCGGCGACGGGCCGGAGAAGCAGCGCCTGCGGGTCGCGGCCGAGGTCTGGTGGGTCGAGAGTCATTGGGTGATCCTGCAACTGGTGAAGCAGGGCATCGGCTGGGCCTTCGTCTCCAGCTACGTGATCGCAAATTCGCCGGTGACGGCGGACCTCGTCACGCCCGATCTCCAGTTCGACGAATTCGACCTGCCGGTGGCGCTGGAGATGGTCTGGCACAAGCAGCGCCCCAGCGGGCCGGCGGCTCGCTGGCTGCGCGAACGCTTCGCGGCCGCGCGCATCGGCGTGGCCTGAGCCTTCGGCGAGCTACTGGTGGAAGGTCCAGAGCAGGCTTTCGCTGAGTTCCTTGAGCGCTTCGACCGCATCCGGCCGCTCGCGCGCGACGGCGGCGATGAGCGCATCGGCGAGGGCGAAGACCGCGGTTGGGGAGTTCGGCAGCAGGCGGCTGCGGGCCGGGGCGAACAGGGTGACGTCGGCGACCGGTGCGAGCGGCGAGGTCGGGCTGTCGGTCAGGGCCAGCAAGGAGGCGCCGCGCTTCTTGGCGAAAGTCGCGAGGTCGAGCGTGGCGCGCGAATAGCGCGGCACCGAGATCGCCACGACGAGATCGTCGGGTCTCGCCGACATCATGTGCCGGATGGCGCGCTCCGGGCCGGTGCGCGAGGAGGCGAAGGTCACGTCGGCATCGAGATAGAGCGCAAGCCCGTCCTCCAGGAAGGAGGCGACGTGGTGGCACGCGCCCGACGCAGCGATGAAGACGCGCGGGGCCTTCAGAAGGAGTTCGACGGCCCTTGTCACGGAGGCTTCGTCGAGCCCCTCGCGGGCAGCCTGGAGATTGGCGTTCTGGTCGGCTAGGGCGGCGGTGAAGGTGGCGAAGGTCGAGCCGGCGGCGGAGCGGGCGCCGGCGAAGCTGTCGACCGGATCATGGGCGAATTTCAGGGCCGCCGACAGCGCGCCCCGGAACTCGCCATAGCCGCCATAGCCGAGCGCCCGGACGAAGCGCGTCACCGTCGCGTTGGAGGTGCCGCTGCCGTCGGCCAGCCCCTCGATCGTCATGGTTGCGACGTCGAGCGGGTGCTGCAGCACGAAGTCGGCGGCGCGGCGATGACCGTTGCTCAGCGAGGGGTAGATCCGGGCGATCCGGTTCGACAGATCCGTCGTCGGCTTCAGGCCCTGTGACATGCGCGGCTACCCGATTGACGTTCGAAAATTTTCATGTTTGCTACTAGACGAAAATAAAGCTGTCAAAAACGGTCTCAATCGGGAGCGGACCTCATCATGCGTAAACCCTTATTCCTTGCGGCTTTCGCGGCCGCTTGCCTTGCCGGTACGGCCGTGTCGGCGCAGACGCTGCGCATCGCTCTGTCATCCGAGCCGACGGCCGTCGATCCGCATTACCACGACCTCACCCCCAACAATGCGCTGGCCCAGCATATCTTCGACTCGCTGGTGCGCCAGGACGAGCAGCAGAAGCTGCATCCGAACCTCGCCTTGTCCTGGGAGAACGACGGCAAGAACCGCTGGACCTTCAAGCTGCGCGACGGCGTGAAATTCACCAACGGGAAGCCCTTCACGGCCGAGGACGTGGTCTTCACCTTCTGCCGCACGCTGAAGAACGAGACCAAGGTCTCGGATTCCTTCGCCGACATCACCGGCAATTTCGCCTCGGTCGAAACGCCGGATGCGCAGACGCTGGTGATCAACACGAAGGAGCCCGAGCCGCTGCTGCCGAACCTGCTTTCGGGCCTCAGCATCCTCTCGGCCTCGGTCGTCGAGCATGGCCCGATCAGCTACGACATCGCCAAGAATTGCGGCGTCACCGGCCCCTGGCCGACCGTGACCGGCTTCAATGACGGCACGCTCGCCGTCGGCACCGGCCCCTACAAGCTCAAGTCCTACGTGCGGGGATCGGCGATCGAGCTCGAGCGCAACCCGACCTATTGGGGCAAGGCCGAGCCGTGGGCGACCGTGCGCCTGCTGCCGGTGACGAACGCCGGACCGCGTCTCGCGGGTCTGCTCGCCGGCGATTACGACGTGATCGAGAACCCTGCGGCGCGCGATCTCGGCCGGATCAAGGACGACAAGCGCTTCGGCCATGTCATCACGCCCTCGACCCGCGTCGTCTATTTCCAGCTCGACGTCGCCCGCGACCAGAGCCCCTTCGTCAAGTCCGAGGATGGCAAGAACCCGCTGAAGGACCTGCGCGTCCGCAAGGCGATGTCGCTCGCCATCGACCGTGACGCCATCGTCAAGCGCATCATGGACGGCGCGGCCGAGCCGGCCTACCAGTACCTGCCGACCGGCATGTTCGGCACGCGGCCGAACCCGCCGAAGCTGGCCTATGATCCGGCGCAGGCGAAGAAGCTGCTGGCGGAGGCCGGTTATCCCAAGGGCTTCCAGGTCACGCTCTCGACCACAAATGATCGCTATATCAACGACAGCCAGATCACCCAGGCCGTCGCGCAGTACCTGACCCAGATCGGCATCAAGGCCGAGGTCGATGCGATGACCCGCGCGATCTACTTCCCGCGCCGCGCCAAGAAGGAATTCTCTGTGGCGATCGGCGGCTGGGGCTCCGGCACCGGCGAGGCAGCCTCCTTCCTGCGCCAGTGGCCGCCGACCCCGAACGAGGCCAAGACGATCGGCGGATCGAACTATGGCGGCTACAAGAACGACCAGTTCGACAAGGTGATCCGCGAGGCGATCTCGACGCTCGACGACGCCAAGCGTGCAACGCTTTTGCAGGAGGCTGGCAAGATCGTCGTCGACGACTACGCCTTCATACCGCTGCACTTCGAGAGCGGCATCTGGGCCTTCAAGTCCGAGCTCGACGTCAAGGGCCGCGCCGACCAGTTCATGCTGGCGATGTCGGTGAAGCCGAAGGCCAAGTAAGCCGCCGGCCGACAGGCCGTCGACAAGCCGGGCCGCCTCCTGCAGGGCGGCCCGTGAACCATTGAGCGGAGCTGGTCCAGCGTCATGAGCGCCTATGTCCTGCAGCGACTGATCCAGAGCGTACTCGTGCTGCTCGCTGTTTCGGTCGTGGTGTTCTTTGCCGTCTACGGCATCGGCGATCCGATCGAGCTGCTCGTTTCGCCCTCGGCGAGCGCAGCCGAACGCGAGGCGTTGGTCAGGAGACTTGGTCTCGACCTGCCGGTCTGGCAGCAATATTTCGTCTTCATGGGCAATGCGCTGAAGGGCGATCTCGGCCGCTCCTTCGTCCATGGCGTGCCGGCGATCGAGCTGATCCTCGGCCGCCTTCCCGCGACCTTCGAACTCGTCCTGCTCTCGATGACGCTCGCCATCGTCACCGGCGTGCCGATCGGCCTCTATGCCGGGCTCGATCCGGACAGCCGCCCCTCGCGCATCATCATGGGCTCGACCATCCTCGGCTTCTCGCTGCCGAGCTTCTGGAAGGGCATGATGCTGATCCTGCTCTTCGCGGTGGTGCTCGGCTGGCTGCCCACTGCCGGGCGCGGCGAGACGGTCTCGGTCCTGGGCATCCAGACCAGCCTCCTGACCCGGGACGGGCTCAGCCATCTCGCCCTGCCGACGATCAATCTCGCGATCCCCCAGATCGCGTTGATGATCCGGCTCGTCGCTGCCGGCACGACCGAGGCGATGACACAGGATTACGTCAAATACGCCCGCGCCAAGGGTGTCAGGCCGCGCCGCGTCGTCGGACGCCATGTCCTGCGCAATATCCTGATCCCGGTCGTCACCGTGGTCGGCATCGAGTTCGGCAGCCTCGTCGCGTTTTCGACGATCACCGAGACGGTCTTCGCCTGGCCGGGCATGGGCAAGCTTCTGATCGACTCGGTCTATCAGCTCGATCGGCCGGTGGTCGTCGCCTATGTCCTGCTGGCGACCCTGCTCTTCGTCACCGTGAATTTCCTCGTCGACATCCTCTATGCCGCGCTCGACCCGCGGGTGAAGCTGACGGGAGACATGGCATGAGCGCCGAGGCCAAAGCTCCGGCGGTCCCGGCCTATGCCGACACGCCGCTCCGCGAGAAGGTGCTGCGCCGCATCCGCAACCGGCCGACGACACGGGGCGCCGCGATCCTGCTCGGCATCATGGTGGCGCTGGCCCTGCTCGCGCCGGTCATCGCGCCGCAGAACCCGCATGATCTCGCCGCGCTCAGCGTGATGGACAACCGCCTGCCGCCCGGCGAGGCCGGCATGAACGGCATGACCTATTGGCTCGGCACGGATTCGCAGGGCCGCGACATGCTGAGCGCGATCTTCTATGGGCTTCGCACCAGCCTGATGGTCGGGCTCACCGCGACATTGGGCGCGCTGGTCATCGGCATCTCGGCCGGGCTTGTCGCCGCGCAGTTTGGCGGCGTGGTCGATGCCGTGATCATGCGCGTCGTCGACTTCATGCTCGGCTTCCCCTCGATCCTGATCGCGCTCGTGCTGCTCGCCTCGATCGGGCGCGGGGTCGACAAGGTGATCCTCGCCATCGTGCTGGTGCAATGGGCGCAATATGCCCGATTGATGCGCGCCTCCGCGCTGGTCGAGCGGCGCAAGGAATATATCGAGGCGGCCCTGAATTTCGGCCTGCCGACCCGGCACATCATGATCGCGCATCTGCTGCCGAACTCGGTCGGCTCCGTGCTGGTCGTCGCTTCGATCAGCATTGCCGGCGCGATCACGCTGGAGGCGACGCTCTCCTTCCTCGGCGTCGGCGTGCCGGTGACGCAGCCTTCGCTCGGTCTGCTCATCGCCAACGGCTTCGAGTTCCTGCTCTCCGGCGAATACTGGATCGCGGTCTTCCCCGGCATTGCGCTGGTGCTGCTGATCGGTTCGCTCAACCTCGTCGGCGACCGGCTGCGTCGCAGCTTCAACGTGCGCTCATGACCGATCCATTGCTCGAAGTCCGCGGCCTGCGGACCGTCTTCCATGCGCTGGACGGCGCCTGGCCCGCTGTCGACGGCGTCGATCTCAGCATCTCGCGCGGTGAGGTGCTTGGGCTCGTCGGCGAATCCGGCTCCGGCAAGTCGGTGACCGGCTTCTCGCTGATCCGGCTGATCGATCCGCCCGGCGAGATCGTCGCCGGGACGATCAGCTTCGGTGGCGAAGACCTGCGCGCGGCGTCCGAAGAGCGTCTGCGCCACCTGCGCGGCGACCGGATCGCGATGATCTTCCAGGACCCGCTGATGACGCTGAATCCGGTGCTCAGCATCGGCGAGCAGATGAGCGAGGCGATCCTGGAGCATCGCGACTGCAGCCGGCAGGAAGCGCTCGGCGAAGCCGCGAAGGCGCTGGCGCGCGTCGGCATCTCCTCTCCGGAGGCGCGCCTGAAGCAGTTCCCGCACGAGTTTTCCGGCGGCATGCGCCAGCGTGTCGCGATCGCGACCGCGATGCTCAATGCGCCCGACCTGATCATCGCCGACGAGCCGACGACGGCGCTGGACGTCACCATCCAGAGCCAGATCCTGTTCGAGGTGCAGAAGCTTGCCCGAGAGACCGGCACGGCCGTGCTCTGGATCACGCACGACCTCGCCGTGGTGGCCGAGCTCGCCGATCGCGTCGCGGTGATGTATGCCGGCCGCGTCGTCGAAATCGGGCCTGTCGACGAAGTGCTCGATGCACCGCGCCATCCCTATACGCTCGGCCTGCTGCATTCCTCGGCCGCCAATGTTCTGCCTGGCGAACGCCTCAACCAGATCGACGGCGTGGCGCCCCGCATCGACGCCCGCCCGAGCGGCTGCCCGTTCCGGCCGCGCTGTCCGCGCGTCCAGCCGGTCTGTACCGAGCGTGACCCCGAGACGACAGGCGAGGGCGCGCATCGCTTCCGCTGCCACAATCCGGTGCCGGTGGGAGAAGCGGCATGAGCGGCTCGACCAGTGCTTCGACCAGCGCCCCGATCATCGAGCTCAAGGGCATTACCAAGCATTTCCGCCGCAAGCCGACCCTGGCCGAGCGCATCCTGATGGCGACCGGGCGAGGCAAGGCGCCGCCGGTGCTGCGTGCCGTCGACGGCATCGATCTCAGCGTGAGGCGCGGCGAGGTGCTCGGCCTCGTCGGCGAATCCGGCTGCGGCAAGTCCACGCTGGCGCGGGTCGTCACCGGCATCCTCAAGCCGACGACCGGCGAAGTCGTCTACGAACAGCAGCCTGTCGCGGGT
>SEEM01000121.1 GCA_004144595.1 Hyphomicrobiales bacterium
CGAGAAGGCAGCTGGACCGCCGGTGAGGATGTCGGCGTCGTCGAGGCTCACTCCGACCTGGGCGCTCGATCTTTCAGCGCTGCCAGATCCTCCGCCGTGACGGGCTTCCTCGCGATCGTGATCGCCTCGACGCGCCCCCCGCGCAGATCGGCTGCGATCGCAAGCATCGCCTCGCTCCAGGACGGATACTCCATCTCATAGGTCGCCATCAGCTCCCCGCCGCGCTTCTCCTCTTGGCGGATCTGGACGGTGAGCGGCCCTGGGCCGTAGCGGTTCTCGAGATCGTCGATCAGGTCGGGCATTGCGGATCGTCCTTGCTGGAGACGTCGAGAGGCCGACGCTTGTGCGTCATTCGATGTTCCACTGGCAGATCTTGTAGTCGCGTGGCCGCTGCCTCATGTCGAGGTGCAGGTGATCCTTATGCGAGGCGTCAGAGCCGGGTCCAAGCACCGTTTTAAAGCGGGCGCAGGCACTCGTTTTCAGCTCCGCGCGGATCGAGCGAGTCGCCCCTGCCGACCCGACGAGACTCACAAACCGGCCATCCTCGAGTTGCAAACCACCGATATCCAGCGCATTGCCCGTCGCATGTTCGCTGATAGGGGCGCCGGTCACACCGTTACGGGGCCGGCAGGCATGGCCGCCGACGCCAGTCAGCCGGGCCAGTTTGCCCTTCTCTCGGGAGACGATGCCGGGCAGGTCTTCGCGAACCCAGTCGAGTAACTCGACTGCGAAAGAGCAGTTGACCGTGATGGCGCTGTCCAGCTCAACTTTCGAGCCGTCGGGCATGGAGATGGCACGGAACGTAACGGGCTCGGTAATAGCACAAGCGCCGCTGCCACTGTCGGTGGCCACCGGTAAAGTGATGCCACCACGTTCGGAGAAGGCCCCGAAGCAAGCCGGCGGTCCGATCAGGCCTTCCGGCCCTGCGGGCGCAGGCGCTGGCGAGGTTGCGGGCAGCGTGGCTCCGTTCGCTGGCCTCGCCGGCAAATCTCTCGGGCGCCGCGGGGGCAACGGCGCCACGACCCGCTGACCATCATTAGGCCTGGCACCTCTGGCGCCATCCCGGGCGCGCGCATCGTCGATCCCGCAGAGATGCACCGCACAGACAACGATCGCGGCAGCACAGCCGAATGACTTCCACACGCTGCTAGTCCACGAAGCGTACTGAAACGCCCGGCTTGACGAGATCGGCGAGCTCCTCGGCGTCCCAATTGGTCAGTCGGATGCAGCCATGCGAGTTCGTCTTGCTGACCTTGGCGGGCTCGGCCGTGCCGTGGATGCCGAAGGTCGGTTTCGACAAGGCGATCCAGACTGTGCCGACCGGGCCGTTGGGGCCGGGCGGAAGCGTCAGCGTCTCGGTGTTCTTGCCCTGCTGAAAGTTTTTGTCCGGGTCGTAGGTGTAATTCGGATTCCGGGCGATGCGTTCGATCGTGTACTCACCGGATGGCGAGGGGGTGTCCTCGCTGCCGATCGTCGCCGGGTAGCTTGCGAGCACGACGTCGTCGGCGCCGAACACCATGACCATCCCCGTGCTCTTGATCGCGTCCACCCGGAAAGCAGCGCCCTTTTCGGGCGAACGACGGCCGGACGCCACGGCGATGCGCGTCCCAGCCTCTGAAAATGCCTGACGAGGGTTGAGGGCGGCGAGCAGGGTCTCGCTCATGTGGAAGCGTTCGCCCAGCATCTCCTGCGGGCCCGTGTAGGAGAGACGTTTCATCCTCGCCTGTTTGGCGTAGTCGCGCGGGATTGCGTCGGCAAAGTCGTAGGACACGTCTTTCTCGGTCAGCGTGTATTCGGCAATGACGTCGTTGGCCGTCTCGCCGCCCAGGCTCAGCCAAGCCAGCTCATCGATCTCCTCGCCCTCGGCGAGCCTTGCCTGCCTGCGAAACTGGGCGACCGCCTTGCGGAAATTCTCGCCGTCGATACCGTCAATGACACCGGGCGAGACACTGCGACGGCTGAGGAGAACCTGCGCCTTGACAATGAACGGATTGGGGCCGGGTTCGACTGCCTTGTTCCGGTCCGCGAAGGTGACGGCATTGATCTCTGTTGCCGTTATCGCCATTGCCGGCCACGCCCAAATAGCCATGACCACGATCACGACCGCAGCGAGCCCGGCAGGCTTGATCGAATGGGCGGATTTCATCTGGGGCTCCGACGATAAAGGCGTTCGCGAAGCTATACGGACAGCCAGACCGGATGTTCCGCCGGGCGCGCCGGACCGGCCAGCGCACCTTTGGGTCACATCAACTGGTCGGAGCCGTCAGCTGCCAGATCGCGTTCCCCGCATCGTCGGCAACCAGCAGGCCGGCGCGCTGGTCCACCAGCACACCGACGGGCCATCCGCGCGCCTCGCGCTTGTCGTTCAGGAAGCCCGTAAGGACAGGATTTGGCATGCCGGACGGCTTGCCGTCGACGAAGGGCACGAAGATAATCCGGTATTGGACGAGGGACATAAGGGCGAGAATGCAAATGGTGTCGAAGATGCGACGAGCTTGACCCGTCCTGACGACCTTTCGGTCTCGGGGCTGCCCGGCAACCTCGGCAAGCTCTACAAGGACTGAGAGGGCGCTTCGTATCGTCGCGATGCATCGGGGATTTGCTGAGCGGCGCAAAAGGGCCACGTCAAAATATATTGATCGACGGCCGGCCTTCCGCGATCATCGGCGCAACGCGCAATCACGTTGTCGAGCCGAATTTTGCCAGCCTCAGTCGCCTGGAAAAGCCTCACCGCCCTGGTGGCGACCGCGGACGATCCCTTTCCAGGTGCCGACGTGATGGGTGCCGAGTTGCTGGCGTTCGATTGGTCCTCTACCTCGGTCGGTCCGATCTCGACCTGGTCCCAGTCCCTGATGTCGATCACGCGGATGACGTTGACCTCGAAGCAGCCGATCTGCTTCTTCTGGGGTCCCGAGCTCCTGATGTTCTTCAACGAGGCCTACAGGCCCATGCTCGGCCAGCGCGCCGACTTCGCCCTGGGGCGGTCCTTCGCGACCGTGTGGCCAGACGTTTGGGACGACGTGCTGCCGGTCACGCGATCGGCACTATCTGGGGTTGTCGTCAAGGTCGACGAGATGCCGTTGACGATGACGCGGAACGGCTATCCCGAACAAACCTTCTGGACCTTCGCCTATACGCCCCTGTGGGACGACAACGGTCGGGTTGCGGGACTGATCAATACCCCGGTGGACGCGACGGCTGCGGTCAAAGACAGGGAGGCGCTAGCCGCTGCGGCCATCAACGCCGAGACGATGCTGGAGGAGCAGCGTCAGAACAACCGCCAGCGCCTCATCCTGCAGCGCGAACTGGCGCACCGAATGAAGAACACGCTGGCGATCGTCCAGGCCATCGTGTCGCAGACCATGAAGCACTCTGGGAACCTGGAGACCGCCGCCGAGCGAATCTCTGGCCGGCTGACCGCCCTGTCATCGGCGCAGGACATCCTGACCGAGACGAGCTGGAGCGCCGCCGACATCGTACACGTCGTCGACAGCGCCCTGCGACCGCATGTCGATGGATCGCAGCGGGTCAGTGCCCTCGGCCCGCATGCGGAGGTCTCTGCGCAGCAGGCGCTCGGCCTATCCTTGGCCATCCACGAATTGGCGACCAACGCCATCAAATACGGGGCATTGTCGGTACCGGACGGGCAGGTCGACATCGAATGGCTGGTTGGCTCCGACAAGACGCTCCGCTTCGAATGGCGCGAGAGTGGCGGTCCTCCCGTCATGACAGGGGATCGGAAGGGCTTCGGGTCCAGGCTGACAGAGCGGATCGTGCCTGCCTACTTCGGCGGCAAGGCGGGCGTGCATCACGACCCGCCAGGCGTTCGCTATCTGCTGGAAGGTTTCCTTGAGACCGACGAGTAATCGCCCGTGAGCCATGCAACGAAGCGGCCCGATCCGAGTTCACTCCGCATGCCCAGTACCCCGCCGATCACGGTCCTCGTCGTGGAGGATGAGCCTCTCGTTCGCATGGATGCCGTCGACATCGTCGAGGAGGCCGGGTTCGTCGCGGTCGAGGCAGCCAACGCCGACGAGGCGATCCGCATCCTGGAGACCAACCCGGACATCCGGATCATCTTCACCGATATCGACATGCCGGGCTCAATGGACGGCATCAAGCTGGCTTACGCGGTCCGCGACCGCTGGCCACCGGTCGTCATCATGATCGTATCGGGGCATCACAAGCCGCTCGCGACAGAAATGCCGGAGAATGCTCTGTTCTTCGCCAAGCCGTACGGTCACGCTGCGGTCAGGCAAGCCATGATCAAGGCCGTCTAGAGCCCCGGCAGCAGACTTGCGCCGGCCGCGCTAGCAGTCGTTACCGGCTTCGTGCGTGACTTCCAGCCGCGCGCGGTAAACCAGCTTGCGGTCCTCGTCGAACACCGACATCCAGATCGTCTTCGTCTTGGCGTCGAGAGCAATCTCGCGCAGGGCCGCTCGGCCTCCTCGCAGGCGTTCTTGAAGGTGTCGAACTCAAGTCCCTCGTCGTTGTCGCCGATGTCCGCAGCGAGCTTGCTGTCGCCGAAGTAGTACCTGCTTCCCATGAGCATCTCTCATACTCATAGGCTAACTGAGCGTAATTGAGGGGCCCGCAAGAATGGCTGCTTGAAACACGGGCCGGAACCTGCGTGGTGAATGGCGCGCTCGTTCCCGCGTCCGGAGGGCTTCGATGCCCCGCTACTTCTTCGACACAGACGACGGCTCCGAACCGCTGATCGATTTCCAGGGCCGGGATCTGCCGGACGACGCCGCCGCTCAATGGTTCGGCCTGGATACATTGCCGGACATGGCCCGCGACAAGATCGCCGCTGGCGACCACCGTACCTTCGGCGTTGTCATCCGCAACATGGAGCAGGTCGTCATCTACGCGGCCACGCTGGCGCTCATGGGCGGCTGGAGGAACCACCAGTCCCCAAGGACGCACGCTGAGCACGCGACGGACTAGCTCGCGAGCTTCGAGGCCTTCAGCGTCAGTGTCACGATTAGCCCTTCTGCTTCCCAAGCATAGTCTATCGCGCCACCGAGCTGGCCCCTCACGCTCCGGTCGACGAGGCGGCTTCCATAGCCCGAGGCCTTGGACGGCGCGACGGCGGGACCACCCCGCTCCATCCAGACGAGCTTGATATCGTCCCCCTCCAGGGAGCCCGAAACGTCCAGGGTTCCCTCGTTCGACGACAGTGCGCCGTACTTCACCGAATTCGTTGCTAATTCGTGGATCACGAGGGCCAGCGTCGTAGCCGCCCCCTCTCCTACGCCCATGCGGGGGACAGCCACACGGATGCGCCCGCTGAAAGCGCCCATGTCCTCATATGGCGAGAGCAGGATCGACAGCAGGTCGCCCAGCAGCGCCGCTGTGCCCTGGTGGCCGGGTAGCGGCCGCACCAGATCGTGCGCCCTCCCCAGCGAAGTCAGTCGATTCGTCAGGTCCTTCGCCATGTCGGCGGCCGTGGTCGACGACCGGGATGCGATCTGTGTGAGACCGGATGCGATGGCCAGCAGATTCTTGACCCGGTGGCTCATCTCGCCGGCGAGGAGTTCATGCCCCTCCTCGGCCTGCTTGCGGCCAGTAACGTCCAGGAAGATGCCGTACATGTGGCCCTCATGCATCCCGGAATCGTTGCCGAGGCCGCGTGCGGAGATCCAGCGGATGTCGTCGCCGATCATGATGCGAAAGTCGATCTCATAGGCGCCCTCGACGCCACGCGTCGCGGTGAAGGCGGCGCGAACGCGGTCTCGATCGGCGGGATGGATACGTGCCGACAGATCCTCGAACTTCAGGTCCCCGGTCTGCTCGACGGACCACATCTCGAATCCATGCTCGTCCATGACGAACGTGTCCTCGGCGACGTTCCATGACCACAGCGCAACGCCGGCGGCCTGGATGGCGCGGCGCAAGCTATCGGGTGTCCAGTGGCTAAATGGCACGGTGGGCCTCGATCGGTTGCATGTTCACCGCAGTCTACACGGGATCGAGGCTGCACGTGGGTCCTTACATTGCAGGACGGCTGCCCGGAACGCAAAAAGGGCCAAGCGTGAGCGGGCGACCTCGAAGCCGAGCTTTTGGCCTTCCTGGAGATTGCCCATGCCAGCGCGCTCGACTGCCGAGTTTGCATCGCTCATCAACGCCGCCTCGACGCTACTGCTTCACCCGGTCGGCGGCGCCGGCCCCTGCTCCCGACCGCCCCGGGTAGGCGTCTGCGTCGGCTTGAGCCTCCGCTTCCGCCCGCTTCTTTGCGTCAGCACGCT
Source organism: Hyphomicrobiales bacterium (assembly GCA_004144595.1). Lineage (GTDB taxonomy): Bacteria > Pseudomonadota > Alphaproteobacteria > Rhizobiales > Beijerinckiaceae > Allobosea. The sequence continues at coordinate 6,249 of SEEM01000121.1, forward strand.
GGCGCTTCGCGGCGGTTTCAAGCTCATTGACCAGCTGACCGACGGCTTCAAGCGTGATGCTGCCTTCCCGGATGCCATCAAACAAAGCGATCGCATCCTTACTCATGGTCGCTGCGTTGATCGCAATAGCATAGATTGCAGCGGCGTCCGGGGTGAGAAACACCTGCCCTTGGTGCGAAAAGATCCGCATTAGCTCGAGCGCGACCTCGGAATTCCTTCGCGCGATCGTAGCATCGGTCAGCCTGAACTCATGCTCCTCTTCGGTTTCAGGATCGCGAAGAGCGTCGCGCCGATCGCTGTCCCGCTTGCCGAAACCGACGCATCTGGCGCTGCCGACCGGCATCGACGAGGTCCGCGAGATGATCGAGACCATGGCGCGCCGCGTCGGCGCCCTGCAGCCGAAGCCGACCGAGGCTGCCGGCCCCGATACCCCGAGCGCCCACCCGCTCGAACAGGCCGACAGCCTGAAGGAATACTTCGCCTCCGCGCCCGATCTCGCCGGCCTGTTCGATGAAGCCCGCCACGCCTTCGCTGAGGTCGATGACCTCCGCAAGGTCCCGGATCCCGGCATCCTCGTCGCGGACGCCATCGAGGGCGGGCTGATCCTGGCCTACGCGAGGCTGCTGCGCATCGCGCTCTGGCCCGCGCGCTCACAGGCCGACGTCGCCACCAAGATCGCCGTGCGGGATCTCGTGCGCGCCCGCGATGCCGATCCGGACAGGCTCGGCGCTCTCTGGGAAATCGGGTTCGGGCAAGGCGAGACCATCTCTGGCCAGAGCAGCCGCTTCCTCAACGTCGATGAAATCGGCTGACAGCCGGCTCGCAGAATCCATCTCGGACCAGCCGGAGAGGCGCGCCTGCAAGGGCGCGCCTTTCATCATGGCGAGGGCGGGCAGGTGAAAGGG
>SEEM01000339.1 GCA_004144595.1 Hyphomicrobiales bacterium
TCGCCGACAAGATCGCGGACGGCAACGCCGCGCTTGCGGCGGCAGGCGCCGCCGGCAAGCGCTACGGCGTGATCTATGCCGATCCGGAATGGCGCTTCGAGCCGCGCTCGCGCGAAACCGGCATGGATCGCGCGGCAGACAATCACTATCCGACCTCCTCAGTCGAGGAGATCGCGGCGCGTCCGGTCTGGGAGATCGCCGCCTCCGACTGCGCCCTGTTCCTATGGGCGACCCGGCCGATGCTGCCGCAGGCGCTCAAGGTCATTGAAGCCTGGGGCTTTGCCTACAAATCCCTTGCCGTGTGGGGGAAGCGCCGGGCCGGCGAGATGCGCGGCACCGGCTACTGGTTCACGGACGAGTGCGAGATCCTGATCCTCGCCACGAAGGGCCGGGTGCCGGCGCCCGCTCCCGGTGCGCAATGGCCGTCGCTCTTCATCGCGCCAGTCGGGCGCCATTCGGCCAAGCCTGATCGCGCCTATGAGCTGATCGAAGCCTATTTCCCCGGCCTTCCCAAGGTCGAGCTGAACGCCCGCGCGCGCCGGTCCGGCTGGGATGCCTGGGGCGCCGAGGCGCCGGACCATTTTGTTGACGACACCGAAATGGTGGCGATGGGCCGGCCTGTCTCGGCCGAGCTTGATGAATACGCGGCCGACGAGTTGCCGGCGCTTCCGATCGGGAGGCGCGCGTGACTAAGCTCACCGTCTCCGCGCGCGAGCGGAAGGTGCTCGTCGTCCTCGCCGGCGGCTTCGACCCGCATGAGTGGTTCGCATTCAACTTCAAGGGCATCGCCAAACGTTGCGATGTCGAGCCCTCCATGATCCGCAGGGTGGTCCGTGCTCTCGCCCGAAAGGGGCTCGCGCAATACGAGCGCTCGCTCTGGTTCGAAGACGAGAGCCGTCCTGCCGGCGCCGGCTATCGCTGCACGCAGGCCGGCTTCGACTTCTTCACCGCTCCTCTCGATAGTTCTCAGAAGCAGGCCGGCGCCCATGCGTGAGCTGATCATCGACTCCTTCGCCGGAGGCGGCGGCGCCTCCACGGGCATCGAGCTTGCGCTCGGCCGTTCGCCCGACATCGCCATCAACCACGACGCTGAGGCGCTCGCGCTGCACCGGATGAACCATCCGGAGACGATGCACCTGCCGCACAATGTCTGGAAGATCGACCCCGTAGCGTTAACGGCCGGCCGCCCTGTCGGGCTGCTGTGGGCCTCGCCGGACTGCAAGCACTTCTCGAAGGCGAAGGGCGGCAGACCGGTAAAGCGGAACATCCGCGATCTCGCCTGGGTGGTGGTGCGCTGGGCGCGGCAGGTCCGCCCGCGCGTGATCATGCTCGAAAACGTCGAGGAGTTCCGCGACTGGGGGCCGATCTCGGCTGAAGGCGTGCCCTGTAAGGAGCGCAAGGGGCAGGAGTTCAAGCGCTGGTGCGGCGACCTCAAGCGCCTTGGCTACAAGCTGGAGCATCGCGAGTTGCGCGCCTGCGACTATGGCGCGCCGACGATCCG
>SEEM01000122.1 GCA_004144595.1 Hyphomicrobiales bacterium
TCGATGGCGACGGTCAGGCGCTCGATGATCGCCTTCAGATCCCCTACCCGCCTCTCGGCGGCCGCCAGTTCCTCGACCGCCGGCTCGTCGACGGGAGCGGGCGCCGGCTCGTGGAACATGGCCCAGTCCACGACGGACCGCTCCAGCGCCGGATAAGGAACCCTCGCATGGTTCTCGCAGACGCCATTCCGCGAGCCCGAGCAAATCAGGACGACGGTGCTGCGCGAACCCCGATCGCGAAAATTCATGGGCGAGCCGCAGGACGCGCAGCGGGTCAGGCCCGACAAAAGGTTTGAGAAAACCGTGCCGCGCCGCCCGCCGGCATTGCCGGGGCCGGACCGGGCGCGGCTATCGGACGACGCCCTGGCACGCTGCCAGAGGTCGTCGCTGACGATCCGGGGGAAGTAGTCCTCGATCGGCTCGCCGACCGGAATGCGCTTCTGTCTCTTCACGCCGCCGACGATCGACGTCTCCATGCGATGCGGCTGGAAGCGGCCGATGACCGCCTCGGAGTCGGTGACCTTCTGCACGGTGCCGCCGTGCCATTCCCTGCCCCCGCCCCACGTCGGCTCGCGCCTCGCATTGAGGCGGCGGGCGATCTTGTCGCGGCCGATGCCGGAGGCGAGGTCCTCCAGGATCTCGATGACGAGCCGCACGCGATCAGGGTTCTCGATGAAGGTCTGCTTGTCGTCCGACAGGGTCAGCCACGAGGGTGCCCGCGACGTCATTTTCCGGTTCTGGTTCGTCCGCTTGCGTATCCAGGCTTGGCGAAGGTTGCCGGCCTTCCGGGCACTTTCCTCATGAGCTCGGCTCATGACCGCGAGACTGACGATCAACTGCGTCCAGTCCTTGGTGATCGTCTCCTCGGAATAGATGTAGCCGTCGGCCACCGTCGCGAGGACGATGCCGGCCTCGATGATGTCGGTGAAGACCCGCAAGGCCTTCAGCACGTGATCGCGCGATAGGCGGTCCAGGTTCTCGACCAGGAGATACGATCCGCGCTCGATCTCGCCGGCACGGACCTTCTGAAGGAAGGCCGCCAGGGCGCCGGTCTCGCGGTTGCTGCCGTCGAAGGCGGAGACACCGAGGTCCCGCAACCCGGTATCCAGGTCCAGGTTATGCAGCCCCGCGAAGGCCTCCGAGAGACCCAGCTGACGGACGAGGCTGTCCCCCTTTAGCTGGCGGCCGGACGACATGCGAATGTAGCTATAGGCTTTGATCATGCCGGCAGGGTGGGCGATTTGCGCCTGCCTGTAAACCAACTACACGGAGACGATGTGGTAGATGCCGGCGGCACGCAGGTCATTGTTCGTGGCCTCGGTGATCAGGCCGCGCTTGCCGGTGACGAGGGCGGCGGCGACCGCACCGCCCTGCCCGCCGCCGACCTCTGCGATGCGTCTGGTCAGGGCATTGCGGGCACGGTCGATCATCACGTCGATCGCGAGGCGCGTCGGCATCGCGTAGGGCGCCGGCGCGACCACGATCTTGCCGGAAATGCTGCCGACGGCGCCGATTCCGCGGAAAAATGCGTCGCGGCCGAAATCGTAGCCGCCGGCCCGCGCCGGCCCTGGCGGCGGCAGCAAACGCGCGGTGGCGGCGATATGATCGCCCGGCGCGACGGAGCCCTGCCGGATGTTGACACGGACCCGCTTCGGCCGCTCGGACTGGGGTACATTGGCGAGATCGGTCACCAGCAGCACCAGCCGCGCGCCATTGTCGCGCGCTTCGACGCTTTCGACAAAGCCGGTCACCTTGCCGATCCGTGGCCGTTCCAGCATCGGCGCCGCGATATCCGCCGTGCGCCAGACCCCGGCGGCGAATCCCGCGAAGGCAGCGGCTGTGGCAAGGCAGGCCATCGCCGCGAAACGGCGCAGGCGCAGGACGAAGGCAGCGATACCGCTCAAGGCGAGGCCGAGCAGCGGCGCCCATAATGCCGGCTCACGATCGGCCGTGAAGTAAAGCAGGATGCCCGCGCCCATCGCGACCGGCAGCCAGAGGAAGAGCCGGCGCCGTTCGGCCTCGCGTGAAAAACTGTTCTGGAGGTGCAGCCAGAGTTGCCGAAGGTGGGGCTGAAGGCTTCCGGACAGAGGCAGCAAAACGCCGAAACGAGCCGGCAAGGCATCGGCGCGGGCGCCGCGGCGGCCTCGTCCCAGCTCCTGCCCCGGCGGTGCCGGCTGCATCGCCCCCTGCTCCCCCTGCCGGCGCAGCGATTTGACCACTTAACCTTTCCGGCCAAGCCATGTTACAGGGCGCGCGCCGGTTGTCATGTCACGAGTTCATGTCATGTCAGGACCTGGCACCTTTCCCTGTCTTGCCCCGGACGGCCCCGCGCCGCCCGGCCGGAGTTCCCTCCCATGAGCAACGCCGTCGTCACGCGCTTTGCGCCCTCGCCCACCGGCTTCCTGCATATCGGCGGCGCCCGGACCGCGCTGTTCAACTGGCTCTATGCCCGCCGGCAAGGCGGCAAGATGCTGCTTCGCATCGAGGATACCGACCGGGAACGCTCGACCGACGCGGCGATAGCGGCGATTCTCGACGGGCTGGAGTGGCTCGGGCTCGATTGGGACGGCCAGACGGTCTACCAGTTCCAGCGCGTGGCGCGGCATCGCGAGGTTGCCGAGCAGATGCTCGCCGCCGGCAAGGCCTATTACTGCTACGCAACCCAGGCCGAGCTCGAGGAAATGCGCGAGAAGGCGCGGGCCGAGGGCAAGCCGCTGCGCTATGACGGGCGCTGGCGCGACCGCGATCCGTCGACCGCGCCGGAAGGCGCCAAGCCGGTGATCCGCCTCAAGGCGCCGCAGACCGGCGAGACCGTGGTCAATGACGAGGTCCAGGGCCGCGTCGTCTGGCAGAACGAGAATCTCGACGATCTCGTGCTGCTGCGCTCGGACGGCACGCCGACCTATATGCTCGCCGTCGTCGTCGACGATCACGACATGGGCGTGACCCATATCATCCGCGGCGACGACCACCTGACCAATGCGGCCCGCCAGACACAGATTTACGACGCGCTGGGCTGGGACGTTCCGAGCATGTCGCATATCCCGTTGATCCATGGGTCGGACAGCGCCAAGCTCTCGAAGCGCCACGGTGCATTGGGCATCGATGCCTATCGCTCGATGGGCTATCTGCCGGCGGCCTTGCGCAATTACCTGGTGCGGCTCGGCTGGAGCCATGGCGACCAGGAGGTCTTCTCGACGCAGGAGATGATCGACGCCTTCAACCTCTCCTCGATCGGCCGTTCGCCCGCGCGGTTCGACTACGCCAAGCTGGAGAACCTCAACGGGCTCTACATGCGCCAGTCGAGCGACCAGGACCTGCTCGATGCGCTGAAGGTCATCCTGCCGGAGATCGGGCCGGCGCGCGGGCTCGACGCCACGCTCTCCCCGGAACTGGAGGCGAAGTTCCTGGCCGCCATGCCGGGCCTCAAGGAGCGCGCCAAGACGTTGATCGAACTGCTCGACAGCGCCTTCTATCTCTACGCCCAGCGCCCGCTTCAGCTCGACGACAAGGCCAAGAGCCTGCTCGACGAGGCTGCGCGCCAGCGCCTGCCGCAGATCGCGGCGAAGCTCGCCGCCGTAGACGAGTGGACGCCGGCGCCGCTCGAAGCGGCCGTGCGCGCCTATGTCGAAGAGAGCGGGCTCAAGCTCGGCCAGGCGGCGCAGCCGCTGCGCGCCGCGCTGACCGGCCGGGCGATGTCACCGGGCCTGTTCGACGTCATGGCTGTTCTCGGCCGGGAAGAGACGATGATGCGGCTCGCCGATCAGAGGGGGTGAGCGCTTTTCGACGTCCGAAAAGGCGCCTTCGACCCACCTCCAAGCCTCCCGCCGCCGCTGTCCCAAATGCGACGGCGGCGTTGCTCGCGCAGATATGAGCGCAACGCGGCTCAAACCGCCTTTTGGCTCGGTTGAATGCACTGCGCAAATGGTCTAGTGACGCGCAAGTGCATTGCACTGCGGCAGCGCGGGCAGGCATGAATATTGCTTGTAAATCAGTCACATGGCCTCCCTTCTCCCTTCTCCCTCCGACATCTGCCCGTCACATCGCGGCCTTCGGATGGGAGATGCCCGGCGCGAAAGCGCGGAGAGACGAAACCAGGGCTGAGCAGCAGCGAGCCTTGAAAGGATCGGTATCGATGAGCGGAAATACCAGCCAGCTCCAGGTCGGCGACAAGACCGTCGACATGGCGATCAAGGAGGGGTCTGTCGGCCCCGCCGTCATCGACATCGCCAAGCTTTACGCCCAGACGGGCATGTTCACCTATGATCCCGGTTTCACCTCGACGGCGAGCTGCGAGTCGCAGATCACCTATATCGACGGCGACAAGGGCGTGCTGCTCTATCGCGGCTATCCGATCGAGCAGCTCGCCGAGCATGGCGACTTCCTCGAGACCTGCTATCTGCTGCTCGAGGGCGAGCTGCCGACGGCCGCCCAGAAGGCCGATTTCGACTATCGCATCACGCGCCACACCATGGTGCACGAGCAGATGGCCCGCTTCTTCCAGGGCTTCCGCCGCGACGCGCACCCGATGGCGGTGATGGTCGCCTCGATCGGCGCGATGTCGGCGTTCTACCACGACTCGACGGATATCTCGGACCCGCATCAGCGCATGATCGCCTCGATGCGGATGATCGCGAAGGTGCCGACGCTCGCCGCGATGGCCTACAAGTACACCATCGGCCAGCCCTTCGTGTACCCGCTGAACTCGCTCGACTACACCTCGAACTTCCTGCGGATGTGCTTCGCGGTGCCGGCCGAGGAGTACAAGGTCAATCCCGTGCTGTCGCGCGCGCTCGACCGGATCTTCATCCTCCATGCCGACCACGAGCAGAACGCCTCGACCTCGACGGTGCGGCTCGCCGGCTCGTCGGGCGCCAACCCCTTCGCCTGCATCGCGGCCGGAACGGCCTGCCTCTGGGGGCCCGCCCATGGCGGCGCGAACGAAGCCGCGCTCAAGATGCTCGAGGAGATCGGCTCGGTCGACAACATCCCGAAATACATCGCCAAGGCGAAGGACAAGAACGATCCGTTCCGCCTGATGGGCTTCGGCCACCGGGTCTACAAGAACTACGACCCGCGCGCGAAGATCATGCAGAAGACCACGCATGAGGTGCTGAACGAGCTCGGGATCAAGGACGATCCGCTGCTCGACGTCGCCATTGAGCTTGAGCGCATCGCGCTGTCCGACGAGTACTTCATCGAAAAGAAGCTCTACCCGAACATCGACTTCTATTCGGGCATCACCCTGAAGGCGATGGGCTTCCCGACCTCGATGTTCACGGTGCTCTTCGCGGTTGCCCGTACGGTCGGCTGGATCGCGCAGTGGAAGGAAATGATCGAGGATCCCTCCCAGAAGATCGGCCGCCCGCGCCAGCTCTATACCGGCTCGCCGCAGCGCGATTACCCGCCGATCGGCCGCCGCTGATCGCAGCAACGCTTGTTGCAACAAGGCGCGAGGCGAAAGCCCCGCGCCTTTTTTATGCGGTCATGAGGTCGTCAGGCGCGCCCTTGTGGCGAGAATCCACCTCTGGATGCAGCATTCATCGACAATACAGTGGATGGTCGCGATAAGCCCCGCCATGACGCGAAGTGCCCCGCGCGGTCCGGTCAGCCGCGCTGCTCGGCCGGCAGGAGCGCCAACGCCGCTGCAACCGCGTTCGCCGCCGGGCTCGGTCCGGCCGAGCGCATGATCGTTTCGACCTCGGCGAAGCCGTCGAGTTGCTCCTGGCGCCTTGCGCCCTCGGCGATGGCCGCGAGCAGGTGGCGGCTCAGCGCATCGGCCGTCGCCTGTTCCTGGATGAACTCCGGGACGATGCTCCGATCGAGGATCAGGTTGGGCAGGATCACGCTGGGTAGCTTGACGAGACGCCGGGCCAGGAACGCCTCCCAATCGGCGCCGCGATAGGCCGCGACGGTCGGGACCTGCGACAGGGCGAGCTCCAGCGTCACGGTGCCTGATGCAGCCAGGGCCGCACGGGCTTGCCGGAAGGCGGCGAGCTTGGCCGCCTCACCCGTCACGATCTCTGGCCTGACAGGCCAATGCGCCGCCGCCTCGGCGATCAGCGGCTGCAGCCGCTGCACCGCCGGCAGGACGAACCTCGCGCCCGGCACCACCGCGGCGACCTTCGCCACCGCCTCGCCGAAGACCGGCATCAGATGGTGGACCTCGGAGCGCCGGCTGCCGGGCAGGACGAGCACGAGCGGCCGCTCCGCGTCGTCGCGGCGACGCAGCTCCTCGGCATCGGGTCGCAGCTCGACGAGCCGCTGCATCAGCGGGTGGCCGACATAGACCGTCTCGGGACCCCGCAGGCGCGCGAGCGCGGCCGGCTCGAACGGCAGCAGGGCAAGGATGCGGTCGACATGCGGCACCATCCGCCTTGCACGGCCGGAGCGCCAGGCCCAGACGCTGGGGCAAACCCAGTGCACGATCGGGATGGAAGGCGCCCGCGCCCTCACCTTCTTCGCGACGCGCAGGCAGAAATCGGGGCTGTCGATCGTCAGCAGCAGGTCCGGCTCGAAGGCCGCGACGCCGCGCGCCGCATCCTCCATCCGCCGCAACAGCAGCGGCAGGCGCGCGATGACCGGGCCAAAGCCCATCACCGCTATATCGGCCTGGGGAAAGAGCGGCTTGAGCCCGGCCTCGGGCAGGCCATGGTCGCCGACACCGCAAAGCTCGACCGGCCGATCGCCCAACCGCTCCCGCAAGGCTGTGAGGAAGCGCAGGGCAAGGGCATCGCCCGAGGCCTCGCCCGCGATGACGGCCAGGCGAAACGGCCGCATCAGGGAAATCCCTCGACGAAGAGGCCCAACTGATCGGCCTGCCGCCCAAGCGCCGCGCGATCGCCGACCAGCACCGCGCCGGCGCGAACGCCGATGCCCGAGAGCCCGGCCTCGGCAATGTTCCTGAGGGTATCGGGCCCGATGGCGGGCATGTCGACGCGCAGGTCCTGCCCGGTCTTCGGCACCTTGACGAGGAAGCCGTCGCCCTTGCCGATCTTGAGCCGCCCGCGCGTCACCAGATCGGCGACCCGCCGGATCATCGCATCGGTTCCTTCGGCGGCCTCGATCGCGACGACGCGATGATCGGCAAGGACCGCCGCCTGCCCGACATCGAATGGCGAGAGCGTCGCCAGCAGGGCAAAGCCACGCTC
>SEEM01000340.1 GCA_004144595.1 Hyphomicrobiales bacterium
TTAACCCTGTTCGTTCTAACTCCATTAACCATGGGCGCCATCCCCGCGCCCCGCCCTATGGAGCTCAGCGACGCCCGTGTCCGGCCGCGCCACGACCCTGCTTCTGTCCGGCACGGCTTTGGCCGGGCTTGCGCTCGCCTCCACGACGGCGCAGGCGCAGCAGATGCCGCGCGGCAATCTCAGGACCGGGACGCCGGTTTACGTCGCGCAGCAGCCGGCGGCGCCGCAGCCCGCCCTCACGCCCGCCACCGCCGAACCGGAAGCCGTTCGCGATCCCGCGGGAATGATCCAGCGGCAGGGCTCGGCCATCTCGGGACGGCAGCCGCCGCGCGCCAGCCAGCCGATTCAGGCCCCCGCGCTGCGCGGCGTCACCCAGCGCCAGTTCCGGCCGCCGCAACCCGCCGTCACGGTGCTGCCGCCACCCCCACCACCTGCTCCACCGCCGCCCCGGCGGCGCGCCGCGAGCGAGGAGGACCCCTATGCCGCGCTCGGCATCCGCGTGGGTTCGATCACGCTGCGGCCCTCGGTCACCAACTCGATCGGCTACGACACCAATCCGCAGCGTACATCGGCGCCCGGCACCAAGGGCTCGGCCTATAGCCGGCATGAGGGCGAGCTGGCGATCCAGTCCGACTGGAACGTCCACGAACTCAAGGGCCAGTTGCGCGGCGGCTATCTCGAATTCTTCCGCGCCAAGGACGCCTCCCGCCCGGATGCCGAGGGCAATCTCGACCTGCGGCTCGACGCGACGCGCGACACCCGCATACTCTTGGAGTCACGCCTCAGGCTCGATACGCAGCGGCCGGGCTCCCCCGACCTGACCGCCAACGTCACCGGCCGCCCGCAGATCTACCAGTATGGCGCCTCGGCCGGCGTCACTCACGACATCAACCGGCTGCAATTGACGTTGCGCGGCTCGGTCGACCGCAGCGACTACGAGGATGCGCGTCTGTCAAACGGCGCAATGCTGTCGCAGAAGGACCGCAACCAGACGCAGTACGGCGTCCGGCTGCGCGCCGCCTACGAGATCACGCCCGGCTTCAAGCCCTTCGTCCAGGCCGAGATCGACCAGCGCGAATTCGACGAGAAGAGTGATTCCAGCGGCTATATGCGCTCGTCGAACGGTCTGACCGGCCGTATCGGCTCGACCTTCGAGATCAGCCGGCAACTCACGGGCGAGGTCTCCGGCGGCTATCAGGACCGCAAATACGACGATACCCGCCTGAAGAACCTGCGCGGCTTCGTCGGCGATGCCGCGGTGCTGTGGTCGCCGACACCGTTGACGACGATCACGCTGCGTGGTGGCGCCGAACTCGGCGACACCACGATCGCCGGCTCCTCGGGCACGACCGTGCGGCGCGCCACGCTTGAGGTCGCGCATGCTTTGCGCCGCAACCTCACGGTCACCGGCTTCACCAATTTCAACCGCACCGAATATGACGGCCAGGGCCTGCGCGAGGACTACACCAATGTCGGCGCGCGGATCGAATACAAGCTGAC
>SEEM01000341.1 GCA_004144595.1 Hyphomicrobiales bacterium
CGCTTCCGCCGGCTCACCCTGCCGCAGCAGGGCCGCATGGAGCGCGTGCTGCGCGAGCACGGTGCGGTGGTCGAGGCGATCCGCCGCGGCGATGCGGAGGCCGCCGCCCACGCCATGGGCGAGCATCTCGGCAAGCTCTTCGACGACCTCGACGCGGTCGCGGCCCTCAACAGCCCCTATTTCGACATGGGCGACGGTTCGGAGCGGCCACGACGCGCTGTTCCGCCGGTCGCCCGATTGGAGACGACATGACCATCGACATCCGCCAGGTTTCGCATCCCGAGGCCGCCAAGCGCTTCGACACCGCGGAACTGCGCCGCCACTACCTGATCGAGACGTTGTTCGTCGCCGGCGAGGTCAAGCTGACCTACAGCCATCTCGACCGCGTCATCGTCGGCGGCGCCATGCCTGTCGCGAAGCCCGTCGTGCTGCCGACGCCCAAGGCAGTCGGAACCGATGCCTTCCTCAAGCGCCGCGAACTCGGCATCGTCAATGTCGGCGGCCCTGGCAAGGTCTCGGTCGGCGGCGAGGTTCATGCGCTGGCCAAGCGCGATGCGCTCTATGTCGGCAAGGAAGCCGGCGAGGTCTCCTTTGCCAGCGACGACGCTTCGCATCCGGCCAAGTTCTACCTGCTGTCCACTCCGGCCCATGCCGTGCATCCGACCAGGGTGATCCGCGAGGCCGATGCCAAGACGCTGCATCTCGGCGAGCAGGCCACCGCCAACAAGCGCACGATCCGCCAGTACATCATCCCCGGTGTCTGCGAGACCTGCCAGCTCGTGATGGGCGTGACCACGCTGGAGGAGGGCAGCATCTGGAACACCATGCCCTCGCATACCCATGATCGGCGCTGCGAGATCTATCTCTATTTCGATGTCCCCGAGGGCGCCCGCGTCTTCCACCTGATGGGCGAGCCGCAGGAGACCCGCCATCTCGTCGTCGCCAACGAGCAGGCGATCCTGTCGCCGGGCTGGTCGATCCATTCCGGCGTCGGGACGAAGGCCTATTCCTTCATCTGGGGCATGGGCGGCGACAATGTCGACTACACCGACATGGACATGGTCGCGACCGGGGATCTGCGCTGATGGCGGGCTCCTTCGACCTGACCGGCCGCACGGCGATTGTCACTGGCGCCAATACGGGCTTGGGCCAGGCGATCGCGGTCGCCATGGCTCAGGCGGGTGCGGGTATCGTCGCGGTCGGCCGCTCCAGCATGGCCGAAACGAAGGCCCTGGTGGCCGAGACCGGCAAGCCTTTCCATGAGATCAGCGCCGACCTCGCCACGCTGGAGCCGATCGCCGGCATCGTCGAGGAAGCGGACGCAGCCGCGAAGGCAGACGTCTCGCGGCTCGACATCCTCGTCAACAATGCCGGCATTATCCGCCGCGCCGATGCCATCGACTTCACCGAGGCCGACTGGGACGCGGTGATGGACGTCAACCTGAAGTCGACCTTCTTCCTGACGCAAGGCGTGGCCAAGCGCATGCTCGCCGACGGCA
>SEEM01000342.1 GCA_004144595.1 Hyphomicrobiales bacterium
GTGCGGTATTGTGCCTATCGACACGGGCCAACGGCGCATTCCTCTCGACTGCGCAAATTCTCGCACGATCTCTCCATCGCGTCCAAGCCCGGCCTTCGTGAGGGCCGCCGGCGCCGGCGGCATGTCGCAACGCTCGTGGCCACAAAAAACCGGCCCCTTTCGGGGCCGGTGAAGCACGCCTTGCGCGAATTCGTCGCGGACCGCCGCGGCCCGCATTGTCATCTCAGTGTAGTGTCGGTGCCGGCATGGTAAGCCGCACGCGCTCGATCTCATCCTTCAGCAGCAGCTTCTTCCGCTTGAGCTCTGCGACGCCGAGATCGCTGGACGAGGGACTGGCAACCGCCTGGGCGATGGCTTCCTCGAGCTGACGATGCTTGCGTTCGAGCTCGGCGAGATGTGTCTGCAGCGACATCTGGATCCTCCTGATGAGCGTTCTAGCAAGGGAAGTCTGACACAGAGCCGGCTTTACGTCTGCGGGGCAGACGTGCACTGCACCATGAGTTTCTGTGATCCCTTCCGAGACCTTTCCCGAGGTGCGTGAATGCGAGCGAGCCGGCCCGCATCGCGCCAGCGACACCCTTGCCGGGCCGCCCGCGCCTGCGCATAGTCGATCGTGATCGCGGCGATGATGAGACGGCTTCATGGGATTCGAATTGAGCGCGGAGGAGATCGAGGGCCTGCAGGCCGAACTCGCGCGTCTGCGCGAGGAACATCGCGATCTCGACAGCGCCATCGATGCGCTCGAACGTCTCGGCCCGATCAACCAGATCCAGATCCAGCGCCTGAAGAAACGCAAGCTCTATCTGCGCGACCGCATCTCCCATCTCGAAGACCAGCTGACGCCGGACATCATCGCCTAGGCACCGAAATTCCGCTGGAATCCCGATTCCGCGCTTGCCTGTGACGCAGCGGCCGGTCTAGATCGCGCGCTTCCTCCCTCCTGCCGGGAAGCGCCGATTTCATGGCCGAGCCGACCCCACCCGTCGCCATCATCATGGGCAGCCAGTCCGACTGGGCGACGATGCGCCATGCCGCCGACACGCTTGCCGAGCTCGGCATCGCCTTCGATGCGCGCATCATGTCGGCCCATCGCACGCCGGACCGGATGTACGCCTTCGCGAAGAGCGCCAAAGCGGACGGCTTCAAGGTCATCATCGCCGGCGCCGGCGGCGCGGCGCATCTGCCCGGCATGGCGGCGGCGATGACGCATCTGCCGGTGCTGGGCGTGCCCGTCGAATCCAAGGCGCTCAAGGGCATGGATAGCCTGCTCTCGATCGTGCAGATGCCCGGCGGCATCCCGGTCGGAACGCTCGCCATCGGCAAGGCCGGCGCGATCAACGCCGCCTTGCTCGCCGCAGCGGTGCTCGCCCTTTCCGACGCAGCGATCGCCGAGCGGCTCGACGCCTGGCGCGCCAAACTCAGCGCAGCCGTCGCTGAGCGCCCGAAGGATGAGGCAAAGGACGCGCGATGAGCCAGCCCGATCCGCGCGGCCTCG
>SEEM01000343.1 GCA_004144595.1 Hyphomicrobiales bacterium
CTATCCGCACCAGCTGTCGGGCGGCATGAACCAGCGCGTGATGATCGCGATGGCGATCTCGTGCAACCCGCGCCTGTTGATCGCCGACGAGCCGACCACCGCGCTCGACGTGACCATCCAGGCGCAGATCCTCGAGCTGATCAAGACGCTGCAGGAGGAGGAGGGCATGTCGGTCCTCTTCATCACGCACGACATGGGCGTCGTCGCCGAGATCGCCGACCGCACCGTCGTCATGTACAATGGCGACGAGATCGAGACCGGCGCGACCGAGGACATCTTCGCCAATCCGCAGAAGCCCTACACCAAGTCGCTGCTCTCGGCCGTGCCGCGGCTGGGCTCGATGATCGGCCGCGGGCGTCCGATGCGCTTCCCGGTCGTCGACCGCGCGACCGGCGAATCCGATATCCCGACCGAAACTCCCGATACGGTCCAGGCAGCCGAGCGCCCGGTGCTGGAAGTCTCGGGGCTGACGACACGCTTCGAGATCCGCTCGGGCCTGCTCTCCTCGGTCAAGGGCCGGGTGCATGCGGTCGAGAACGTCTCCTTCAGCCTGATGGCCGGCGAGACGCTGGCGCTGGTCGGCGAATCCGGCTGCGGCAAGTCGACGACCGGCCGCTCGGTGATGCGCCTGATCGAGCCGCTCGCGGGCTCGGTGCTGCTCGACGGCGTCGATGTGCTGAAGCTCAACCAGCATGACCTGCGCGAGCAGCGCAAGCGCATGCAGATGATCTTCCAGGACCCGTTCGCCTCGCTCAACCCGCGCATGAACGTGGGCACGGCCGTCGCCGAGCCGCTGCTGATCAACAACCTCGCCACCCGCTCGGAGGCGCGCGACAAGGTCGCCGACCTCCTGAAGCGCGTCGGCCTGCTGCCGGAGATGGCCAACCGCTTCCCGCACGAGTTCTCGGGCGGCCAGCGCCAGCGCATCTGCATCGCGCGGGCACTTGCGGTCGAGCCGCGCCTGATCGTGGCGGACGAGGCGGTCTCGGCGCTCGACGTCTCGGTGAAGGCGCAGGTGGTCAACCTGATGCTCGACCTGCAGGCGCGCATGGGCCTGGGCTATCTCTTCATCTCGCACGATATGGCGGTGGTGGAGCGCGTCAGCCACCGGGTCGCGGTGATGTATCTCGGCGAGATCGTCGAGATCGGCCCGCGCGAGTCGATCTTCCAGAACCCGCAGCACCCCTATACCAAGCGCCTGCTCGCAGCGGTTCCGATCGCCGATCCGGCTCGGCGCCTGGAGAAGCGTCCGGTCTCGAACGACGAGATCAAGAGCCCAGTCCGTCCGGCCGACTATGTCCCGCCGGTGCGTCAGTACCGCGAGGTCTCGCCCGGCCATGCCGTGATGATCTGGGGCGAGGAATGGGAGAAGAAGGACCCGGCCGCGATCGCGGCCTGAGCCTTCCGGGACTCGAAACGATCAGCCCGCGGCGCAAGCCGCGGGTTTTTCTTTGGCGCGACCTCGCCTATCCGCCATGGGCTG
>SEEM01000003.1 GCA_004144595.1 Hyphomicrobiales bacterium
TGCCTGAACAGGCCATTCGGATCAGCCTCGGGGCGGAGCCCGATCAGAAGCGCCTTGACCACGGCCTCGTTCAGCTGACGAGAATTTTGCAGGGGCGCGCGTGAGCGGCTCAACGCCGCTGACCATGAGATGGGTGACGCGATGCGCCAGCGTGGTTGTCTTACCTGAACCTGCACCGGCGATGGCAAGCAGAGGTGCGGAAGCTGCCGCTCCGACGCCACGGGTCGCCGCGCGGCGCTTAGCCCGATTAAGAGCTTCTCGAGATACCCGAATGGCGTGACCGCGTTCATGACTTCGGCTCCAAACCCGGCCGCGCGCCGTCCGAAAACAGCCCGCGCAGGAAGCCGCGTGAGCACGACCGATCAGCATCGATCGCCAGCCGCTCGCTCTCCGACAGAAGCATCAGATAGCTCTGCGCCAGAGCCCGAAATGCAGCTCGCTCGAAGCCCTCATGCTCATCGAGGAGATCCGCGATCAACGAGCTGATTTCTGCATCAAGCGTCGAATCCTCGACCTGCTGTTCGGCGGGCTGGGCTGACATCGATTTACTCCCGGTTATGAGAACATAAGAGGAACATCGATGCGCTTTGAGTCAAGATGCGAGTTCGCAACACATCCGCCAGGCAGTGGCCGGAACGTTCTTCATTCCTCGCTGTTTCTCAAAAATAGGCACCGCGACCCCGAGGCGAAACATGACGATTCAGACAGCCGAAGATTACGAGGCCGCAATCGCTCGCCTCAGCGAACTCGGCCATGAGCCGGCAGAGGGTCCCGAGCAGGACGAGTTTTTTGCAATCAATGCGGCGATGGTCGACTTCGAAACGCGAGGTCACCCCGCCCTTATGGCAGGAGGCACTCATGATTGAGGCTACCAAGGCTATTGTTCGTTGTTCTGATGACTACGAACGAGCGAAAGAGCGGATTGCCGAGATCGGCTATACGCCGGCCACGGCCGAGGATGAGGCTGAGCTTTTTGGACTGATCGAGGCCGTCGAGAAGTGGGAAGCGCGGCATGATGAGTATGAGTAGCGTGGCGGGACGAAACCACACGTTCAACGCTCTACGTCTCTGGCTCTATCGGAGCGAGTTCATCATCGACCCTGACCGTTCCGATCGCGACCACGCGGGCGGTGATACCCCCAAGCCCGCGGACGGCATTATACCCGCCTGCGCCCAGAATTTCCTCCATCCGCGAACAGGGGTGGCACTCTCCCGTCGTCTCCAGGACGGCAGAACCGATCCTGAAGCGCTTTTCCTTCAGGGCGAGCAGGTTGATCCCACGAGTGACGATGTTTCGCCGCAGATCCGCAGGGCCAACTTCCGATCGCCCGAGGTGGCTGGCGATGGCTTCAAGATGCTCCGCTTGGATGAGTGTCACCTGCCGAGAGCCCGCGGCGCGGCTGTAGCGGTCGCCGATAACGCCCTGTGAAAGATCGAGATCGATTTTCTGAACCGGCACCACAGCCTCACGGCGACCCGGTCGGACACCGAGCCAGATAATTCGTCCGGGCTTCACGGGTGCGTTCAGCAAGTGGAAGAGCGAGGATGAAGGGTTGAGAGGCATGGTGTCACGTGCTCTTTGATCGGGCTGAAGTGCCAAGCGCTTGGCGGCTGCCCGCGGCGTATCCATCCCTTACGATCGGCCGCATCGGCGCCTCTCATGCCGATTGGCATTGCGGGACCTGTAGTGGTCTCTTCGTCCGTCTGTCGCTCGCTTTCGCAGTTCACTTCGGCCCCGATCAGCACAATGGTCGCTGAGAGCGACCTCCAGATCAGAAGGCCGATGGCCGCGCCGATCGTGCCGTAGGTCTTGTTGTAGTCCTCGAGGTCGCCGACGTACCATGAGAGCATTAGCGAGCCCGCAAGCCACGCGATAGCGGCAAAAGCCGCGCCCGGACTGACCCAGGACCATCGCGCTTCGGTTGCGCAGAGGCGCTCACGCGGATTAGGCGGGTCGCGTAAGCCCAGCACCGACAGAATGACGCCCCAATGGCTGGGAGCCCGGACGATTTTTAGGAGCGATGATGCGTATCTCGCGTCCTGTCCGGTAAATCATCGACTGCCTCGTCGGCGCCTTGATCCTTGTCGAGCACGCCTTCACGAAGCACCTTGGTCGCAGCATCGGCCTTTTTCTTGGGATCGGTGGGAATGGCCTTGGTCTCATCCGTTGCATGCAGGCCAATGTTCTCGGGCTTCTTCCCGTCGTTGCGGGCACTGGCTGCGAAGGTGGCGAGAGCTTCCGGTTGATCTTTAGCCATGGCAGGTGTCTCCTGTTTGGCTCGCAACCCTTCAGTGGTGTCGTTGTTCCTCCGGCACTACGGCGGCGACGAGCGACGCGCGGCTCGATTGATTAGCCGAGAAGGCTAGGAGCCACCGCATTCGATCCGCCAGATGGTGGCGGGCCCGCGCATAATCGCTCGTTTCCAGTGAAACTGCGCGAAACGCCCGGGTGAGCCGGACCTGAACGATTTAAGGCGAATTTGAAGATAGCAGCGTCCGCCTTCACGGCGGGAGAGATGCGACGAGCGGGCCACGCGAAGCCTCGAAAAAGAGAGGGATCGGTGTGAGACATCCCTGTGAGATGTCTCACAGTCCGCAGGTCCGAGACGCCCTGAAAATATCGACTGATTTCAGCATCTTGAACACGGTCGGAGGTTCAAGAAAGGAAGTGGTAGCGGGAGAGGGACTTGAACCCCCGACACGCGGATTATGATTCCGCTGCTCTAACCAGCTGAGCTACCCCGCCACAGGGCCGAGGCCGGCAGAGCCGGCTCGTCTTCGAGGCGCGATATAGGCGTCGTGGCAGGGGTGCGTCAAGCCTTGGATTGCGCGCTATCGGCAGAAGCGTGCTTGCGCAGCCGGACAACCTTGAAATAGCCGCGCCCGACATGAACGGTCTCGTAGCGGCCCGTCGCCTTGGCCCAGTCGGTCAGGCGGCTGACCTTGAAGTCGGAGCTCCAGCCGACTGCCTTCGACAGCGGCGCGACCGCGCTCCAGAACGGCGCCAGCAGGCCGCCATCGTCGACGAGGCGGCTGGAGATGATGATCTCGCCGCCGGGCTTCAGCACGCGGTCCATCTCGGCCAGCGCCTGCTCGGGGTTCGGCACCAGCGTAATGACGAATTGCGCGGTGACCGCGTCGAAGCGCTCATTGCCGAAGCCGAGCCGGCAGGCATCCATCACCATCAGCCCGCGGACATGGGCGAGCTTTTGGATATCCACCTTGCGATGAGCGACCTTGAGCATGTCGAGCGAGAGATCGGCGCCGAGCACATGCGAGCCCGGCGTGAAATAGGGCAGGGTGAGGCCAGTGCCCACGCCGATCTCGAGGATGTCCGGCCCGCAGGCGCAGGCCGCCGCGACCGCCTCGCGCTGCGGGCGCGCCAGCATGCGTTGATAGATCTTGTCGTAGAACTTGGCCCAGGTCGCGTAGACGCGCTTCTGGCCGTCGAGGTCGTAGGTCACCGGCATGGTCTGGGATCCGCGCGGAAGGGCTTGAGCCTGAACGGTCAGGACAGGGCGAGGGCGGCCGGCGAGGGCGCGGCCGGCAGGGCGAGCGGGCGCCGCAGGATGGTGCCACCGCCAAGGACGCGGGAACCCGGGCCGGCATCGGCATAGATCACGCAGGCCTGGCCGGGCGAGACGCCCTCCTCGTCGCTGGCGAGCTCGATGCGCAAGCCATCTGCGTCGCGGAAGAGGCGGGCTTCCCGGGGCGCGCGGGTCGAGCGGACACGCACGGCGACGTCGAGCCCTTCGGCCGGCAGGGCGTCGAGCGGCATCTCGCCGAGCCAGTTGAGATCGCGCAGGCGGATCTCGCGCACGCTCAAGGCCTCGCGCGGGCCGACGATGACGCGGGCGTCGTCGGCATCGAGGCGCAGCACATAGAGCGGCTCGCTGGCGCTGATGCCCAGTCCCTTGCGCTGGCCGACGGTGTAATGGAGCACGCCGTCGTGATGGCCGAGGATGCGGCCGTCGAGATGGACGATGTCGCCGGGGCGGGCGGCGCCGGGCTTCAAGCGCTCGATGACATCGGCGTAGCGGCCGTTCGGCACGAAGCAGATATCCTGGCTGTCGGGCTTGTCCGCGATGGCGAGACCGAGTTCGGCGGCGAGCGCGCGGGTCTGCTTCTTGTCGATATGGCCGAGCGGAAAACGCAGCAGGTCGAGCTGCTCCTGCGTCGTCGCATAGAGAAAATAGCTCTGGTCGCGGCTGGCATCGGCGGCGCGGAACAGGCCCCGATGGCCGTCGCCGAGATCGCGGCTGAGAACGTAATGCCCGGTCGCGAGCGCATCGGCGCCCAGTTCCCTGGCGAGATCGAGCAGGTCGCGGAACTTCACGGTCCGGTTGCACTCGACGCAGGGGATCGGGGTCTCGCCGGCGAGATAGCTCTCGGCGAAGCGCTCGATCACCGCGTCGCGGAAGCGGCTTTCGTAATCGAGCACGTAATGCGGGATGCCGATGGCCTCGGCGACGCGGCGGGCGTCGTGGATGTCCTGTCCGGCGCAGCACGAGCCCGCGCGGTGAACGGCAGCACCATGATCGTAGAGCTGGAGCGTGACGCCGACGACATCGTAGCCCTCGCGCTTGAGCAGGGCTGCGACGACCGAGGAATCGACGCCGCCGGACATCGCCGCGACGACGCGTGTGGCCGCGGGCGGCTTGGCGATGTCGAGGGAATTGCGGAAAGCGGTCATTCTCGGTTGGATCGTCGCTGGCTCGGGAGGCTTGAAAGGCGGCGTCGGCGCGTCTGCCGGCTCTATACCGGCTTTGCTCCGATGTCGCCAGCCGGATCGGCAAATCCTGCCGGCCTGGGCTCGTGGAACCGGGTCCATATTGCCCGCTGCTCAGGGGAGATGGTGCTAAAGCCTTGATTCAGCAAGGGCCGTTCCTGGCTTGCAACTTGCTGGACATAGGCCGGGCGCGTTGTTGCCCGCGTCACGGAACCGTTCATGCCGATCCAGTCTGTGTTCACCCATCAGGCCTCTGCCGAAGCGCCGGCTGCCCGGTCGCGCGCCGTCCAGACGGAAGCGCGCGAGGGCGGCGAGGTCTTCGCGCTGCCTGAGGCCGAGGCCGCAGCTGCCGGCGCAAACAAGGCCGGCGCGGCGGCGACGGGCGTTTCGGGCGCCGTCGAGGCGGCCAAGGACGCCGTTGCTGCCGAGCAGGTCATCGATCCCGCAAAGCTGCGGGCGCAGGTGGACGCGGCTCAGCCGGCCATTTCGGCCGTGGCGCCGGCAGCGACCTCCGTCCCTGCCGGCAAGCCTGCGCCCCAAACGGCGCCGGCCGATGCCAGGGGGATCGCATTCCTGATCGCGATGGCCGCGGCCCAGACGGGCAATGCGACCGAGGTTGCCGGCAAGAACCCGGCAGCGGAGTCCGGAGCTGTCACAGGCGAGCTTCGCGACGGCGTGACGAAGAAGGACGACAAGGCTGCGGTGAAGGGTGAAGGCGAGGCGGAGGCGGCGGTTGCCGCTTCGGTCGTCGACAGCCAGATTGTCGTGCCGGTTCCGGCCTTGATCCTGCCTGCGGTCGTCCTGCCCCTGGGCCCGCTGCTCGCAGCCGATGTGGCTGCCGAAGGGGCCGGGGAGGCGATGAACGCCGAAGGCGGGGCAAAGAAGGACACGGCCAAGCCGGCGCTTGCCGCCGCCACCGCAGGGCTGGCGCTTGCCGCGATACCGTCCGAGATCCCTCAGGCGGAAATCGCCGGGGCCATGGAGGGCAAGGTTGCGCCAGGCGGCGTGCATGCCGCCGGAGCAGCCGGACAGGGCATGCAGGAGCTTGCGGATAGTCTTGCGAAGGCCGATCAGCCGGCTGCCACCAAAGGCACCCCGGCTTTGGCCGATGCGAAGGCGCTCGATGCCCAGCAGCAGCCGGCAGCACCGTTCGATCTCTCGACCCTGCTGCAGCAGGCGCCTGGTAAAGCCGGGCATGAGCGCCTCCTCCAGCCCCTCGATCCGAATGCTGCGCCGGGCACGGCTCCCGGAGCGTCGGGGCAGGGCACGACGAGCGGGCCGCCGACGCCGATCCATGTCGTTCCGATCGAGATCGGCCTGCGCGCCATGTCGGGAGCGCGGCAATTCGATATCCGGCTCGATCCCGGTGAACTCGGCCGCGTCGATGTCAGCCTGTCGATCTCCGACAAGGGCGAGGTCAGCGCCAGGTTGGTCGTCGACCGGGTCGAGACGCTTCACCTTCTCCAGCGCGATGCGCGCACGCTGGAGCGCGCCTTCGAGCAGGCGGGCTTGAAGCCGTCCGACGGCGGCGTCGACATCACCTTGCGCGATCCGTCCGACCAATCGGCCTTCCGCCAGAACCGCCAGCAGGACGAGGCGCCCCAGCGTCCGCGCCAGCCGAACGGCAGCGAACTGGCCGAGGACGCCCCCCTTTCGATCGACCCCGCCCCGCAGCGCCGTCTCATCCGGCTCGGCGGCGTCGATCTCAGCATCTGAACGAGGACAAGCGCCATGGCGGTCTCAGGCACATCCGGCACCTCCGGTACATCGGGCACCAGCAACAGCACGGTGACTGGCTCCACGAGCGGCATTGCCAACAACTTCGACCAGTTCCTGACGCTGCTGACGACGCAGCTCAAGAACCAGTCGCCGCTGGACCCGCTCGACACGAACCAGTTCACGGCACAGCTCGTGCAGTTCGCCGGCGTCGAGCAGCAGCTCAAGACCAACGAAACGCTCGGCTCCCTGCTCAGCCTCAGCGCCGCGGGCACGGCGACGAACGCGGTCGGCTTCATCGGCGCCACCGTCACGGCGGATGGCACCACGACACGGCTGGCCAACGACAAGGCAGACTGGAAGGTCAACATGCCATCGGCCGGCACGGCGACGATCACGATCAAGGATTCGAAGGGCAGCGTCGTCCAGACCATGACCAAGACGCTGACGGCCGGCGACCAGACCTTCAGCTGGGACGGATCGACCTCGCTCGGCACCAAGGCGCCGGCTGGCGAATACAGCATCACGATCGACGCCAAGAACGTCGCCGGCGAGGCCATCACGGCGAAGACCCAGGTCAGCGGCGTGGTCGACGGCGTCGACTTCACCTCGTCGATCCCGATGCTCAAGATCGGCTCGATCAGCATCCCGATCGACAAGGTGAAGAGCGTGGTCCGCAGCGAGTGAGCGGCCGCGAATCAGTCGTGGACATCCGATGCGATCGTTTTAGCCAATTCTTAAAGCCGCCCGCCTATGCTGCCCTCAGTAGCTCTGTTGAGTTGTGTGAGAGTACCATGACCGAGCCATTGCGACCGCGGGTGAAATACGTGATCGGACCGGACGGAAGTCCGCTGACGATCGCGGATCTCCCGCCGATGAATACCCGGCGCTGGGTCATCCGGCGAAAGGCCGAGGTGGTGGCCGCCGTGCGCGGCGGACTGCTGAGCCTTGAAGAAGCGTGTCAGCGCTACACGCTGACCGTCGACGAGTTCCTGAGCTGGCAGATGTCTATCGACCAGCATGGGCTCGCCGGCCTGCGGACCACGCGGATTCAGCACTACCGCCAGTAAGAAACAGAAATTCCGGTTTCTTTTCAAAGGCGTCGGCCCTGACAGGGCCGGCGCCTTTGGCGTTTGCGCTGCACGGCCCGCGAGAAAGATTAACGACCCGCCTGCAAAAATTAACCGCCCGCTAACCATGCACTGGGAAAAACTTGCCTAGTGGGTCGGAGCAGGTGCGCCGTCCCTGCGATTCTGTGGGACGGATGACGGCGTGAGCGGCCTGATCGAGCAGTTTGCCAAATTCGGCGCGGCGCGCCTGGCGGCCAT
The DNA here is from genome assembly GCA_004144595.1 of Hyphomicrobiales bacterium. Taxonomy (GTDB): domain Bacteria; phylum Pseudomonadota; class Alphaproteobacteria; order Rhizobiales; family Beijerinckiaceae; genus Allobosea. The sequence goes on from SEEM01000003.1 coordinate 7,774, forward strand.
GCTGGCCGTCACGCTGGTGCTCGTCGGCTTCTTCGGCTTCGTCATGCTCAAGATGTCTCAGCCTGCGATGAGCGTGCTGTTCTCGGAGCTCGGGAGCCAGGATGTCAGCGCCATCCTCAAGGATCTCGACGCGCGCGGCATCAAGTACGAATTGCGCGGCGACGGCCAGACCGTGCTGGTGCCGAAGGCCGACGTGCCGCGCCTGCGTCTCGACCTTGCCAGCAAGGGCATCCCGGCCGGAGGCGGCGTCGGCTACGAGATATTCGACAAGGGCGACGCCTTCTCCTCGACCAGCTTCGTCCAGAACATCAATCACCTGCGGGCGCTCGAAGGCGAATTGTCGCGCACCATCCGTTCGATCGGGCGGGTGCAGGCCGCGCGTGTCCATCTCGTCATCCCGGAGCGGCGCCTGTTCGAGCGCGACCGCGAGCCGCCGCGCGCCTCGATCGCGCTCAAGCTGGCGGGCGATCTCGACGCCGCGCAGGTCCGTGCCGTGCGCCACCTCGTCGCCTCGGCCGTGGATGGCCTGAAGCCGGAGCGCGTGTCGATCGTCGACGAACGCGGGCGGCTCCTGGCGGATGGCGCCCAGAGCGACCAGGGCCTGATCGGGCTCGGCATCGAGGAGCGCCAGACCGCGATCGAGAAGCGCATCAAGTCCCAGGTCGAGGATATCGTCGCCAGCGTCGTCGGCCATGGCCGGGCGCGGGTTCAGGTTTCGGCGGCGCTCGACACCAACCGGGTCGAGAGCCGCTCCGAGAGCTACGATCCGGAAAGCCGCGTCCTGCGCTCCAGCCAGAACCGGACGGAGGCTTCGACCACGACCGAGGGCGGCGGCGCGGTCACCGTCGGTAACGAGCTGCCTGGCGCACAGCAGACGCAAGGCGCCCAGCAGAACCAGCGCGAGAACTCCTCGAAGAACGAGGAGGTCTCGAATTTCGAGATCTCCCGCACGACCCGCACCGAGGTGCTGGAGGGCGGACGGGTCAAGAAGCTCTCGGTCGCCGTTCTCATCGACGGCAACTACGCGCGCAGCCCGGCTGGCGAACTGTCCTACCAGCCGCGCAACAACGAGGAACTGGAACGCATCGGCGAGCTGGTGCGCACCGCGGTCGGCTTCGACCAGGGGCGCGGCGACAAGGTCGAGGTCGTCAACCTGCGCTTCGCCGAGGCCCCGCCGGCGCCGTCCGAACTTTCCGAGCAGACGCTGCTGCAGCAGCTCACATCCTTCACCCGGGAGGACCTGATCCGCTTCGCCGAGCTCGGCGTCATCTCGCTGCTCACAGTGATCGTGTTGATGACGGTGGTGCGCCCGCTGCTGAAGCAGATCCTGGCCGCCGACAACAGCAACATCCGGGCGATCCCCACCTTCATGCGCAATGGCGGCGCCTTGGCAGGACCCGGGACAGGCGATCCGGCCGGCAGCGACGCGGTGGCCGGCGCCGATGGCCATCCGCTTTCCCTGGAGGTCGACGCCGGGCCGTCCGAGCGGATGTTGGCGATCGCTCAGGTCAAGGGGCAGCTCAAGGCGCAATCCGTGGAAAAGATCGGGGTTCTTGTCTCGCAGAATCCGGCCGACTCGGTCGCGGTGCTGCGGAGCTGGATCCACGAGAAGTCCGCGGCGTGACGGGGCGCTGAACCATGGCCGAGACCCGATCAGTCGCGACGCGAAACCCCGGTCTGCCGGATGCCATCGAGGGCGGCGGCTTCGGTGTGACCACCGTCTCCGAGATGACCGGCCCGCAGCGTGCCGCCGTCATCCTGCTGGTGCTCGGCGAGGAGCATGGACGCAAGATCTGGCAGGAATTCGACGACGACGAGATCCGGATCATCACGCGCTCCATGGCCGAGCTCGGCACGGTGGATGCCGACGAGGTCGAACGCCTGATGCTCGATTTCGTCGGGAAGCTCTCCAGCGCCGGGGCGGTGACGGGCTCCTTCGACCGGACGATCTCGCTGCTGGAGAAGATCCTGCCCACCGATCAGGTGGCGCTGATCATGGAAGAAATCCGCGGACCGGCCGGCCGCAATATGTGGCAGAAGCTTGGCAACATCGATGCGGTGGTGCTCGCGAACTTCCTCAAGAACGAATATCCGCAGACCATCGCGGTGATCCTGTCGAAAATCCGGCCGGAGCATTCGGCAAACGTGCTGCGCAACCTGCCGAACGATCTCTCGATCGAAGTCGTCGGGCGGATGCTGCGGCTGGAATCGGTGCAGAAGGAAGCGCTCGACCATATCGAGAACACGCTGCGGACCGAGTTCGTCTCGACCCTGACCCAGACCCGCCGGCGCGATCCGCACGAGATGATGGCCGAGATTTTCAACGGCTTCGACAGGCAGACCGAAGTCCGCTTCCTCTCGGCGCTCGATGCCTCGAACCAGGAAGCGGCCGAGCGCATCCGCGCCCTGATGTTCACCTTCGACGACCTGGGCAAGCTCGACCCGGCCGGCCTGCAGACGCTGCTGAGCCAGGCCGACAAGGACACGTTGGCGCGTGCGCTCAAGGGCGCCAGCCAGTCGATGCGCGACTTCTTCCTGGGCGCCATGTCACAGCGCGCCTCCAAGGTCATGCGGGACGATATCGAGGGCATGGGTCCGTTGCGGCTGAAGGATGTCGACGAGGCCCAGACCAAGCTCGTGCAGATGACCAAGGACCTCGCCGAAAAGGGCGAGATCGTGCTGTCCAAGGGCGGCTCCGACGACGAGCTGGTGTATTGAGATGACGTCCGCGAAGAAATTCCTGTTCGGAACGGATTTCCGCGAGGGCAGCCGCAAGGCGGCCGGCGAAGCCGAGCTCGCCACGGCCCGCATGGAGGGTTTCCATGCCGGGCAGGACCAGGCGCATCGCGAGGCTCAGTCGCAGCTCGCCGGCTTGACCGGCCAGCTCGCACGCTCGGCCGAGAGGCTTTTCGCGCAGGAGGCGGCCCGGACGGCCGCGGTCGAGGAGCACGCGGCGCATGTCGCGATCACGGTGGCGAAGGCGCTGGCCGGGGCCGCGCTGGCGGAGAAGCCGCTGGCGGCCCTGTCCGGAGCGATTCGGGAGTGCCTGAGCCATGCGCGCACGGCGCCGCATCTGGTCCTGCGCGTCCATGACAGTGCCGTCGAGGCCGCCGAGGAACTGGTCCGGAAGCTCGGGTCGGAGAGCGGCTTCGCCGGCAAGCTGATCGTGCTCGGGCAATCCGACATCACGCCCGGCGACGGGCGCATCGAATGGGCCGAGGGCGGTTTCGTCCTCGACAGCCAGCAACTCACGGCTCTGGTCGAGCAGGCGGTCTCCCGCGTGTTCGGCCATGGCGATGCCGAACCATGAAAGTCTGAGCCATGAGCCAGGAGAACGATCTCAACCTGCCGCCTCTGAACCAGGCCGACCTGTCCTTCGATCAGGGCGAGATGTCGGTCGCGCGTTCGGGGCCGGTCCCTGTCAAGACGGCAGAAGACCTCGAGCAGGTCTTCGACGTGCCAGTTACGGTGTCCGCCGTGCTCGGCTCCTCAAAGGTCGCGGTCGGTGACCTGCTCCAGATCGTGCCGGGCGCCGTGATCGAGCTCGACCGGCGCGTCGGCGAAGCCATCGACATCTTCGTCAACGAACGCCTCGTCGCGCGCGGGGAGGTCGTCGTCGTTGAGGACCGGCTGGGCGTGACCATGACGGAAATCATCAAGGCGGACCGGTGAGAGCCTGGGCTCTGAAATCGGGGCGGGTTTTTAGAATAGCAAGCGGAAGGACCTGAGCCATGCGCCTCATCATCGTCGGCGGTCTCAAGGGACAGATCATCGCAGCCGCCAAGATCGCCATGTCCCGTGGCGCGGCCGTGACGCATACCGAGAGCCTCGACCAGACGCTCGCCGTGCTGCGCGCCAAGGGCGCCGACCTTCTCATGATCGATGTCGTGCAGCCGATCGCTGCCTATGTCGCGGCGCTGGATGCCGAGCGTATCCGCACGCCGATCGTCGCCTGCGGAACCTCGACCGATACCCGCGCCGCCGTCGCCGCGATCCAGGCCGGCGCGCGCGAATATGTCCCGCTGCCGCCCGATCCGGAGCTGATCGCGGCGGTGCTGGAGGCGGTCGCCGCCGACCAATCGAGCCTTATCTGGCGCGACCCCGCAATGGAGCGCGTCGTGCAGCTCGCCAATCAGATCGCGCGCTCGGAAGCCCCGGTGCTGGTGACCGGCGAGAGCGGTACCGGCAAGGAGGTGATCGCGCGTCACCTCCACCAGAAATCAGGCCGGAAGGACCGGCCTTTCGTCGCGGTGAACTGCGCGGCAATCCCCGACGCCCTGCTCGAATCCGAATTGTTCGGCCATGAGAAGGGCGCTTTCACCGGTGCCATCGCGCGGCGCATCGGCAAGTTCGAGGAGGCCAATGGCGGAACGCTTCTTCTCGACGAAATTTCGGAGATGGATGTCCGCCTGCAGGCGAAGCTCCTGCGCGCGCTACAGGAGCGCATGATCGACCGCGTCGGCGGCACGCAGCCGGTCAAGGTCGATATCCGGATCATCGCGACCTCGAACCGCAATCTCTCCGAGGCCGTGCGCGACGGCTCGTTCCGCGAAGACCTGCTCTATCGGCTCAATGTCGTGCATCTGCGCCTGCCGGCGCTGCGTGAGCGGCCGGCCGACATTCTGGTCCTGGCCGACCATTTCGCGAAGAAATATGCGGATCTGAACGGGCTGCCGCTGCGTCAGATCGCGAGCGATGCGCGCAAATTGCTGCTGACCAGCGCCTGGCGGGGAAATGTCCGCGAGCTGGAGAACACCATGCACCGGGCGGTGCTGCTGGCGAGCGGGCCGGAGATCGCGGCGACTGCCGTGCTCAGCCCGGAAGGAGAGGCGCTATCGCCCGCGCCCTCGCGCGATCCCGCAACAAGAGCCGTCCAGACGGCGGAGGCGATGACGCGGTCGCTGGTCGGGCATACCGTGGCCGATGTCGAGCGCGAGTTGATCCTCGATACGCTGGATCACTGCCTCGGCAATCGCACGCATGCGGCCAAGATTCTGGGAATCTCGATCCGCACGCTGCGCAACAAGCTCAGCGAATACACCTCGTCCGGCATCACGGTGGCTGAGCCGGGTCAGACGCGCATCAACGCCGCCTGACCCGGAACAGGCTTACCAGTAGCGCCGGCGATAGTAGCGCGGCCGGGCGTAATAGCGCGGGCGAGCGTAGTAGCGCGGCCGGGCGTAATAGCGGGGGCGCGCATAGTAGCGCGGCCGGCGATAGTAGTAGTACTGGCTGAATTCGGCGTCGGTCTGGTCGATCGCCTCCTTCATCTCGGCAGTCACCGCTTCCTCGCCCTTGTTGGGCTCGGTGTCCGGCAACGGCGCCAGCTTGGGCTGGGCCGCTTCGGCGACGGCGATGCCGCCCATGCCGGCTGCGGCAAAGCCACCGACCAGTGTCATCAGGAATGAGCGTCTGTCCACGACCGCCTCCAGGCTGTTGTCACCACATCTCCAACGGCATTCATAGAGGGCGAATGCCAGCGTAGAATAATGCATTTAAATGATGCTTTGTTCCCGCGGTGCGGTTTTCGCGCGCTATGGTTACAGCCGCCCCCTGATCAGTCGACGGCATTGAGCGGCCTCGCCACGCTTTCGAGGGGTTTGCGCTCCGCTCGAACCGCGAAGCGCGCGGCGATCACGGCTGCGATCAGCATCAAAGCTGCGCCCAGCAGGTAGCCGAGGAAGACGCTGCCGCGGGAGCCGGTGTCGATCAGGACGCCGAAGAGCCAGGGGCCGGCAATGCCGCCCGCGCCGGTGCCGACCGCGTAGAACATCGCGATGGCGAGCGCCCGCATCTCCACGGGGAAGGTTTCCGAAACTGTGAGATAGGCCGAACTCGCGGCTGCCGAGGCGAAGAAGAAGACAATGCTCCAACACAGGGTGAGCTGCGAGGCCGTCAGCCAGTCCCTCCAGAAGAGATAGCCGGTGCCGGTCAGCAGCAGGCCGGACAGGGCATAGGTCGCGGCGATCATCGCGCGGCGGCCGAGCGTGTCGAAGAGCCTGCCGATGAGGAGCGGCCCGAGGAAATTGCCAGCAGCGAAGGGCAGGATGAACCAGCCGATATTCTGTGAGGGCACAGCGTAGAAATCGGTCAGGATCAGCGCGTAGGTGAAGAAGATCGCGTTGTAGAAGAAGGCCTGCGCCAACATCAGCGCCAAGCCCACCAGCGCGCGCTCACGATGGGCGACGAAGAGGACGTGAAAGACCTCGCCAAGCGGCGTCGCGGTGCGGGGGCGCAGCCGCGTCACGGGCAGGACCTCGCCGGCCGGCGGGATAAAGCCGGCGCGGCGCTCGATATCGGCGACGATGGCGGCGGCGCGCTCGGGCTGGCCATGGCTGATCAGCCAGCGTGGGCTTTCCGGAATCCATTGCCGCATGAACAGGATGATCAACCCCAGCGCCGCGCCGATGAAGAAGGCCAGGCGCCAGCCGTATTCCGGGTCGACCCGGGCGGGGTCGAGCAGGATGATCGAACCGAGCGCTCCCAAGGCCGCGCCGACCCAGAACGAGCCGTTGATGACGAGGTCGGTCCAGCCGCGCACGCGGGCCGGGACGAGTTCCTGGATGGTCGAGTTGATCGCGGTGTACTCGCCGCCGATGCCCATCCCGGTCAGGAAGCGGAAGAAAATGAAGCTCCAGACGTTCCAGGAAAAGGCGGTTGCTGCCGCCGCGGAGAGATAGACGAGCACGGTGATCGTGAAGAGCTTCTTGCGGCCGAGCCGGTCCGTGAGCCAGCCGAAGAAGACGGCGCCGAGCACCGCGCCGGCAATATAGGCGGCACCGGCGAGACCGATCTCGGTATTGGTGAACTTGAGGGCAGGGCTTTCCTTGAGGGCGCCGGAGACAGAGCCGGCGAGCGTGACCTCGAGCCCGTCTAGAATCCAAGTGATGCCCAGCGCTGCGACCACGAGCGTGTGGAAGCGCGACCATGGCAACCGGTCGAGCCGAGCGGGTACGTCGGTTTCGATGACGATAGGGGCTGCATCTCTCGGGGCAGGGGCCGTCACGCTGTTCTCCCGGAGGACCGCCGCTTCCAGTGGAAGCGGCGGAAGGCTGATAAGAGGCGGCTGGAACCGCCGAGCGTCAGTAGACGCGGCGACGCGTCACGACGCGGCGCACGGGCCGGCCGAAGCGATCCCGACGCACGACGACGCGGCGATTGACGACGACAGGTCGCCCGCGACGGTTATGACGGATGATGCGCTCACGCCGGACGACCTGCGTAAACTCGGCGTCGGCCTGATCGAGCTTGCGCGCGGTTTCGGCGTCTATCGCCTGCGGATCGGCGGCCGGAAGCGGCTGGGGAGCCGGAGCCGGGACTGCGCCCGTCTTGGCGAAGGCTGCGCCGCCGATGCTGGCGAGCGCGAGGCCACCGAACAGGCTGGTGATGAAAGAACGTCTATCCACTTGAATCCTCCGTTGGAGTCCGGCTCGAAGAGCCGGCTTGTCGGCCCGGCCCCAAGTCTCGGGGCGAATGCGGCCAGAACAGGGCCCTTCGATAACAGGATGTTCAGGGAAAGGTTCCAGATGGAATTTTCAGGCCCGTCTTAACCACTCGTTCACCATACGCCCGGCAAGAATTGCCGAGCTGCGCCCCGCTCCGGGGCGCGCGGGCTTGGGGCGGAACGGTCGATGACCGATGTGACGGCAGGGCAGGGCAAAGGGTTCTCCATACCCAATCGCGGGGCGCTCGCGAAGCTGCTGAACCGTCCGGACCTGTTCCTCGCCATCGGCGTCATGGGCATCCTTGTGGTGCTCGTCTTCCCGATGCCGGCGATCTTGCTCGACCTGATGTTGGCGCTGTCAATCATCGTGTCCGTGCTGGTGCTGATGACCGCGCTCTTCATCGAGGAGCCGCTCGAATTCTCGGCCTTCCCGACTGTGCTGTTGATCGTCACGATGTTCCGGCTGGCGCTGAACCTCGCCTCGACCCGCCTCATTCTCGCCCATGGCCATGAGGGCACGGCGGCGGCGGGGCATGTCATCGAGGCCTTCGCCGGCTTCGTGATGAGCGGCAATTTCGTGATCGGCGTGATCGTCTTCACGATCCTGATCATCGTCAACTTCGTGGTCATCACCAAGGGCTCGGGCCGCATCGCCGAAGTCGCGGCCCGCTTCAGCCTCGATGCCATGCCGGGCAAGCAGATGGCGATCGACGCCGATCTCTCGGCCGGGCTGATCGACCAGGAGACCGCGAAGGTTCGCCGCAGGGCGCTGGAGGACGAATCCTCCTTCTTCGGCTCGATGGACGGCGCCTCGAAATTCGTGCGCGGCGATGCCATCGCCGGCCTGCTGATTACCTTCATCAACGTGCTCGGCGGCATCATCATCGGCGTGGCGCAGCAAGGCCTGAGCTTCGGCCAGGCGGCGACGAACTACACGTTGCTCACCGTCGGCGACGGCCTCGTCAGCCAGGTTCCGGCGCTGATCGTCTCGACGGCGGCTGGCCTGCTCGTCTCCAAATCCGGCGTGCGCGGCGCGGCCGACAAGGCGCTCGGCCAACAGCTCTCGGGCTATCCGAAGGCGCTCGGCATGTCGGCGGCGGTGATGCTGCTGATCGCGCTGCTGCCGGGCATTCCGATGATGCCGTTCCTGCTGCTGGCAGGCGGCGCCGGTTACCTTGCCTATCGTTTCGGCAAGGCGGCCAAGGCGCGCGAGGCGCTGCTGGGCACCGTCGATCCGGCGCAGGCCGGCGGCGCGGTCTCGGCGGACGGCACGCCGCGCGAGGAGACGCTGAACGACCTCCTCAAGATGGACGAGCTCAAGATCGAGATCGGCTACGGACTTTTGCCGCTGGTCAATGCGCCGAGCGGGCAGGACCGGTTGACAGACCAGGTCCGCGCGCTGCGCCGCCAGCTTGCGGCCGAGCTCGGCTTCGTCATGCCGGCGGTGCGCATCGTCGACAACGTCCAGCTCGACGCGAACCACTACTTCATCAAGATCAAGGAGATCGATGCCGGGCAGGGCATCGTCTATGCCGGCCAGTACATGGCGATGGACCCGATGGGCGGCGCCGTGAACCTGCCGGGCCACAACGTGCTGGAGCCGACCTTCGGCCTGCCCGCGACCTGGATCGATGCGGCGCTGCAAGACGAAGCGCAACTGCGCGGCTACACCGTAGTCGACGCCGCGACCGTGATCTCGACGCATCTCACCGAGGTGCTGAAATCGAACATGCCGGAGCTGCTCTCGCATTCCGAGGTGCAGAAGCTCCTGCGCGAACTGCCGAAGGACCATGCCGATCTGGTCAAGGAGATCGTGCCGAGCCAGATCTCGACCACGGGTATCCAGCGCGTGCTTCAGCTCCTGCTCTCAGAGCGCATCTCGATCCGCGACCTGCCGACGATCATCGAAGGGATCGCCGAGGTTTCGTCCAGCGTTCGCAGCCCGCGCGAGATCGCCGAGCATGTCCGGGCCCGGCTCGCCCGCCAGATCTGCGCCCAGTTCTCCAACATGCAGGGCGTGCTGCCGATCATCACGCTGTCGCCGGCCTGGGAAGGCGTCTTCGCCGAGTCGATCATCGGCCAGGGCGAGGACCGCCATCTCGCCATGCAGCCCTCGCGCCTGCAGGAATTCGTGCATCACGTCCGCGACAAGTTCGAGGACGCGGCCCGGATCGGCGAGATGCCCGCGCTGGTTACCTCGGCGATGGCGCGGCCCTTCGCCCGCCAGATCATCGAGCGCTTCCGCCGGGAGACGCCGGTGCTGTCGCAAGCCGAAATCCATCCGCGCATGCGGCTGAAGACGGTCGGAAGCGTCTGAGCGGCCAGCGCCTCCGGTTTCCACGGGGGCGCGATGCCTGCGGCGCAATGGTCAGCGCCATAGGCTGCGGCTAAGCGGAAGCCATGTCGCGCAACGCAGCCCTCTTCGCCGTCATGTGCCTCGTCTGGGGCCTGACCTGGCTGCCGGTCAAAGTCGGGTCGACGCATGTCCCGCCAGTGTTCCTGGCGGCGGCGCGCTTCTCGATCGCCGGCTTCCTGATGCTGCTCTGGGCCGGGCGCGACGTATCCAAGGTGCCGGCCGGGGCCTGGCCGCGCCTGATCGGCACGGCGCTGCTGCTCAACACCGCCAATTACACGCTGCTGTTCTGGGGCACGAAGCACGCGCCGACCGGGCTTGCGGCCATCGTCAATTTCGCGACGATCCCGATCTACACGCTGCTGGCGAGCCGGGCGATCGAGGGCGTGCGCATTGATGGGCGCAAGCTCGTGGCGATCGCGCTGGGCACCGTCGGCCTCGGCTTCCTGTTCGCGACGCGGGCGCTGGGCGGGCTCTCGGCCGCGCAGGGTGACCCGCGGGAGATGATGGGGCTTGCGGCCGTTGCGATCGGTACGTTGTTCTACTGCGTCGGCGCGGTGCTCTCACGGCCGATCGCGGGGACGATGCCGACATTGACGCTCGCCGGCTGGCAGACGCTGATCGGGGGTATCGGCCTTACAGCGGTATCGCTCGCGCTCGAGCCGGTCGGGCTGGCCGATCTCCGGGCGCTGGTGAGCTGGCCGGTGCTGCCGGCGCTCCTGTTCCTGATCGTCGGCGGCTCGCTGATGGGCTTCACCATCTATATGCGGCTGCTGCGCGACTGGGGGGCTTTCCGGGCCGGGCTTTATGCCTTCGTCAGCCCGGCCATCGCGGTCGCGGTCGGCGTCGTCGTGCTCGATGAGCCCTTCGGCTGGTCGGAGGCGATCGGTGCGCTCCTGATGTTCGGGGCGGCCGCGATCGCGCTCAAGCGATAGGGGCCCATTCGCGGGTCAAGCCCGAGCATGACGAGGCGGCTGCTACGGCGGCGGGGCGATGCGGGTGTTGCGCTTGAGTTGCGCCCGCTCGAAGGCGAGCACGATCGGCAGCGAGATGACCAGCGGCAGGATGAGATAGAACATCCGCCAGACCAGCAGGGCTGCGAAGACGGCCGGTGCCGGCACGCCCGGCATCACGGCGAGGAAGACCGCCTCCATCACGCCGACGCCGCCGGGGACCTGGCTGAGCAGGCCTGCCGAGAACGAGAGCAGGAAGGCACCGAGCACGATCAGGAAGCCCGGATTGCCCTGCTCGGGTAGTGCGAAATAAATGATGCCGGCCGCGCCCGCGAGCTCGATCGGGGCCGCGAGATATTGCCGGATGACGATCGGCAATCGCGGATAGATGATCTCGACCTTGCCGATCTTCAGCGGCTTGAAGCGCAGCCAGGAACCGACCGTGTAGAGCGCGACGAAGGCCAGCATGCCGACGCCGATCCACCGGGCGGTGCTGTCGGTGATGGCGAACCATTTCGACATCCGTTCCAGTGGATGCAGGATCTGTGGCTCGTAGAGCAGCACGAGCCCCATCAGGAAGATCGTGCCGAAGGCGAAGGTGAAGGAGCAGAGCGCGACGAGGACCGCGACCTCGGCCGCCGTCAGCCCCTTCGCCGTATAGGCGCGGTAGCGCACCATGCCGCCCGAGAAGACCGAGGCGCCGATATTATGCGAGAGCGCATAGGTCACGAAGGAGCACAGCGAGATATAGGGCCAGGAGATGTTCTTCTCCTTGCCGAGATGGATCAGCGCGATGCGGTCGTACCAGGCGAGCGCGGCATAGGCGACGAGGGTCGCCAGCGCCGCATGGAAGAAGGCCTCCTGCGGGATCACCGCGATCTTGTGGCCGATACGGTGGGCGATGATCTTGATGCTCTGCCAGAGACCGGCATTTTCCAGCAGCGCCTCGATCGTGGCGTCGGAGCCGGCTTCCGCCTTGAGCTTGCTCCACAGCAGCTCGACGGACCAGACTACCGCGACGAGCCCGATGATCGGCCAGAGATAGTCGAGATAACGTTTCATGGAGGCCGCGGGCTCAGGACAGGTTGGTGACGGGCAGTGGGTGGCCCACGTCGTCACCGTTGCGGCGCGAACCTTTTTCATCTCTGCCAGCGAGGAAGGGCGAGAGCAAGCGGTTGAGGTCGCTCGCCCTCGCCCAAGGTCAGGGGACCGAAGCGGCTGCTACCTGCCGTTCTTCTTCAGCCAGTCCTTCATCATGGCGACTTCCTTTTCCTGATCGCGGATGACGCTCTCGGCGAGCTTGCGGATCTCCGGATCCTTGCCATGTGCGAGAGCGATCCTGGCCATGTCGATCGCGCCCTGGTGATGCGGGATCATCCCGCGGACGAAATCGGCATCGGCATCGCCGGAATAGGGGATGTCCATGTCCTTGTGCATCTTCGCATTGGCGTCGCGATAGGCCTTGGTCGAGGCGCTGTCGCCGGGTTTGGCCGCTGCGGGGGCTGCGCCGTGACCGGCATGTCCGCCCTGCGACTGCTGGGCCTGAGCAGTACCGGCGAGCAGGCCGGCCGCCAGAAGGGCCGCCAGGGAAATAGCATAACGCTTCATCTGTGCTTGTCCTTGATCGATGGATATCGGATCGCGCCGCAGGGCGGCATCGTGATCCGCGGAAAATCGGATTCAGGCGAGACCTTCCGATCGCGGCGGGCGCCTTGCCGGCTCGGTCGAACGGCCCCAAGCGACAGCGGCCGGCCACGGCGGCAAGCGCGACCACCGGACCGGGACCGGCAACATGGGCGCGGTAGGCGCTTCAGCGATCAGGCCGCAGCCGATGATACAGCAGGGTGGCGCTGCGGAGGCCGGGGCCTTGTCATTGCGGGTCTCATGACAGGGGCGAGCCGTCTCGGCCTGCTCGGCCGAAGACGCTTGCGGGCTCGCGGCATGGTGCACCGTGCCGGGGCCGGGCATGCGCATCATGGTCGCCGCCAGCGTGAGATGCGGCAGCACGGCAAAGCACATCACCAACAGCCCGAACAGCCAGCCGGCGGGCCGGCCACGGCGTGGCAGGCGCCTCGATCCATCGGTGCTCTCAGGCCGGGCATGCATCATTGAGTCGTGATCTTTCGACCTCGATCATGTCATGATCGCGGCAGATTTCCTCGCGATCCGCCGAACGATCTTTCATGACCCAGAGCCTGACCATCACCCTGACGGGCACGACCGACCTGCCGCCCGGCAAGATCGCGACGATCGTGACATCTCTGGAGATGTTGGCGCGGCCGTCGGAACGGCCCGATCCCGCCGGGATAAAGGGTTTTTCGCTCGATGCGATTGGTCGCTCCGATGTGGAGCGCTATCTCGCCGTCTACCGGCTGCTCGGCGAGCGCTGGATGTGGTTCAGCCGCCTGACCAAGCCGCGGGCCGAGATCGAGGCGATCCTCGCCGATCCGGCGGTGGAATTTTACGCGGTTCGCTTCGAAGGCGGCGATGTCGGCCTGCTCGAGCTGGATTTCCGCGCGCCGGGCGAAGGAGAGCTCGCCTTTTTCGGGCTGGACGAGGCCGTGGTGGGGAAGGGCGCCGGCCGGTGGCTGATGAACCGGGCGTTGGCGCTGGCCTGGGCCAAGCCGATCTCGCGCTTCTGGGTACATACCTGCACCCTCGATCATCCTGCAGCGCTCGCCTTTTACCAGCGCTCGGGCTTCACGGTGTTCAAGCGCGGGGTCGAGGTCGACGACGATCCGCGCCTGACGGGCAAGCTGCGGCGCGATTCCGTCGAGCACCATCCCATCATCGCGTGAAAAAGGGGCGGCGTCCGTTGGACACCGCCCCTTTTATCGAACTCCGGGAACCGGTCTCAGGCGCGCGAGCGCAGACCGATTGCGTCCATCGTGGCCTGGTCGCGAGCGGCTTCCGCTGCGCGCTCCGAGGCGCGCTCGCGGTCGTCGAGGATCTCGACCTTCTTCATGTCCTCGAAGGCTTCCTGCAACTCGGCCTTGGCCTCGTCGAGCTGGCCCTTCAGGTTGTCGGCCGATTGGCGCAGGTTGTCGCGGCGGCCGAGCGCGGCCTTGGCATAGGTCGGATAGGCGAAATGGGCGGGGTCCGCGATGCCGGCGCGGGATTCCTCGGCCTGTATCTCACGATCGAGATCGCTCGCCATCCGATGAAAATCGGCAATCATCATCTCGATCTGGCTTACCCGGCGACGCTTTTCGTCGACCTGGAAGCGCTTGAGCCGAAGAAGCGTGTCTCGCGACTTCATGTCGTTTTCAACTCCTGATTACGCATCGGCGCTGCCGACCCCTCGGCGCGCGCCAGAACTCCATCCGCGAGACGTGGAGCAACATGGCGCAAGGAGGTTGACCTTTCCTTACCGGGATGGGCTGTCTTTTACGCATGATCAGGCCGCGTCGCGGCTGCTGCCGCAGCCTGTCGGGATGATCTAGTGACGTGGGGCTGCACCGCCTCTCGGCCGATTTGCTCTCCTGGATATCCTGCCTTGGCTGCCTCTTCTCGTTTCGGCGGGCACGGCCCCCTGCTGCTGGGCCTTGCGCTGACCCGCATCATCGGCTGGGGGTCGACCTTCTATTCGCCCTCGGTGCTGGTCGGTGCACTCGATCGCGAGATCGGTCTCAATGCCGAGATCGTCTTCGGCGGCATCACCATCCTGCTGATCACCGGGGCGCTGGTCGCGCCCGCGATCGGGCGCATCCTCGACCGCGAGGGCACGCGCCGCTCGATGTGCGTGGGCGCGGTGATCTGCGCGCTCGGGCTTGCCGTGCTATCGCTGGCGCAGGGGCCGCTGAGCTATCTCGCGAGCTGGTTCGTTATCGGGCTCGGCCATGCGATGTCGCTCGCCAATACCGGCAACGTCACCGTCGCCCAATTGATGGGCGACCGGACGCGGCGGGTGATCGGCCTGATGATGCTGGTGACGGGGCTGGCCTCCAGCGTGTTCTGGCCCCTGACCGCCGTCTTGATGAACGCCTTTGGCTGGCGAACGACATTGCTCGTGTTCGCGGTGATGCAACTCGTCATCGTATTGCCGATCTATGCGGCGATCCCGCGCTACCGGCATGCGCCGGTGACGGCGGCCAGGCCCGAGACGAACTCCGTCGGCGAACGCGGACGCGTCGCGCCGGGCGCCCGAAGGGCCGCGTTCTGGCTGGTCGCGCTCGCCTTCTCCGCCAGCGGGCTCGTCTCCTGGGGATTGCCGCTGCACCTGATCAGCCTGTTTCAGGAGGCTGGTCTGACGCAGGCCGAGGCGGTCTGGATCGCGACGCTGAGCGGCCCCGCCACACTCGCCGCGCGCGCCATCGATGCGACGCTCGGCGAAAAGCTGCCGGCTGAAAAGGTGGCGCTGTTCGGCCTGCTGCTGGGGCCGGTCCTGTGCCTGGCGCTGCCCTTCGTGACGATGACGATCACGACCGCCGCGATTTTCATCGTGCTGTTCAGCGCAGCGCTCGGCGTGATCTCGATCGCGCGTGCGACGCTGCCGCTCGCCCTGTTTGGCCGCAACGGCTTCGCGTCGATGCTCGGCAAGCTCACCGTGCCGCAGAACATGACCTTCGCTGCGGCGCCGCTGCTGTTCGCGGTGATGGTCGAGCGGCTCGGGGCCAACCCGACGCTGATGATCTCGGCCGCGATTCAGGCGGTCGGGTTGGTGGCGATGTTTGTGCTGGTGCGGATGGTGGCGCGGAACTGAGGCCGGGTCAGATCCGGGTCAGCAGGGCCGCGATGGCAAGCGCCGCAGGCAATGCCTGAATATAGAGGATCTTGCGGCTGGCGGTCGCGGCGCCAAACAGCCCGGCGATGAGGACGCAGGCCAGGAAGAACAGCTTGATCGCGAAGCCGCCCTCGCCGAGCCAGAGCCCCCAGGCGAGGCCGGCGACGAGGAAGCCGTTATAGAGCCCCTGATTGGCCGCGAGCACCTTCGAACGCGCCGCGAATTCCGGCGTGAGTCCAAAGGCCTTGTGGCCGCGCGGGGTATCCCACCAGAGCATTTCCAGGACGACGATATAGACATGGATCAGGGCGACGAGGCCCATCAGCAATGTGGCGATCATCGGGTCATGTCGTCCTGTGGCGAGCTCATACCGTCCCGCTCATGATGGCGGCGAGGCGGGTGTAGCATTCGCCCAGCGGTGTCGCATCGTCCTTGGCCTGCTTGAGGAAGGCTTCGAGCGCGGGATGAAGGCGGATCGCCTCGTCGACCTCTGCCGAGGCGCCCTGGCGATAGGCGCCGAGGCGAATCAGCTCTTCCATGTCGGCATAGGTCGCAAGCGTCGAGCGGGCTTTCTGCACGACGGGGTAATAGGCGGGGTCGCATGAGCGCGGCATCGTCCGCGAGACCGATTTCAGGATGTTCACCGCCGGGTAGCGCCCGCGCTCGGCGATGGAGCGCTCCATGACGATATGGCCGTCGAGGATGCCGCGCACGGCGTCGGCGACGGGTTCGTCATGGTCGCCGCCATCGACCAGCACGGTGAAGAGGCCGGTGATCGCGCCGTCGCCGGTGCCGGGGCCGGCGCGTTCGAGCAGGCGCGGCAGTTCGGCGAAGACCGTCGGCGTATAGCCCTTGGTCGTCGGCGGTTCGCCGGCCGCCAGGCCGATCTCGCGCATCGCCATGGCGAAGCGCGTCACCGAATCCATCAGGCACATCACTTGGAGGCCGCGGTCGCGAAAATATTCGGCGAGGGTCAGCGTCGTCAGCGCCGCCTGCTTGCGCATCAGAGCCGGCTCGTCCGAGGTCGCGACCACGACGATCGAACGGGCGAGGCCCTGCGGTCCGAGGTCCTCCTGGAGGAATTCCTGCACCTCGCGTCCGCGCTCGCCGACGAGGCCGATGATGTTCACGTCTGCCTGCGCATAGCGGGCGAGCATCGAGAGCAGCACGGACTTGCCGACGCCGGAGCCGGCGAAGATGCCCATGCGCTGGCCGATGCAGCAGGTCAGGAAGGTATTGAGCGCACGCACGCCGAGATCCAGCGGGCGGCCGACGCGGCGCCGCTTGTGGGCATTCGGGGGATCGTTGCGATAGGCGAAGAGCGTATCGCCCTGCGGCAAGGGCGGGCCGCCATCGACCGGGCGGCCGAGCGCATCGACGACGCGGCCCAGCCAGGCCGGCGTCGGCCGGAGGCCCGGCTGGGCGCGGTCGACATGGACGGGGCAGCCGCGGCGGACGCCGTCGAGCCCGCCGAAGGGCATGACCAGCGCCTTGTCGCCGGAAAACCCGACGACCTCACAGGGAACCCGTGTGCCCGGTGCGATCTCGATACCGACGCGCCCGCCCAGGCTCATCGTGCCGATCGGTCCGGCGACCTCGACGAGCAGGCCGCGCACGCCGATGACGCGGCCATAGATGGTCACGCCTTCGATCTGCTCGATGGCGGTCGCGAGGGCGGAAAGACGGACATGGCCGGAGGAAGGGGGATTCATCGGGTTGATTCAACTTCGACGGCGGCGCGAGGGCAACCGAATTCGGAGCCGGCCGGACCTGTGGATGATTTGGTAAGGGTTCCTAACAAATTGCGCTCATTTACCAGCTGTTAAGCTCTGTGGTTAACACTGCTTATCGAGGCTGCAGCGTGTCGCAGAGCCGTCATGGCCCTGTTCCCCGAGGCAATCCTTCGCGAAAGGCGCTTTCGCGGCCGAGAAGTTCAACGATCCGTGTCAAATTCGACTCACCTCGACAAGGATCGTTCACTTTCTCCGAGGAAGCGCTTGCGCTCGGGAATCACGGTTTGTTAACCAGTTTCTTTGTAGCGTGTCGCGTGGCGTTTCATCGGGCAAGTGCGTCGTCGTCCGGGACCGAACGGTCTGGGCGGAAACAACGGTCAAACCTGCCCTGCGGGCGAAATTGGGGACGTGGACATGCGGGTTCTGCTGATCGAGGACGATAGCGCGACCGCTCAAAGCATCGAGCTTATGCTCAAATCGGAGAGCTTCAACGTCTATACGACGGACCTCGGCGAAGAGGGCGTCGATCTCGGCAAGCTCTACGACTACGACATCATTCTGCTCGACCTGAACCTCCCCGACATGTCGGGTTACGAGGTGCTGCGCTCGCTTCGCGTCGCAAAGGTCAAGACACCGATCCTGATCCTCTCCGGCCTCGCCGGCATCGAGGACAAGGTCAAGGGCCTCGGCTTCGGCGCCGACGACTATCTCACCAAGCCGTTCCACAAGGACGAGCTGGTCGCCCGCATCCATGCGATCGTGCGCCGCTCGAAGGGCCATGCCCAGTCGGTCATCACCACCGGCGACCTCGTGGTCAACCTCGACACCAAGACCGTGGAAGTCGACGCCGCCCGCGTCCACCTCACCGGCAAGGAATACCAGATGCTGGAGCTGCTTTCGCTCCGCAAGGGCACGACCCTCACCAAGGAGATGTTCCTGAACCATCTCTATGGTGGCATGGACGAGCCCGAGTTGAAGATCATCGACGTGTTCATCTGCAAGCTGCGCAAGAAGCTCGCCAATGCGTCGGACGGCAAGAACTATATCGAGACCGTCTGGGGCCGCGGCTACGTGCTGCGTGAGCCGTCCGAGGTCGAGGAACGCATCCCGGCCTGATATATGGCCATGACCCGCCCGTCATCGGGCCGTCACGAAGCAACGCTAGACCAGTTCTTGACCTGATCGTCGGATGTACACGACAGGTCGACGGGGACCCCGCCGAGAGGCGGGGTTTTTGTTTGTGCGGGGTGCTCGGGGAGAGCGCCGGTTTCCATAGACGCATGCCGTCATGCTCGCCCTCGTGGCGAGCATCCACGTCTTCAACACGACGTTCGGCAAGCGAAGGCGTGGATGGCCGGGACAAGCCCGACCATGACGAAGATACCGGTGTTCACCGGGCGCCGCATTTCGATCAGGCGAAGCCCCGGAACGAAAAGGCAGGCCGGCTCAG
Organism: Hyphomicrobiales bacterium; assembly: GCA_004144595.1. Lineage (GTDB taxonomy): Bacteria > Pseudomonadota > Alphaproteobacteria > Rhizobiales > Beijerinckiaceae > Allobosea. Next base: position 26,430 of record SEEM01000003.1, read on the forward strand.
CCGCGCAGCCCTGAGCCGACGGCGGGGCGCGGCCGGAGATGCGGCGCGGAGGAGGCCGTGAGCGGGGCCGCCATCACGGCGTGCCGGTAGAGGCCGCGGTGCTGCGGGTCGCAGGTCATCTTCGTCGCCAGCCCGAGCACGGTCTCGGCGGCGCCGAGCAGGAATGCCCCGTCCGGCACCAGCCGCGGCGTCAGCAGTTCCAGCACCTTCACCTTGGTCGGCACGTCGAAATAGATCAGGACGTTGCGGCAGAAAATCACATCGAAACGGCCGAACTGATCATTGCGCTCCAGCAGGTTGTGCTGCTTGAACGTGACCATCGAGCGGATGCGCTGCGAAACCTGCCATTTGTCGCCGACCTGCTGGAAATGCTTCAGCAGCATCTGGATCGGTAGGCCGCGCTGGATTTCGAACTGGCTGTAGATGCCGGCCCGGGCCTTCTCCAGGATTTCCGCGGATATATCGGTTCCCAGGATCTCGATCTTCCAGCCGGCTAGCCGCTCGCCGAGCTCATCCAGCAGCATGGCCAGCGAATAGGCTTCCTGGCCGCTGGAGACGGCGGCGCACCAGATCCGCAGCGAGCGGCTGGCGGCGTTGGCGGCAAGACGCTCGGGCAGAACGACGTCCCTGAACAGGTTGAACGGCGTCTGGTCGCGGAAGAATAGCGTCTCGTTGGTGGTCATGGCGTCGACCACGGCGCTCTCCAAGCCCGGGTCGCGGGAGAGCCTGAGCTGGCGGACGAGCGCTTCGAGATCGGCGATGCCGCGCCGGCGGCAGAGGATGCCGAGCCGGCTTTCGGCGAGATAGCGCTTGTCGGCGGTCAGCGACAGGCCGGAGCGCTGCTGCAGCAGGAGGCGCAGAAAGGAGAAATCGGCCTCGTTCATGCCGGCTGCACCCCGCGCACGAGGCAGCGGATCGAAGCGCCGATCTCGTCGAGCGCAACGATGATGCTGGCATGGCGGGCACGCACGACCGAGCCGGGCATGCCCCAGATCGTGCTGCTCGGCTCGTCCTGGGCGATCACCGCGGCGCCGGCCTTGCGCAAGGCACCCGCGCCATCGGTCCCGTCGCTGCCCATGCCGGTGAGGACCAGGCCGAGCGCAGCCGGGCCGAGATGGCGGGCGGCGTCGCCGAACAGCACGTCGACGGCAGGGCGGCAGAAATTGACGGGCGGTTCGTCGCCGATGCGGGCGACGATATGGCCGAGCCGACGGTCGATGCCGAGATGGCGCCCGCCGGGGGCGACATAGACGGTGCCGCGCATCAGGCGCTCACCGTCGAAGGGCTCGCGGGCCGGGACCCCGATATGGTTGGCGACCTGCTCGGCGAAGGACGCGGTGAACAGCGGCGGCATGTGCTGGACGACGATCGTGGTCAGGTCGTTGAGACCCGCGCCGATGTCGAACAGTACCTTGGCGACGGCGCGGGGCCCGCCGGTCGAGGCGCCGATCACGAGATAGCGCGGCATCACCGAGACGAGCGGGCGCAGGTTCGCCGGTCCGGAATGGGGCAGGTCGGTGTCGATCTCCGGCGGCAGAGAGCCGGGTTTGACCGGCGTCTGGACGATATTGCCGAGCTTCAGCAGGAACTCGCTGCGGAAATCGAGCGAAAGCGTCATGCCGCTGCGGCTGTCCGGCTTGGAGACCACGTCCATCGCGCCGCGCGTCATGCATTCCAGCGCGATGCGGGTGTTGCGCTCATTCAGTGTGGCGGCGAGCAGGACACCCGTATTCGGGCTTTCCCTGAGAATCTGGGGCAGGGCGGCCGCGCCGTCGACGCCGGGCATGTCGAGGTCGAGCACCATCACGTCGGGCTTGAATCGCGTCGCATGGGCGACCGCAGTCTCGCCGTCGCCGGCAACCGCAACGACGTGGAAATTGCCGGCCTCGCCCAGCCAGCGCGCGAAGAGCCCCCGCACGACGACGGAATCGTCGGCGATCACCACGGTCTTGGGCCGTGATGCGGAGCTTGCTGGAATCGCGCGACGAGACAACATCGATATGTTTCTCACTGGGCCGGCGTTTTAGACGAAGGCGTCTTGGGCGAAGCCATCTCGGGCGAGGGCGACCCCAACGACGCCTCTCCGACGCGGATGCGTCGCCGCATCGCGGGGCGCCGCTTCATTCAGAGCAATCCGACCTGATGGAATTTCGAAGCCACGATCTCCTTGTCGAAGGGCTTCATGATGTATTCGTCCGCGCCGGCATGCATGGCGCGCGCGATATGAGCGATGTCGTTTTCGGTGGTGCAGAACACCACCTTCGGCCGCTTTCCGCCCGGCATCTGGCGCAGCGTGCGCAGGAATTCGTAGCCGTCCATGATCGGCATGTTCCAGTCGAGGAGGACGGCATCGGGCATCTCACCCTTGCAGGCGTCGATGGCGCGTGCGCCGTCCTCGGCCTCGGCGATGCGGAACTGCAGCCCTTCCAGGATGCGACGGGCCACCTTTCGGATCACCGCGGAATCGTCGACGACGAGGCAGTATTTCATGATGAGGTCTCCAAAATGGTGGCGCCGCCGTCAGGCCGCGCTGCGAAGGTCGAGATCGAGGACGGCGTCGAGGTCGAGGACGACGAGAAGTTCGCCGTCCAGGCGATGGATGCCCGTCGCCAGCGCCGCCCAGACGCGATCGAGATGAACCGGAAGCGGCTCGAAGGTGGACCGGTCGAGCCGGATGACTTCGCCGACAGCGTCGACGATGAGCGCATAGGCCTCGCCGGCATGGTCGATGCCGATCGCAGTCAATTCCTGGCGGCCCTGGCCGTCGAGCTTGATCTCGACCGGGCGGCCGAGCCGCTTGCGCAGGCAGATCGCGGTGACGATCCGGCCGCGCAGGTTGATCAGGCCGACGATCTCGTCGGGCGCGCGCGGGACGAGGGTAATGCGGTTGGTGATGAAGACGTCCTGGACGCGGCCGATCGGGAGGCCGAGCAGCTGCTCGCCGACGCGGATCGTCACATAGTCGAGCGAATCGCCGAAGCCGGGCGCGGTGGGGGCCTGTGGTTCGCTCGAGATCATGCCGCATGCCTCAGGTCGGCGCCGGCCGCGTTGAGCTCGCTCAGCAGGGCGCGGCGGTCGAATTTCGCGACGACGTCATCAAGCCCGGCCTGGACGGCCCTCATGTGCAGGTCGGGCGTGGCGCAGGTGGTCAGGCCGAGGATGCGCAGACGCTCGCCCTTGGCGCGTTCGCGCAGCAGGGCGGCAAAGGCGAAGGCGGCGTCCGCGTCGCGGTCGAGGTCGAGCAATGCGGTCAGGATCGGCTCGCCTGCGGCTGCCAGGCTCGCCTCGCTGAAATCGGCGATCGGCGCGATGATCCGGCCGGACGCCCTGAGGACCGGGCTCAGCATGTCGCGCAGAAAGTCGGAAGGCTCGACCAGCAGAATTCTGCCGGGAAGCGCGGCGTTGCGCCCGGCGGCGAGCCAGCCCGGCTCGTTCAGCGGCAGGTAGTGAGCGAGATCGAGGACGTCGGTGGCGCGGCCGCGGATCAGGGCAGAGCCGATGATGCCGCGGGCGTCTGCCGCCGCCATCTCGAGCTCGAAGGTCTCCTCGACGATGTCGACGATCGCCTCGACGGCCAGCGCGACGGTGAGATCGCCGTTCGAGACGATGACGAGTGGCTGGATGCCCTCCGTACGCAGCTGCGTGTCCGCCACCGGCGTCACCGGGACGAGGCGTCCGCGGTAATGCAGCAGGATGCGGCCGCCGCTGCGCTGGAATTCGCCTGCCTCGATCTCCTCCAGCCGCGTCACGAGCGACAGGGGCAGGGCCTGGAGGCTGCCGGATCCGGCCCGGAAGACGAGCATCGTCATGCGCTCGCCGCGATCAACCTGGGCGGCCGCCTCGCGGGGCTCTTCCTCCGCCCTCTCGGACGTCGTCGCTCCGACCAGACGGGCGACGCCGTTGGGATCGACGATGAGGACGACGGTGCCGTCGCCGAGGATGGTGTTGCCGGAGAACAGGTGGATGTGACGCAGCTTGCTCGACATCGGTTTCACCACGATTTCCTCGGTGTGAAAGACGCTGTCGACGAGGATGCCGAACTGCTGTTCGCCTATCTGGGTGACGACGATGAAGCCTTCGCCGTCCGCCCGCCTGGCTGTTTCCCGGCCCGGACTGGCCATGAGTCCCGGCAGCGAAACGATCGGCAGGAGGCGCCCGCGCAGCCGCAGCACCGGGGCGCCGTTGATCTCCTCGATGCGGTTGTCGTCGCCCGCCTTGGCCCGGACCAGCTCGCGCACCGCGATCTGGGGGATGGCGTAGCGGTCCTCGCCGGCGACCACGATCAGCGCCGAGATGATCGCCAGCGTGAGGGGGATCTTGATGGTGATGGTCGTGCCAAGGCCGGGGCGGCTGGCGACATCGACCGTGCCACCGATCGAATCGACATTGGCCTTGACCACGTCCATGCCGACGCCGCGGCCAGAGACGGCGGTGACGCTGTCGGCGGTGGAAAAGCCGGGATGGAAGATGAAGCGGCCGATCTGAGCGTCGCTCAGCCTGTCCAGCTCGGCCTCGGTGGCGAGCCCCTTGGCGATGGCCTTCCCGCGGATGCGCTCGATATCGAGGCCGCGGCCATCATCCGCGATCGAGATCGTGACCGAGCCGCCCTCGTGATAGGCGGCGAGCCGGATCGTGCCGTGCTCGGGCTTTCCCGCCTCGCGCCGGTCGGCCGGCAGCTCGATCGCATGGTCGGCACAGTTGCGGACCATATGGATCAGCGGGTCCTTGATCAGGTCGAGGATCTGGCGGTCGAGCTCGGTCTCGGCGCCGTCGGTCAGAAGCTCGATGCGCTTGCCGAGTTCGGCACTGAGGTCGCGCACGATGCGCGGCAGCTTAGACCAGGCGTTGCCGATCGGCTGCATCCGCGTCTTCATCACGCCGTCCTGAAGTTCGGCGGTGATCAGCGACAGGCGCTGGAGCGGAGCCTTGAGGCCGGTATCCTCTTGCCGCTTGGCGACTTCGAGGAGCTGGTTGCGGGTCAGCACGAGTTCCGAGACCATCGTCATCAGATGCTCGATCGTGTCGACATTGACGCGCAGGGTGACCGGGCCACCGCCGCGCGGCGAACTCTGCGAATCCTCCGTGGGGACGGCCGTTTCGCGGGCTTCGATGCGGCCATCGCGCCCGCGCTGCGGGCCGGGTGCGCTGCGGAAGACGATATCCTCGGCACTTGTTGATGCCGGCGCGATCTGGCCGTGGCGGGCGAGATAGGCTGCGACGGGGTCGAGCGACGTTTCCGACGGAGCCTGCTGCTTCAGTTCGCCCTTGGCGTGCTCGGCCAGAGCGAACAGTTCGCCGATCAGCGTCTCGTCGTTGCCCTCGGGCTCCTGCCCCTTCTCGGCAAGCTCGGCGAGGATGTCCTTGATCCGGTCGATGGTCTCCAGGATCGCGGTGACGGCGAGGGAATTGACGGTGGCACCGTCGCGGAACTGCCCGATCACCGATTCCGCGGCATGGGTCAGCGCCTCGAGCCGGGGCAGGCCGATAAAGCCGCAGGTTCCCTTGACCGTGTGGACCAGCCGGAAAATGTTCCGCAGGATATCGCGGTCGTTGGGATCCTGCTCGAAGCGAACGAGCTCCCGATCGACCGTGTCGAGATTCTCGCCGGTCTCAGTCAGGAACTCTTGCAGCAACTCGTCCATGCAGGAACTTCACTCAACGCGGAACGCTGCAGGAACTAAAGCAGGAGAACGGTTTATGATCGGTTGAGATCGGGCCTCGACCGGTAAGGAATCGTTCAGGCTGCCTTGGCCGCCTTGATCGTTACGGTGTCGCCGTCGATGGCGAAGGAGATATCCATTCCCGCGGCGCGGGCGACCATGCCGGCGTAGAGCGGCTGGACGGCATGGGCGTCGATCGTGCCGGTCTCCGAGCGCCCGGCCAGGAGCTCCTCGACATGGGCGGGAATCCGGGCATGCGAGCCGGTCGCCGTAATGGTGAACGCGCCTTGCTCGCCCTCGACGGTGGCGCGCGAGACGAGCTTGCCGCCGCGCGGCACGGCCTGCGTCGCGATGACCAGCAGGTTGAGCAGCAGCTTGACCTGGTTCTTCGGCAGCAACGCGCGCGGCGCCTCCCAGTCGAGCGAAAGCTTTTCGTCGTTGAGGAAGCCGTTGGCGACGTTACCGGCATCGCCGAGATCGATCATTGCGCCGGCGGAGCCGGCCGCGCCGAAGGCGAGGCGAGCGAATTGCAGGCGGGCGGAGGCGGCGCGCGCACTCTTCTTGATCAACTCCAGCGCGAAATCGCGCATCGACGGGTCGTCTTCCTCCAGAACCTCGAGAGCGTTGACAATCGCGCCGACCGGGCTGATCACGTCGTGGCAGACGCGGCTGCAGAGAAGCGCAGCCAGATCGAGCGGCTCGAGCGAGATGTCGGTCATGGGGGCAGGTCCTGGTAACGGCGAAGCGCCGGATTGATGCGGCGTTATCGCCTGATATGCTGCTATCTTGGTTTTCATGTGGTTAATCGCCATATCAGGGGGCGATGACGAGAAGGATGGGCCGCAATGATCGGCCATGACGATTCCCGCCTGCGCGACCGCGACGGCCTGGGACGCAGGTTGGCGGACGCCGCCGCGATCAGTGCCGCCGTCCTGCTGGCGAAGCGGGCTGCGCGCGATGTCACGCTGAAGAGCGACGGCTCGCCGGTCTGCTCCGCCGACCTTGCAGCAGACCATGCTGCAAAGGAGGCGCTGGCGCTTCTCTTGCCCGGCTTTCCGATCGTCAGCGAGGAAACCGCGCAGGATATCGCGCCCGGCGCCATTTTCATCCTGCTCGACCCGCTCGACGGCACGCGCGAGTTCCTCGCCGGCGGCGACAGTTATTGCGTCGCGATCGCTGTCATCTGCGACGGCAGGCCGATCGCAGGTGCCATCGCTGCCCCGGCCACCGGGCGGCTCTGGTTCTCAGGCAAGCATGCCTATGAACAGGACTTCGCTGCGGACGGCGCTCTGCTCGGCGAAGCGCGGCGTGCGGGTGTTCGGGCGGTGCCGGGCGAGGGGCCCGTCGCGCTGGTCAGCCGGTTCCATGGCGACGGCCGCAGCGACGGCATCGCGGCCTCGATGTGTTGCAGCAAGGGCATTCCGGTCTCGTCGGCCGTAAAATTCGGCATGATCGCCTCGGGCGAGGCCGATATCCATGTCCGCTGCGGCCAGACGATGGAATGGGACATCGCGGCCGGCGACGCCATTCTTTCGGCGGCGGGAGGGATCGTGCTGACGCTCGAAGGCACCTTGCCGGATTACGGCCGCAGCGAGCGGCAGTTCCGCAATCCGCCCTTCGTCGCGGCCTCGAGCGAAGCCCTGGCGCGCCAGGCTATCGCCGGTGATTGCGGCGGCTAATCGGAACCCGGTTCAACGGGCGACGAAGCGCAGCACGGCTTTCCAGCGGCTTTCGGCCTGGGCCAGCAATCCGGCCTCCCTCAGGAAGCGCTGACGGTTGTCGGCCGAGCGGAACAGGAACAACCGCGATCCGACCACTGCGAATTGTCTGGGATCGCTCTCGACGGCGACGCCATTGGCGACGCCAGTCGGGTCGAAGCCGCCGAAGGCCGGCGTGTAGATCTCAGGGGCGTCGCGGAAGGCTTCGAGATTGGCCTGCGAGGCGAAGCGCCAGACGAATCCATTCACGATCAGCTCGTATTCGGCGCGTCCTGCCAGGGGCTGCGCGCCGAGCCGATAGGAAACCGGGTCGAAGCCCTTGATCGCGAGGCCGGTGCTGAGGTCGCGCTGCATCACCTCGCCGAGCGAGGGCAGGTCAGGCAGGCCCGGCGGCAGCGTCGCAGAAAGCGCCGGCACGGCTGCATCCGTCGCGGCGGGCGGGGAGCTTGCCAGCGCGGCCTGTCCGAGCAGGGGAACCAGGACGAAGCTCGCGGCAAGCGAGGTCCAGCGCTGCCTTGTTGCGGCCTTCATCGCGTCAAATCCTCAGGTAAGCCCATCCCGGGCCGAACGGCTCTCCGGAATCTTCACGCCTTGGATAGATTTGCGGCGTATCAAATCCGTTACCGCATTGATTCGCATTCGCCGGATGTCACGCTTCGACGTCCGGTCGGGCGGCGGATGGCCCAGGATCGGCCCGCCCCCCGGCCCGTATCGCACCCATTCCGAGCCGGCTGCCGTGCAGCCGCTGCCGGTACCGAGCGGACGGACGACCGAACCGCCCCGGCGCTCTGCCTTGTCTGGCGCCCTGCCTGGAGATGTCGCTGATGACCCAGACCCGCCGCAACCTGATCACGGGCGGACTCGCCGTGGCCGGCGCGAGCCTGAGCGGGGTGCCGCTGTCGGCTTTCGCCCAGAACTACCAGAACCAGCAATCTTTCAGCCAGAACGAGCTCGTCGGCTCCGGGCACAAGTTCTTCGGCAACGTCTCGCGCGGCCTTGCGCTGACCATCGAGGAGGCCGTGCGTCGCTGGGGCGAGCCGAACGGCTACGTGCTGGGCCAGGAAGCCTCCGGCGCCTTCGTCGGCGGCCTGCGCTATGGCGAGGGCCAGCTCTACACGCGCAATGTCGGCGACCGCCGCGTGTTCTGGCAGGGACCTTCGATCGGCTTCGATTTCGGCGGCGAAGGTGCCCGCACGATGATGCTGGTCTACAATCTGCCGGTGGTCGACGCGCTCTATCAGCGCTTCGCCGGCATCGATGGCTCTGCCTATTTCATCGGCGGCTTCGGCTTCACTGCGCTGACGGCGGACGGCATTATGGTAGTGCCGATCCGCACCGGCGTCGGCTGGCGCCTCGGCGTCAATCTCGGCTACCTCAAGTTCACGCAACAGGCGACCTGGAACCCGTTCTAGCCGCAGCCGCGCGATGACCGGAGAACCGTCCCCGCCACGATCGGGCGATGGTCGCTGGCCATGATGCGGCCGCCATGGCAGATTCGACCTCGGCCAGAATGCCGGACTGCATATCGCATTCAGTTCAGCACTCCGGTCCTTTGACTTTGCATCGGCTTTTCCCGAAAACGGCATTCCACTGTTCGGGCCGATGATCTGGAGCCGGGAGGCCTGAGACTTGATCGAAGCCGCCATGCTGTTTGCGCTCGGCTTCCTCTGTGCCGCCCTGCTGGGCCTGGCGGCGGTGCCGGCGCTGGCGCGGCGGGCCGACAGGCTGGCCCGCAAGCGGGCCGAGGCGGCATTCCCCTTGTCGCTTGCCGAGATCGCTGCCGATCGCGACCATCTGCGCGCCGATCTGGCCCTGCGCATGCGTTCAGCCGAACAGGATGCCGAACGCGGCTTTGCCGCGAAAGCCGGTGCGATGCAGGAACTCGGACGGCGCGACATGACGATCGGCCGGCTCGAACGCGAGCTTGGCGAGCGCGACAGCCGCATCGGCGGGCTCGATGGCGACCTGGCGACGACCCGCGCCGAACTGACCGCCACGCAGGCGGCGCTTGTAGCTGAACGGGCCGGCCACGGCGAAACGACCGCTATGCTGGAGAAGCGGGTAGCCGATCTCGCCAGCCTCGAACGCAATCTGGAAGAGACCCGCGCGGCGCTCACCGGCACCGGCGCCGATCTGGCCGCGCGCAGCGGCGAATTGGACCGGGAGCGCGAAACCGTCGGGCGGGTCGAGACCCTGCTGGCGGAACGGGAGCGGGAACTCGCCGAGAGCCGCAGCCAGGCCGAGAAGCTGCGGGTCGCACAGGTCGAGGACGGAACCCGCATCCTGATGCTGCAAACCAAGAGTGACGAGCTTGCCGGCAAGCTGGCTGCAACTGAGGAACGCCTCGACCACAGCGAGGTGGCGCTTCGTGCGATGACCGGCGAGCGCGATGGCGAGCGGATGCGGGCCGATGCTCTCGACGCCCGCGCCGCACAGGCCGAGGCCGGTCTGGCCGCGGCCGATGCCCGCGCCAGCGCGGCGGACGTGGCGGCGCGGCAGCTCGAGACGCAGCTTCGGCAGGAGCAGGCCGACCATGCCGCGACCAAGGAGATGCGCGCAGCATTGGACCTCGCGCTGGCGGCCGCGAAGGATGGCCATGAGGCGGTGAAGCGGCGGAATCGGGAGGAGATCGCGACCTTGCAGGACGCTCAGAACGAACGCGAAAGCCAGATCGAGATGCTGCGGGCCGAACTCCAGACGCTGCAAGGCGCCCTGACCCAGGCGAGGGCCGACCGAACTCAGCTGATGGACGAGATATCGGCTTTGCGCCGGGGCGGACCTGGAGGCGCGGCAGCCAATGACGCGGCCCTGCGCCAGGAGATCGTCAAGCTGGCGGACCGGCTGATGAATGCCGCTCCGAAGCGCGAAGCGGCGGAGTAGGCGCGGCCACCCGGCGGGGCTCTCCGGCTGCCGAATTCTTCGCCGACACCGGATTTCACTTTGCCATTCGATGCAGGGCTTTGATCTCGCATCGGCTTTCCCGAAACCGCATTCCACTTTTCGGGCCGATGCTCTAGGAAGGCTGCGCTTCCCGGCATTCCGCGCCATCTGAATGGTTTGAAACGTGACCGACAGCCGCTTCGATCTCCTGTGCCTCGGCGAACCGCTCGGCGAGTTCAACGCGACCCGCGCCGAGAGCGGCGCCTTCCAGTTCGGCCATGGCGGCGACACTTCGAACTGTGCGGTCGCTGCGGCGCGTCAGGGCATGTCCGTCGGCTATCTCGGCGCGCTCGGCGACGACAGCGCCGGTCATTCGATCCGTGGCCTGTGGCAGCGCGAGGGTGTCGACGACAGCCAGGTCGCGACCCATCCGAGCGCGCCGACCGGCCTCTATTTCGTCGATCATGGCCCGTCCGGCCATGTCTTCTCATATCTGCGTGCCAGCTCGGCCGCGAGCCTCTACGGTCCGCGCGACCTGCCGCGCGACCTGATCCGCTCCGCCCGCATCATCCAGGCTTCCGGCATCAGCCAGGCGATCTCGGCCAGCGCCTGCGACGCGGTGTTCGATGCATTCGATACCGCGCGCAAGGCCGGCGTGCTGACCGCCTACGATACGAACCTGCGCCTAAAGCTCTGGCCGCTGACCCGCGCCAAGGCGATCATCCACGCCGCCTGCGCCATGTCCGACATCATCCTGCCCGGCCTCGACGACGCGACGCAGCTCACGGGCTTGAACAACCCCGATGCCATCGCCGATTTCTATCTCGGGCTCGGCGCGCGGGTCGTGGCTCTGACGCTCGGCCATGAGGGCTCGCTGGTGGCGACGCCGGTACGCCGCGAGCGCTTCCGGCCGATCAAGGTCGATGCGATCGACGCGACCGGCGCTGGCGATTGCTATGACGGCGCCTTCCTCGCCGAATACCTGCGCACGGGCGACGCCTTCGCGGCCGGCGCCTATGCCAATGTCGCGGCGGCCCTGTCGACGCTGGGCTATGGCGCGGTGGCGCCGCTGCCGCGCCGGGCCGATGTCGAGGCGCGCATCGCCGCGGAGGCGCGTTCCTGATGAGCGTTCCGGTTCTGAAGCGGGCAGGCGATCTTCTCGCCCGCTACGATGTATTGATCAGCGATGTCTGGGGCGTCGTGCATGACGGGCTCTGGGCTCTGGAGCCGGCCTGCGAAGCCTTGATGGCCTATCGCGAGCGGGGCGGCACGGTGGTGCTGCTGTCGAATGCGCCGGGGCCGTCGAAGCAGGTTGCGGGATTGCTCGACGCCAAGCGCGTGCCGCGCGAGGCCTGGGACCGGCTCGTCACCTCGGGCGACGTCACGCGCGCGCTGATCGCGCAGAGCCATCACAAGCGCGCCTATCATATCGGCTGGCAGAGCGACCGGGCCGTGTTCGAGGGGCTGGATGTCGCGCTCGTCGATGAGGACAAGGCCGATCTCGTCGTCGCGACGGAGCTCAACGATTACCGCACCGAGACGCCGGAGCAGTACCGGCCATTGCTGGAGCGCTTCGCGCGGCGCGGCCTGCCCTTCATCTGCGGCAATCCCGATCTCGTCGTGCATGTCGGCGAGGATCTGCTGCCCTGCGCCGGTGCGCTCGCGGCGATCTACGAGGAGCTCGGCGGCTCGGTCGCCTGGGCGGGCAAGCCTTATCGTCCGGCCTATGACCTCGCGCTAGCGGCGGCGGCCGATGCCCGTGGCGGCCGGTCGGTCGATCCCGGTAAGGTACTGGTGATCGGCGACGCGGTTCGTACCGACCTGGCCGGCGCGCGCCTGATGGGCTTCGACAGCCTGTTCATCGCTGGCGGCATCCACCGCGACGAGACGATGCGCGGCGGGGAGGTCGATCCGGCGGGGCTCGACAGAGTGGTGGCCGGATTGCCGGTCCAGCCGATCGCGGCGATGGGCGCGCTGGCCTGACAGGCAACAACGCGGTCCGCTATCCGGGCTGCATTGCCGGAGGCGTGCGCAGATGCGCGGCGATGTCGTGCCAGAGTCCTTGCAGCGGGCGGAAGACGAAGCGCACCGTCGACTTGCCGGGCGGCACGACGACGGCGCGGAACAGGACATTGGCGCGCAGCAATTCGGCCGGCTGTCCGTCGACCTCGACCTGCCACCAATGATGCCAGACGTCGTTGAGCACGAGATAGCCACCGCGCGCCGTCTCTGACGCGAGCGTCACGGTCGTGGTGCCGTAGTCGAGGATCGCGACGCTGTCGGGTCCGAGCGGGCCGGTGGGCAAGGGCGGGGGATCGCGGTCGAGCACCACGGTGCGACGCGGGTCGAAACCCTGGGGCCACTCGCCGGTTTGCAGGATCGCGTCGAAATCCGCCTTCCGCGCATCTGTGACCAGCAAAATGCGGGGCAAGGCGCGTGGGTTTTCGTAGACGAAAGCATCCTTGGTGCGGGCGATCTGTCGGAGGTCGCCGGGTTTCAGGCGCTTGTCGATCTGCTCGACCGGCACGCCTGTCGCGATGAAACGCAGCCCCAGCATGTCGGCGAGCAGCGAGCGGTATCCCGGCATCAGCGCCGAGAAGGTGCGCTGGTCGGGCAGGGCGACATGGTCTCCGGCGCCGGTCGCCTTGCTGTAAAGGCCGAGGCGCAGCGGATTGTAGCCCAGCGTATTGTCGAGATCGTGCACGAGGCTGGCATTTGGCCAATGGAAGTCGATTCCGGCGAGTTCGATCCGGTCACGCCGGTCCGGGGCGGCGGTGCGAGCGGTCTCGCGCTTCAGCAGGGCTATGGTGTCGTTGCTGCTGTCCTTGCGCAGGACGTCATAGGTCTTGGCGGGCAGGGCGGTGGATTCGCTTGGGCCGTTATTGACCGCGAGATCGATGGTCAGCGTCGCTGCCAGGACCATGGTTGCGGCGATGACCGAGTTCCGTTTGGCGAGCCCGTGCGCGGCGACGAGGCCGCCGAGCGAAAGCACGGCGCATAAAGCGGCGACGACGAGCGGCATGGTCGCGACCGTGATGCGGCCCACCGTCCAGGCCAGCCACAGTGCGAGAGCGAGAGCTCCCGTGAAAATCAGGGCTTCGAGGACGATCTGCCAAGGGCGTGCCTTGGGGGCGCTGCCGGTCATGACGAGATGGGTCAGGTAGCCGCCGAGCAGGGCAAGTAGCGCACCGAGGATGAAGAGCGCATCGGCCGGGCGTCTGTAGAAGCTGATGCCGGGCAATTCGAACAGCAGGCGAAAGGCCGGCGTGTAGCGGCCGAGCGCGAAGAGCAGGACGATGATCGCCGCGACGGTCAGCGGCACGATCTCGCGTCGCCAGAGCGCGCCACGCACGAGGCCGACCGTCAGGATCAGCGCCATCGGCAGCAGGCCGAGATAGAGCTGGCTCATGTTGCGGGCGAGGAAGAGGCTGAGCGGGCCGAAGCGCGCTTCCCAGGCCGGGCTCGGCGCGCCCCAAAAATCGGCGAGCGGGCCGGCGGCGCCATAGAGATTGGCGAATATTCCGGTCAGGAGTGCCGCCGGGTGCAGCGAGCCCTTGCCGGCCTCGACGAAATCGATGACGGGGCGGTTCGATTCCTGCGCGATGAAGGCGGTCAGCAAGATGGGGATGGTCGCGACCAGAATGGCGCCGAGCGTGCCGGCGATGAGCGCTGGCAGGCTGGCCCGGCAAGCGCGCCACGGGCTCTTCGCCATCAGGATCGCCGTGATGGTCAGGCCGGCGAGCACATAGACGCCCAGTAGTGCGACCTGGTCTCGCCCCAGCACCATGAAGCCGGAAACGATGCCGGCAGCGAAACCATATGCGATCGAGCCGCGCTCCAGCGCCCGCGAGAGCAGAGCGAGCGTGATCGCGAAATAGCCGAGGCTCAGCACCTGTCCGACATGCTGGATGCGCCAGGCGGCAGCGGCACCGAAGGCGAAGGACAAAGCCGCGACGGCGGCGCCAGCCGGGTGCCAGCCGCGATCGCGGAACATCACCACGATCGACAGGGCACCGAGCAGCAAGGTGCCGAGCAGGGCGCCGTCGCTCCAGCGAAAATCCGGTGCCGGGTTCAGCGCAGCGATCAGGGCGAAGGAGGGCGAGAAGATCAGGGATTGCGGATCGGCGACCTGCGGCGAGCCGGAGAAGACGTAAGGGGTCCAGAAGGGCGAGAGACCCTTGTGCCAGGCATCCGCGAGGAACTGGAGCTGGGGGTGGAAATGCGCCTTGGCATCCCAGGGAATGGTGAGCGTGCCCGAAAGCCAGGGCCAGGACAGCGCGAGCCAGGCGATTAACACGATCGCGCAGACGCTGGCCAGCGGCCAGCGTGCGGGATTGTCGGGCGAAAGGTTGTCGGGCTCCGGCATCAGCCTGGCCTGATCGCAAACGGGGCCGCGGTCAATCCGTCGGGGCGGCGCGCGCCATCAACGCGTCCATGTCGATGAGATGGCCGGCGCGGTCGCGCTTGGAGGCGAGATAGCGAACGTTATGCGCGTTGGGGCGCCCAAGCACACGCTGGGTCGCGGCAACCTCGAGCCCGGCGGCCTGTATTGCGCCGATCTTCTGCGGGTTGTTGGTCAGCGCCACGACACTGGAAATGCCGAGCTGCTTCAGCATCGTCGCCGCGAAGTCGAAATGGCGCTGGTCGAGATCGAACCCGAGCACCTCGTCGGCGTCATAGGTATCCCAGCCCTGGCTCTGCAATTTATAGGCGCGCATCTTGTTCGAGATGCCGTTGCCGCGGCCTTCCTGGTCGAGATAGAGCAGGACGCCGCCGGCGTTCTCGGCCATCCACTGCACGGTCTCGCGCAACTGGTCGCCGCAATCGCATTTGAGCGAGCCGAACAGATCGCCGGTGAGGCATGCCGAGTGCAGGCGCACCGGGACAGCGGTCGAAAGATCAGGCTTGCCGACGATGATCGCGACCTGGTCGCGCAGGCCCTCGCCGCCGCGGAAGACGACAAATTCGGTATCGGGAGCGCCTTCGAGCGGCACCGGCGCGCGGCCGACGATCTTCAGCGTGGCAGCCTGCTCGGCGCGGTACCCGTCGACGGCGGCGATCTCGACCTCGATCAGCGGCTCGTTGGCGATGGCCTCGGCCGTGACGGGCACGAGGATCGCGGCCGGTAGCACGAGCGACAGGCGGGCCAGTTCCAGCGCGGCCTCGTCGAGGGCTGAGGCCGGGGCGACCGGCGCATCCATGCGGCCGTCGATCTTCAGCGCGAGCGTCTCGATGCGGCCGTTGTCCATGCTGGGCAAGGCGAAGATGCCGGTCTCCAGGCGCCCCTTGGCGCCGAGGCGGCGCAAGCGCGCGGCGCTCAGCACGAGATGGCCCCGGCCCTGCGCCAGGGTGTCGAAGCGGCGAACCAGTTCATTGTCGGCGAGTTCGGCCGACAGGGCCAGCGCCAACCGGGCGCCTTCGCGAAGCAGCACGGGGCGGCCGGCGCGAAACTCGGCGATCGCCCGTTCGACCTTCACGAAATCCGTCTGGAGGGATGGGCCGAAGAGCGTACGCGACTCAGGCATGAAAAGTCCGTCAGATTGGGCCGGCTACCGGCCGAGGAGCATCCAGGGCGCCATCGGGTATCGATATAGGACCTTGCCGAGCGCTCTGCCAGCAACGTGGCCGGACTAGCGCTGGTTCCACGATCAAAACCACGTCAGTTGACATCTGTCGGCAGGCGAAAGCGGAAACGTCCGACATGGTGCGTCGTGCTATGGGCGCAGGCGCTTGAACGTGGGATGAATATCGTTCCGGAAGGAGGTCAGGAGGCTTACCGATGCAAGGCGAGACGCCGGCAACACGCACCTACAGCCCGATCGCCCGCGCGCTGCACTGGGTCACTGTCGCGGCGGTCTTCGCGATGATCCCGGTCGGGCTCACCATGACCTATCGCGGCAATGTGCTGAACATCTGGGATGGGCTGACGAACGGTCTCTACAGCGTGCACAAGCTCACCGGCTTTCTGCTGCTGTGGCTGATAGCCGGCAGGCTGGCCTATCGCCTGCTGCATGGCGCGCCGCCCGACGAGCCGACGCTGGCCTGGTGGCAGAAGGCCGCCTCGCATCTGGTGCATTGGTTGCTGTACGGCCTGCTGCTGATGGTGCCGCTGCTCGGCTGGATCGGGGTCTCGCTGTTTCCGGCGCTGACGATCTTCGGCTTGTTCGACCTGCCGGCATTGGCGAAGCCCGATGAGGAGGCGGCCAAGCGCGTGCTCGATATCCACGGCAAGCTCGCGCTCGCGACCGGGGCGCTTGCGCTCCTGCATATCGGCGCAGCGCTGCATCATCACCTGATCCTCAAGGACGGCGTGATGCGGCGGATGCTGCCTTGGTTGAGATAGAGCCTAGATCGGCCGGGCCCAGAGGTCCTGATGGCCGATCAGGGCCGAGCGGGCTTCGCGGCGGGCCGCGAGCCATTCCGCGATCGCCTTCGGGTCGAGGCGGCCGGTCTCGCCGACGGCGGCAGCGATGCCTTCGGCCAAGGACTCCTGCAACGGCCGGCGTTTCGCATCGAGCAGCCAGTTGCTGTCGCCGCTCGAAACCGCGAAGCCGGATTTGCGGAAGGCTTCGGCCATGATCTCGCAGGCATCCGCGCCGGCTGCGGGGCCGAATCCCTTGTCGCCGTGCTGGTGGTTGGTGAAGGCGGCGTGGATGCCCGCGTCGACCGGGTGCTCGGGCAACCAGGTCTCGCGGCCATCATGGGTCAGCGCCGCGTAGAGCGGGAGGTGCTGGCTGGCCAGCGCCGCGACGAAGCGCTCGATCCAGCGCCTGGAGACGAGATCGAAAAGCGCAGCGGCGGTGACGAGATCGGGCTGCCAGCCCAACACCCATTCCAGATCCTTGTTCAGGTCGACCTGGCGGGTATCGACCGTGATCGTCTTGCCGTCCTTGGCGAGGACGAGTTCTTCGCCCTGCTGGCGCGCCTCGTCGGCCCAGGCGGCGAGGCGGGCGCGTGCGAAGCCGAGCAGTTCGGCATCATGGTCGACCAGCGTCCAGTGCTGGCGATGGGGCAGGGCGGCGTAGGTGGCGCGCAGGTTCGAGCCCGCACCGCAGCCGAGATCGAGCACGGAAAGCGACGCCTTGTCGGCGAAATGGCCGCCAACGGCGGCCAGCACCTGCGGATTGCGCGCCTCGTGATCGGCCGGCTCGCGCAATGCGAGCCATTCCGGAGAGAAACCAGCCATTACCCCACCTTTCGGCCGTCATCACGCAGGCACGCTGCCGCGACGATGCGCGCGGTCTCGCTCCAGCGTTGCAAATTGCCGGCCGCGGCCCACGCGGCATCGGCCCGCTGCCGACGCTCTGCCGGCGCATCAATCAGCCTTGCAAGCGCCTTGGCAAGTGCCGCGACGTCGCGAGGCGGAACCTTCAGCGCGGCAGCATCCGGGAGGGCTTCGGCCCCGGCCCCGCTCAGCGTCGTGACGATCGGCAGTCCGCGCGCCAGCGCCTCAGTCAGCACCATGCCATAGCCTTCGTAGAGCGAGGGCATGACGAAGAGGTCCGCCTGATCATAAAGCTGGGCGAGCCTGTCGGTTCCGACACCCCCGGGCAACGCGATTCGCTCCGCCAGCCCTGCTCGGGCGATGCCGCCCCGCAGGTCGGCTGCGGTTGCGGGGGCGTAATCCGGCGAGCCGACGATGGTCAGGGTCCAGGGGCGGTCTGCAATGGCGGCCAGCGCCTCGAGGAGGGTGCCGTAGCCCTTGCGGGGAATGAGCGATCCGACGGCAAGCAGGTGCGGCGTGTCGCTTTGGCCGGAGCCTTTGGCGCGCGGTGCGGAGTCCGTGCCGGGTATCGCGACCGCGATCTTGCCGGCGGGGACCTCGAACTCAGCTTCCAGGGCCGATCTTGTCGCGGGGCTGGTGGTCACGACCCCGCGCGCGTGGCGCAGCGCCAATGTTTCGCTTCGCCGCAAGGCGTCAGCCGCGTCGCAGCCGAGGCCGGTCTCCAGCGCCAGCGGATGATGCACCAATGCGACCAGCCGATCGGCGAAACGCGCAGCCAGCGCTCCAGTGAAGGCACCGCAGGCGAGGCCGTCGACGAGCAGGACGTCATCGGGCGCGGTTTCGGCGAGCAAGCGCTCGGTCGCCGCGAGATCGGCTTCGGTCGGGAAGGGGAAGGAGCCGGGCAGGGCGAGGTGGCGCGCCTCGATGCCGGCCTTGCCCCATTCGCTCAGCAGGCGCCGGTCGTAGCCGTAGCCGCCTGTCGGCGCATCGATATCGCCGGGGATGGCGAAGACGATGGCGCTCACGCGAGGGCGCCCTCATAGCTGGCGCGGGCGAGATCGGTCTCGTGCAGGGTCACGCGGATCTTGCTGAGCCCTGCGCCATCGGCGCCGAGCGCGCCGGATTTCGCTGCCGACGCCATGGCGTCGAAGACGTGCTTGCAGAGGAATTCGGTGGTGGTCAGCACATCAGCGAATTGCGGGAGCGCGTCGAGATTCTGGTATTTCAGCGGCTTCAGCGTCTCGGCGAGAATGTCGAGCGCGGCGCCGATATCGACGACGACATTCTGCCTGTTCAGGGTCTCCCGAAAGAAGGCGACATCGACCACGAAAGTGGCGCCGTGCATGTTCTGCGCCGGCCCGAAGAAGGGATCGGGCAGGGAATGACCGATCATGATGCGGTCGCGGACTTCGACGGAAAACATGCGATCTCCCGGTGATGGGTTGGCAACAGGGCGCGGTCAGGACCGCGTTTCATAGCAAATCGCGGCGGTCAGGCCAGCGGCGCCCGGCGCAAGCAGGCCGGGCAGGCGCCTGGCCAGGTCGCCGAACGCGATCTCGTCGGTGATCAGCGCATCGAGCCGGTCGTCGGCCAGCAGGGCCATCGCCGCTTCGGCCCGGCGAGCATAGCTCCAGCGCACACGCCGCGCGGCCGATACCAGCCCGACCTGCGAGGAGATCAGCTGCAGGCGGCGGGCATGGAAGGCGCCGCCGAGCGAAGCGGGAACGGCGCCCTCGCCATACCAGCTCAGCTCGATGATCCGCGCTTCCGTGCCGGCGGCTGCGATAGCGGTCGCAAGACCGGCTGCGGTCGCGCTGGCATGGAAGACGATGTCGGCATCGCGCGGCGCGGCATCGGGCAAGGCGAAACCGAAGCCGAGCTTCGCGGCAAACGCTGCTCGGCCGGGTTCGACATCGACGAGCGTGACCTCGGCTCCAGGCAGGCGCGCGGCGAGCCAGGCGACCAGCAAGCCGATCAGGCCACCGCCGACGATCACGATCCTGTCAGCGGGGCCGGAACCGGCATCCCAATGGGCATTCAGCGCCGTCTCCATGTTGGCGGCGAGGATGGCGCGCCGGGCGGGAACTCCATCCGGCACGGGGACGAGGCTGCCGCGCGGCGCTACGAAACGGTCCTGATGCGGATGCAGGCAGAAGACGATGCGGCCGAGTGTATCCTGCGGACCCGCGTCGATCCGGCCGACCGCGCAGTAGCCGTATTTGACCGGAAACGGGAAATCGCCCTGCTGAAACGGCGCGCGCATGCGTTCATGCTCGGAGCAGGGCACGCGGCCCTCGCAGACCAGTCGCTCCGTGCCCCGGCTGACGCCGCTCCAAAGCGTGGTCACCAGGCAGTCGTCCGGTCCGAGCGCGGGCAGGGCAACCTCATTCAGGTTGCATTCACGGGGCGCTGTATACCAAAGCGCAAGAGCCTTTGTCCTTGCGTCAGTCGGTGTTGCAGGCTTTAGCTCCCGCGCCATTCGCGTCCGATCCCGTTTGCCCGAGCCTGTCTGCCTACCATGACAGAGACCGCCATGAACCCGCGTCCCGCTCCGACCACGTTCCGGCGGGCGACGCAAGAGGCTGGGCCTGATGGTCTGACCCCGGCCGGGCTGCAGGCGGAAACGGCGCTGCGCCGCCGCCGGTTCCTCGTCCTCGCCCTCAATCTCGTCACGCTGGCACTGCTGCTGGCCGGCCTTGCGCGCGTGCTCGGAACCGGTGGCTGGAGCGCCGCGGATGTCGCGATCTTCGTCGCTTTCCTGTTCGGTGCGCCCTGGACCGTGCTCGGCTTCTGGAACGCGGCGATCGGGCTCTGGCTGATCCACCGCAAGGCAGACGGGCTCGCCGAGGTCGCGCCCTTCGCTGTCGCGGGCAAGGAGGCGCGATCGCTGACGCTGCGCACCGCCGTCCTGATGACCTTGCGCAACGAGGATCCGGCGCGCGCGTTCCGCCGGCTCAAGGTTGTGAAGGACAGCCTCGATGCGACCGGCGAGGGCGCCTGGTTCGATTATTTCGTGCTGTCGGACAGCAATGATCCGGTCGTTGCCGCGGCCGAAGAGGAATTGGCCGGGGCGTGGGCGCGCGAACTCGGCCAGCCGGTGCGCGTGACCTATCGCCGCCGCAGCGACAATGCCGGGTTCAAGGCCGGCAATCTCCGCGATTTCTGCGAGCGCTGGGGCGAGCGCTACGAATTGATGCTGCCGCTCGACGCCGACAGCGTGATGTCGGGCGACACGATCCTCGCCATGGCCCGAATGATGCAGGTGCATCCGAAGCTCGGAATCCTGCAAAGTCTCGTGGTCGGCATGCCCAGTCGTTCGGCCTTCGCCCGTATCTTTCAGTTCGGCATGCGCCACGGCATGCGGCCCTACACCATGGGCTCGGCCTGGTGGGGCGGCGATTGCGGGCCGTTCTGGGGGCATAACGCGCTGGTGCGGATCGCACCCTTCCGCGACCATTGCCATCTGCCGGTCCTGCCCGGTGGACCGCCGCTCGGTGGGGCCGTGATGAGCCATGACCAGGTCGAGGCGACATTGATGCGCCGGGCCGGTTACGAGGTGCGCGTGCTGCCGGTCGAGGGCGGAAGCTGGGAGGAGAACCCCCCGACCATGCTTGATTTCGCCAAGCGCGACCTGCGCTGGTGCCTCGGCAACCTGCAATATCTCAAGCTGCTCGGCCTGCCCGGCCTCAAACCGATGAGCCGCTTCCAGCTGATCTGGGCGGTCCTGATGTTCCTCGGCCTGCCGGCCTGGACATTGATGATCGCGCTGCTGCCGCTCAAGGTGATCGAGGACCGGGCGATCGCCGAATATCCGGTCGTGCTTGCAGGCGGCCTCTACCTGCTGTTCCTGGCGATGTATCTCTCGCCGAAGCTCGCTGGCTTTGCCGACATCCTGCTGACGCGTGGCGGCGTCGCGCGCTATGGCGGCAAGGCGCGGTTCCTGGTCTCGGCGGTGATCGAACTGGTATTCTCCTTCCTGCAGGGCGCGGTGTCGAGCTTCCGGACGACGCTGTTCATGATCGGCCTGGTCTTCGGTCGGGCCAGTATCGGCTGGAACGGGCAGGCGCGGGACGCCCATGCCCTGTCCTTCGCGACGGCTTTCGCCGGCCTTTGGCCGCATCTGCTGTTCGGGGCCTATATCTTCGTCGCGCTGGGCGTGATGGCGCCGGCGGTGCTGATCTGGTCGCTGCCGCTGACGGCCGGCTACGTGCTGGCGATCCCCTTCGCCATGCTGACGGCTGCGCCCGCCTGCGGCGCCTGGCTGGCGCGGCGCGGGCTCTGCGGCATACCCGAGGATTTCGACCTGCCGCCGGTGCTCGCCGCGATCCGCGACAAGGAGGCGGCATGAACGCCGTCACCTATCCGAAGGGGACCGTGAAGGCGCTGTCGCGCTCCTTGCGGGTTTATCACGGCGACAAGCAGCGCCGTGCGGCGATGGACCGGCTCTATGGGACCTTCCTCGCGCCGGGCGACCTTGCCTTCGATATCGGCGCCCATGTCGGTGACCGGGTTTCGTCCTTCCGCCGGCTGGGCGCGCGGGTCGTCGCGCTTGAGCCGCAGCCCGGTCCGGCCCGCGTCATCCGCCTGATCCACCGCCGCGACCCGCTGGTGACGCTGGTCGAGGCAGCCTGCGGCGTCCATGAGGGCTCGATCACGCTCCGGATCAACAGCCTGAACCCAACGGTCTCGACCGCGTCGGCCGCGTTCATCGGGGCCGCCGCAGGTGCCAGCGGCTGGGAGGGCCAGGTCTGGGACCGCGAGATCGCGGTGCCCTGCACGACGCTCGACCGATTGATCCTGCGCTATGGCCTGCCGAAGCTGCTCAAGATCGACGTCGAGGGCTTCGAGGCGCATGTGCTGGCGGGGTTGACCAAGGCAGTGCCGGTGATCTCCTTCGAGTTCACGACGATCCAGCGCGAGGTCGCCGAGGCCTGCCTCGTCCTGCTGGAGACGCTCGGCCCCTATCGCTTCAATGTCGCGATCGGAGAGAGCCAGGCGCTGGAGCTTGCGGAGCCGGCAAGTGCCGAGGCGATGGGCGACTACTTGCGCAGCTTGCCGCATGAGGCCAATTCGGGCGACGTCTACGCCATCCTGAAGGCTTGAGACACCTCACGGTGATTCTGCGCGAGAGCTCGAGCTCTGCTCGGAACGTTGCTGCTTGTCGACAGTTGCCGGAAGATCCGAAAGGAGCCGGGCTGCGGCCGCCGCAGTCCTGTCTGCCCAGCACGGTCAGCCGAGGTTCATCTGGCTGGTATCAGGCTGCTTCGGACATCATCGCCAGGGATTGCCATGACTCGTTTTCTTCGCTCGCTTGCGGTTTCGGCTGCTCTTCTCGCCTCGCTGACGATAGCGCGGGCTGCCGGCGACGTGGCCGTAGAGGTGAAGAACGAATCCGAGCCGGTGCTCTGCGCCGAGAAGGACAACGTCACGATCAAGGCGATCTCGCCGGAAGTCCGGCGCTTCCAGATCGAGGCGGCGCATCCGGCTTATGTCGCGGGGCTCGTTCGCGACAACTGGGATGCCGACTGGACGAGTTGCGACATGAAGGGCGATCCGTCCTTCGCGCCGCCGACGCCGCCGCGCCGCGTGACCTTCTACGAATCGATCGACTACTGGCTGGTCGGCTACACCTTCCCGAGCTTCTGGCGGCCGGCTGAGACGACCTTCCGCGTCGGCGACCGCGTGGAGAAGGGCTTGCACCTCGTGCAACTCTGGAAGCTCGGCAAGGACAAGTCCCATGAGGTGCTCGTCGTCTATCCGCAGGACGGCAACTGGCGCGCCCGGCCGCTGCCGCCGGAGCATCTGGGCTTCTCCTCCTACGGCTCCTCGTTCCTGTTCGGACCGATCGAGCAGGAGGGGCGCCCCGTCGTGAACATCAAGGAGATCGTGTTCGACCCGCAGACGCTGACCTTCAAGCTGAACTTCAAGGATGGCTCGTCCGGCAGCCTCAAGCTGGACAGCGTCGACGAGAACCGGATGGTGCTCGACGCGGTGCTCGATCAGCCGGTGACCGGCGGAAAGGGCTTCGTCGCGCTGCGCTCGATGTACGTCACCGAGTTCAACAACGACGTTGCCCGCATCGGGCTGCGCGAGCCCGGCGCCAAGGGTTGGCGCGAGGAAGCGCTGATGTCCTATCCCGGCGGCAAGGCGACCGACATCTGGATGGGGCGCACGACGCATTCGCGCCACAACACGTCCTCGCCCGACATGGTGTTCCGCCGCTTCTCGACCGATCCGAACCCGCCGCCGAAGCCCTAAGCGCCGTCATTCCGGGGATTGATCCAAGCATCGCCTGATGAGCTGGCTCTGGTTTCCAAGATGCTCGGGTCAAGCCGGAGCATGAAGCGGAACACGGCCGGTGCGGAACGCATTGCCTCCCTGCCGCGTTTGGCGATGACGCGTCGGGCGATATCGGTTTAGCCTGCCGCGACCGATATCGCCCAGCCTGCGAGAGACTCATGCCGCGTTTCGCCGCCAATCTGTCGATGATGTTCACCGAGTGGGAATTCCTCGATCGCTTCAAGGCAGCCACCGAGGCCGGTTTCGAGGCGGTCGAGTTCCTCTTCCCCTATGACTATACGCCCGAGCAGGTCGGGCTCGCGCTGGCGGGCGGCGAGTTGACGCAGGCGCTCTACAACCTGCCGCCCGGCGATTTCGCCAAGGGCGAGCGCGGCATCGCCTCTCTGGCGGGTCGCGAGGACGAGTTCAGGGCTTCGGTCGACACGGCGCTGGCCTATGTCCACGAGACCGGGGTCAAGCGCCTTCATATGATGGCGGGGCTGGCAGACCCTAGCGACCCCGTTGCGCAGAAGACCTATCGGGCCTCGCTCGCCTACGCCGCCGACAAGCTCGGCGAGCAGGGCATCGACCTCCTGCTGGAACCGATCAACGGCAAGGACATGCCGGGCTATTTCCTTAATGATTTCGACCAGGCTGCAAGTTACGTCCGCGAATCCGGCCGTCCGAATGTCCGGCTGCAGTTCGACATGTATCATTGCGAGCTTATCCATGGCGAGGTCTCGGCCAAACTGAATGAACTCTATCCGCTCATCGGCCATGTCCAGATCGCCCGCGCCAATGGACGGCACGAGCCGGATGCCTCCGGGCCCGATTATCCGACGCTCTTCAACGAGCTCGACGGTCTCGGCTATGACGGCTTCGTGGGCTGCGAGTACCGGCCGGAAGCCGGAACGCTCGAAGGCCTAGGCTGGTTCGCGCCCTGGCGGAAGCCGCTCTGATGCGCCCGCCCTCGATCTCCTACCCGGTGCTGGTCGCGGATATCGGCGGCACGAACTGCCGCCTGTCGCTGGTCAGCGATGGCGAGTGTGCGCATCGCCCGCTGGCGCGGATCGGGACGGGCAGCTATCCGACGGCGGAAGCCGCTTTCGCCGCCGTGCTGGCCGACCTTCCTGAAAAGCCACGTTCGGCGGTGCTCGCGGTCGCCGGCCCGCTCGAAGGCCGGCAGGCACAGTTGACCAATGCCGTCTGGCATCTCGACGGGCCGCAGATCGCCGGGGCACTCGGCCTTACTCAAGGGCTGATGGTCAATGATTTCGAGGCGCTGGCGGCTTCGCTGTCAGTCCTGAAGCCGGGCGACCTCTCGACCCTGGTCGATGGCGATCCCGAACCTGACGGCGTGAAGCTGGTGCTCGGGCCAGGCACGGGCTTCGGAGCCGCGGCGCTCCTGATGAGGGGAGAGCGCGGTGTGCTGATCCCGACCGAATCCGGCCATATCGGCATCGGGCCCGAAGACCAGACCGAGCAACGCATCTGGCCGGCGCTGAGCGAGGGCATCCCGCGCCTGACCGTCGAGCATCTGCTGAGCGGCGATGGGCTCGTGCGTCTGCACAAGGCGGTGGCCCACACGTCCGGCATGCTGGAGGCTGACGTGAGCGCCGCCGATATCTCCCGGCTCGCCCATGACGGCGACCCGGCGGCGCTGATGGCGGTGGTTTGCTTCTGGCGCCTGCTGGGACGGGTCGCCGGCGATCTCGCGCTGGTCTTCAAGGCGACGGGCGGTGTCTTCATCGCAGGTGGGATCGCGCCGCATCTCCTGCCGCTGGCGGACAAGGCGGCGATTCGTGCGGCCTTCGCCGGCAAGCCGCCGATGGAAGACCTGGCGGAGCGCTTTGCCCTGCATGTGATCACCGCGACGGACGCGGCCGAGCAGGGGCTGGCGGCTATCGCCGCCAATCTCCATCGCTTCGGGCTCGACGATCCCAAGCGGCTGTGGTTTGGCTGAGCGGCCTTCCCACCACGTCGCATAGGTCCGCGTGCAGCCCATCCATTCGATCCAGGTCCTGCGCGCGCTCGCGGCCTTCATGGTCGCGATCCACCATGTCCAGCCGGATGCGGCCGTGGTCGCGGCGCATGCAGGCCTGAGCTTCACGCGCAGCGACCTGCTGCCCTGGATGGCGGGCGTCGACATCTTCTTCGTCGTCTCCGGCTTCATCATGGTCCATGCCTCGCAGGACCTGTTCGGGCGGGACGGCGCTGCGGGCCTGTTCCTGAAGCGCCGCCTGGCCCGCATCGTGCCGCTCTACTGGACGGTGACGACCGTGTTCCTGCTGGTCGGGCTCGCGGTCCCCGCCATGCTCAATTCCGGCGTGCCGAGCCTCCAGCAGATCATCGGTTCCTACATGTTCTGGCCGGTCTTCTCGACGCAAGGCCTCGTCCAGCCGGTCTATTCGCTAGGCTGGACGCTGAATTACGAGATGCTGTTCTACGCCCTGTTCGCGGCCGGCCTGATGCTGCCGCCGCGCTGGACCTTGCCGGCGACCGCGCTGTTGCTGGCGCTACTGGTCGGCACGGAGAGCCTGCACGGACCGCTTCCGCTACCCTTCGGCTTCTGGGGCCAGCCGATCGTGCTGGAATTCGCCGCGGGCATGGGCATCGCAGTCCTCCGGCAGAAGGGCTTGCGCCTGCACGGGGCGTTGCGGATCGCCGTCGCACTCGCCGGTGCCAGCTTGTTGGTCGCGGCTGCCCATGTCCCGGGCGCGGACGGCGCCTGGAGCAGCGTGCTGTGGCGCGGCGGGGGCGCCGTCTTCCTGATGCTCGCTGCCGGTTGCGGCCGCGAGGGCATCGTGCCGCCATGGCCTGTCAAGGCGCTGGCCGCGGTGGGCGATGCGTCCTATGCGCTCTATCTCGTCCACCCGTTCGTAATCCGGGGTATGCGCGAGGTGGTGCTGCGGCTCGGCCTGCAGTCACCGGCGCTGTATATCGCGCTCGCGCTCGCCGGTTCCGTGGTGGCCGCGCTGCTGCTCCACCGCTTCTTCGAGAAGCCGGCGACCCGGCTGGCCCGGCGGTGGTTGGAAGGCTGAGGCGCCGGAGCTCTAGCTCAGCTTCGTGCCCTTCAAGGATTGGCCGACCACGCCGCCATCCTTGCGGCGCTGCGCCCGCTTCGACTTGATCGTGGCGACATGCTCGGGCTGCGGATAATAGCCGCGCTCCATGATCTCCAGCGAGTATTCCTCATAGGTGAGGCCGAGAGCCGAAGCGTTTTCCTCGCGCCTGAGCGCGATCTCGCGCGGCTTCTTCCAGGCCTTGCGATGAGCGAAGCGCCAATCGAAATAGCGGCCGATCGTGCCCGAGCCGGTGGCGGCGCGGCGCTTGCGTTGCTTCAGCGGAGGGCCGCCGTTGTGGCCTATCCCGATCGGGCGTTCGCGGGGCATCGCTCTTTTAGGACTCATCAGGGCTCGATCCCATCACGATAAGGCGCGCAACGATGCTGGCAAGGGGCGTGCCAGGCTTGCGGACGTGACAGGGCGGCGGCGGCGGTCTATCCCGCAGGCCGAACATAGGACGGATCATGGCCCCCTTGCTGCATCTGCGCGACGTCGCGCTCACCTTTGGCGGACAGCCGCTGCTCGAAGCCGCCGAGATCGCGGTCTCGGCCGGAGAGCGAGTCTGCCTTGTCGGCCGTAACGGATCGGGCAAATCGACGCTTCTGAAGATTGCGGCGGGGTTGGTCGATCCCGATCATGCCGAGCGCTTCGTCCAGCCGGGCTCGACCATCCGATACCTGCCCCAGGAGCCGGATTTCACCGGCTACCGGACTTCGCTCGCCTATGTCGAGGCGGGGCTCGGGCCGGGCGACGACGCCTATCGCGCGCAATATCTGATCACGGAACTCGGCCTGACCGGCGAAGAGGACCCCGCCACCATGTCCGGCGGCGAATCGCGCCGCACGGCACTGGCGCGGGTGCTGGCGCCGGAGCCCGATATCCTGTTGCTGGACGAGCCGACCAACCATCTCGACCTGCCGGTGATCGAATGGCTGGAGCAGGAATTGCAGTCGCTGCGCTCGGCCATGGTCCTCATCAGCCATGACCGGCGCTTCCTGACTTCGCTGTCGCGCGCGACGATCTGGCTCGATCGCGGCGTGACGCGGCGGGCCGAGAGAGGATTCGGCGAGTTCGAAGCCTGGCGCGACGAGGTGCTGGCGCAGGAGGAACTCGACCGCCACAAGCTCGACCGCAAGATCGCCCGCGAGGAGGACTGGCTGCGCTACGGCGTCAGCGCCCGGCGCACGCGCAACCAGCGTCGGCTCGGCGAACTCCATTCGCTGCGCGACCAGCGCCGCACGGCGCGGGCCGCTCAGGGCAATGTCCGGCTGGAGGCGAGCGAGGCGCAGACCTCCGGCAAGCTCGTCATCGAGGCGATCGACGTTGCCAAGGCCTATGGCGACAATGTCGTGATCAAGAACCTGTCGCTGCGCGTCGCACGCGGTGACCGGATCGGCATCGTCGGGCCGAACGGCGCCGGCAAGACCACATTGATCAACCTGCTGACCGGGGCGCTCGCGCCCGATAGCGGCACGGTGAAGCTCGGCACAGCGCTGGAGATGGTGACGCTCGACCAGCGTCGCGAGAGCCTCGACCCGGCGACGCCGCTCGGCGACGCGCTGACCGGGGGCGGTTCCGACCAGGTGATGGTCGGCGACACGCCGCGTCATGTCATCGCCTATATGAAGGACTTCCTGTTCCAGCCGTTGCAGCGGCGTACGCCGGTCGGAGCGCTCTCCGGCGGCGAGCGTGGACGCCTGATGCTGGCGCGGGCGCTGGCCAAGCCCTCCAACCTGCTCGTGCTGGACGAGCCGACCAACGATCTCGACCTCGAGACGCTCGACCTGCTGCAGGAACTGCTCGCCGATTACCAGGGCACGGTGCTGCTGGTCAGCCATGACCGCGACTTCATCGACCGTGTCGTCTCGGCGGTGCTGATCTCGGATGGCGACGGGGTCTGGACCGAATTCGCCGGCGGCTATTCCGACATGCTGGCCCAGCGCGGGCGCGGTGTCGGGGCCAAGGCGCGGCCGATCGAGAAGGCATCGGTTGCGGTGTCGAAGGCTGCGGCGGCGCCGGCCGCATCCGCCTCCAAGCGCAAGCTCTCCTTCAACGAGAAGCATGCGCTGGAGACGCTGCCGAAGAAGGTCGAAGCACTGCAGGCGGAGGCCGCGAAGCTCAATGCCGCCGTGGCAGGCGATCTCTATACGCGCGATCCGAAGCTCTTCGCCAAGGCGACGGCGCGGCTGGAAGAGGTCGCACGCGAGATCGGCGACGCCGAGCAGCGCTGGCTGGAGCTGGAAATGCTACGCGAGGAGATCGGGGCGTAGAACCCTTCCATCCGATTTCCGCATCCGCCCGCGCGCAAAAGCGCATTTACGGCCGCGCTCATTCGTTTCAAACATCGTGACATCAAGATCGCAGGGAATGACCATGAGACTGAAGGGCAAGACGGCGCTGGTCACCGGCGCGGCGCAGGGGTTCGGTTTCGGCATCGCCGAGACCTTCGTGCGTGAGGGCGCGCGCGTTGCGGTGCTCGACATCAATGGCGACAAGGCCAAGGAAGCCGCCAAGGCGATCGGCCGCAAGGCCTTTGCCGTGACCTGCGATGTCGGCAAGGCCAAGAGCGTCGACAAGGCGGTCGAGAAAATCCTCGCCAAGGTCGGACGGCTCGACATCGTCGTGAACAACGCCGGCACCACCCATCGCAACAAGTCGATGATCGAGGTGACCGAGGAGGAGTTCGACCGGGTCTTCGCGGTGAACGTGAAGTCGATCTACCTGATGGCGCGGGCGACGGTGCCGCATTTCCGGCAGCATGGCGGCGGCGTGATCCTGAATATCGGCTCGACGGCGGGCCTGCGTCCGCGCCCGGGCCTGACCTGGTACAACGGCTCGAAGGGGGCGGCGAACCTGATCTCGCAGTCGATGGCGGTGGAACTGGCGCCGGACAAGATCCGCGTCAACGCGATCGCGCCGGTCGCGGGCGAAACGCCGCTGCTCGCCACCTTCATGGGCGAGGATACGCCGGAGCGCCGCGCGCAGTTCACGGCCTCCATCCCGTGGGGCCGGTTCTCGACGCCGCAGGACATCGCCAACGCGGCGCTGTTCCTGTGCTCGGACGAGGCCGACATGGTCACGGGCTCGGTGCTGGCGGTCGACGGCGGCCGCTGCGTCTGAGCGACGATGTCTTCCCGTCGTGCTGCGGCGCGCGGTGTCGCAGCGCAGACAAGGACGACGCCGTTCAGGTGGCTTTCATCAGGGTGATTTCCTGACGGAGCATGACGGTGCCGTCCGGCTCGAAGCCGCGCTGCTCCAGCGTGATGCCAGGGTGCTTCGCATCGCCTTCGATGCGGAAGAGATGCCAGGAGCCGCGTTCGCCATGGCCGCGCGGGCCGATCGACGCCGAAGGTACGCCGATGATCGGCACGTCGCGTTGGAGGCCGGCCCGCCAGGCCAGCGAGAAGCTGTGATTGTGGCCGTGCAGGACGAGGTCGGCACCCTTGCGCTTCAGCATCGCCTCGAAGGCGGCGGCATCGACCAGCTCGCGGCCGCGCTTGGCGCCGCCGACATAAGGCGGGTGGTGGATCAGCACGACGCGAATCAGGCCTTCGTCGCGGGCGCGGTCCAGCAGCGCTTCGGTCCGGGCGATCTGCTCGCTGCCGACGCGGCCCGTCGCCATCAGGGGCAGGGTCGGCACGCCGCTGTTGACCCCGATCAGCGCGACGGGCCCGCGGCGGCGATACCAGGGATAGCCCGCCTTGCCCTCGTCATCGGCGATCCAGGGCGCGAGCAGCCCGGCCAGCGGCTTCAGCGACGAGCGGGCGTAGGTATCGTGATTGCCTGGCACGAAACTGACCGTATCGCGCGGGCCGAGCGTGTCGAGGAACGCAATCGCGGTCTTGAATTCGTTGGGCAGGCCGATATGGGCGACGTCGCCTGTGCAGGCGACATGATCGGGAGCCTGGGAATGAATATCGGCGACGATGCGCGCCAGGACATCCATGTCATGGGCATGTCGGCGCTTACGCCGCCAGTTGACGTAGCCGGTCGCGCGCTTGCCCAGAAGCTGATGCAGGGAAAACCCGGCGAGCGGGCCGAGATGCGGGTCGGACAGATGCGCGAGCTTGAACACGCTCTAGCGCTTGCCCCCGCATGAGGCCGTCAGTCAAGCGCGCCGTGGCGCGCCTGGACTGCGAAAGGGTCCGAAGACCTCAGTTGGCGGCGCCGGTCAGTTCCGACACGATACGCGAATCGGTCATGGTGACGGCGGGCTTCCAGACATAAGCCGGCTTGGCCCTGAGGCGGGCAATGATGAAAGAGAGAAGCATGGTCGTGGTGTCCTGTGGGATCGGCGGCGGTATCTGCCTCATTTGGGGCGCGTTTGTGGCAGAACAACCGATCAACTTGACGGTCCGTCATGCGGTTTTTGCATAGACAATTAACTCGGCCTTGAGAATCCTCGGGATGCAATCAGCGACACCTCCGCCAGCCGCTATCGATCCGGAGAAGCCGCGCTCGATGGGGCAGCGCGCGCTGACGCGGTTGTTGCATCTCTATTTCCGCTTCGCGCGCGGCATGACATTCGGCGTGCGCGCCGTCGTGCTGAACGATCGCGGCGAGGTCTTCCTGATCCGCCACACCTATGTGCCCGGCTGGCATTTCCCGGGCGGCGGGGTCGAGGTCGGCGAGACCGCGGAATTGTCGTTGGAGCGCGAATTGTCGGAGGAGGCAGGCATCGCCCCGACCGCGCGGCCGGTCCTGCACGGGCTGTTCTTCAACCGCAGGATTTCGCGGCGCGACCATGTCGCCGTTTATGTCCTGCGGCAGTTCCGGGTCGACACCGTCAAGCAACCCGACCGCGAGATCGCCGCAGCCGGCTTCTTCCCGCTGGCCAATTTGCCGGAGGGTACGACACCGGCGACGCGGCGGCGGCTGGCGGAGATCATCTCCGGGCAGCCGCCCTCGACGGAGTGGTGAGGGCGGCTGCCGGGCCTGTCAGTTGGCGCTTTTCGCCAGCGTGCCGAAATCGGCGTCGAGCTTCGCCAGGCCAGCCGTGATCTTCGCACGGCGGTCCTTGATCCAGCCGTCCTGGCGATCGAGCCGCTGCTTCGCTTCTGCCAGCATCCGATCCATCTCGGCCGGCTGGGGGCCTCCCGACGTGGCGCGGTTCTTGATGATCGCGATGGGATCGAGCGTCGAGCGGAACTCGGCCTCGCTCATCGGCAGCTCCGTCGCGGCGAGCCCCATCTCTGGCGCCGCCTTGCGATAGATCGCCTGCGCCTGCGCATAGGGAAACTCGGTCGGCTTGATGTTGTTCAGCTTGGCGTAGTCGACGACCTCGGACGCGAAGTGGTGGCCCGCGCGGAAGGGCAGCTTGTATTTCCGCATCAGCACGTCGGCGAGTTCCTGCGACGCCGTCCAGTCGCTGTTGAGCTCTTCCAGCGCGCGTTCCGGATCGATGGCGAGCGCCTTCAGGATGCGGTCGAGCCCCTGCAGGGCCTTGGTGGCGCTGTCGGTCATGGCGCTGTTCGCCTTGGCGTCCTTGGCATCGGGCATGCCGGGCGGGATGTTATGCGCCCTGAAGACCGGGCCCATCGCCAGCGAGAGCACGGTCGAGGCGTCCTCTCGCGTGCCGTTCAGCAGACCCGGATTCCGCTTCTGCGGCATGGCGCTTGAGACGTAGGTATTGCCGCCGCCTTCGCGCAGGATGATCCAGGGCCGCGACTGCGCATATTGCGTCATCACGTCCTCGATGAAGCCGCCGACATGCAGGGCGATGCCGGTGACGATGCCGCTGATTTCGACCGGCAGGTCGGCCGCGGCGATCTGCGAGGCATCATAGGCATTGTCGACAAGGGCGGCGAAGCCGAGATAATCCGCCATGCGCTGGCGATCGAGCGGCCAGCTCGTCCCGTTAAGCACGGTCGTGCCCATCGGCGAGCGATCGACACGGGCATAAGTCTCGCGGATGCGCTGTGCGTCGCGATCGAGCCCGGCGGCGAGGCCGAGCAGGTAATGCCCGTAGCTGTTGGGCTGGGCAGCGACACCGTTGGTGTAATTCGGCACGATGGTGTCGCGATGGGCCGCAGCCAATTCGACCATGGTCCGCGTCGCCCGGTTCAGCTGGTCGGCCAGCGTCAACAGCCGGTCGCGCATGATCGCGGCGCGATAGGTCGCGTGCATGTCCTGGCTGGAGCGGCCGGCATGGATCAGGGTGACCTCGACCCCGGCTTCCTTGATCATCAGGGGCTCGAAGCTGATGACGGTCGAAGGCCGCCTCGCCCAGGGCTGGTTGCCGGCCTCGATCACCTTGGCGATGCCCTGCGCCAGCTTCGGCGCCAGCGCCCGGTCGAGCAGGCCCTGCTCGGCATTGATGACCGTGCTCGCCTTGTTCATCTCGCCAAGCCAGAAGAATTCGTCCCGGATGGGCTCCTTCGGCGGCGCCGGCTGCTGGGCGTGAGCGGGCAAGGCAATCGCCACCAGTAACAGGGCGGTCGCAAGCGGCTTATATCCGGACATCGGTCGTCTCCGTTCGGACAGGCGAGATCGCCTGTGGCTTCCCTGGGCTGTTCCCCCGCCTGGAACCTGGAGTTGAGACCATAGCGACGCAGCCGACAAGTCACCTCAAGCGATCAAAGCCGAATGGATGCAGGGCGCTCGAGTGCCGTATCGCTGCGCATCAGATTTTTAGAAAAGGAGATTCCACATTGCGGTCTGATGCTGTAGAGGCGCTTTCATGATGATCCGCCCGAGCCTGCGAGACCTGCGACGACCGGCGCGCTGAATGCGCCCTCCCGGTCATGCGCCCGCACGCGCCTGGCTTCGCTCAGCCGATCCGCCTCCCGCGCCAGACGTCGATCATCATGACATCCCTGCCTCTGACCATCCGCCACGAACTCCCCGTGGACGCCGCCGCGATCGAGCGCCTGCACGAGCGCGCCTTCGGCCCCGGCCGCTTTGCCCGCACAGCCTTCCGCCTGCGCGAGGGCGTGCCGCCCGATCACGGCCTGTCCTATGCCGCCCATGTCGGCACCTTCCTCGTCGGTTCGGTGAAGGTGACGGCGGTTCTCGCCGGCGGCCACAAGGCGCTGATGCTCGGCCCGCTCACCGTCGATCCCGCTTTCGAGGGCCGGGGCATCGGGGCTGCGCTGATGAACCGCTCGATCGACGCGGCGCGCGAGGCCGGACATGACCTGATCATGCTGATCGGGGACGCGCCCTATTACGCCCGCTTCGGCTTCAAGGTTCTGCCGCCAGGCCAGCTCGTGCTGCCGGGGCCGGCCGATCCGGCGCGCTTCCTCGCACTGGAACTGGTCGAGGGCGTGCTGAAACAGCGCAGCGGGGCGGTGACCTCGATGCGCTTCAGCTCTGACGCCTGAGGCGCCGCCCGCTCTCGCCGAGCCAGCCGGCGACGAGAGCCCCGAACAGCACGGCCAGGCCGAGCAATCCGATGAAGAGCGGCGAGATGCGCACGCCTCGCACGATGCCGGAATCGCTGATCCTGAGGCCGATCCAGTCATTGCCGGCGAACTGGCTGCCGGAGCGCACCGGCACGATGCGCGGCAGGTTGACTGCGGAGCCGCTCTCGCGGCCGATGCGGCGCGAGGAGCCGCCGGTGGCCTGCGCCAGCGCCTGGAGCGCGGCGGGATCGCTGACCACCTCCATCAACTCGCGAGGGTTTTCGGGGCCGACGCTGGCGAAGGCGGTGAGGTTGTCCGCTGTCAAACGGTAAAGGCCGAGTTCGCTGGTCGGGATGCGGGCGGTGAACAGGCCGGGGCGACCTGCGTCCAGCGTCACCGTGCGCGACTGGCCGTCCGGGCCGGTGATGGTGATGGGGCCTGGGTTGTCGCGCAGGGTCTGGCGCTCGACCTCGACGGTCGCGCCGCGGACGGTGGCGCGCAGGGCCTCCTCCTCCAGCTCCGGCTCCTTCATCAGCCAGTGGCTGAGGCGGCGCAGCAGGTCGAGATAGGGGCCGCCATCGCGGAAGCCCCGCGCCCAGAGCCAGGCATGGTCGGAGAGGAAGAGCGCGACACGGCCCTTCTGCTCGCGGGCCAGCATCAGGAGCGGGCGGTCGCCAGGGCCGGTCATGACAGGCGCGCCGCCGGCCCGCGCCTGGGCGCCGACCATGCGCAGCCATTCGCCCCAGCGCGGCGGCGAGACTTCCGAACCCGGCAGGTCGCGCGTGACAGGGTGGCGCTTCCCGGGCTCGCTGACCTGCGCACGATAGGCCTCGTCGATGACGCTGCCATCGGGCAGGGCGGGCAGGATCTGGCCGAGCGGCGTGCGCGCCAAGGTCTGCGAGCCCGCGTATTCGGGACCAGCCGCGACCAGGAGCGCGCCGCCGTCGCGGACGTAGCGAACGATGTTTTCGAAATAGAGCAGCGGCAGGATCGACTGGTTGGCGTAGCGGTCGAAGATGATCAGGTCGAATTCCTTGATCTTGACCTGAAACAGCTCGCGCGTCGGGAAGGCGATCAGCGATAGCTCGTTGATCGGCGTGCCGTCCTGCTTCTCCGGCGGGCGCAGGATGGTGAAATGCACGAGGTCGACATTGGCGTCGGCCTTGAGGAGATTGCGCCAGGTGCGCTCGCCCGGATGCGGCTCGCCCGATACCAGCAGCACGCGCAGCTTATCGCGCACGCCATCGATGGTGATGACGGCGCGGTTGTTCGCCAGCGTCAATTCGTTGTCGATGGCTTGCGCCTCGATCTCGACGACGTTCGGCCCGCCCCGGTCGATGCGGACGGGAACCTGCACGGTCTGGCCGGTCGCGACCTCGCGGCGGGCGATGATCTCGCCGTCGCGGCGGATGGTGAGGCCTGCACGGCCGGGGCCGCCCTTGTCGACGACGCGCAGGCGGATGGTCTGGTCCTTGCCGACGATGCCGAAGCGCGGCGAATCGACCAGCACGATGCGTCGGTCGATCTCGGCATTGCGGCCGGTGGTCAGGACATGCAGCGGCGCGCGCAGGCCGAGCGCCTCGGCATTGGGCGGCGCGTCATGGGCAAGGCCGTCGGTTATCGCGATCGCGCCGGCGACGCGCTCGGAAGGAACGTCGGCGAGGCTCGACGCCAGCGCCTCGAACAGGCGGGTGCCGTCATTGCTGCCTTGCGCATCGCGCAGATCGACGATCCGCGGCTCGACATTGGGGATGCCGCGCAATTGCCGCTCGATCTCCGCGACTGCGGCATCGGTCTGCGCCGAGCGGTCGGCGAGGCGGTTCGAGGCCGAGCGGTCGACCACGACGGAGACGACATCCTTGACCGGCTCACGATCCTCGAAGACGAGCGAGGGATCGGCGAGTGCGACCGTCAGCACGGCCAGCGCGAGCGCGCGCAGGATGGCGCTGCGGCCGGCGAGCACGATGGCGGCGCCTGCGGCGAGCGCTGCGAGCACGGCAAGCCCGATCAGCAGCGGCAAGGGCACCAACGGGGCGAGGGAGACGCTCCACATGGCTATTGCCCCAGCCTTTCGAGCAGGGCCGGGACATGGACCTGGTCGGCCTTGTAGTTGCCGGTCAGCGCGTACATCACGAGGTTGACGCCGGCGCGCAATGCCATTTCGCGCTGGCGCGGATCGCCACCCGAAAGAGGCACCAGCCCTTCGCCGCGCCGGTCGGTCGCCCAGGCGGCGGCAAGGTCGTTGGCTGTGATGACGATGGGCGAGACATTGTCGCCGGCCCGCGCCGGGCGGCGCCCGTCGCTGTCGGCCGGGGGCAGGGTCTCGACCCAGGTCGTGCCGGTGTCGTAGCGACCGACCAACTCGTCGAGGATGTAGAAGGTCTTGGTCAGGACGTGGTCGCGCGGCAGCGGCTCAAGCTCGGGGATGTCGAGCGTCTGCAGCATGCGCTTGAGCTGGTCGCCCTCTGGCGTTGTGCCGCCGCCGGGGCGCGCGCTCATCGCGTCGCGGGTATCGAAGATCACGAGTCCGCCACCCTTCATATAGGCTTCCAGCTTGCGCAAAGTCTCGGCCGAAGGCAGCGGCCGGCCGGCGACGATCGGCCAGTAGAGCACCGGGAAGAAGGCGAGTTCGTCGCGCTCCACGCTGACGCCGACCGGCTCGCCCGGTTCCAGCGCCGTGCGAGCGCCGAGGACGGTGTTGAGCCCGGTCAAGCCTGCCTTCGACATGTCGTCGACGGGCTTGTCGCCGGTCACGACATAGGCAAGCCGCGTCATCGCGCCATTGGCGAGCAGGGCACGGGGAATCGGCGGGCGGGTATCGGCCTGTGCGTTCGGGGCGGGCTGCTGGGCACGGGCGTGATCGGATGTCACCGCGAAGGAGGCGGTGAAAGCGATCAGGATCGCGGCCGGCGCCGCCACCTTGCGCAGGCGAGCGACATTCAGGCGCCCGCCGAGCCAGAGCGTCGCAAGCGTATCGGCGACGAGCAGCAGCAGGGCAAGCACGAGCAGCGGCGGGCGGATGTCGCGCGCCACCGGCTCGTCGATCGGCAGCACGGTGACGCCGAGGCTCGCAAGGTCGAGCGCCGCGAGCGTATCGGTGGGCATCAACGCGTTGACCGCGAGCGAGCCGTCGGCCGGACCGTAGAGGCCGGGCGGATGGGCGAGCGTCGCGCGGCCGGCAAAGTTGCGCGCCACCGGCTGGGCCGTTGCGGGAGCAGAGCGGAACTGGCCGATTCCGTCGAGCACGCGGGCGGGCGACAGGGTCTCGACGCGCGTCTCGTCGCCTTGCGCTTCGGTGGCCGCGGGGCCGTTCCCGGCGAGGTTGACGATCTTGCGGAGCATGTCGACGAAAAGGCCCGAGAGCGGAAGGTTCGACCAGGTGGTGTCGGCGGTGACATGGACCATGGCGATCAGGCCGTCGCCGCGTCGCTCGCCGGTGACGACGGGGGTGCCGTCCTCCAGCGCGGCCCAGGTCTTGCGCGACAGGTTCGGTTCCGGCTCGGCCAGGATCTGGCGGCTGACGCGGATATCGTCGCTGATCGTGAGGCCGAAGAAGGGGCTCTCGCGGGTGAAAGGCGCGAGCTTGCGCGGCGTTTCCCAGGAAAGCCCGCCGCCGAGCGTGCGGCCGCCGCGGCGCAGGCGCACCGGCGTCAGGTCGTCGGACGCGGCGGCAAGGCGCGCACCGGCGAAGCGCAGCAGCACGCCGCCGCGCTCGACGAAGCTCGTCACTTTCTCGGCCGTCTCGCGATCGAGTGCGCCGATATCGGCGAGGACCAGCACCGAGAGGTTCTGCGCCAGCATGTCGCCGATCGGATCGGTCGAGCCCTGCCGCGGCTCGCGGATCTCGGCAAAGGGCTGGAGCGCGCGCGAGAGGTAATAGGTCGGCGACAGCAGGGGCTGAGCCGTGTCGGCGGTCGCGCCGGAGACGAGGCCGATGCGGCGGCGCTTGGCGCGGTCGTCGAGCAAAGCCACGGCGCCGGCACTGCGCTCGCCGACGATCTCCAGCCGCGAGACGGCGTTGCGCACCTCGATCGGCAGGGTGAGACGCGCTGTGGTTTCGAGATTGCTGCCCTCGAAGATGAAGGGGGCGTTGCCGAGGGGCAGGCCCTTGAGATCGAGCGCGCGGACCTGGCCGGTCGCGGGAGCGCTGGATACCGGGCGCAGCACCTTGACGGTCAGAGCGCCCGCCAAGTTCTCGGGGGCGGCGAGAGCGAGCTGGGCGGGCGGGGCGGCATGGACCGCGAGGCGGCGAGCCTCGGCATCCTGCTTCAACCGGGCGAGGAAACTGCCGTCGTCGGAGACGGCGAGTCCGTCGGTAATCCAAGCGATCTCGGCCGCTGGGGCGCCCTGCAGGAACGCCTCGATGCGCGGAATATGGGCGGCGCGGTCCGGTGCATGCGGCTGAAGGGCAAGCGCGCGCAAACGGTCGAGCGCGATGCGCGGCTCGGCCAGAGCGATCGCGGCCGGCGCTTCGGCGAGGCCGACCACGGCGACGGGGCGGCCTTCGCGGGTGGCGGCGGCAATGCGCGATTCGGCGACCGCGACGCGCTCCTGCCAATCGGCTGCGGCGCCGAAGCCGTTATCGATCAGGAGCAGGACGGGGCCACGCGAGGGCACCGCATCCCGCACCGGATTCCAGACCGGGCCGGCGACAGCCAGGATCGCAAGGGCAGCGACGGTCATGCGCAGCGCCAAAAGCCACCAGGGCGTATGGGCCGGCGTTTCGCGCTTGGCGACCAGGTCCGCCATGATTATCAGCGGCGGAAAATCGATCCGGCGCGGGCGCGGGGGCGTGACGCGCAGGATCAGCCAGAGGGCCGGCAGCAAGGCGAGGGCGGCGAGAGCGAGCGGAGCGGTGAAGCTGAAGGGCAGGGCGCTGAGCATCGGCGTTTCCCCTCAGAAGCCCGAGGTGCTGCGCGAGGCGGCGACGAGGCTCGCGATGCGCAGCACCGCTTCGCTGGCGGGCCGGTCTGTGCGATGCAGCGTCAGGGTCCAGCCGGCCTTGCGGCAGGCTTCGGAGATGGCTTCGCGATGGGCGGCGAGGCGCTGGCGATAGTCTTCGCCCCAGGCACCGGCATCGCCGACGCGCAGGGTCAATCCATCCTCCAGATCGAAAAGCTCGGCCTGGCCGCTGAACGGGAAGGTCTCCTCGATCGGGTCGGCGATCAGCAGGACATGGCCGCGCGCGCCGGACGAGGCCAGCGTGGCGATCCGCTGGGCGAGCTTTGCGGCGGGGGACAGCCCGTCGGTGATGATGATCGCATCCGCCAATCGGGGCAGCGGCGCTTCCGGCGGCAGGTCCGAGGCGGCATTGCGCTCGTCTGCGACGATCGCCTGCGCCAGCATCTCGACGATCCGGCGCGAGGCCAGCGCGCGGGTCAGGCCGAGATGCCCGACGCGTTCGCCGCCCTCGACCATGGCCTCGGCCAGCGCCAAGCCCGCGACCAGCGCGCGGTCGAGCTTCGAGGCCATGGCCAGCGAGGAGGCGAAGCCCATCGAGGGCGAGCGGTCGATCCAGAGCCAGATCGAATGCGAGGCTTCCCATTCGCGCTCGCGGACGAAGAGATGGCCGTCGCGGGCCGAACGACGCCAGTCGATCCGCGAGGCCGATTCGCCGGCGACCAGCGGACGGTACTGCCAGAAGGTTTCGCCCGGGCCGGAGCGGCGCCGGCCATGAATGCCGTGGATGCTGGCCGAGACGCGGCGCGCCTCCAGGATCAGGCGCGGCAGGCGCGCGGCCAAGTCGAGCGATTCGGTGAGGACCGGCCGCGACGGCCGCCTTTCGCTCGGACCCAGGACGCGCGTGCTTAGCATCGGCCTATCCCAGCCGTTCCACGAGCTTGCCGATCAGTCCCTCGACGGTCTCGCCATCGGCGCGGGCGGCGAAGGTCAGCGCAACGCGGTGCTTGAGCACGGGGATGGCGAGCGCCGCGACATCGTCGACCGAGGGGGCGAGCCGGCCTTCGACGAGCGCCCGGGCGCGCACCGCCAGCGTCAGCGACTGGCTGGCGCGCGGACCTGGACCCCAGGAGAGCTTGTCGGTGACCGAGGCCTCGCCTTCGCCCGGACGGGCGGAGCGGACGAGATCGAGGATCGCGTCGACGATCGCCTCGCCGACCGGCAGGCGGCGGACGAGGCGCTGGATCGACATTAGCGTCTCCGCGGTCATCGCGGGGGCGGGCTTGTGCTCGGCGGCGCCGGTGGTCTCCAGCAGGATGCGCCGCTCGGCCTCGCGATCGGGATAGTCGACGTCGATCTCGAGAAGGAAGCGGTCGAGCTGGGCTTCGGGCAGCGGATAGGTGCCTTCCTGCTCGATCGGGTTCTGCGTCGCCAGCACGTGGAAGGGGGCCGGCAGGTCGTAGCGCTCGCCGGCAACCGTGACATGATGCTCCTGCATCGCCTGGAGCAGAGCCGACTGTGTGCGCGGCGAGGCGCGGTTGATCTCGTCCGCCATCAAGAGCTGGGCGAAGACCGGACCCTTGATGAAGCGGAAATGGCGCTTGCCGTCACTCGATTCGTCGAGCACCTCGGAGCCGAGGATGTCCGACGGCATCAGGTCGGGCGTGAACTGGACGCGCCGAGCGGCGAGGCCGAGCACAGTGCCCATCGCCTCGACGAGCTTGGTCTTGGCGAGGCCGGGGACGCCGACGAGCAGGCCGTGGCCGCCCGAAAGCAGCGTCACCAGCGAGAGATCCACGACCTTCTGCTGGCCGAAGATGACCTGGCCGATCTCCTTGCGCGCCGCGCCGATGGCGCCGAGCGCGGCTTCCGCCGCCTCGACGATGCCTGTGTCGAGGTCAATCGGCGAAGTGCTCTCGTTAGCCCGGGCTTGCGCCGCCATGTCGGTCTCCTTCACCTTCGTCGCTGGTCGCATGCGTCCGGCGTAATCCGGGGAGTGTGGACGGGCCACCCTGCCGGCTCAAGCGCCGAATGGAATGCTACACATCAACTCGGCTTCACGATTATGTGGAGTTCAAGGCGGAAACGCGATGCAAGCAGAATGCCGCAGCTGTTGGGAGTTGGCTTTTCAATGATGGGATCGGGCAATGCGATGGAGCGCCTGATGGCCTCGCTCGGCGGCGGCAAGGCGCGTGGCCTGCCGCCGGTGGAGCGGTGGAATCCGCCCTTTTGCGGCGATCTCGACATGCGCATCGCTGCAGATGGCACCTGGTTCTACATGGGAACGCCGATCGGCCGGCCGGCGCTGGTGAAGCTGTTTTCCTCGGTCTTGAAGCGCGAAGGCGACGATTACTTTCTCGTGACCCCGGTCGAGAAAGTCGGGATCACCGTCGATGACGCGCCGTTCCAGGCGGTCGAGATGCAGGTGGATGGTGCGGGCGACGGCCGCACGATCGCGTTTCGCACGCAGGTCGACGAACTCGTCTGCGTCGCACCGGAGCACGCCCTGCGTTTCGAACGGGCTGCACAGGACGGGCTGACACCCTATGTCCATGTCCGGCGCGGGC
This sequence comes from Hyphomicrobiales bacterium, assembly GCA_004144595.1. Lineage (GTDB taxonomy): Bacteria > Pseudomonadota > Alphaproteobacteria > Rhizobiales > Beijerinckiaceae > Allobosea. Next base: position 68,066 of record SEEM01000003.1, read on the forward strand.
TCTGGGCCCGGCTGACGCGAGCCCTGACCTATGACCTGCTCGCGCTTGGCGAGGTACGGGAGACCGAAGGGGAGGCCATGTTCGGCGTCGCGGCCGCAAGACAATTCTATCCGGCTGTGCCGGCGAGCGAGATCGAGGGCATCTAGTGCTGAAGACAATCGAGTCGGCCCTCACCCTCAGCGCCGAGGCCTTCGCGGCCTTGGCGCGCGAGCGGCTGAGGGCTGAGCCGCCGGCGCTTGGCGACGTGATCAGCAGGCCGCGTGGCGACCATGAAAATCAACCTTCGCCGGTGCCGATCCCCGACGAGAAGCGGGCCGTGCCGGCGGCCGTGCTGATCGGCATCGTGCCGCGCCCGGAGGGGCCGACGGTGCTGCTGACCCAGCGCGCGGCGGCGCTCCGCAACCATTCGGCGCAGGTCGCCTTTCCCGGCGGGCGGGTCGATGCTGTCGACGGATCGCCGGTCGTCACGGCTTTGCGCGAGACCGAGGAGGAGATCGGCCTGTCACGGACACATATCCGCACGCTCGGCTTCCTCGACGCCTATCTCACCGGCACAGGCTACCGGATTGTGCCGGTTGTGGCATTGGTCGAGCCGCCCTTCTCGCTGACGATCAATCATGACGAGGTCGACGAGGCCTTCGAGACGCCGCTCTCCTTTCTGCTCGATCCTGCCAATCACAAGCGCGATGGCATCGAATGGAAGGGGCATTTCCGCACCTACTATGCGATGCCGTTCGAGGGTCGCTATATCTGGGGTGCAACCGCCGGCATGATCCGCAACCTCTACGAGCGGCTGGCGGGTTAGAGCATCCGACCGAAAAGGAGAACGCCCTTTTCGGCCGGATCCGATGCGGCAATGGAAACGAAGTCTGCGCGATATCCGCGCCTGGGAAACAACGAAGCCGATGCTGCGCACGATCATCGAAGAGGTTCTGCTCTTCGTCCTGCCCTTCTGCATCTTCGCAGGCTACCTCGTCATCAACAGGCGCAATCCCTTCGATGTCGAGCACTGGAGCCAGCATGTCTTCCGCCTGGCGGTCGCGGGGGCGCTGCTGGCGATCGCCGTGCTGATCTATGGCGGCTTCATCGCGCCGCGCAGCGGCGGCGCCTATGAGCCACCGCATATGGAGAACGGGGTGCTGGTGCCCGGCCGCTTCAAATGACCGCGAACCGCGCGGGCGAAATCGCGCGCTTCCTGGCCCAGCCGGTGCTGGCGCGGTTGCTGCAGGCGCTCGACGGCGAAGGCGAGGAAACGCGTGTCGTCGGCGGCGCGGTGCGCAATCTCCTGCTGGGCGAGCCCGCGAGCGATATCGACCTCGCCACCACGGCCCTGCCGGAGGAGACGATCCGGCGCGGGCGGGCGGCCGGCTTCAAGGCGGTGCCGACCGGGATCGAGCACGGCACGGTGACGCTTGTTGCAGACGGCACGAGCTTCGAGGTGACGACGCTCCGGCGCGATGTCGAGACCGACGGGCGCCGGGCCAAGGTCGTGTTCGGCCGCGATTTCCTGGCTGACGCGCTGCGACGCGACTTCACCATCAATGCTCTCGGTCTCGGCCGGGACGGTGAGCTGCATGATTACTGCGGCGGGCTCGACGATCTGGCGCAGCGGCGCGTGCGCTTCATCGGCGATGCGGCGGCCCGCATTCGAGAGGACTACCTGCGCATCCTGCGCTTCTTCCGCTTCCATGCCCGCTATGGCGCAGGCGAGCCCGATGCCGAGGGCCTGAACGCCTGCATCGCTGGTCGCGAGGGGCTCGCTGGATTGTCGCGCGAGCGCGTGCGGGCCGAACTGCTGAAGCTTCTCGCCGCTCCCGGTGTCGTCGCGACGCTCGCGGCAATGGCAGGCGCCGGACTGTTGATGCCGATGATCGGCGGCGTGCCGCATCTCGCGCGCTTCGCGGCTGTGGCGGAGGATGAGGGCGAAGGCGTCTGCCCGGCATTTCGGTTGGCGGCACTGACGGTGTCCGTCGGCGAGGATGCCTTGCGACTGCGCGAGCGGCTGCGGCTCTCGAACGAGGAGTTCGATCGGACGGAGCGGATCGCGCGAGCGCTTGAAGGCCTGGGCGGCCGATCGGGCCTGCCCGCCATCGCGGTGCTGCGCCATGTCGCCCATGGCGCCGGCACCGACGCTGCGGCTGCGGCGCTGGTTCTGCTCAACGCTTCGGAAAGAGGCGAAGGCAGAGACGCGGTGCAGCGGCTCATCGGCGAGTTCGGACGGACGCCGCGCTTTGTGCCGACCGGCAAGGACATCATTGGGCTCGGCATCCTGCCCGGGCCGCGCGTCGGGCAGGTACTCGACGCCGCCCGGCAGGGCTGGATCGAGGCCGGCTGCCCGGCCGGAGCGGACGCGCAGATGGAATTTATCAGGACGGCCTTGGCTGCTGCCCGCTAGCGCGGCCCCGATCTCACGGCCAGCGAACCGTCGGCGGCATCGATGACAGGATGGAATCGACATTGCCCCCGGTCTTCAGTCCAAAGATCGTGCCGCGATCATAGAGCAGGTTAAACTCGACATAGCGACCGCGGCGGACCTGTTGCTCGTGCCGTTCCGCCTCGCTCCAGGGTTTGCCGAGATTACCACGCAGGATCTCGGGATAGCTGCCGAGGAAAGCTTCGCCGACGGCCTGGGTGAAGGCGAAATCGGCCTCGACATCGCCTGTCCAGATATAGTCGTAGAAGATGCCGCCGATGCCGCGGGGCTCGTTGCGGTGCTTCAGGAAGAAATACTCGTCGCACCAACTCTTGAAGCGTGGATAGTCGGCGATAGCCGGAAAGCGCTCGCAGGGCGTGCGCATCGCGGCGTGGAAAGCCTGCGTATCCGGGTCGTCCTGGCTGCGCCGCGCTGCCAGCACGGGCGTCAGGTCGGCCCCGCCGCCGAACCAGGGTTTCGTGGTGACCACGAGCCGCGTGTTCATGTGCACGGTCGGGGCGTGCGGGTTCCAGGGATGGGCGATCAGTGAGATGCCGGTGGCATGGAAGCGCGGGTCCTGCGCCGCGCCGGGAATCTGGGCGGCGAAATCGGGATGAAAGCTGCCATGAACGGTCGAGACGTGGACGCCGACCTTCTCGAAGACGCGGCCCTTCATGATCGACATGACCCCGCCGCCGCCAGGGGCGCCGTCATGGTTGGTGCGCAGCCAGGGCGTGCGCGCGAAGCGCCCGGCGGTATCGGTTTCGGGCGGGAAGGGGCCGGCAGCCTCATCCTCGACGGCCTCGAACGCCGCGCAGATGCGATCGCGCAGGGTCTCGAACCAGGCGGAGGCGCGGGGTTTCAGCGCCGCGACGACGGTGGGATCGGCGGCGGGGGATTCAGCGGGCTTCGGGATGACCATCGTCTGCTTCTGTTCCATCGCGGCCCGGAAAGCCGCCAATCTGTCGCAAGGCTTCGCCCATTACCATCGCAGCCGCCAGCGCGACATTGAGCGAACGCAATCCCGCCCGCATCGGAATGTGCAGGCTGGCCTCGGCGGCCGCGTGCACCTCGGCCGTCACGCCGGCCGATTCGCGCCCGACCATGACGATGTCGCCGGTGCGGAAGGTGAAGTCGGGCAGGGGCGTCGCGCCGTCTGTCTCGGCGAGGACGAGGCGGTGGCCTTCAGCCCGGCGCCAGCCATCGAAGGCGGCGAAGGAATCATGGCGCATGACGGCCGCACGCTCGAGGTAATCCATGCCGGAGCGGCGGAAATGACGGTCCGAGACATCGAAAGCCGCCGGCTCGACGATATCCACGGCGAGGCCGAGGCATGCCGCCATGCGGATCATCGTGCCGGCGTTCTGCGGAATGTCCGGCTGGAAGAGGGCGAGGCGAAGCATGAGCAGGTGATGGCGGCTCACATCGGCATGCGTCAAGCCCGAGAGCCTGACGCGGCATCGCCTCCTTCAATCCAGATCGTGCCGATACCGGAAGAGGCTTCTGGCCGGCGGCCGCAGCACTCTCCCGGTTCGATTGCACGCAGGCCTGCCGGCTCAGTTGGCGCTGACGCTGACGCCGCCACTGCCGACGCCGACGCCTGCTCCGAGACCGCCCGAGCCGTTGCCGACACCGGCGCCGACGCCGAGGCCGTCTCCGTTGAGGCCCGCGCCGACTGCCGCCCCGAGCCCACCTGCGGCATTACCGAGCCCGGCGCCGAGACCGGCTCCAAGGCCGCCGCTGCCAGCGCCGACTCCGGCCGCAGCTCCGACGCCGCCCGACGAACTGCCGAGACCCGCGCCGGCCCCGGCGCCTACACCGCCATTGCCGACATTGGCTCCTGCCGCGGCACCGAGCCCGCCATTTGCGTTGCCGGCACCGGCACCCAAGCCAGCACCGATACCGCCGCCTCCGGCGCCGACGCCGGCTCCTGCGCCAACCCCGCCGTTACCGGCGCCGACATTGGCCCCGGCTCCCGCCGCGAGCCCACCGTTACCGACTCCGGCGCCTGCACCGGCATTGGCCCCGAGGCCACCGGCATTTGCGCCGATGCCGAGGGCGAGCCCCAGGAAACCGCCTGGGCTGTTTCCGCCGGGACCTCCAGGATTGCCGGGATTGTTCGGATTGCCTGGATTACCGGGGTTTCCCGGATTGCCTGGATTCCCCGGATTTCCGGGGTTTCCTGGATTTCCGGGATTGTTGCTCGCTATGTCACGCGAGCCGTTCGCGCCGCGGTTGCTCACCGTCGGGCTGTAGGTAGCTGCGAGCCTCAGGCATTTGCTTTTGGCGGCGCCACGCAGGCCGTCGCAGCCATCGAACGAGGTATATTCAGCAGCGGTGTTGCAGGCAGCGAGGAGTGTGCAGGCGCTCAAGGCGCCGAGTATTTGCAGTCGCATAGCTCTCTCCTTGGCAGGTTAATCTACACTGCCGAGAACAGGCCCCGTTCCTGGAGAGTTCCTTTGCGATGATTTGGGTGGATATCAAATAATATCCGATTTTCTGCTGATTTTAACCTTATTCGAATTTAATGCTTCGGCTTTTCGATCAAGAGCCCGTTTAGCGGCTCGCCCTAATCCCGCCATCGGCGGCGTCTAGCTCGGTTGCAGGCGCCACCTGCCCGGCCGACTCCTGACAAGGGGTGGCATCGGAAAAGCCGGTATCCCGATTTGTCGTTTGTTCAGCCCCCTCATTCCCGCTAGCGAAGCAGGCATGTTCGCTTCGCTCTTCCGCTGGCTTGAAAGCCGAATTGATGTCTTCGCTCCCTTCGACGAGCAGGAGACGCCGCCGCGTGGTGTCTGGCCCTTCATGTGGCACCACATCAAGGGCGTGAAGGGCTGGATGGCCCTGATCATGCTGACGGGGCTGGGCTTCAGCGGCATCGAGGCGGCGATGTATCTGATGGTCGGCTGGTTCGTCGACCTGCTCTCGACGCAGTCGCCGCAGACGATCTTCCAGGACCATGGCTGGCTGCTGGCAGGCGCGGCCTTCCTTCTCGTGGTCGTCCGGCCGCTGATCTATTTCGCCAACCACGCCATCGTGGACCAGGTCGTCGTGCCGCAGATCACCAACCAGATCCGCTGGCGCAACCACGTCTACACGCTCGGCCATGCGCTCGGCTATTTCCAGAACGATTTCGCCGGGCGCCTCTCCGCCCGCGTCCTCCAGGCCGGCCAGTCGATCCGCGGCGCGACGATCGAGGTCATCGACGATCTCTGGTATGCACTCATCTTCGCCACGGTCGCGATCGGCTTCTTCGGCAAAACGAGCCTCTGGCTGGCGCTGCCGGTGATCCTGTGGCTCGGGGCTTACGTCGCGCTGCTGATCTATTTCGTGCCGCGAGCAAAGCAGCGTTCCGAGGCGAATTCGCTGGGGCGCTCGACCACGACCGGCCGCATCGTCGATTCCTACACGAACATCCTGACGGTCAAGCTGTTCGCGCGGGCCGATGCCGAGCGTTCCGCGGTGCGCGACTCGTTGTCGCGCTGGAACGCCTCCTTCCTCAACCTGTCGCGGCTGATCACGGGCGTCAGCGTCATCCTGCAGACGATGAACAGCCTGCTCGTCGTGGCGACGGCCTGGCTCGCGCTGCTGCTCTGGAGCAACGGCGAGATGACGCCGGGCGCGGTCGCGGCCGCGATCGGTCTCGTGCTCCGGCTGGTGCAGATGTCGAGCTGGCTGATCCATCTCGTGCGCGGCATCTTCGAGAATATCGGCGCCGTGCAGGAGAGCATGGAGACGATCGCCAAGCCGCACGACCTGCCGGATGCGCCCGGTGCCGTGCCGCTCGTCGTGGACAAGGGCGCGATCAGCTTCGAGCAGATACGCTTCAATTACGGCCGGGCGCAGGGGCTGTTCGAGGGGCTCGATCTCCAGATCAGGCCGGGCGAGCGGGTTGGGCTGGTCGGCCCGTCCGGCGCCGGCAAGTCGACGCTGGTGAACCTCCTGCTGAGGCTCTATCCGCTCGAAGGCGGGCGCATCCTGATCGACGGGCAGGACATCGCCCTTGTCACGCAGGATACGCTGCGTGCCCAGATCGGCATGGTGACGCAGGATAATTCGCTGCTGCACCGCTCGATCGGCGACAATATCGCCTACGGCCGGATGGGGGCGAGCCAGGCCGAGATCGCGCTCGCGGCGCAGCAGGCGGAGGCGCATGGCTTCATCCTGGGACTCGGCGACCAGGACGGACGGCAGGGCTTCGATTCGCGCGTCGGCGAGCGCGGGGTGAAGCTTTCGGGCGGCCAGCGCCAGCGCATCGCGATCGCCCGCGTGCTGCTCAAGGACGCGCCGATCCTGGTTCTCGACGAGGCGACCTCGGCGCTCGATTCGGAGGTCGAGGCGGCGATCCAGCAGCAGCTCACGCAGCTGATGCAGGGCAAGACCGTGATCGCGATCGCGCATCGGCTCTCGACCATCGCTGCACTGGACCGGTTGGTCGTGCTGGATCAGGGACGCATCGCCGATATCGGCAGCCATGACGAACTGATCGCGCGAGGCGGGCTCTACGCAAGGCTCTGGGCGCGCCAATCGGGCGGTTTCCTGGCTGCCGCCGATCCGGAAAAGCTCGCCGTCTGACGTCGTCGCAGACGGACTGTGCGCCATGCATGGTCGGGGCGTTCGCGACAGTAGACTTCGTCCAATCTGCATGTCAAAGAGCCGAAGGTGACGCACCGCCGCATTGCGGCGGCAGCGACGCGCCCCTATGAGGGCGACAGGCGACAATTTCGAGCTGTTCCAGCTCCAAGACGTTTAAGAGGATTGGCTCGTGGCGCACGCGACCGATACATCGACCGGAACTACCCGCCGCGATTTCCTGATGCTCGCGACCGGCGCATTCGGCGCCGTCGGCGTCGGCGCCGTAATCGTTCCCCTGGTCAGCCAGATGGGCCCTGACGCGCAGACCATTGCGGCCGGCGCACCGGTCGACGTCGACCTGGCGCCCATCGCCGAAGGGCAGGCGATCAAGCTGTTCTGGCGCGGCAAGCCGATCTTCGTGCGCCATCGCACCAAGAAGGAAATCGACGAGGCGCTGGCTGTCGACGTCGCCACGCTCCGCGATCCGCAGACCGACCAGCAGCGCACCAAGGCCGGTCACGAGCAGTTCCTCGTCGTCTTCGGCAACTGCACCCATCTCGGCTGCATCCCGCTGGGCACCGCGCCCGGCGAATCGAAGGGCGATTTCGACGGCTGGTTCTGCCCCTGCCACGGCTCGCACTACGATTCCTCCGGCCGCATCCGCAAGGGCCCGGCGCCGCTCAACCTGCCGGTGCCGCCCTACGCCTTCAACGGCGACACCAAGATCAAGATCGGCTGAGCATGCGCTCGACGCTTTCCTGCCAAGATGAGACAGCCTTGAGGCATTCTTCATGAGTGGTCACAGTTCCTACGTTCCGAAGACCGGCATCGAACGCTGGCTCGATGCGCGCCTGCCGATCATCCGGCTCGCCCATGACTCGGCGGTCTCCTATCCGGTGCCGCGCAACCTGAACTACCTGTGGACCTTCGGTGGTATCCTCGTGTTCATGCTGGTGGCGCAGATCATCACCGGCATCATCCTGGCGATGCACTACACGGCCAACTCGATGCTCGCCTTCAACTCGGTCGAGCACATCATGCGCGACGTGAACTACGGCTGGCTGCTGCGCTACCTGCATTCCAACGGCGCCTCGATGTTCTTCATCGCGGTCTACGTGCACATCTTCCGCGGGCTTTATTACGGCTCGTACAAGGCGCCGCGCGAGGTTCTCTGGATCCTCGGCGTGGTCATCTTCCTGCTGATGATGGCGACGGCGTTCATGGGCTACGTGCTGCCCTGGGGCCAAATGTCCTTCTGGGGCGCGACCGTCATCACCAACCTGTTCTCGGCCCTGCCGGTGGTGGGCGAGACGATCGTCACCTTCCTGTGGGGCGGCTATTCGGTCGACAACCCGACGCTGAACCGCTTCTTCTCGCTGCATTACCTGCTGCCGTTCATGATCTTCGGCGTCGTCGGGCTGCATATCTGGGCGCTGCACGTCGTCGGCCAGAACAACCCGACCGGCGTCGAGGTGAAGAACGTCGCCAAGGATACCGTGCCGTTCACGCCCTATGCGACCGTGAAGGACATCTTCGGCATGGTCGTGTTCATGATCCTGTTCGCCTGGTTCGTGTTCTACCAGCCGAATTTCATGGGCCACGCCGACAACTACATCCCGGCGAACCCGGCCTCGACCCCTGCGCATATCGTCCCTGAGTGGTACTTCCTGCCGTTCTACGCGATCCTGCGCGCCATCCCCGACAAGCTCGGCGGCGTCATGGCGATGGGTGCGGCGATCGTGGTGCTGGCCTTCCTGCCCTGGATCGACACCTCAAAGATCAAGTCGATGAGCTACCGTCCGATCGGGCGCCAGTTGTTCTGGGCCTTCGTCGTGGTCTGCATCGGCCTGGGCTATCTCGGCGCGATGCCGGCGGAAGGCGGCTACGTCATCGCCTCGCAAATCTTCACCGTGCTGTATTTCGGCTTCTTCGTTGCGCTCTTCGTCGTCGGTCTGTTCGAGCGGCCGAAGGCGCTTCCGACCTCGATCGCCGATGCGGTGCTCGCTTCCAAGGGCGGGTCGGCGGCGCGCGTCGCGACTGCCGCCGCTGCCGAACCGAACGTCAAGGGCTGACGGAACCATGAGCAGAACATCGTTTCGTCTCGCCCTGACCGGGCTCGCTGCCGGCCTCTCGCTGGCGCTCTTCCAGCCGGCGGCGCAGGCTGCCGAGGCCGGCCCGAAGCCGCCGGCGCTGACCTGGTCCTTCTCTGGGCCGTTCGGCAAGTTCGACCGGGCGCAGCTCCAGCGCGGCTTCAAGGTCTACAAGGAAGTCTGCGCGAGCTGCCATGGCGCGAGCCTGGTTGCCTTCCGCAACCTGTCCCAGCCCGGTGGCCCCGAGTTCACGCCCGGACAGGTCGCAGCGCTTGCCGCGACCTACCAGATCAAGGACGGCCCGAACGAGGCCGGCGAGATGTTCGAGCGGCCCGGCCGCTCGGCCGATCGCTTCCCGTCGCCGTTCCCGAACGAGCAGGCGGCGCGTGCAGCCCAGGGCGGCGCCTACCCGCCGGATTTCTCGGTCCTGGCAAAGGCGCGTACCTATACCCGCGGCTTCCCGACCTTCGTCTTCGACATCTTCACGCAGTATCAGGAGCAGGGGCCGGACTACATTCACGCCCTGCTCGTAGGCTACAAGGAGCCGCCGGCCGGCTTCCCCACGCTGCTGCCCGGGCAGAACTACAACGAATACATGCCCGGCCACCTGATCGCGATGCCCAAGCCGATCTCCGACGGGCAGGTCGAGTATCCGAAGGGTCCGGACGGCAAGTCGCCGGTGCCTGAGACCGTCGATCAGTATGCCCGCGACGTCGCGGCCTTCATGGTGTGGATGGCGGAGCCGCATCTCGAGGCGCGCAAGCGTCTTGGCATGCAGGTGATGGCGTTCCTCACCATCTTTGCCTTCCTGCTCTACTACACCAAGAAGAAGGTCTGGTCGCGCATGCCGGACGGCTCGCCGGCCCACTGAGGCAGGTGATCGAGCTCTCGAAAGGCCCCGGCGACGGGGCCTTTTTCGTTGGTCGGCTGGCCGGCCGCGAGACCTGCGGAAAGCTCCGCGTGGCCAGGACTGTGTTGCGACCGTCATCGAAAGGTGGTCCTTTCCGCACCCGTATGTGTTGCCGCATCGAATCCGCCCGAAAAGTGGCTTCCACTTTTCGGTTCGATGCTCAAGGGAATCGACCATGAGCGAAGCCGTTCTCGGAATCATCGGCGGATCGGGCATCTACGATCTGCCGGGCCTGACCGATCTGCGCGAGGAGCGCATCGACAGCCCCTGGGGCGAGCCTTCAGACGTGTTGCGGATCGGCCGGATCGGCCAGACGAAGATCGTGTTCCTGCCGCGCCATGGCCGCGGCCATTCGATACCGCCCTCCGAGATCAACTACCGCGCCAATATCGACGTGCTGAAGCGGGCGGGCGTGACCGATCTCGTTTCGCTCTCGGCCTGCGGCTCCTACAAGGCCGAGCTTTATCCCGGTCTGTTCGTGCTGGTCGACCAGTTCGTCGACCGGACGAGCCGGCGGGAGAACTCCTTCTTCGGCAAGGGCTGCGTCGCCCATGTCTCCGTCGCCCATCCGGTCGGCCCCGCCCTACAGGCGCGGATCGCGGCCGCGGCACAGGCAGAGGAACTGGCTTTCGTACGTGGCGGGACGCTGGTCACGATGGAGGGCCCGCAATTCTCGACCTATGCGGAATCGATGACCTATCGCGGGCTCGGCTACGATCTGATCGGCATGACGGCGATGCCGGAGGCCAAACTCGCTCGCGAGGCCGAGATCACCTATGCGACCGTCGCGATGGTGACCGATTACGACTGCTGGCATGAGCTGCACGGTGCCGTCGACGTGGCTTCGGTTATCGCCGTGCTGCACGACAATGCGCATAAGGCGCGCCAGCTCGTGGCGCGGCTCGCCGCCGATTTCCCGACGGAGCGCGAGCCATGCCCGGCCGGGTCTCATAACGCGCTGGACAACGCCATCGTGACGGCGCCGGCCTTCCGCGACCCGACACTCCTGGCGAAGCTCGATGCGGTGGCGGGGCGCGTGCTCCAGGTCGCGTGATGGCGGCGCCCTTGACGAAGCCGGCTCGGCGTCCGACCAAAGCGTCCGCTCTGGCCTCCGAGACTGCGCCCATGAACCTCGCCGACAGCATCCGCGCCATTCCCGACTATCCCCGGCCCGGCATCGTCTTTCGCGACATCACCACGCTGCTCGGCGATGCGCGGGCCTTCCGCCGGGCCGTCGACGAGCTGGTGCAGCCTTTCGCGGGCCTGAAGATCGGCAAGATCGCGGGGATCGAGGCGCGCGGCTTCATCCTCGGCGGGGCTGTGGCGCACCAGCTTTCGGCCGGCTTCGTTCCCGTTCGCAAGAAGGGCAAGCTGCCGCTGGAGACGTTGCGCGCGACCTATGCGCTCGAATACGGCACGGACGAGATCGAGATCCACCGTGATGCCGTGCAGCCCGGCGAGCGTGTCCTGCTGGTCGACGACCTGATCGCGACCGGCGGCACGGCGGAGGCGGCGGTCAACCTGCTCGCCGGGCTCGGCGCCGAGGTCGTGGCGGCCTGCTTCATCGTCGATCTGCCCGAACTCGGCGGCGCCGACAAGATCCGGCGGCTCGGCGTACCGGTCCGCACCCTGGTCTCGTTCGGCGGGCATTGAGCAGCGGATGAAGATCAACGGCCAGCACTACCGGACGATCTGGCTGGCGCAGGATGGCTGGCGTGTCGTCGTGATCGACCAGACGCGTCTGCCCTTCCGCTTCGAGACCGTGGCACTGGGCTCGGCCGAGCAGGCGGCAGACGCGATCCGCAGCATGGTCGTGCGGGGCGCGCCATTGATCGGAGCGACTGCGGCCTATGGCGTGGCGCTGGCGCTGCGGGCGGATGCATCGGATGCGGCCTTGGAGGTGGCGCTCGCCCTGCTTGGCGCGACGCGGCCGACCGCGGTCAACCTGCACTGGGCGTTGGCGCGGATGCGTCGTGTCCTTGCTGCGCTACCTCCAGAGGTGCGTGCCGCCGCGGCCTATGCGGAGGCTGCGGCGATCTGCGACGAGGATGTCGCCTTGTGCCGTTCGATCGGTGAGCATGGCTTGCCGTTGATTGCGGAGATCGCGGCGCGAAAGCCCGCCGGCGCGCCGGTCAACATCCTCACCCATTGCAATGCCGGCTGGCTTGCGACGGTGGACTGGGGCACGGCGCTGGCGCCGATCTACCTCGCGCACGACGCGGGCATCCCTGTCCATGTCTGGGTCGACGAGACCCGGCCACGCAACCAGGGCGCGGCGTTGACGGCCTATGAGCTAGGCTCCCATGGCGTGCCGCATACGGTGATCGCCGATAATGCCGGCGGCCACCTGATGCAGCATCGGCAGGTCGACATGGTGATCGTCGGGACCGACCGGACGACGGCGACCGGCGATGTCGCCAACAAGATCGGGACGTATCTCAAGGCACTCGCCGCGCATGACAACGGCCTACCGTTTTATGTGGCGCTGCCCTCGCCGACGATCGACTGGAGCATCCGCGACGGCCTCGCCGCTATTCCGATCGAGGAACGGGCGGCCCGCGAGGTCACTCATCTTTCGGGGCTCTCGGAGGATGGCGAGGTCAGGTCCATCCGTGTTGCCGCGCCGGGCAGCGGTGCGGCCAACCCCGCCTTCGACGTAACGCCGGCGCGGCTCGTCACCGGCCTCATCACCGAGCGCGGCATCTGCGCTGCCAGCCACGAGGGACTGGCGCAGCTCTTTCCCGATCTGGCGAAAAGGGACACGGCATGACCGAAGCGGAACTGCGGCAGGAGGTCGTCTCGGTCGCACAGGCGATCGATCGGGCGGGATTCTGCCCGTCGAAATCGGGCAATGTCTCGGCGCGTTTCGGCGACGGCCTGCTGATCACGCCGTCGGGCCTGCCCTACGCCCGGACGCAACCGGAAGACCTGATTCATCTGGGGCTCGACGGCACGGTCCTGAGCGGCAGCCGCAAGCCGTCCTCGGAATGGCCCTTCCATGTCGCGATCTATCGGGCGAGGCCGGATGCCCAGGCGATCGTGCACACCCATTCCCCGCGCGCCACCGCGCTCTCCAGCACCCGGCGCGGCATTCCGGCCTTCCATTACATGATCGCGCTCTGCGGCGGCGCCGATGTGCGCTGCGCCGAATACGCCACCTTCGGAACGCCGGAACTTGCGGACAATGCCGTGAAGGCGCTGGAGGGGCGCAAGGCGGTGTTGCTCGCCAATCACGGCGTGATCGCGCTCGGCCAGACGCTGGCGGGCGCGCATACCATTGTCGCCGAAGTCGAGAATCTCGCCGGGCAGTATCTCGATATCCTCGCGGCGGGGATCGAGCCGGTAATCCTCGACGCGGCCGAAATGGAGCGCGTCGGCGCCAAATTCGCGGGCTACGGCAAGGTCGGCTGAGAGCCTCCGGGCCGACCCCGACATCGGCGACCTGCGCTGCCAGGGGTGGCAAGCGCGTCTGTGGCTGGTACAGCGTAGCTCTACTCTTGGAGCCTGTCGCGAAGGCCAGTGCGATGAACCGCCGTGCCGCCAGAATCCCCTTGCTCAGGCGCTCTCGCGCCCTGGCCATCACGCCGCGCTTCTGGAAGCAGCGCCTGGTCTTCTGGGCGGGCGCGTTGGCGATTGGCGTCGTCAGCGCCGCGTTCGCAGGACTTGCCGACGCGGCGCAGGAATTGTTCGGCGCAGCCTTCCGGCGCGAGGGATGGCTGCGGTATGCGCCCCTGCTGGTCACCCCCGTGGGATTTACGCTCTGCGCCTGGATCGCTTTCCGGTTCGTTCCGGCTTCCCAGGGAAGCGGCATTCCCCAAGCCATCGCGGCGCGGCACCTGCGGGACGACACGGAGCGCGCCGGCTTCCTGTCGCTGCGGATAGCCGCCGGCAAGATCGTCCTGACGGTGCTCGGGCTGTTCTGTGGCGCCTCGATCGGGCGCGAAGGGCCGACCGTCCAGGTCGGCGCCTCGATCATGCTGCAGGCGGCGCGCTGGGGCGGGATGGCGCAGGCGCGGGGCCTGATCCTCGCAGGTTCCGCCGCCGGCATCGCCGCAGCCTTCAATACACCGCTCGCAGGCATCGTCTTCGCCATCGAGGAGATGAGCAAGACCTATCAGGCGCGGACGAACGGCATCGTCCTGTCGGCCGTGATCATCGCGGGCATCGCCGCGATCGCGCTTGTCGGCAACTATACCTATTTCGGCGTGGTCGCGATCGCCGCGGATGTGAAGCGGGACTGGCTGCTCGTCATGGTCTGCGGCGTGGTCGGCGGCGCGCTGGGGGCCGGGTTCAGCAGTGCAATGGTTGCCCTGACGCGCCGGATCAGGCGCCTGCGCGCCGCGACGCCACTCGGCCGGGTACTCGCCATAGCGGCCGGTGCGGGGTTTCTGGTCGGTCTGGTCGGCATCCTGACCGGGGGCGCGACCTTCGGAACCGGCTATGCAGAGGCCCGCAGCGCCATCGAAGGCACGCCGCTTCCGGCCAGCTTCTTCCTGGGCAAGCTGGTCGCGACCCTTGCTTCCTCGCTCTCCGGCATACCCGGGGGACTGTTTGCTCCCTCGCTTTCGGTTGGGGCCGGGCTCGGCAGTACCATCGGCAGCCTGTTGGGATCTCCGATCGGGCTGGCCGCGGTTCTCGGCATGGCAGCCTATTTCTCCGGCGTCGTGCAGGCGCCGATGACGGCCTTCGTCATCATCGTGGAGATGACCGGCAACCACGAGAACGTGCTGGCGCTGATGGCAGTGTCGATGCTGGGCTACGGCACGGCGCGGCTGGTCTCGCGCGAGCCGCTCTATCATGCCCTGTCGCGACTGTTCATCGCGGACATGCTCCGCCAGCGCCGTGCACGCGAGGCCGCCGGGCGGTCGGGGGCGTAATCGTCAGCAGGGCTTGCGCTCGACGAACACGCAGCCGTCGAAGCTGAAGACCTCTTCGCCGTGCTGGTTCACGCCGGTATTGCGGTGAAAGAACAGGCCCCATTGCGGGCGCGAGGCGCTCTCGCGCTTGTCGACCACCTGCGAACGATAGGTGATGCGGTCTCCGGCGAAGACAGGTTTCGTCCAGCGCAGGTTCTTGAAACCGGGGGAGGGGCCAAGGCGGGCGCCGCTGCCCGAGGCTACGGCGAGCTGGCGCTTGCGATGCAGGACCATGCAGGCCATCCAGACGGCGGCCGTATGCCAGCCGGAGGCGGCGAGCCTGCCGAACGAGCTGTTGCGCGCCGCCGCCTCGTCCATATGGAAGGGCTGGGGATCGAAGCTGCGGGCGAAGGCGACGATCTCCTCGGGCGTGAAGACGAAGCTGCCGAGTTCATGGCTGTCGCCGATGGCCAGCTCCTCGAAGAAGCGCGGTGGTGCCGGCGGCTCGGCGGGTGCTTCCAGCGGACTTTCCAGCGCTGGACGCTCATAGGTCGGCGCGTGATCGAGCCAGGGGCCGGCGGGAAGCGGGCCGATGCCGGAACCCTTCCGGCCGAACATGATCCAGTTTGTCTGCTCGAGGATCGGTTCGTCGCGCTGATTGAGGAGTTCGAGCCTGAAGCGCACGAGCCCCATCTCGGGGCGCGAGCGCGAAGCCTTGCTTTCCAGCACCGTGCGGCGGCCGCTGATGCTGTCTCCGGGGAGGAGCGGGCGCAGCCATTTCACCTCGTCGATGCCCGGCGCGCCCATGCTGGCGGCGTCAAGCAGAAAATCCTCCGCCATCAGCCGCATCAGCAGGGAGCAGCTATGCCAGCCGGAGCCGATCAGGCGGCCGACGAAGCTCGCCTTGGCGGCTTCGGGGTCGACATGAAAGTCCTGCGCGTCATAACGAGAGGCGAAGGCGACGATGTCGTCCTGCGAGATGTCGAGGCTGCGTGAGCGTGCGCTCTGGCCCGGAACGAAATCCTCGAAATACGACATCGCCGGCAGGCTCTTTAGTTCGCGAAGCGGAAATGCAGCACGTCGCCGTCGGCGACGACATAGTCCTTGCCTTCGAGACGGAACTTGCCGGCCTCGCGCGCGCCAGACTCGCCCTTGTTGGCGATGTAGTCGTCATAGGCGATGGTTTCGGCGCGGATATAGCCCTTCTCGAAATCGGTATGGATCACGCCGGCGGCCTGCGGGCCCTTGGTGCCCTTCTCGATCGTCCAGGCGCGGGCCTCCTTCGGGCCGACCGTGAAATAGGTGACGAGATGCAGCAGGGCGTAGCCGGCGCGGATCACGCGGTTCAGGCCGGGCTCTTCGAGGCCGACGGCCTCGAGATAATCCTTCTGGTCGGCGGCCGGGAGGACGGCGATCTCGCTCTCGATCTTTGCCGAAACCACGACGGCGACGGCGTTCTCTTCCGCCGCGCGGGCTTTCACTTCTTCGGAAAAGGCATTGCCCTTGTCGGCGGCGGCTTCCTCGACATTGCAGACATAGAGCACGGGCTTGGAAGAGAGCAGCCCCAGCGTCTCGAAGCTCTTGCGCTCGTCGGCAGCGACCTGGACGAGGCGGGCAGGCTTGCCCTCGCGCAGCAGGACGAGGCAGCGGTTCATCAGGTCCGCGAGTTCCTTGGCATCCTTGTCGCCGGTCTTGGCCTTCTTCTCCAGCGGCAGGACGCGCTTTTCGAGGCTTTCGAGATCGGCCAGCATCAGCTCGGTCTCGATGATCTCGATGTCGTTGATCGGGGCGACCTTGCCCTCGACATGGGTGATGTCGCCATCCTCGAAGCAGCGCACGACATGGGCGATGGCATCGCATTCGCGGATATTGGCGAGGAACTGGTTGCCGAGCCCTTCGCCGCGCGAGGCACCGCGCACGAGGCCGGCGATGTCGACGAAGGTCAGCCGCGTCGGGATGATCTCCTTCGAGCCGGCGATCTTGGCCAGCAACTCCAGCCGGTCATCGGGCACCGCGACGTCACCGACATTCGGCTCGATCGTGCAGAACGGATAGTTCGCGGCCTGGGCCGCGGCCGTCTGCGTCAGTGCGTTGAAGAGGGTCGACTTGCCGACATTCGGCAGGCCGACGATACCGCATTTGAAACCCATGATGGCTGGTCCGTTATGCCGCCGCGGCCAGATCGCCTGCGCGCGTGTGTTTCCGTAAATGGCTCGCGTCTTATTGGCGGTGGGGCGCGACAAACACAAGGTGCAGCGCTGCAATCCCGGCCATGAGCCTTCACGCGAACGTGCATGGCGACCGTCGGGGAGTAGGCGCACCTGTACTTGTGCGATGCCTTTTGCTCCGGGAGCCGGCCATGCGGTCCAGTTTTGCCATTCTTGTTTCAGCCGGGTTGTCCTTTGCCACTGCGGTCGCTGCGCAGGCGCCGGTGCAGCAGACGCGCGTGCGCGGCCAGATCGAAACGGTTGACGGCAACACTCTGACGATCAAGACAGTCGACGGAGCCGCCGCCAAGGTCGCGCTGGCTCCGGGCTATTCGGTCGGCGGGGTGGTCAAGGCGACGACGGCGGACATCAAGAAGGGCGGCTATATCGGAGTGGGCGCCCGGCCGCAGGCCGACGGTTCCCTGATGGCGATCCAAGTCTTCATCTTCCCCGAGGCGATGCGCGGCACCGGTGAAGGGCACAAGCCGTGGGGCGTGCTGCCGGACACCTCGATGACCAACGCCACCGTGGCCGAGACCGTCTCCCGCGTGGACGGAGCCAATGTGATGCTGACCTATCCCGGTGGCGAGCAGAAGGTTTCGATCAATCCCGACGCCAACATCATCATGGCGGCGCCGGCGCAGGGTTCGGAGCTTGTGACGGGCGCGCAGGTCGTCATGAGCGCTGCCAAGCAGGCCGATGGCAGCTACAGCGCCAGCCGCATCACGATCGCCAAAGCGGGCGCGCAGCTCCCGTATTGAGACCGGGGCTCAGTCCCCGCTCTTCTCGCCGAGCCGCTTCACGGCGGCGTGGCCGCGCGCATCCATGAAGAGATGGACCTTGTTCTGGAAGCCGGTGTCGTCACGGGCCGCGAGCAGGTCGGCGTGGTCGGCGCAGGCCGTGCAGAGATCCTCGACCCAGGGCTGCTCGGCCTTGCCGAAATCGTTGAGCACATAGGCGTGGACCAAGGCCTTGTCGCCGGGGTGGCCGATGCCCATCCGCACGCGGCGATAGTCGTTGCCGATGGCAGCCGTGGTCGAGCGCAGGCCGTTATGCCCGGCATTGCCGCCGCCGAGCTTCACGCGCAGCTTGGCGGGGGCGAGATCGAGCTCGTCATGAAAGACCACGACATCGGCGGGCGCAATCTTGAAGAAGCGCGCGGCCTCGCCGATCGAACGGCCGGACTCGTTCATATAGGTCTGCGGCTTGAGCAGGACGACCTTTTCGGTCCCGATCGTCGCCTCGCAGGCCTCAGCCTGGAAGCGCGAGCGCCAGGGCGAGGCGCGGTACAGGCGCGCGATCTCGTCCAGCGCCATGAAGCCGATATTGTGCCGGTTGCGGGCATAGCGCGCGCCGGGATTGCCGAGACCGGCGAAGATCAGCATGGCGGGACTCCGGCAGGCTTGTCAGTTCAGGCATCGGATCGGTCGAAAACCGGAACAATATTTGGGTCCGATGCCCTAGCAAAAACGGCCGGGAAACCCGGCCGTTTCGGTAGACTGAGAGAGGACGCGGCGCCGACTGGCGCCGTTTCATCAGGCCTTGGCTTCAGGCGCGGCTTCCGCGGTCTCGTCAGCCTCAGGCTCTTCCTCGATGGTCGGCTGGGCGATCGTGACGATCGTCGCGTCCGAACCAACGGTCAGCTTGGCACCGGCCGGCAGCTTGATGACCTTGGCTTCGAGCTGATCACCGATGTTCAGGCCGGCGACGGAGACCTCGAAGGCTTCCGGAATGTTCTCGGGCTCGACGGTGATTTCGAGCGTGTGCTCGACGATCTGCACGAGGCCGCCTTCCTTGATGCCCGGGCTGGATTCCTGACCGACGACGTGAATCGGAACCTGAACCGTGACGGTCTGGCCCTTGGCGACGCGCAGGAAGTCGACATGGATCGGGAAATCCTTGACCGGATCGAGCTGGTAGTCGCGCGGAATGACGCGCTGCTTCTTACCGGCGACGCTGATCTCGAAGATCGTGGTCAGGAAGTGGCCGCCGAAAATCAGCAGGCGGGTCTTGTTGGCGTCGAGCGCGATGGCTTCGGGAGCAGCGCCCCCACCATAGATCACGGCAGGCGTCTGGCCCTGGCGACGAACGGCACGAGCGGCCCCCTTGCCGACCTGTGCGCGCGCCGAAGCCTCGATTTGCTTCACGGCGGTCATGTTGGATGTCCTTGACTTGTAAAATGACAAGGCCGCCTGGTGGCGGCCATCGGATTGGTGCGTTCAGAGCCTCCAAGGGTGTCAGCCGAACGCAGGGGTGCTCATAGGCGAAAACCGCCGCGATCTCAAGCCCGGCTCAGGCGGCGTTGGCGACGAGGTCGCGGGCGGGGGGCGTAACCATCACGGGCGGCGCGAAGCGCAGCAGCCATTCGCGGATGACCGAAGCCGGAACCGGCGGGGAATAGAGATAGCCCTGGCCGAGGCGGCAGCCCATTTCGGTCAGGCGCTCGGCCTGTGCTCGTGTCTCGATGCCCTCGGCGACGATCTTCATGCCGAGGCGGTGGGTCATCGTCAGCAGCGCCTCGATGATGATCTCGCTGCGCGCGCCGCTATCGATCGAGCCGACGAAGGAGCGGTCGATCTTGATGATGTCGATCGGGAAATCGAGCAGATGTGTGAGCGAGGCGAAGCCGGTGCCGAAATCGTCGAGCGCAACCGGCGAGCCGCAGGCGCGCAGCGCCTCCATCGTGCGCGCGACGCCGTCCTTGCGGCCGCCCATGAAGACCTGCTCGGTGACCTCGATCACAAGCTGCCGCATCGGCACGGCTGCCTTGTCCAGGATGCGTTGGGCGCGTTGGACCAGATCGCCCTTCTGAAAATCGGCCGAGGTAACGTTGACGGCGACATGCTGGAAGTTGAGTCCCGCTGCCCGCCATTCGGCCATGTCCGCGGCGACCGCCGTGAGCATCTGAGTGGTGGTGCGATGGGCAATCTTCGGATCCCGGAGCGCATCCTGGAATTCGCCGGCGGTGACGATCCGACCGTCATCGAGCCGCATCCGGGCCAGGGCCTCGACGCCGACGACCGAGGTCGTCTCGAGGTGTATGACCGGCTGGTAATAGGGGATGATGCGGTCGTCGCCGAGTGCGCCGGCGACGTCGCGGCGAACGCGGATGCGCTGCATCATTGCGCTGCGCAATTGCCGGCGGAACCGGACATAGCGGCCGCGTCGCGTCTCCTTGGCGTGGTAGAGGGCGAGATCGGCATTCTGCCTGAGCGTGACGCTGTCCCGACCGTCCGCGCCGGCAAGCGCCCCGCCGATGGTGATCCCCGGGACAAGGCTGTGACCGTCATGGTCGAGCGGGAGCGCGACCGCGGTCAGGGCGGCCGAGGCAAGGGCGCGCATCCGCGCCGGATCCTCGCAATCGCGGACGAGGACGGCGAATTCGTCTCCGCCGATCCGGCAGGTCAGGCAACCGGCCAGAGCAATGTCGAGCCGCTTGCCGACCTCGGCGATCAGGGCATCGCCGGCAGCGTGGCCGAGCGTGTCGTTGACCAGCTTGAGATGGTCAATATCGATCAGCATCAGCCCGAAGCGGCCGCCGGCGGCGCTCATCTCGGCGATGGCGGCGTTGAACTGGCTGCGGTTCGGCAGGCCGGTCAGCGTGTCGAAATAGGCGAGGCGGTGATTACGAGTGCGGACCTCGTGCTGCTCGATGGCGATGGCGCAGAGATGGACGCAGGTGGCGACGATCTGGCGTTCGAGCTCGCGGGCGCGGCGGGGGCGATTGAAATAGAAGGCGAAGGCACCGACGACGCGGCCGTCGCGGGCCTTGATCGGGGTCGACCAGCAGGCGCGCAGGCCGAGCGGCAAAGCAAGCCCGGTATAGGGCGCCCAAAGCGGATCGGTGGCGATATCGGTGACCTCGACCGGTTCGCCACGGAAGACCGCGGTGCCGCAGGAGCCGACACTGGGGCCAGCCGGCAATCCCTTGATCGCACTGACATAATGCGCCGGCATGCTGGGCGAGGCGAGGGGCTGCAGGCGGAACTGGTCGTCGACGGTCACGACCGAACAGATCACGCCGGACGAAATCGCCTCGGCACGATGGCAAAGACGCTCCATGCAGGCGGCCAGCGGCTCGCCCCGCGCGATGTCTTCAAGAATATCGTTCTGCAGAGCCTGCAGGCGGGCCGAAGGTCTGATCACGGATTGCCCGACCGAATGCTCGTCGAAGAACCCGGATGCTAGCGCAAACGCCTTAAGGCCAGATTGAGGCGCCGCGTCAAAGTTTACGCGGTGGCCGGCTTCAGGCGGCGGCCAGGCCGAGCCGCTCGTCGCGGCGGCGCAGAAGGTGCATCAGCGGCAGGGCGAGCAGGACCATCCAGGCCTTGCCGATGATCTGGCCGGCGAGGAAATCGAGGCTGCCGAAGGCGAGGTGCAGGAAGACAAGGCTGTCGACGACGAGGCCGACCACGCTGGAGGCGAAGACAGCCGTGACGAAGCGCCGGCGCTGCAACGGCGTATAGACCGCGAAGTCGGCGAGTTCCGACAGCAGGAAGGCTGCGGCCGAGGCCAGCACGATGGCGGGCGGGGCGAGCGTAGCCGAGATCAACGTGCCGACCGCGATGGCGCCGAGGCCGGCGAGCGGGCCGAGGCGGCGCTGGACGATGTCGCGCAGCACGAGGGCGAGGCCGACCATCAGGACGCCGCTCGGCGCCATGATGCCGGGCCAGACCGGGACGAGGCAGGGACCATTCGGCACGCAGACAGCACCGGCATTGCCGATCAGCCAGTTGGCGGCGGGAATGGTCAGGCCGAACAGAACGAGGGCGATAACGCCTTCCGTCAGGCGCTGGCGGTCACGGGTCATAGGTCAAGTCCGCTGTCGTCGGGAACTGCGAGATAGGCCGCGAAGCCTTGTGATCGCAAATCGCATGCCGGGCAATGGCCGCAGCCATAACCCCAGCCATGCCGGGTCGTCCTATCGCCGAGATAGCAGCTATGGCTGTCCTCGATGACGAGATCGAGCAGGGCCTGGCCGCCGATGGCGCGCGCGAGGGCAAAGGTCTGCGCCTTATCGCGCCACATCAGGGGCGTGTGAAGCACGAGCCGGCGATCGAGGCCGAGGCTCAGGCTCACCTGCATCGCCTTGATCGTGTCGTCGCGGCAGTCGGGATAGCCGGAATAGTCGGTCTCGCAGACGCCGAGCACGATGTGCTTGAGGTCGCGGCGATAGGCCAGCGCCGCTGCGAAGGTCAGGAAGATCAGGTTGCGCCCGGGTACGAAGGTCGAGGGCAGGCCGGCATCGGTAAAGGCGATCTCGGTCTCTCGGGTCAGCGCCGTCTCGGAGATCGCGCCGAGTGCCTTGAGGTCGACGACATGATCGGGGCCGAGGCGCTCGGCATAGCGGGCAGACAGGGCGGGGAGCTTGGCGCGGATCGTCATCCGGCACTCCATCTCGATGCGATGGCGCTGGCCATAGTCGAAGCCGATCGTCTCGACCGCGTCGAAGCGGTCGAGCGCCCAGGCGAGCGTCGTGGTGGAGTCCTGGCCGCCGGAGAACAGGACGAGGGCGCGGGAGTTACCCAAGCCGAAACCCCTCAGTCGAACAGGCTCGAGACGCTGGTCTCGCTCGCGGTGCGCTCGATGGCTTCACCCATCAGGCCCGCGATCGAGATGACGCGGATGTTGCGGGCGACCTTCACTGCCTCGGTCGGCAGGATCGAGTCGGTGATGACCAGTTCCTTGAGCTTGGACGAGGCGATGCGGGCGACCGCGCCGCCGGAGAGCACGCCATGGGTGATATAGGCGAATACCTCCTTGGCACCCTGTTCGAGCAGGGCGTCGGCGGCATTCACAAGGGTGCCGCCGGAATCGACGATATCGTCGATCAGGATGCAGGAGCGGCCCTCGACCGAGCCGATGATGTTCATGACCTCCGACTCGCCCGGCCGGTCACGGCGCTTGTCGACGATCGCGAGCGGGGCGTCGATGCGCTTGGCGAGCGCGCGCGCCCGAACCACGCCGCCGACGTCCGGCGAGACGACCATCGCGTTCCTCCATTCGAGCCGATCCTTGATGTCGCGCGCCATCAGCGGGGCGCCGAACAGGTTGTCGGTCGGGATGTCGAAGAAGCCCTGGATCTGGCCGGCATGGAGATCGAGCGTCAGCACGCGGTCGACGCCGGCATGGGTGATGAGGTTCGAGACGAGCTTGGCCGAGATCGGGGTGCGGCCGGAGGCGCGCCGGTCCTGCCGGGCATAGCCGAAATAGGGGATCACCGCCGTGATGCGCTTGGCCGAGGAACGGCGCAGCGCGTCCGTGATGATCAGCAATTCCATCAGGTGGTCGTTGGTGGGAAACGAGGTCGACTGGATGATGAAGACATCCTGGCCGCGCACGTTCTCCTGGATCTCGACGAACACCTCCATGTCGGCGAAGCGCCGGACCGAGGCTTTCGCCAAGGGGATGCTGAGATGGCTGCAGATCGCCTCGGCCAGCGGACGGTTCGAATTGCCGGCGACGACTTTGAAGTGAGAGGCCATGCCGGAGCGCACCGTTGCATCAAGGCTGAGCAGGGGGCCGGCATTGCCGGCTCAATTCGAACGGCTCTTAACAGTGCGGTCGGATGGAGTCGACCGCTGCGGTGCAATATCGTCGGTCAAAAAGCGCAGGGCGCTGCGCCAGTGACCCGGAAACCACTGCCGCAGCGTCGCAGCAGGGGCGATTCAGCTCTTCTTCTTGTCGTCCGTGGCGGCGACGCGGGTTCCCGGCTTCGCGGGTTTCGCAGGCTTGCTCTCGATCGCGAGCGCTTCGACGCCCGGCGTCGTCACGAGGAAACCGGCGATCGCATCCATCGAGTCGGAGGCGGCCTTGGCCACGATCGTCTGGTCGATGCCGGCCCAAGGGTCGGAGCCGCCGCTGCGCTTGCCGATGCTTTCGCCCTGCACGCGCTGGGCGCGCTGCTTGGTCGAATCGTAGACGTCCCAGACGAAGGCGAGCGCCGTCTGGCCGTCCTCGGTCGGCTGGGCGGTGAGGTAGCCCTTGACGCGGAAGCGTGCCGGCTTGTTGCCGGCGACGATCTCCATCTTGCGCTCGGCAGCCGCCTCGCCGAGCAGACCGGCGAAGCTGGCGGTGACGTTTTCCGGCGCGCCGGAGATGCTTTGGACCGAGACCGGAACGCCCGGCGCATCGACGCGCGGACGCGCAGCGGTCTGCGTGGTTTCCTGGCAGCCGGCAACGGCCAGTGCCAAGACCGGCCCCAGAACGAGGCCGCTAAAACGGTTGATCATGACGCCTCCCGCCCTTTGGGCTGTGGACCGCTTCGAGATTCCCTGTGACCCTGTAGTAGGCTCAACGGATGACGAGGTCCAGATCAGGCAGGTTGAGCGCCTCGGCGCCGGTTTTGCCGACGAGATAGGTCCGCCCCAGGCACATCGCGGTCTCGCTGGCGGAATCCATCAGGATCATGTGCGCGAACATCACCATGCCGGGCACGATCGGCCAGTCATTGGCTTCGTAGAACATCGGCCAGTCCATCCAGGACGGCGTGAACTTGGCGCCGAGCGAATAGCCGCAGGCATTGAGCCGGTGCTGTGAGAGGCCGTGCTCGTCGAAGACGCGGGCATGGGCGGCGAAGACGTCTCCGGCGGTGCGGCCCGGCTTCAGTTCAGCCTCGCAGGCGAGCAGCGCGTCGCGCGCGGCTGCGTGATACGCGAGGTGCAGCGGGCGCGGCTCGCCGACGACGACGGTTCGCATCGCGGCGACATGATAGTGCCGGTCGGTGCCGGCGAATTCGAGCGTGATCTGGTCGCTCGCATCGAGCCTGCGCCGGCCGGACTTGTAGCGGCAGAGCAGGGCGTCGCGGCCGGAGCCGATGATGAACTCGTTGGCGGGATAGTCGCCTCCGCCAGCGAAGATCGCGTTGTGCTGGGCGGCGAGGATCTCGCCTTCGTCGGCGCCGGCCCGGATCGTATCGAGCGCGGCGCGGTCGGCCGCGTCGGCCAGCACGGCGGCGCGCCGGACATAGGCGATCTCCTCCGCCGATTTCACGGCGCGCAGGCGGGTGACGATCAGCGAGGCGTCGACCAGTTCGGCCTGTCCGGCGAAGCGCGCGTCCAGCTTGCGGTAGTTCGAGGCGACGAGACCGTAGGATTCGAATTCGACGCCGATGCGCTTGCCGTCGATGCCGAGGTCGCGTGCGAGGGCGAGCAGGTCGGCAGTCGGGTCGGCGTCGCGGCCATCCTTCCAGATGCGGATATCGCCGAGGTTCGAGGTCTGCTGCGCCTGCCGGAGATCGGCGGAACGGGTCAGCAGCGCCATGGTGCCGTCGGCTCTGACGACGAGGCACTGGAAGAAGCAGAAGCCGAAGGTGTCGTAGCCGGTCAGCCAGAACATCGATTCCTGCTGGAACAGGAAAAGCGCATCGAGACGATCCTCCCGCATCGCGGCCAGCAGGCCCTCGCGGCGGCGGGCGAATTCGGCGGGCGTGAAATGCAGGGCCATGGCGCGTGTCCTCCGGGCGGCGCCGCATGTGAGCGCGCCGCCGGCCCGCGGGCAAGCCCGACGTCGTGTCGCAATTGCGGCACCCGCGCCGGCTGCCTATAGGCTGTCTTGAGAGTTTCGCGCCTCTGGAGGATCGGGCTGAATATCGTATTCAGCCCGATCCTCCAGATATTTGAAATTGCATCGGCTTTTTTCCGAAAACCGCATCACACTTTTCGGGCCGATGCTCCAAGGGAGAGAGCCATGGTGAACCCCGGCAACCGCATCCTCGACGATATCGCCCGCCTTGCCACGGATGCCGCGGGTGCGGCGCAGGGCGTGCGCCGCGAGGTCGAGACCGTGGTGAAGACGCAGATCGAGCGCCTGCTGCGCGATCTCGACGTTGTCACCCGCGAGGAATTCGAGGCGGTGCGCGAGATGGCGCTGATCGCCCGCGAGGAGAACGACAAGCTGGCTGCGCGACTGAAGGCGCTGGAGGAGAAGCTCGGCAAGGCCTGAGCGCCTGCCGGGTATGCCTCTGATCCGAGCCCGCATCCTGGGAGCCGCGTGAGCTGCGCTGAATGCGGTGTTCGAAAGGCGTTCTGAAAGCATCCCCCGGATGCCCTCAGGTTATGTCCACAGCCATGTGCTGTGGACAGCCCTCCGGGGGGATTGAGCCCACCGGCCGAATCCGCGGAGCTTGGCGCCGTGTTGGGAGCGTCACAGCGCCTGCGCTATCGTCGGTGGAAAGAATTGATTCGTCGGGCGGATTCGTCCTGCCGCGCCGGATGGGAGCCTCTCCTTCAGAGGGGCTTCTGAGGTGTGTTGCGTTCCTTGGCTTTCCAGTCGCCGTGTTCCTCTTCTCGAACGCGCCGGATGCGCCAGCATCCGGAAGGTGGACCCTAGGGCATGATGGACCTCGATATGGATGCGGAGCTGGATCGGCCTTCCAACCCGCTCGACCTGTTCGAACGCCTCGCTGCACTCAACGACTGGTCCTTCGATCGCGACAGCGAGGACGAGCTTTCGGTCTCCGTGACCGGCGGCTGGTCTGAATACCATGTCGCGATCACCTGGCTCGCCGAGGTGGAGGCACTGCATATCGCCTGTGCCTTCGACCTGAAGGTGCCGGACCGGCGGCGCGGCGAGGTGCTGCAACTCGTGAGCCTCGTCAACGAGCAGCTCTGGCTCGGCCATTTCGATCTCTGGAGCAGCGAGAGCGTGGTGATGTACCGCCATGCCCTTTTGCTCTCGGGCGGTGCCGAGCCGACCGAGGAGCAGGCGATCGCTCTGGTCAAGGCCGCTGTCGAGGCCTGCGAGCGCTACTACCAGGCCTTCCAGTTCGTCGTCTGGGCCGGCAAGACCGCCAAGGAAGGCATGGAGGGCGCGATCCTCGAGACGGTGGGCGAGGCCTGAGGCCTCGCTCCGTCGCTGGCCCGGGCTTGACCCGGCCTGCGCTTGCAGGCTCTGGTCCTGAGGACCGGGCGCCAGCCTGGGCGCGACGCCCCTTTTCCAAGCGCGAGAACCGCCATGACCGCTTCCCTGCCGCAATCGCTCGTCCTCATCGGCGCGGGCAAGATGGGCGGAGCGATGCTGGAAGGCTGGCTGCGCATCGGCATCGATCCGAAGGGCGTCAGCCTGATCGATCCCAAGCCGTCGGACGAGATGGTTGCGCTGGCCAACGAGAAGGGCATGCGGCTCAATCCTTCCGCCAGGGAAATCCCCGCCGCCGATGTCGTCGTGCTCGCGACCAAGCCGCAGATGCTCGATACGGCGGCGCCCGCCGTGCAGGCTTTCATCCATCCCAGGACGCTGCTGATCTCAATCCTCGCCGGCAAGACGCTGGGCGACCTCGCGGCCCGCCTGCCGAACGCGAATGCGGTGATCCGCGCCATGCCGAACCTGCCGGCCGCCGTGCAGCGCGGTGCCACTGCGGCTGCGCCCGGCAAGGGCGTGAGCGCGGCGCAGCGCGCCACCGCCGATGCCTTGCTCGGCAGCATCGGCAAGGTCGAATGGCTCGAAGACGAAGGGCTCATCGATGCGGTGACGGCGGTATCGGGCTCGGGTCCGGCCTATGTCTTCCATCTCGTCGAATGCCTGGCGGCTGCGGGCAAGGAAGCCGGCCTGCCGGCCGATGTCGCGGAGCGCCTGGCGCGAGCGACGGTCGAAGGGGCCGGCGAAATGCTGTTCCAGTCGCCGCTGCCGCCCGGCACGCTGCGCCAGAACGTGACCTCGCCCGGTGGCACGACGGCCGCCGCGCTCGAGGTGCTGATGGCCGAGGACGGCATGAAGCCATTGATGCGCAAGGCGGTGGCTGCTGCC
The DNA here is from genome assembly GCA_004144595.1 of Hyphomicrobiales bacterium. Taxonomy (GTDB): domain Bacteria; phylum Pseudomonadota; class Alphaproteobacteria; order Rhizobiales; family Beijerinckiaceae; genus Allobosea. The sequence goes on from SEEM01000003.1 coordinate 95,863, forward strand.
AAACGTCGCGCCGGCGAGCTTTCGGGCTGAACAGCCTTTCGTATGCCACGATAGCGGCCTAACCTCCCTCTCATTGCGAAGCGAGAGGAGCTGCCCCATGGCCCGCAAACCCGTTTCCACGCCGCCCGAGGCGCCGTCCGCGCCAGCGGCCAATCCGGTCGATCCGCGCAAGCGCGCCATCGACGCGCTGATGAAGCTCGCCGCAGAGCGGCCCTGGGACCAGATCGAGCTGCCCGATATCGCGACCGAGGCCGGGCTCACGCTCTCGCAATTGCGCGGGCTGTTCCCGTCCAAGCTCGCGATGCTCGGCGGTGTGACCCGCCTCGTCGACGATGCCGTCCTCGCCGATAGCTCCGACGATCTTGCCGGCGAGCCGGTCAAGGAGCGGTTGTTCGACCTCGTGATGCGCCGCCTTGACGCGATGGCGCCCTACAAGGCGGGCTTGCGCAAGATCGCGCCGGTCATCCGGCGCGATACGCTGGCGCTGGCGGCGCTCAATCGCGGCGCGGTCAATTCCTGGCGCTACATGCTGGCCTCGGCCGGTATTCCGACGGAGGACGCGCTTGGGCACCTGCGGGTGCAGGGCGCTGTGCTGTTGATGGCGCGCGTCTCGGAAGTCTGGCTCGACGATGACGAGCCGGGGCTGTCGAAGACGATGGCGCGGCTCGACCGCGAGCTGAAGACGGCCGGGCGGATCATGGCTCGCGTCGAGGACGTCCACCGGCTGACGGCGCCGTTTCGCGGGCTGGCGCGGGCGATCTGCTCGGGACGGCCGCTCAAGGCGCGGCGGCGCGAACGCGCTTCCGAGCGCGGCGAGGAGAACGAGGATTACGCGCCTGCGATCTGAGCGCCGATCGATTTTGCGCCCTGCCTCGCAAAATGGGGCGAAATTGCGCTAACGTTAAGTGGGTCTTAGCCAATCCTGCGCGAATGAGGGGAATCTCCCGTCCGCGCAGGATACGCGAATGTCGTTCACCAGGAAGCTTGCGACCCTCTCGATCAGCCGTTCCTTCGGCCTGATCGCAGCCTTGGCCGTGCTGATCGCCGTCGGCGCAGTCGGCTATACGCTGAATGCCGCCCGCAACGAGATGATCACGCTCAAGCGGGCCGAGATGAAGAATGCCGTCGAGTCGGCCGCGACGACCGTGAAAGGCTACCTGGCGCGGGTCCAGGCCGGCGAGCTCAAGGAAGAAGACGCCAAGAAGCTGGCGACGGACGCCCTCGGCAGCGCCCGCTTCGATGGCGGAAACTACTACTTCCTCATCAACTACGACGGCATCAGCGTCCTGCACGCCAACAAGAAGATCCAGTCGACGGACATGAAGCCGCTCAAGGACGCGGACGGCAAGTTCTTCGTCCAGGACATGATCGCGCTGGCGAAGTCGAAGACGGAGGGCTTCGTCGACTATGGCTGGCTCAAGGCCGGCGACAAGGAGCCCTCTCTCAAGATCTCCTACGTCGTCGGAATCCCGCAATGGCAGTGGGTGGTCGGCTCCGGCCTGCATGTCCAGGACGTCGACGCGGCCTTCATGGGGATGGTCGGCGGCGTCGCCAAGGTGCTGGTGCCGCTCGGCCTCGTCATGCTCGGTCTTGTGATCATTCTCAGCCGCCGCGCTTCGGGCATGCTGCACTCGCTGCGCGGTTCAATGGAAGGTCTGGCCGCGGGCCAGCTCGACACCACGATCGCGCATCAGGAGCGCCCCGACGAGATCGGCGCGATGGCGCGCACGCTCGTCGTCTTCCGCGATGCGGCCCTCGCCAAGGAGGCGATGGAGACCGACAAGCTCAGGATGGAGGACGAGGCCGCGGGCCACCGCAGCGCCGCCGATGGCGAGCGCCGCCGCAACGAGGCCGACCGTGCCGAGCATGCCCGCGTGCAGGCCGATGTCGTCCATGCGCTCGGCCAGGGCCTGGAGCATCTCTCGGACGGCGACCTGACCTACCGGATCGAGGACGGCTTCACCGCCGAATACGTGAAGCTCAAGGACGATTTCAACGGCGCCATCGCCAAGATGCAGGACGCGATGCGCCAGATCGCGACCAATACCGAGAGCATGAAGGCCGGTTCGACCGAAATCAGCCAGGCGGCCGACGACCTCGCCAGCCGTACCGAGCAGCAGGCCTCCTCGGTCGAGGAGACCGCGACGGCGCTGGATGAACTCACCGCGACAGTCCGCCAGACCGCCGAGAGCGCGCGCCTCGCCAACCAGGCGACTGAACAGGTCAAGACCGAGGCCGAGCAGTCGACCAGCATCGTCCGCGATGCGGTGACGGCGATGGGCGGCATCGAGAAATCGGCTCAGGAAATCTCGCAGATCGTCGGCGTCATCGACGAGATCGCCTTCCAGACCAACCTGCTCGCGCTTAACGCCTCGGTCGAGGCGGCGCGGGCCGGCGACGCCGGCAAGGGTTTTGCAGTCGTGGCTTCCGAGGTCAGGGCGCTGGCCCAGCGTTCGGCTTCCGCCGCCAAGGAGATCAAGACCCTGATCGACGCATCGACCATCGAAGTCGAGAAGGGCGTCATGCTCGTCGGCCAGACCGGCGGCGCGCTGCAGCGCATGGCTTCCGAGATCACCCGTGTCACCACGCTCGTCGCGGAGATCGCCGGCGCCGCGCAGGAACAGGCATCGGGTCTCCAGGAGGTCAATTCCGCTGTCGGCGAGATGGACCAGGCGACGCAGCAGAACGCCGCCATGGCCGAGCAATCGACCGCTGCCGCGCATTCGCTGTCACAGGAGGCAGACCGGCTCTCGGCGCTGGTCGCGCGCTTCCAGCTCGGTGGCGACGTCGCAAGGCTCAAGGCGATGTCGCAGACCATGCGGGCGGCCGTCTCTTCGGCGCCTCGCCCTGCGGTCCCGCGCGCCAGAGCCCAGAGCGCTGCTGCCGGAGCCCACAAGCCCCATGCCGAGGCCCGCGACAACGGCTGGGCCGAGTTTTGAGCGCGCCGTCCGGCCCAACTGCTCCGATCGGCTTCGACGATTTCCTCAAGGTCGACATCCGTGTCGGCACGATCGTCGAGGCTGAGCCCTATCCGGAAGCGCGCAAGCCCTCGATCAAGCTGGTGATCGATTTCGGCGGCACGATCGGCCGCAAGAAATCCTCGGCGCAGATCACCAAGCATTACCGGCCGGAGGATCTTCCCGGCCGGCAGGTTCTCGCGGTGGTGAATTTCCCGCCGCGTCAGATCGGCAAGTTCATGTCGGAAGTGCTGACGCTTGGCATGCCCGATGCCGAGGGCGAGGTCATCCTGATCGGGCCTGGGCAAGCTGTGCCAGACGGCGGCCGGCTCTTCTAGGCAGCAGCCGGCCACAGCCCTGTTTGCAGGGTGGTCGGCGCGAATTCCGGTGCCGACCAGCGCAAGGGCAGCGCGTGCTTCCGGCGCCAGCCGCGCTTCACATGAAAGCGCCACAGGCGCTGCGCGCCATCGATCGCCGCAAGCTCCGGCCCCTGCCAGACGATCTCCGCCTCGCCCTGCAATTGCAGCAGCTCACCCGTCTCGAAATCGACGAATAGCAGCGCCGATCGCGGCTCCTGCAGCAGGTTTCCGAAGGTGTTGAAGTAGTTGTTGCCGGCGAAATCCGGAATGGTGAGCGTGTCGCCATCGATGCGGACGAAGCCCGGCCGGCCGCCGCGATGGGAGATGTCGACGCCGCCGGTCTCGGCCTCCAGGGCGGCGGCGCTGGCGATGAACAGGGTGTCGGCGCCGGCGATCAGGGCCCGTGCGGCAGCATCGAGGCCGGGCAGGTGGACTGGCGCCTCGGCAGCCTCATGGCCGTTCCCGATTCGATTGCGGACCTGGATGTACTTCGCGCAATTGCCGAAGCTCTGCGCGATATCGACCGTAAACCCGTTCGCATCGACGCCCACGATCCGGCCGTTGGCACGGTTGCGGCGGCGGGTTTCGAATTCGAGCCCGAGCAGGCCGATGGGGCTGCCCGGCCGGAAGGCGTCGAAGGCCGGATCGTCTGTGGCGGGCAGTGCCGCGATCGACAGCGTGGTCGGACTCGGGCTTGCTGCGAAACCCGGCGCTCCCGCCAGCACCGTCGCCAACGGCCAGCCGTCACGGTCAAGCGCACCGGCGAAGAGCCAGGGGAGCTGGCCAAAGAAGATGCGGTGCTGGTCCGGCATGAAGTCGCGGATGCCGGCGCCTCGCGAGGCGACGCCGGCCAGTGCTTGTACGGCCAACTCGCCGGTGTGGAAGGGACCGTCAGGCGGCAGCATCGTCGTCGAGCTCCAGCGGCAGGGGTGAAGGCGGGATCGGCTTGAAGAACGGCAGGGCCTCGATGCGGGCGAGCCAATCCCGCACGGCGGGATAAGGACGCAGCGAGATGCCGCCTTCGGGGGCGTGCGCGACATAGGAGTAGCAGGCGAGATCGGCGATCGTCGGGTGGGCCGCGGCGAGATAGTCGCGCGCCGCCAGATGCTCTTCCATGAAGGCGAGGAGCCGGGCCGCGATGCGCTTGGCGCGAGCCTTGTCGTCGTTCAGGCCGAACTGGGTGATCAGGCGTGCGGTCGAAGGTCCGTGCATGACTTCGCCGGCTGCGATCGAGAGCCAGCGCTGGACCTGGGCCGCCCCGACGGGGTCGCGCGGCAGCCAAGCGCTGTCGGGGGCATAGCGCCGCACCAGATAGACCATGATCGCGTTGCTGTCGGCGAAAGTCAGGTCGCCATCCTGCAGTACGGGAATCTGGCCGAGCGGGTTGAGCGTGCGAAAGGCCGGGCTCTGTCGGACATCCGCCGGGGCCGGCTCGTTGCGATAGGGCAGGTCGAGCGCGAGCAGCAGCAATTCGACGCGATGTGCGTGGCCCGACAGTGGCGTCCCGTGGAGGATGATCTCTGGCGATGGCATGGCGAGCCTCCTGTTTCTGACCGGGATCGTGACCGTTTCATTGAGCGAGCGAAATCTGGTATCCGTCGAACTCAGAATTTCAATTTGCGGAACGATGCGATGGACCGGATCGATGAATTGGCGATCTTCGTCGCGATCGTCGATGCCGGCAGCCTTGCCGGTGCGGCACGGCGGCTGCGCAAGTCTCGCCCGGCGGTGACGCGTGCGCTCGCCGGGCTGGAGGAGCGCGTCGGGACGCGACTGATCGCGCGGACGACGCGACGCCTGACGCCGAACGATGCGGGCCGGGCGCTTGCCGCCACGGCCCGGCGCTTGCTCGCCGACTACGAGGTCGCACTGGGCGTCGCGGCGGCCGAGCCAGTCAGCGGCCTCCTGCGCATCACCGCGCCGCTCTCCTTCGGCCGGCGGCACGTCACGCCGCTGGTGAGCGAGTTCCTCGATCGCTATCCGCAGGTGCAGGTCGAGCTCGTGCTGGCAGACCGCAATCTGGACCTGATCGAGGAGGATCTACAGCTCGCCGTCCGGATCGGGCCCTTGCCGAATTCCGGACTCTTGATGCGCAAGGTCGGGGAGGTCCGGCGCATCCTCGTCGCCGCCCCGTCCTATCTCGCGACCTGCCCGCCCTTGCGGCGGCCGGCCGATATCGCGGCGCATGAGACGATCGCGAGCGTCGCGGCCAACCAGACCCTGACCTGGCGCTTCGGCGGACCGCGATCTGGCAGCACCGTCGTGCCGACGCCGCGGCTGATCGTCAACGAGGTGGAATCGGTGCTGATCGCCGCGCGGGCCGGGAGGGGGCTGGCAAGGGTGCTGTCCTATCAGGCGGCGGAGGATCTGGCAGCCGGCACGCTGGTGCGCCTGCTGCCGGACTACGAGCCGCCGCCGCTGCCGGTGCAGCTCGTGATGCCCGGCGGCCGTCAGCCGGCGCCACGCGTCCGGGCCTTCATCGACCATGCGGTGGCGCGCTTGCCGGCGCTCGCGCCGATCAGGACTTAGACCGGCAATCGGACGGTCGCGCGCAGGCCGCCCAGCGGCGAGTCGGCGAGCATGATGTCGCCGCCATGAGCGCGGGCGATGTCGCGGGCGATGGCGAGGCCCAGACCGGTGCCGCCACCGTCGACATTGCGGGCCTCGTCGAGGCGGAAGAATGGGCGGAAGACCTCCTCGCGCTGGTCCGGCGGGATGCCGGGGCCGTCATCGTCGATCATCACGATCAGGTAGCGCGCATCATGGGTCGCGCGGATCGCGATGCGGTCGCCGTAGCGGGCGGCGTTGGAGACCAGATTGGTCAGCAGGCGGCGGAAGGCGTCCTGGCGGATCACCACCAGCGGATCGCCGACCACCGTCAGCTCGGTCTGGTGGCCCTGCCGTTCGGCATCGGATTTCAGCTCCTCGAGCAGCGCGCGGATATCGGCCTCGACGGCGGTCTCGCCGGCATCGCCACGGGCGAAGGCGAGATAATCCTCGAGCATGCGGCTCATCTCGTCGACATCCTTCTCCAGCGCCTCGATTTCCGAGGACCGCTCCATCAGGGCGAGCGAGAGCTTGAAGCGGGTGAGGATGGTGCGCAGATCGTGGCTGACGCCGTTGAGCATCGTCGTGCGCTCGCCGATCGAGCGTTCGACGCGCCGCTTCATCTCGATGAAGGCGTTGCCGGCGCGGCGGACCTCGCGGGCGCCTCGCGGCCGGAAATCGGCGTCGCGCCCCTTGCCGAAGGCCTCCGCCGCATCGGCGAGCTTCAGGATCGGGCGGATCTGGTTGCGCAGGAACAGCACCGCGATGGTCAGCAGGATCAGCGACGTCCCGATCATCCAGAGCAGGAAGATATGGCTGTTCGAGGCATAGGCCGCGTTGCGCCGCGTCAGGATGCGCATGACGTCCTTGCCCAGCTTGATGCGGATCTCGATCAGGCTGGAACGGCCGACGGTGTCCAGCCAGAACGGGCGGGCGACCTGCTGGGAAAGCTCCGTCGAGAGCGCGTTGTCGAGCAGCGAGAAGAATGGGCGCGGACCCGGCGCCGGCAGGTCGGAATCGGCGATGATGTCGAGATCCATGCCGAGCCGCTCGGCCGCTATGCGCGACAGCGTCGTGGTGTCGGCATCCTGCGGATAGCTCTCGTAGACGTCGATCAGCATGGCGATGTCGGCGGAGACGGCCGATGACAGGCGCTGCGTCACCGTCTGCCAGTGCCGTTCCATGAAGACATAGGCGATGACCGATTGCAGCAGCACGACCGGTGCGATGACGATGACCAGCGCGCGCGGATAGAGCCCCTTGGGCATATAGCGCGCGACGACCTGCAAGGGCCGGCCGAGACGCTTGAGCGCCGGCCGCAGCGTCTTGCCGAGGGTGTCGACCGCCTGCTCCAACCCGCCGGGGATACGCGCCATCGCGCGCGCCGCAGCGCGCAGCGCGGATGGGCCTTTCCTGCCGGGTTGCAGCGGTGTCACGTCCGGTCCGTCACCAGCCTGTAGCCGACGCCGCGCACGGTCTGGAGGTAGAGCGGGTCGGTCTGGTCGCGCTCGACCTTGCGGCGCAAACGGTTCATCTGGACATCGACGGTGCGGTCGTTGGCGGCCGAGCCCTGTGCGGCCAGTTCCTCGCGTGGCACGACTTCGCCGGCGCGCTCGGCCAGCGCGGTCAGGATCTCGCGCTCGCGCTCGGTCAGGCGGATGGTCTCCTCGCCCTTGCGCAGTTCGCCGCGCGCGAGACCGTAGATGAAGGGGCCGAAGCGGACGAAATCGGGTCGCGTGCCGGATTGGGCGGATTCGACGACGAGCGTGCGCTTCAGGATATTGCCGAGTCGCAGCAGCAATTCGCGCGGCTCGAACGGCTTTGAGAGATAGTCGTCGACGCCGATCTCGAGACCGTTGATGCGGTCCTTGCCGTCGGCGCGGGCAGTCAGCATCAGGATCGGCACGGCCGAGCCGCCGCGGAAGCGGCGGGCGAAGTCGAAGCCGTTCTCGCCGGGCATCATCACGTCGAGCACGATCGCGTCGAAGACGAGATTGCCGAGCCGCGTATCGGCCTCGGCCGCATTGGCCGCCGTCGTCACGCGATAGCCGTTGTCGCTGAGGAAACGCCCGAGCAATTCGCGCAGGCGCCGGTCGTCGTCGACGACGAGGACATGCGGGGCTTCGTCGGGCAGGGGCTTGCGGGCCGGCTTCGCCAGGGTCTCGGTTGCGATCATCTCGCGCCTTTCTCCTGCGCCGGTCTCGAAGCCGGCGCGCCGCGGTGCAGGGCTCCCATAGCATAACGCAGCGAGCCGGTCGTCGCTAAGAGAGCCTAGAGTATCCGACTGAATATCGTATTCAGCCCGATACTCTAGCGCTTCGATTGCGCATCGGCTTTCTGCGAAAACCGCGTGCCATTTTTCGGGCCGATGCTCTAGGGCTTGTCGAGAAGGCGCTCCACCTTCGGCCGCTCGCCGGGGTCGATCAGCGCGGCCAGATAGCGGGCGGCGATGGCTGCGGTTTCAGGCGCCGCACCCTCCAACGCGCGGTTGATGCGCTTCGCCTGGAGGCGGACGAGGCGCAGCGCCAGGTCCTGGCCCGAAGGCGTGGTGTGGAGATGGCGCTGGCGCTTGTCCTGCCGGCCGGTGCGCTGCTCGATATAGCCCTTCTCGACCAGCTCCTTGAGGACGCGATTCAGGCTCTGCTTGGTGATCTGGAGGATGTCGAGCAGCTCGGCGATGGTCAGGCCCGGCCGGCGCTGGACGAAGTGCAGGACCCGGTGATGGGCGCGGCCGAAGCCGTAATCGGCGAGGATACGGTCAGGGTCGCCAACGAAGTCGCGATAGGCGAAGAACAGCAGCTCGATCAGGTCATGCGGCACAGCCTCCGAGGAGGTCCTGAGCGGCAGGTCGTCGGCGTCGGAAGGGGGTGGAGCCAAAACGCGCTTTCCAAAAATTTGGGTCAGCCTTATTGACATATCTCAGACGCAAGATTACCGGTCAAGGGCGCTGAGCGAACGATTATTTCAAAACGTCTCGCTGCAGCGCAGCTTTAGACTCTCGCTTGCGTTCCGAAAACGGCTGTGTCCGAGTTTCGGTAGCAAGCACCCTCGGAGACAAGTCCATGTCAGTCATTCCTTTCGACCAGCGCGATGGCGTCATCTGGTTCGACGGCAAGCTTGTGCCGTGGAAGGACGCCCGGATTCACGTACTGACTCATGGCCTGCATTACGGCTCCTGCATCTTCGAGGGCGAGCGTTCCTATGGCGGCGTGATCTACAAGAGCACCGAACATTCGCAGCGCTTCCACAAGTCGGCCGAGATCATGGATTTCACGATCCCCTATTCGGTCGCCGAGCTCGACGAGGCCAAGTATCTCTGCCTGAAGGAAAACGGCCTGAAGGACGCCTATCTGCGCCCGGTCGCCTGGCGCGGCTCGGAGATGATGGCGGTGTCCGGCATGAACAACACGATCCACACCGCGATCGCCGTGTGGGAATGGCCGAGCATGTTCGACATGGCGGCGAAGCTGAAGGGCATCCGCCTCGACGTCGCGGATTACCGCCGGCCCGATCCGGCCTGCGCGCCTGTTCATGCCAAGGCGGCGGGCCTCTACATGATCTGCTCGCTCTCCAAGCATAAGGCGGAGCGCGCCGGCTATGCCGACGCGATGATGCTCGATTGGGAAGGCAATGTCGCCGAATGCACCGGCGCCAACATCTTCTTCATCAAGGACGGTGTGATCCACACGCCGCTGGCCGACCGCTTCCTGAACGGCATCACACGCCAGTCGGTGATCGACCTGTGCCGGGAGCGCGGCTTCGAGGTGGTCGAGCGCCGCATCCGGCCGGAGGAACTGGAGAGCTTCAACGAGTGCTTCATCACCGGCTCGGCCGCCGAGGTGACGCTGGTCTCCGAGATCGGCCCGTACAACTTCATCACCGGCAATATGGGCAAGGTGGTGATGGAGGATTACTCGGCGGCGGTGCGCTCGCAGCCGAAGGCGGCGTGATCGCTCGCTAACCCCGTCCCTCGTTGTCATTCCGGGGCGCGCCTCAGGGGCGAACCCGGAAGCCATGAACACAGCGCTACTCCAGTTCGTGATGCTCGCCCCTGTGGCGGGCATCCACGTCTTGAACACCGCACTGCATCGATGAAGATGTGGATGGTCGGGACAAGCCCGACCATGACGAAAGGGTCGTGCGCTTAAGGCGCCGGGTTCTTCGCCTACGCGAAGCCCCGGAATAACAAGGGTGGTTCTGAACGAGATTCTCGGGTCGCAGCTTTACTCCGCCCGGGAATGACGCGCTCTATTTCCCCCTGCTGCGATAGAGCGTGATCCAGTCCTCGGACGCGATGCCGCGGCATTCGCCCATCAGGCTGAGCTCGGTCTGGACGAAGGCGTTGCCGGTCCAGGCATAGCCGCCAGTCGCGCCGCAATCGCCGATGCCCCGGCCCTTGGCGAAGAATGCGAGGTGGCCGGTCCGCGGATCGAAGCTCGCATTGGTCAAATCGTTGCCACCGCCGGCGAAGCTCAGCGGCGTCGCCTTGGAGGGTTCGTTCTCGGGCATGAGGAAGAACGAGGACGAGACGTTGTAAGCGCCGCGCGAGCAGGCGAGGGCAACCAATATCCGCTTGTTCCCGAGCGCCCAGGCCTCATCCTGTTCCATCAGGGCGGCATCGTCCTCGCAGGAATCCGGGTCCTTCTTCTTCAGCTCGGCGCGCAGGCCTGCGGCCTGCTGCTTGCCCGTCTTCATGTCGAGCATCGGCGGCGCCGGAACGGCCGCTATCATGGGAAGCGGCGGAGCGGGTGGTACGGCGGCATTCTCGCCTTTGCGGATGAGCGCCGTGGTGGTTGCGAGCCTTCCCTGCTGCTCGTCGATCCAGAGCATTGCCGCAACCGAGCCGGCGAGCGAGACGCTCCCCGTCAGACCGGGGGCAGTGACGGTCAGTTTCGTGGCCTTGCGCGCGGCTTCGATCAGTGCCGCCATGTCCGCGGCCGCGAAAGTCAGCGTGGCCAGATCGGCATCGACTGTGACGGGAAGGGCCTTGCCGCCTGCTGGGAACGCGGCGCCGTCGAGCCTGAGCTGGACCGTGCGGGGCGGGGTCTTCCAGTCGCCGCGGAACTTGAGCACGAGGCTGGCCGTTCCCTGGGGACCGGCTGCGCGCTCCAAGCGCAGATAGGTGATCGGATCGGCTCCCTCCGACGGCAGCGAAAGGGCAGCGCAGGTCCTGGTGTTGTCGCAGCCGGCCATCCAGTCGCGGAAGGTCTTCGGCTCCGGCGCGGCTGCGAGGGCCAGCGCCGGGAGCATAGCGAGGCAGGCGCCGAGTGCCGCGCCCATCGCGCCGTCAGGTGGCCAGGTCCCAGCGTTTCGCCGCATCGTCGTCATCCGCCTTCGCCTCGACCCAGCCGCCAAGCGTACCGTCGGCGCGGTGCTCGCGCTTCCAGAACGGCGCGCGCGTCTTGAGATAGTCCATCATGAAATCGGCGGCCTCGAAGGCTGCACGGCGGTGCGCGGAAGCCGCCATTACCAGCACGATCTGCTCGCCCGGCTTGACCAGCCCGTAACGGTGGATCGCGACGAGGCCCATCAGCGGCCAGCGAGTGGCGGCCTCTGTAGCGGCGCGCGCGATCTCGGCCTCGGCCATGCCGGGATAATGCTCGAGCTCGAGCGCGGCAAGAGTCCCGGCCTCGTCGCGGCACAACCCGGTGAAGGATACGACGGCGCCGATATCGGCGCGGCCGGCCGAGAGGGCATCGCTCTCGTCCTGAAGCGAGAAATCCTCCCGCTGAATGCGGATCAGGGGCGCGGTCACGGCCTCAGCCGCCGGTCATAGGCGGGAAGAAGGCGATCTCGCGAACCTGGCCCAGCTGCGCCTGAGGCTTGGCATGGACATGGTCGAGCGCGGCACGCACCACGGCCTCGTTGGCGAAGGCGGCCTCGTAGCCCTCGCCGCGCGCCTTCAGCCAGCGCACGAGATCGGCAATGGTGGCGAGGTCGGCGGGAATGTCGAGCGTTTCCTCGGGCAGGCCGACGCGCTCGCGCACCCAGGCGAAATAGACGATGCGGACCGGGCGCGTGCCCGCCGCTGACGTGACGGCCGCGGTGCTCATGGCGTGCGCTCGTCTTCCGCGACGAGATGGCGGATGCCGGCGTTGAAATAGTCCCAGCCGGTATAAATCGTCAGGCCTGCCGCGGCCCAGAGCAGGACGATGCCGATCGTGGTGTTGCCGGGCAGCACCTTGTCGCCGGCCGGTCCGACGACGAGGAAGCCGAGCGCAAAAAGCTGCGCCGTCGTCTTCCATTTGGCGACCTTGCTGACGGGAACGCTGACCTTAAGGTCGGCCAGGAACTCGCGCAGGCCGGAGACCAGGATCTCGCGGCAGAGGATCACGATCGCGGCCCAGAGCGTCCAGCCCTCGATCTGGCCGGTGTAGACCAGCATCAGCAGCAGGGCAGCGACGAGCAGCTTGTCGGCGATCGGATCGAGCATGCGGCCGATGGCCGATTGCTGGCTCCAGGCGCGGGCGATGTAGCCGTCGAGATAATCGGTGATGGCTGCCAGCGTGTAGATTCCCAGCGCAAGCCAGCGCATCCAGTCGTCGCGCGGCCAGAACAGGATCGCCACCAGGGCCGGGATCGCCAGGATCCGCCCGTAGGTGAGGAGGTTGGGCAGCGACCAGGGGCCGCGCCGCCTGATGGCGTCTGGAAGAATCGTCACGGGAAGCACCAAAGCAAGGCGGCAGCAGTAGCGTCAACACGCAACAGCGTGAATGTGGCAGAACTTCGCGACCCCGTCAGCTGGGAACCCCGATTGCGGAAGGCAAAAAACGGCCCCGCTCTCGAAATTATCGGGCATTGCTCCCGCGAAAAGCCGGATCCGGTTTTCTCGCGCAATGCTCTACGCATCGTGAAAGAAATCATGCACGGCCTTGGCGGTCGCGGCATTGACGCCCGGCGTGCGCATGAGATCGTCGAGCTTGGCGCGCTGGATCGCCTTAACCGTGCCGAAATGCAGCAGCAGCGCCCGCTTGCGCGAGGGGCCGATGCCGGGGATCTCGTCGAGCGGATTCGTCATGGTCTCGCGCTTGCGCTTGGCGCGGTGGGTGCCGATGGCGAAGCGATGCGCCTCGTCGCGCAGTCGCTGGATGAAATAGAGGGCGGGATCGCGCGGCTGCAGCTTGAACGGCTCTCGGCCTTCCATGTGGAAGGTTTCTCGCATGGCGTTGCGATCTTCCCCCTTGGCGATGGCGACCAGCGGAATATCGGCCGCGCCGAGCTCTTTCATGATCTTGAGCGCGGCGCTGAACTGGCCCTTGCCGCCGTCGACGATGACGAGATCTGGACGGGAGGGAAAACCGTCCTCGTCCCTGCGGGGCTTCGCCGGCTTGCGAGCCTTCTTCGGCGGGGCCTGATTCCGGGGAGCGCCGTCGGACATCCCTGCGGGGGTGATCGTCGCGGCGGCGTCGCCCGCGGGAGTCTCCTGCGAGATGGCTGCGTCCGCTGCCTCCTCAGGTTGAGGGCCGAGGACGATGCCTTCTTCCCTCGCCAGCTTTGCGAATCGTCGCGTGAGTACCTCGCGCATCATGCCGAAATCGTCGCCGGCGATCGTGTCGGTCGAAATGTTGAAGGTGCGGTACTGGTTCTTCACGAAGCCGTCCGACCCCGCGACGATCATGCCACCGACGGCGTTTGTACCCATGATGTGCGAGTTGTCGTAGACCTCGACCCGGCGCGGAGCCGTCTCCATGCCGAAGGCGGCGCCGAGCGCGGCGAGCAATGCGCTCTGGCCGGCATTGTCGGCAAGCTTGCGGGAGAGCGCCTCGCGAGCGTTCTTGACGGCGTGCGCCATCAGGTCGGCGCGCTCGCCGCGCTTGGGATGGGCGACCTCGACCCTGCGGCCGGCGCGGGCCGAGAGCGCCTGGCCGATCAATTCGATCTCCTCGACCGGGTGCGAGAGCAGGACGAGGCGCGGCGGCGGCTTGTCGTCGTAGAACTGGGCGACGACGGAAGCCAGCACCTCGGCCGGAGTCAGGGAGCGGTCGGCGCGCGGGAAGAGGGCGCGGTTTCCCCAGTTCTGGTGATTGCGGAAGAAGAATATCTCGACGCAGAACTGCCCGGCCTGCTCGTCGATGGCAAAGACGTCGGCCTCCTCGACCCCTTGCGTGTTGATGTCCTGCCCGGCCTGTACGGCCGAGAGCGCGGCGAGGCGGTCGCGATAACGCGCCGCCTTCTCGAATTCGAGCTCCTCGGCGGCGACCTGCATCCGCGCGGAGAGGAGCTGCTTCACCGCAGAGGAGCGGCCGGAGAGGAAGTCACGGGCCTGGCCGGCGAGCGCCTGATATTCGGGGATCGAGACCTCGCCCGTGCAGGGTCCGGCACAACGCTTGATCTGGAAGAGCAGGCAGGGGCGCGTGCGATTCTCGTAGAAGGAATCCGAACAGGTGCGGATCAGGAAGGCCTTCTGCAGCGCGTCGATGGTGCGCGTCACCGCCCAGACCGAGGCGAAGGGGCCGAAATAATCGCCCTTGCGCTGGCGCGATCCGCGGTGCTTGAGAATCGCAGGGGCGTCGTGGTCGGCCGTCAGCAGGATATAGGGAAAGCTCTTGTCGTCGCGCAGCAACACGTTGTAGCGCGGCCGGAGCTGCTTGATCAGGTTCGACTCGAGCAGCAGCGCCTCGGTCTCGGTGCCGGTGGTGACGAACTCCATGTTCGCCGTCTCGGCGATCATCCGGGCGACGGCGTTGGTATGCGCCATGCCGCGGGCGTATGAGGTCACGCGGTTCTTCAGGCTCTTGGCCTTGCCAACATAGAGCACCTCGCCGGCGCGATCGAACATCCGGTAGACGCCGGGCCTGTTCGGCAGGTGTTTCGCGAATTGCTGGATGACCTCGATGCCAGCCTTGAGCGCGCCGGGCGCGGCTTCCGCGAGGGCGAGCGCAGGTTCGGCTCCGGGGAGGGTGTCCTCCTCGTCCACGAACTCGTCCTGGGGCAGATCGTCCTGGCGTTCGCGACTCATGCGCTTTCGTACTCTCAGGCTCCGTTTCCGGGCTCCATGTAGGATGCCGGAGCGGCTTCGTCATGTCAGGAGAGCTGTCATTTCCAGCCTGTGGGCTGCTGGGTAGCTGGCGACGACGCCAATGTCCTGAAAATTGCGGCGATCGGCTTTTATCGTTGTTTTTCGTCTGCGATGCCGCTTATCTCTGTGGGTCTGGACATCGTCACGCCGTTCTCGGTTTGACATCGGGGCAGCGATCGCGTATTTCTTAATCTCGATTTAGGCCCGATGACTTGGCCATTCGCTGCTTTCGAGCGCGACACGCTGATGATTTTCTTCCTTTGATCGAATTCGCTGCCGCATGTTTTCCATGGGGCTTGGATAAACATGTTTGCGGGAGGCTCATATGGCTTCTGGTTCGGTTAAGTGGTTCAACGCCACCAAGGGTTTCGGTTTCATTCAGCCTGACGACGGCGGCCAGGACGTTTTCGTCCATATCAGCGCTGTCGAGCGCGCCGGTCTGCGCGATCTGCGCGACGGCCAGAAGATCTCCTACGAGATCGTCCAGGACAAGCGTTCGGGCAAGAGCTCGGCCGACAACCTGCGGGCTGAGTAAGCCTTCCGGAGCGGAACGACGCTTTGAGGTGGTCGCGGATTTTCCGACGCCCCGAGTTGACGTTTCGCACCAACGGCTAAGTGAAGGGTCGGGACCAACAAGCCCGGCCCTTTGTGCTTTCTTGAAAGGATGACCATGCAAGTTCTCGTTCGGGACAACAATGTCGAGCAGGCGCTCCGCGTCCTGAAGAAGAAGCTGCAGCGCGAAGGCGTTTTCCGCGAGATGAAGCAGCGTCGCGAGTACGAGAAGCCGTCCGAGCGCCGCGCGCGCGAAAAGGGCGAGGCCGTTCGCCGCGCCAAGAAGGCTGCCCGCAAGCAGGCGCAGCGCGAGGGTCTTCTGCCGGCGCCGAAGCGCAAGCTGCCTCTCGGCAAGGGTCGTCCCGGAGTTGGTGGTCCTGGCGCCGGAGCCCCGCGTCCTGCAGCCGTCTGAGCGTTGACGGCCGAACTGCGCCAACCGAGTAGGAGTTTGGCATGTCGAGCCGCAATATGAAGCTGGATGAGATCAAGGCCCGGGCGCAGGCGGCTTTCGAGACGACCGAGCAGCGCCGGAAGGATTCCCTCGAAGCCTGGCAGGCTGTCGAGGATCAGGCCAGCGCGTCTCGCCTGAAGACCGAAAAGCTGCGCGCACAGCGCCTTGCCAGAGATGCCGAGGAGACTGCTGCCAAGGCGGCGGCCCCGGTCGGCAAGGCGGCCACGAAACGCCCGAGCCGGGCTGCAGCGAAGTCGCTGTGATACTTCGCTGATGATGACAGGGCGATGCGTCGCCCTGCCTTTGTCCGCCGACGCGATCGTGCATCGAGCCCCGGAGGCGGTGCAGCGCCGATGAAAACCGATCCAGGCGAATCGGTGCGATCGCCCGGCGCTCAGGCTGCGGCTTCTTCCGCGACCCAATCCTGAACGATGGTCGAGTTGGCGTGGATGCAGATGAGCTCCAGGCGCTCCCGGCCGATATTGACGAATTTGTGGGGAATTCCCGCGGGCCCGACCAGGATCGCCCCGGCGCCGGCCCGCAATTTGTCCTGGCCGACCGTGAACTCCGCTTCCCCCGATCGGATGACCCAGGTTTCCGAATAGGGGTGAACATGCAGGTCCGGCCCCTGTCCCGGCTCGTTGTCGACCAGGAAGAACGAGACCTGCGAGCCATGGTCGCCGCCCTCGAATTTGGCCGTCCGGCTCATGCCGCTGCTCAGGATGTCGCTGTCGATCGCTGCCGTCATAACGATCTCCTCCAAACTGTCTTCGCACTAAGATAATTGTGGCGATATATCTTCTTGTCAAGATATCTCTTGGCGCGGGCGCCGCCCTGGGGCAGAGGGGAGTGCAAGCGTGGGGCAGGCGATGAACAAGATGGACCATGTCGAGAGGGTCAGGGCGCAATGGGCCCGCGAGCTGCCGGATCTCGATACGACACCGACCGCGATCCTCGGGCGAGCCTACCGGCTGTCCAATCTCGTGCGTCCGAGCATCGAGGAAACGTTCGCGGCATTCGGGCTCGATCGCGGCGAGTTCGACGTCATCAGCACCTTGCGCCGCAGCGGGCCGCCCTATCGGCTTTCGCCGACGGTGCTCTATCGCTCGCTGATGATCACCTCCGGTGGTCTGACGCATCGGCTGGGGCGGCTGGAGAAAGCCGGGCTGATTCGTCGCGAGAAATCGGCTGAGGACGGACGCAGCCTCCTCGTCGTCCTGACCGAACCGGGCTTCCAGCGTGCCGAGGTGGCGCTGCGCGCCGACATGGCCAACGAAGCCCAGTTCCTAGCAAGCCTCGAGCCGGCCAGGCGAGAGGCCTTGGCGGAACTTCTGAAGGAGCTTCTGGCGACGCTCGAAGGCTCCAACTCGCCGGAGCGGGAGGAGTGATTCTCGCCAGGCCCGGCCGCATCATCCTGCTCAATGGGGCGTCGAGCAGCGGCAAGTCATCGCTGGCGCGCGCCATTCAGGCGCGGATCGACACGCCGTTCTGGCATATCTCGATCGATCATCTCCGCGATTCCGGGGTGCTCCCGACTGCCCGGATCAAGAGCGGTGAATTCGACTGGCGGGCCGTACGCGAGGGGTTCTTCCTCGGCTTCGAGGGCTCGCTGCTCGCCTATGTCGAGGCCGGGAACGATCTCATCGTCGAGCACATCATGGAAAGCGAGGCCTGGCTGATGCGCCTGGCCGATACGCTCGCCGGGCAGGACGTGTTCTTCGTCGGCGTGCATTGCGCGCTGGAAGAACTCGAGAGGCGCGAGCGCGCGCGTGGCGACAGGCCGATCGGCGATGCGCGGCGCGATTTCCACCGCATTCATTCCTACTGCGTCTACGATCTCGAGGTCGATGCGATGCAGGATCGCGACGCCAATGCCGACGCGGTCATCGCCGGATGGCGCGCGCGCTCGAAGCCCGCGGCGTTCGATCGGCTGCGCGAGCGTCGCGATCAGCGCTGACTGGGCCGGACAGGCGTTCCGCCATGCCATCGGCGCGCCGGTGCCGGCCTCGAATGCAGGGCGAGGGGACTGCAACCCGCGCAGGACCACGCCAATATGAGAGGCAAGCGCAAGCGCCCGATATCACCGAGGATCGAAACCCATGTCCCAGTCCGACAACGTTCGCATCGTTCTCGCTTCCCGCCCCGAGGGGCGCCCGAGCCCGCAGAATTTCCGATTGGAGCATGCCGCCATCCCGGCGCCCGCTGAGGGGCAGGTGCTCCTCAAGACCCTCTATCTCTCGCTGGACCCCTATATGCGGGGCCGGATGAGCGCGGCGAAATCCTATGCCGCGGCGACCGAAATCGGACAGCCGATGGAAGGCGGGACCGTCGGCGAGGTGATCGAGAGCCGCGATCCCGCCTTCAAGCCGGGCGATATCGTCCTCTCCCATTCGGGCTGGCAGTCCTATGCGGTCGCGAATGCCGCGCAATTGCGCAAGCTCGATCCGAAGAGCGCACCGCTGACGACGGCGCTCGGCGTGCTCGGCATGCCCGGTTTCACCGCCTATGCCGGCCTGCTCACCATCGGCCAGCCGAAGCCCGGCGAGACAGTCGTGGTCGCAGCAGCGAGCGGTCCGGTCGGCTCGGCCGTCGGGCAGATCGCCCGGCTCAAGGGTGCGCGGGCGGTCGGCATTGCCGGCGGGCCCGAGAAATGCGCCTTCGTGCGCGATACCTTCGGCTTTGACGCGGTGATCGACCATCGCGATCCCGATATGGCCGCGAAGCTTGCCGCCGCCTGCCCGGATGGCATCGACGTCTATTTCGAGAATGTCGGTGGGCATGTCTGGGATGCGGTCTTCCCGCTGCTCAACACCTTCGCGCGCATTCCGGTCTGCGGCCTTGTCGCGCATTACAATGCCAGCGGCGAGGCCCCGGGGCCGGACCGGCTGCCGGGCATGATGCGGCAGGTGCTGTCGAAGAGCCTGACGATCCGCGGCTTCATCCAGCGCGAATTCGCTGCCGCCCAGGCGCCGACCTTCCGCGAGGAGATGGCGGGCTGGATCTCGGAGGGCACAGTCAAATACAAGGAAGATATCGTCTCCGGGCTTGAGAACGCGCCCGAGGCCTTCATCGGCCTGCTGGAGGGCAAAAACTTCGGCAAGCTGATCGTCAAGCTCTGAGCGAGGGCGCCACGCGCCAGCCTTTTTCCTTGACCATTGAGCGGGCGCGCGGCCATCTCGCCGCGCCCGCCACCGGACCTTGCCATGCCCGTATTCGCCATTCCCTTCCCGATGATCGACCCCGTCGCGGTGCAGCTCGGGCCCTTGGCGATCAAATGGTATGGGCTCGCCTATGTCGTCGGGCTTCTCGGCGGCTGGTGGTATGCGCGCAAGCTCGTCGCCGCCGATCGTCTGTGGGGCGGGCGGGCACGGCCTCAAGCCGTCGAGCTCGACGACATGCTGCTCTTCGTCGCCTTCGGCGTCGTGCTCGGCGGGCGGATCGGCTTCGTGCTGTTCTACGATCTCGCGCGCTATCTCGAACGCCCGCAGGACATCTTCGCGATCTGGCAGGGCGGCATGTCCTTCCATGGCGGGCTGATCGGCGCGACACTGGGCCTTTGGCTTTTTGCGAAACGGCGCGGTTATCCGGCGCTGTCGGTGTTCGATCTCGCGGCCGCCGTGGTGCCGATCGGGCTCCTGCTTGGGCGCATCGCCAATTTCATCAATGGCGAACTCTGGGGCCGGCCGGCACCCGATTTCCCCTATGCGATGGTCTTCCCGAACGGCGGACCGCTGCCGCGGCATCCGAGCCAGCTTTACGAGGCCTTCGCCGAAGGCCTCCTGCTCTTCATCCTGGTCAACCTGCTGGTCCGGGCCGGCGGCTTCAAGCGGCCGGGCTTCGTCGCCGGCGTCTTCGGGATGGGCTATGCGGTCGCTCGCATCGTCTGCGAGTTCTTCCGCGAGCCCGACCCGCAGCTTGGCTTCCTGTTCGGGACGTCGGTGGATGCGCTCTCGGGCGGCATCACCATGGGGATGCTGCTCTCTTTGCCGGTGTTCTTCGCGGGCCTGTGGCTGGTCCTGCGCAGCCGCCGCGAGGCGCCCGGAGAGGCGCGGGCGTGACCACGCTCAAGGCCGAGATCGTCGAGCTGATCCGGCAGGAGGGGCCGATCGGCATCAGCCGCTACATGGCTCTGGCGCTTGGCCACCCCCGCCACGGCTATTACATGGCCCGCGACCCCCTGGGAGCCGACGGCGATTTCACCACGGCGCCCGAAATCAGCCAGATGTTCGGCGAGCTGCTCGGTCTCTGGGCCGCCCATGCCTGGCAGGCGATGGGGGCGCCGCGGCGTTTCAGCTTGATCGAGCTCGGACCGGGGCGCGGCACGCTGATGGCCGACATGCTGCGGGCGACGCGGATCGTGCCTGGATTCCATGCGGCATTGTGGGTGCATCTCGTCGAGACCAGCCCGGTGCTACGCGGTCGGCAGGCGGCAGCGCTCGGGAGTTTCGAGCCGGTCTGGCATGACTCGATTGCCGGCGCGCTCGACGGCCCGGCGATCGTGGTCGCCAATGAGTTTCTGGATGCCCTGCCGCTCGACCAGTTCGTCATGACGCCCGAGGGCTGGCGCGAGCGGCTGGTCGGGCTCGGGGATGACGGCGAGCTCGCCTTCGGCCTCGCTGCGGCGAGCGAAGAGACGCTGCGGATCGCGGCTCCGGCCGGCTCCGTGTTCGAACAACCTGGCATCGCCCTCGACATCGTCACGGAAGTTGCCGGCCATCTCGCCGCGGAAGGCGGGGCGGCGCTGTTCATCGATTACGGCTCGGTGCGCTCGGGCTTCGGCGACACGCTGCAGGCGATGAAACGGCATGAATTCGTCTCTCCTCTGACGGAACCCGGCGAGGCGGATCTCACTGTCCATGTCGATTTCGAGCGGGTGGGGCAGGCCGTGCTCAGGGCCGGCGCCGCGCTGCACGGGCCGGCGACGCAGCGCGATTTCCTGCTGGCTCTCGGGCTGCCGCAGCGGGCGCAGGCGCTGTCACTCAAGGCGGACGCTACCCAGCGGACCAAGATTTCCACCGCCTTCGACCGCCTGATTGCGCAAGGCGAGACCGGCATGGGGGATTTGTTCAAGGTTCTCGCGTTATCGCAGCGGAGCCTGCCGCCTCTGCCCGGATTTGACCTTCATCGGCTGCCAGACCAGGGCTGAACCCAGCGGAGCCCCTTGGCTGCGCGCAACCGGACCTGCTTCATGTTCATCACTGCCCGCGAACTCGCCGGAGAAGCCGGCATTCGTCACGCCTTCTTCACCCGCGAGGGCGGCGCCTCTACCGGCATCTATGCGTCGCTCAATGGCGGGCTCGGCTCGGCTGACGATCCGGCGGCGATCGCCGAAAACCGGGCACGGATGGCAGGCCATCTCGAAGTCGCGCCGGAGAACCTGATCAGCCTCTACCAGGTCCATTCCGCCGATGTGGAAGTGGTGACGGGGCCGTGGCCGGGCGAGCGCCCCAAGGCCGATGCGATGGTGACCACCGCCTCGCATGTCGCGCTCGGCGTTTCCACCGCCGATTGCGGGCCGATTCTCTTCGCCGATGGCGAGGCGCGGGTGATCGGTGCTGCCCATTCCGGCTGGAAGGGCGCCTTCACCGGCATCGTCGGCGCGACGGTGACGGCGATGGAGAAGCTCGGTGCCCGGCGCGAGCGGATCACGGCGGTGCTCGGCCCGACGATCAGCGCCAAGGCCTATGAGGTCGGGCCGGAATTCATCGAGCGTTTCAAGGCGGAGAATCGCACTTATGCGCGCTTCTTCACGCCGTCCGAGCGCGCGGCGCATGCGATGTTCGACCTGCCGGCCTTCATCGGGCTCAAGGCGCAGGAGGCCGGTATCGGCCGCTTCGTCGACATGGGCCTGTGCACCTATGGCGACGAGCAGCGCTTCTTCAGCTACCGGCGCACGACCCATCGCGGCGAGCCCGACTATGGTCGGCTGATCGCGGCGATTGCGCTCGACTGAGGTGGCGTAGCGGCTTGTGCTGCGTGCGACCGATCGGCAATCATCCCGGCAGCCGCAGAAACCCGCGAGGCGACCGTGTCCCGTTCGATCACCTACTACTTCTCGCTGCATTCGCCCTGGACCTATCTCGGCAATGCGGCCTTCCACGCGATCGCCCGGCGGCATGGCTGCGTGATCGATTATCGGCCGATGCCGTTGCGCTCGGTGTTCGACGAGACGGGCGGCCTGCCGCTGCCGAAGCGGCACCCGGTCCGGCAGCGTTATCGGCTGCTCGATCTCCAGCGCTGGCGCGCGGCGCGGGGCCTGCCGCTCGTGCTGCAGCCGAAGCATTTTCCTTTCGATCCATCCCTGGCCGATCGCATGACGATCGCGATTCTGGCCAAGGGCGGCGACCCCTTCGCTTTCATCGGCGACGTGATGGCGGGGTTGTGGGCGCGGGACGAGGACATGAGCCGGCCCGAGGCGCTTCTCGCCTGCGCGGCCCGGGCCGGCCTCGACGGGATGGCCCTGCTCGATGCGGCCGATGGACCGTCGGTCAGGCTCCGCTATGAGGAGACGCTGGGCCAGGCGGTGGAGGCCGGCGTCTTCGGTGCGCCAAGCTATGTGCTCGATGGCGAGGTGTTCTGGGGGCAGGACCGGCTCGATCTGCTCGATTCGGCCCTTGCCAGCGGCCGCGCGCCATATCGCTTCGAGGGCGCCAGCTGAGCTTCAGCCGATGATGTCGGGCGTGCGCCAACCGAGATGCTGGCCGGCATCGACGGCGATCATCTGGCCGGTCACGGAGCCGGCGCGCGCGAGATAGAGCACCGCTTCGGCGATCTCGTCCGGCACGACCCTGTGCCCGAGCAAAGTGCCTGCGGCTTCCTGTTCCAGCCGGTCCGCGCCGTCATAGCTGTTCGGCAAGGTCGGGCCCGGGCCGACGGCATTGACGCGAATGCGCGGGGCCAGTGCCTGCGCCAGCGTCTGGGTCGCGGTGAGCAGGGCGGCCTTGGTCAAGGTGTACGAGTAATATTGCGGCGTCAGTTTCCAGACGCGCTGGTCGACGATGTTGACGACGGCCCCCTTCGCATCGGCAGGCAGGCGCTCCGCCATGATGCCGATCAATTGAGAAGGGGCGCGCAGGTTGATGGAGAATTGACGGTTCCACGTCGCGATATCGAGCGAACGGACATCGTCGGCAATAAAGCTCGCGGCGTTGTTGACCAGAAGCGTAACCGGGCCGAGCGCCTTCTCCACGGCGGGAATCAGGCTCGCGACAGCCACCGGGTCGACCAGATCGGCCGTGAGCAGACAGGTCTTCGCGCCGCCCGTTTCGAGTTCCGCGGCCAGCGCTTCCGCTTCCTCGCGGCTGTCGCCGTGATGGATGGCGACAGCATATCCGGCTCCGGCGAGCTTTTCGACGATGGCGCGGCCGATTCGGCGGGCGCCGCCCGTGACCAGAGCGACCTCAGCCATTGCGGCGATCACGATTCGCGGGTGCTTGCGCAGCCGGGCTCGAGGCGCGTCGTTGCAGGCGGCGCTCCCAATGCTTGGCGACGCGCAGATAGCGATAGAAGGCGTAATTCATCGCCGTCATGAAACCATAGATGCCGCGGAGCGCATGACGGCGCCCGATATAGGCCTTGAGAAAATTGGCGGGGAATTCGGCGACCAGCCGGAAGACGGAGAGCGAGCCGCCGCGGGCGTCGAGGTCGTCGGCCTGCGCATCGCTATAGGCATTGAGCTTGTCCATCTGCTCGCCGAGCGAGCGGACCGAGAAATGATGAACTGTCCCGCGCAGCCGCCCGACGCGGGCATCGGGCGCAAGATCGACGCGATCATGCACGGGCGAGGCCGAATAACGGCCCATGCTCTTGCGATAGAGACGCACCGGCGCCAGCGCATAGGCGAATCGATGCGGAGCGCCTTCGCCAGGAAAGATCTCGGCGATTCGCAGCTTGTAGGCATCCTTCGGCGGCAGGCCGCCTTCAAAGAGCGCGGCGATCTCCGCGGCGAGGTCGGCTGGAATCACCTCGTCCGCATCGAGATTCAGCAGCCAGTCGTGGCGGCATTGCGCCTCGGCGAACCGCTTCTGCTGGCCGTAACCCGGCCAGGGATTGAATATGACGCGGGCGCCGAGCGACTCGGCCAAGGCCTGGGTGCCGTCGGTGGAGCCGGAATCGACGAGGACGATGTCGTCGCTCAGTGCTCGCACCGCTTCGATCGTACGGCCGATCCGGTCCGCTTCATTCTGGGCGATGATGAAAATCGAGAGAGGCGGCACGGTTTTCTTCGGTTCCTGTTACCTCAAGGCTTAAGCACGCTCGGCCCGGAGCGGCAAGGCAGGATAAGAAAGTGACGAGTGGCTGGGGAACCTTGGGAAAGCTCCAGCGTTTGTAGGCCGGATGATATCCATCCGCCTGCGGGCGGGCGGAGTATTATTAGTATTCGATTTACCATGATGGCTAGTCGCGGATTGGTTAACATGGTTTTACCTATTTGCGTTCAGTCATCGCATTCGTGCCGCATTTCTGCCGCGGTCTGCAAGGCAGATGTGCTTCCGATGCAACAGACAAAGCCGGCTCCCGGTCTTATAACGGGTTCATCGAAATCAACCGCCGGGTTCTCCGGCGTCTGCGACGACTAAGGAGTTTGTCATGAAGAAGTATCTGCTTGCGAGCGTTGCCGCGCTCGGTCTCGTCGCCGCTGGCGCCGCCTCCGCTGCCGACCTGCCGTCCCGCAAGGGCCCGATCGCCGCTCCCGTCTACATGGCGCCGGCGTTCTCCTGGACTGGCTTCTACGTCGGTGGCAACGCCGGCTACGGCTGGGGCAACGTGAATGCCAACGGCTTCGCCAATGTCGGCGATCTCGACGGCTTCGTCGGTGGTGGCCAGGTCGGCTACAACTACCAGATGGGCCAGTTCGTTCTCGGCCTCGAGGCTGACCTGCAGGGCGCTGACCTCAGCTCCGGCAACAACCTCGGCCTCGTGAACGTCAAGACCGAGTACTTCGGCACGGTCCGCGGTCGCGTCGGCGTCGCCTTTGATCGGTTCATGCCTTACGTGACCGGTGGTTGGGCTTACGGCAACGTGAAGACCGCGATCCCGGCTCTCGGCTTCTCGTCCGACCGCACCCATACCGGCGGCTTCGCCGTCGGCGGCGGTCTCGAGTATGCCGTCACCAACAACATCATCGCTGGTGTCGAGTATCTCTACGTCGACCTCGGCGAGAAGAACATCGCTGGCGCCGGCACCAAGGTCGGCACCGACTTCTCGGTGGTCCGCGCCCGCCTCAGCTACAAGTTCTGATCTTCTCCTTCCGGAGACAGAACGGACCCGGTGGCCTCGGCCACCGGGTTTTTTGTTGCCAGGATGCCAGCGCTCTCGCTGCGTGAGTCACGAAAAAGCCGGCGGCTGGAGCCGCCGGCGCTTCGCAACGGTTTCATCTGTACCGAGGCGCGAGCGCTGCCGCCGCGCCGATCAGCCCTTGAAGCGCGTCGCCTCGAAAGCGGGAACGCGGGTGGCGAAATCGTCGAGCCAGGCGACGAGCTTGGGATGAGTCGCGCGCCAGGTTCCTTCGAAGCGAAGGTCAAGGTAGCCGAGGGCGCAGGCTAACGCGATTTCGCCGATGTGCGGACGATCCGTTAAGATGGGAGGCAGGACTTCGAGGGCTTGCAGCCCGCGCGCGACCTTGCCGTCCTGGTGCGAGACCCAATTGGCATTGCGGGCTTCCTCCGGACGAAAGCGCCCTTCGTAGACCTTGAGCAACGCGGCATCGCAGATGCCGTCGGCCAAAGCCTGCAACCGCAACTGGACGAAGCGGGCTTCGCCTGACGGAATCAGCTTTCCCCCGCTGAGATGGTCGAGGTAATCGACGATGACGCGAGAGTCGAACAGCGTCGTGCCATCCTCCAGAACCAGCGTCGGAATCTTGCCGAGCGGGTTCTGCTGGCGCAAAGCCTCCCCCGGATCGTTCGTGTCGGCCTGAACGATCTCGATTCGCTCCATCAGCCCGAGTTCGATGGCCGCCATCTTCACCTTGCGGCCGAACGGGGAGGCGGGGGAGGAGCGCAGGACGAGCATTGGCGGAATCCTTGAGGCGGACGAAGAAGCGATCGATCAGCCGTCGGGGCGGATCGTCTCGCATTGATAGCGCGGCCGCGGCCCCTGGGCGAGCCGCTCCGTCAGCGCCGGCAGCAGCGTTTCAGCCTCTTCGGCCAATCGCCAGGGCGGGTTGACGATCAGAAGGCCGGTAGCGGTGAGGCCACCTGCGGCATCCGGGCGATCGACGTCGATCTCGAGGCGCAGGAGCCGGCCGATCCCGGCCTCGCGCACCGCGTCCATCAGCGATTCGATGCCGGCGCTGCCCTTGATCGGATACCAGAGCGCGTAGATCCCGGTCGGCCATTTGCGGTGTGCCGCGATGAACTGGGCGGCGAGCGTGACGAACTCGTCCTTGTCCTCGAAAGGCGGGTCGATCAGGACGAGGCCGCGGCGTTCCTTCGGTGGCACATTGGCCCGCAGCGCCGTCCAGCCATCGATGGCGAGCGGCTTGCATCGCGCGTCACGTCCGATGGCATCAGTGAGCTTGCGATAGGTCGAGGCATGAAGCTCGGCTGCGACCAAGCGGTCGTCCGGCCGCATCGCATGGCGGCAGAGCCAGGGCGAGCCGGGATAGGTGCCTGCGCCGTAAAGCGCGCGGGCACCTTCCAGCGCCGCTCGATAGGGGACGAGCAGGGCCTCGACCGCAGGGGAGAGCTGCGAGCGGTCGATCCGCGCCACGCCGTCCTTCCACTCGTGGGTCCGCAGCGCCTCCTCCGAATCGAGGTCGTAGCGGCCGCTCCCGGCATGGGTGTCGATAACCCGGTAGGGCGCCGGCTTGGCATTGAGATGCAGCAGGATGCGGGTCAGCACGACGTGCTTCAGCACATCGGCGAAGTTTCCGGCGTGAAAGCCATGGCGATAGTTCATGCCGCCGTTGGTAGAGGAAGCCGCTCCCGACCGGAAGCGGCAAAGTCCTGCCCTCTCGCGCTTTCAGCGTGGCGCCACGACCGTGAACTCGCGGGCGCGGCAGCCGGAACGGTCGACCTGCTGGCACGAACGGAAATCGCGGAGATCCTTGGTGAAGCAGATCTTGACCTCCTGCAGCACGCCACGCTTGCAGGCGACCGACATCATGTCCGGCCGCAGGCCCGGATTGGCGGCTGCGAAGGCGCGTTCAAGATCGATCGCGGTCCAGGTCTGGTCGCGCTCCGCCTTGGCGAGCGTCGGCGGGATCGCGACCTTCTCGCGGGCACGGCGAACGTCGCGGAAATAGTCGCTCGGGCTGGAGCCTGTGCAGGTGCCGTGCTTGCGCCACTGATAGCGGGCGAGGCCTTCGCTCGGGAACAGGCCTTCGGCCTGCTCCATCGCGATCCGCGACGGGGTGCGCCCGGCCGGCCCGCATTCGCTGGGATAGCCGCGCTCGTTCTGCGGCCAAAGCCCGTGCACGACGAAGCGCAGGCCGGCGCCTTCGCCACATTGCTCGCGATTGCGCGAGCGGTCGCCATCGAGCTCGCAAAAGCCCGGCGACCACGAGAGCGCAAGGACGTAGAAGTCGAAATCGCCCGGGGCCCCGCCACGCTGGCCGAAGCCTTGCGCATGGCTGGCCCCGGCGAAGCCGAACGCTGCCAGAGCCGCAATCGCCAGGGACTTCATCATCGGGCGAGCTGCGCTCAGGGGCGCGCCATCTTGCAGTTCGGCGCGTAGGAGCGCTGCCGGTCGAGGCCGTTCACGCACCAGTTGACGTTCCAGGTCAGGCCGAACAGGCCGAGGTTCTCGCGCACGGAATAGTCGACGCGGCGGAACCTGCCGTCGTTCATCAGCACGCGGCCGCTGCAGAAGCGCCGCGGGATGAAGTCGGCGCCCCAACTGCGATAGCCGATCTGCGCGATGCGGTCGTAGGACAGGGCTTGAAGCGGCCCCCAATAGGTGTTCTCGCGCGCATTGAAACGGCCGGTCACTTCGCCCAGCACGGCCGGGTCGTCGCAGCCGGGGAGGTTGCCGTACATGGCAAAGGCGCGGTTCTCCGCGCGGTCGGCCGGGTGGACCAGGCGACCACTGGCGGCACCGGCGGCGAAGGCGGTGAGGCAGGCGACGGAAACCAGGGTGGTTCGCAGCAGGGCGCGGCGCATCGAATCAGGCCTCGTGTGGGAGGGCATAGCTGGCGCGCACGATGGCGATGCGCCGGTCAGCGGTCAAGGAGGCAGTCGGCTCAACGGCGCCATGCGGACGATACCGGGTCGGCACGAACGGCCCGCGCTGGCGCGAGGCGCGACGATCGGACAGATTGGCCGGAGAAAACACGGGGAGACGACATCATGGACTTCGACGATCCGACGTCGCGTATCGAGGACGCCGACGCCTTGCGCGGCCATATCGGCCCGGTCTCGCCATTGGCGGCCAGCAAGGTGCTGCGCCGGCTCGACCATTTCTGCCGCGACTTCATCGCGCTGTCGCCCTTCCTCGTGCTCGCAAGCTGCGATGCCGAGGGCAATGCCGATGCCAGCCCGCGCGGCGATGGGCCGGGCTTCGTGCGCGTACTCGACGATACGACCCTGCTGATCCCCGATCGGCGCGGCAACAACCTGATCGATTCCTTCCGCAATATCGTCTCGTCGCCGGGCGTCGGGCTCGTCTTCATGGTGCCGGGCATCCCGGAGACCCTGCGCGTCAACGGCAAGGCGCATGCGACGCGCGATCCGGCACTGCTGGAGTCTTCCATCATGCAGGAGCGCGTGCCCGTGACCGGGCTCATCGTCACGGTCGAGGAAGCCTATTTCCATTGCGGCAAGGCCTTGATCCGCTCGAAACTGTGGGACCCGGCCTCGCAGGTGCCGCGCAACTCCTTCCCGACGCTCGGCCGCATCATCGCCGACCAGACCAAGCAGGTCGATGGCGACGAAGCCGACCGCAATCTCGAGGAAGCCTATCGCCTGCGCCTTTATTGAGGGTGCGTCCGCGCGTCAGGGCGCGCCGGCGCCTGTCGCTTCGAGCACGGCCGGTGCCGGCGCGGCCTTGCGTTCGAGGATGAGCAGGACGAGCCCCGCCGCGACGATCAGCGCGGCGCCGCAAAGCATGGCCGGCGTCGGCCAGTCGCCGAAGATGAACCAGCCGAAGACGAGCGCCCAGATGATCAGGGTATACTGATAGGGCACGACGACCGAGGCTTCCGCCAGCTTGAGCGAACGGGTGACGCAGATATGCCCACCCATGGCGACGATGCCGAGCAGGCTGAGAAGCGCGGTGTCCTTCAGGCTCGGCGTCACCCAGCCGAAGGGCAGGAGGGCGAGCCCCATCAGCAGGGCTCCGAACGTCTGCCAGGCGACCAGCGTGACGTCCGGCGTGCCACGCAACTGGCGGCCGGCGATCATCATCGCAGCGAAGAACAAGCTCCCGAGAACGGCGATCAAGGCCGGCATGGATAGGCTGGCGCCGCCCGGATTGAGCGAGACCGCGACCCCGGTGAAACCCAGCGCGATGGCGATCCAGCGGCGGCCGTCGATGCGCTCGCCGAGCAGCAGTCCCGCGAGGACCACCACCCAGACCGGAGCGGCGAGCCAGATCGTCATCGCATCGGCGAGCGGAAGATAGGTGACGGCAAGATAGAACAGCGCGACCTCGCCCGAGCTGAACAGTACGCGCAGCGCCTGCAGGCCCGGGCGCTCCGGCCGCAGCGTCCTCTGCACGCCCTGCTTGAAGACGAAGGGCAGGATCACGACGAGCGCCGCGAGGCTGCGCACCACGAGCAGCTGGCCGACCGTGTAGGTCGCGACCAGCCATTTGCCCATCACGTCGTTGAGCGAAAACAGCAGGATGCCGATCAGCATCATGGCGATGCCGGCGAGCGAGGCGTTGCGGGCGGTCATGTCGGGCAAAGGGGTTCCAGAGACGCGTCTCCACTGGCCGAGTTCGCCGCGGGTGGCAATCCGCGCGGCCGCATGCCCGCATGATCCTCAGATATTAAGTATTGACTTAATTAAGTGGATGACGAAATTATTGGTCATGGATCGTTTCGCCGCCCTTGCCGACCCGACGCGCCGCAGCATCATCGAGATGCTGGGCGAGCGATCGCTGTCGGCAGGCGAGATCGGCGCCCGTTTCAGCGCCAGTGCCCCGGCGATCTCCCAGCATCTCAAGGTGCTCAGGGAGGCCGGGCTGGTGAGCGTTGAGGTTCGGGGCCAGCAGCGGATCTACCGGCTCGATCCCGCGGGGCTCGAGGCATTCGATGCCTGGCTCGGCAAGGTCCGGCGCTTCTGGGGGCGCCATCTCGATCTGCTGGAAGAGGAACTCGCAAGGCCCGAACCGGGTGAGGGAGACAACCGATGAACGCCTATGGAGTTGTGCTGGAAAGCGGCGCTGTGCGCTTTGAGCGCCTGCTGCCCGGTCCCATCGAAAGGGTCTGGTCCTATCTCGCCGAGTCGGAGAAGCGCGGACGATGGCTGGCCTCAGGTGCCTTCGACCTGAGAGTCGGGGGCCGGACGGAGATGCTGTTCAAGCATTCTGACATCACCGAAGAGACACCGCCGGACGCTTATCGCGAGGTGCATGAGAACGGCGTGCACTCCACCGGGACGATCACGCGCTGTGAGCCGCCACGGATCATCGCCTTCACCTGGGGCGGAGGCGGCGAGCCGGAATCCGAAGTCGAGTTCGAGCTCGTGCCGAAGGGCGAAAAGGTTCTGCTCGTGCTGACGCATCGCAAGCTGACCAGCAAGGCGAAGATGACCAGCGTCTCCGGCGGCTGGCATATGCATCTGGATCTGCTGGAGGATCAGCTCGCCGGCAGCAAGCCGCGCGGATTCTGGTCGCGGTTCAAGGCGCTCCATGCGGATTATGCTGCGCGCTACGCGAACCTGCCCGAGCCGGGGCAGGGCTGATCAGAGGCTCGCCGCCGCCCGTGCCGCCTGGTCGTACTGGCCCGAGAGCGAGCGCATCGCGGCCGCGATCTCGGATAGGCGGGCGGGATCTGCGCCGGTGGCGCGGACCGACTTGACCAGAAGCTGCTCGCGGATCTGGGCATAGCGACGGCAGGCCTCCTCGCCGGCCGGTGTGACCTCGACGGTCTTCTCCTTGCCCTTGCGGCCGCCCTTGAGCAGCTTCAGCCGTTCGAGCTTCTTCAGCGAGTAGTTCACCAAATGCGTGTCCTCGATATTGAGGACGAGGCAGATATCGGCGAGCCGCTTGGCCTTGCCGCGATGATTGACGTTGTGCAGCACGAGCACGTCGAGCGGCGAGAGATCGGCAATGCCGGCCGCCGCCATGCAGCGGATCATCCAGCGCTGGAAGGCATGCACCGTCATGCTCAGCGCGAACTCGAACTCCGAGAGCGCGGGCAGGGCTCCCGAGGCGAGATGCCCGGAGGAGACGATCGGGCCGAGGTCGTCGGGCGGGGGAGGCGATGCGGGCATTCTGCTGCTTGTCGAAAGGGGCGCGGGGAACCCTCTCCCGGAGGG
>SEEM01000344.1 GCA_004144595.1 Hyphomicrobiales bacterium
GTCGAAGCGCTGCAGCAGGAAGCAGCGGAAGCCATCGCGCAGATGCAGGAGACCGCTCTGCGCGCCCGCCACGCCCATGCCCGCGCCGAACTGATGCGCCACATGCTGACCACCGCTCGCAAGGTCAAGGACAAGCCCAAGGCCGAGGCCGTCGAGACGGTCGTGCGCGAATGGATGGATGCCTGGAACCTCGGGCGCAGCGACTGGCCGCATATCGCGCGCGAGATGGAGGCTTTCACCGAAGCCTTCCACGATTACGCCAACGACCCCAGCGACGCCCATGACGCGCGGTTGCGCGAGGTCTGCGTCGCACTCGACATCGTCCTTGAGAACGAGGGCACCTCGATCTCGGATCAGATGGCCTTCCGCTCGCAATGCGCCCATGGCTGGTGGGAGCAGATCAGGCCCGTCCCCGCCGACCTGCCCGGCCGCAAGCCGCGCCCATCGGTGCCGGCACTTGAATCCGGCAAAGCATTCTGGGAAGCCGGCTGCGCCGATTTCTGCCGCTGACTTCAAGCCCCCGCCGTCATGATCGCCCTTGTGGCGAGCATGCGCGTCTTGACCACGACATGGCATAGCTGAAGACGTGGATGGTCGGGACAAGCCCGACCATGACGGCAAGACAAGTTCAGGGCAGTTGCTGGTTCTCGAAGAACCCGTCCAGCGGGATCTGGGTCGTTTTCTCGAAATCGTCCATCGCGTCGAGCAGGCGCTGGCGATAGTTCAGCAGCGCCAGCAGCAGCTGCGCCGCATCGCGCGACAGCCCGTAGCGCGCCCAGCTCTCCGACGTCCGTCGCTCCAGCCCGATCTGGTCGCCGAAGGCTTCGACCGTCGAAAAGCCGAGACCCTGCACGACCTCCAGCAGTTCCTCGGCCGACATGCGCGGCTTCACGACATGGGAATGCACCCGCTCCAGCATCAGGCGGATGTCGGACGGCCGGAACTGCAGGGAATTGCGCGCGAACTGCTCGAAATTATTGGCCATCTCGTCTCTCCCGTTCGGCTGCCTTTGGCGCCGGCTCCGCGCTGCCGGCCAGCAGGGCCTCGGCAGCGCCTTCATCGGTGATCAGGACCTTCGCCGCGCTCGCCCGGAGCGCCGCGCGGATCGCGTGTTCCTTATGGGCGCCGCCGGCCGCAATCGCGACGAGGCCGATGCCCCTGAGATCGGCCGGACTGACCGCCATGATACGCCGGTTCACCGGATGGTCCACCAGTTCGCCATCCGCATCGATGAAATGGCAGACGAGATCGCCGACAGCGCCGGCCTTCTTCAGGCCGGCCAGATCCGATTGCGGCAGGAGCCCCTCGCGGAACAGGGTCGAATCCGGGACGAGATCGCCGACGCTGACCAGCGCGACATCGGCCGCCCGCGCCCGGTCGAGCAGGTCCCGCAGGGTCGGCTCGCGCCAGAGCGCATCGCGGATCTCTGCATTCGAGACGAAGACCGGCGCGGTCAACTGGAAGCA
>SEEM01000041.1 GCA_004144595.1 Hyphomicrobiales bacterium
ACCTGCTTCCAACCCTCGATTCGAGGCGCCGATGTGCCGCTTCCTCGCTTATTCCGGCGTCCCCGTCTTTCTCGAGGACTTCGTCGCCTCGCCCTGCCATTCGCTGATCCACCAGTCCCTCCATGCCGAGGAGGCCAAGACCGGCACCAATGGCGACGGCTTCGGCGTCGGCTGGTATGGCGAGCGGCCCGAGCCCGGGCAGTATCGCGAGGTGCGTCCCGCCTGGTCCGACGAGAACCTGCTCTCGATCGCCAGGCAGGTGCGCTCGCATCTGTTCTTCGCCCATGTGCGCGCCGCGACCGGCACCGCCACCACGCGCGCGAACTGCCACCCCTTCTCCCATGGCCGCTATCTCTTCATGCATAACGGCCAGATCGGCGGCTATGGCACGATCCGGCGGCGGCTGGAGGCGCTGATCCCTGACACGCTCTATGGCGTCCGCGCCGGCACGACCGACTCCGAGGCACTGTTCCTGCTGACGCTCGCCCATCTGGCGGAGGGCATGGCGCCGGGCCAGGCGCTCGCCGCTGCGATTGCCGATGCGCTCTCGCTGATGGAGCAGGCCGGCATCCGCGAGCCCCTGCGCTGCGCCGCCGCGCTGGCCGATGGCGACAGCATCCATGCGATCCGCTGGTCATCCGACGCCAAGCCGCCGAGTCTCTATGTCTGCGAACGGCCCGACAGCGTCGTCGTCGCCTCCGAGCCGGTCGATGCCGCGCGCGAATGCTGGCAGGCCCTGCCCTGCAACACGCTGGTCACCGTGCACGGCGTCGGCGTGACGTTCTCGCCCTTCGAGATCGCGCTGAAGCAGGCAGCCTGAGCCGGCCGCGGCCCGTTCGCTTCAAGTCGCCACCCGGCAGGACAGCCATGCGCGCCACGCCCTGACATGCCGCCGGTTGCCTTCCTACGTCGAAGGCCTAGCCTTGCCCTTCGGCGAGGCTCTCTCCGCGAAAGGCATGGGCGATGAAGAAGGGTTCCGATCTTCTGGTCGAGGCGCTTGAGAACGAGGGCGTCGATCGCATCTTCGGCGTTCCCGGCGAGGAAAATCTCGACGTCGTCGAATCCCTGCGCAAATCGAAGATCGAGCTGGTGCTGACGCGGCACGAGCAGGCCGCAGCCTTCATGGCCGCGACGCATGGGCGCCTGACCGGCCGTCCCGGCGTCTGCATCGCGACGCTCGGCCCCGGCGCGCTGAATTTCTCGACCGGCGCTGCCTATGCCCATCTCGGCGCGATGCCGATGATCCTGCTCACAGGGCAGAAGGCGATCATGACCGCCAAGCAGGCGCGCTTCCAGATCGTCGATGTCGTCGCTTCGATGAAGCCCTTGACCAAGATGACGCGCCAGATCGTCAGCCCTGCCAGCATCCCCTCGGTGGTGCGCGACGCCTTCCGCGTCGCGATGGAGGAGCGGCCCGGCCCGGTCCATCTCGAACTGCCCGAGGATATCGCGGCCGAAGAGGTCGAGGATATTCCCGCCATCCCGGTCCACCCGCTCGACCGGCCGGTCGCACCGGCTGGGGCGATCGACCGCGCCGCAGCGATGATCCTCGCGGCCAAGCGCCCGCTGGTGATGATCGGTGCCGCCGGAAACCGGCCGCGCCTGGTCGAGCCGCTCTCGGCCGCGGTGCGCCGCATCGGCCTGCCCTTCTTCAACACCCAGATGGGCAAGGGCGCCGTCACCGGCGGCTCGAACCTCTATCTGGGAACCGCCGCCCTCTCCGAAGGCGACTATGTCCATGAGGCGGTTGCAGCTGCCGACCTGATCATCGCGGTCGGCCACGACACGATCGAGAAGCCGCCCTTCCTGATGCGTCATGCCGGTGGACCGAAGGTGATCCATCTCGGCTTCCAGTCGGCCAGTGTAGAGCAGGTCTACCACCCCGATGCCGAGGTGATCGGCGATATCGGCGTGACCATGACGGGGCTCGCCGACCGGCTGGAAGGCAAGCTGCCCGAGCAGAGGCAGACGCTGGAACTGCGCCAGAAGATCCTGGCGAAGATCAATGCCCGCGCCGAGGAGGACCGCTTCCCGGTGACGCCACAGCGGCTCGTCCATGATGTGCGCGCAGTGATGCCGGAGGACGGCATCGTCTGCCTCGATAACGGCATGTACAAGATCTGGTTCGCGCGGAACTACCGCACCCATGTCGCGAACACGCTGTTGCTGGACAATGCGCTGGCGACCATGGGCGCAGGTCTCCCCTCGGCGATGATGGCGGCGATGCTGCATCCCGAGCGGCGCGTCATGGCCGTCTGCGGCGATGGCGGCTTCATGATGAACTCGCAGGAGATGGAGACGGCGGTCCGGCTTGGGCTCAATCTCGTCGTGCTCGTCCTCAACGACGGCGCCTATGGCATGATCCGCTGGAAGCAGGCGGTCGACAAGTTCCCGGATTACGGCATGACCTTCGGCAATCCCGATTTCGTGCGCTATGCCGAGGCCTATGGCGCCAAGGGCTCGCGCGTGACCTCAGCCGAGGCGCTGGTGCCGACGCTGGAAGCCGCCTTCAAGGGCGGCGGCGTCCATCTCGTCGATTGCCCGATCGACTATTCCGAGAACACCCGCGTCCTCGTCGAGGAACTCAGGAACAAGGTGCCGGACGTCGATCTCGCCTGATCCTCGGCACTCCAAGCGAATTCAAGGAGACGACCATGCTCCAGGTTGTGCAAGCCTATGACCGCGCCCCGATCACCGAGATCGAGACCGACGACGCGGCCGCGCTCGAACGCAAGCTGCAGGCGGCCCAGGCCGTTTTTAAGGATCGCGACAACTGGCTGAAGCCGCATCAGCGCATCGCGATCCTGCGCAAGCTCGCGGGCCTGCTCGAAGCCCGGCGCGACCATTTTGCCATGCAGATCGCGCGCGAGGGCGGCAAGCCGTTGCCGGACGCGATCGTCGAGGCGAACCGTGCGGTCGACGGCGTCTACATCCCGATGGGGCTCTCAGCCGCTGCCGCCGATCGCTGGGCCTTCACCACCAAGGAGCCGATCGGCATCGTCGCGGCGATCTCGGCCTTCAACCACCCGCTCAACCTGATCGTCCATCAGGTCGCGCCCGCGATCGCGGTCGGCTGTCCGGTCATCGTCAAGCCCGCAGGCACGACGCCGCTCTCCTGCATCGATTTCGTCAAGCTGGTCCACGAGGCCGGGCTGCCGGAAGCCTGGTGCCAGACATTCGTGCCGGAGGAGACCGCACTGGCGGAGAAGTTCGCGACCGACCCTCGCATTGCCTTCCTCAGCTTCATCGGCTCGGCCAAGGTCGGCTGGTACCTGCATTCCAAGCTCGCCCATGGCGCCCGCTCGGCGCTTGAGCATGGCGGCGTCGCCCCGGCCATCGTCGACAGGAGCGCGGATCTCGCGGGGATCATCGAGCCGATCGTGAAGGGCGGCTACTACCATGCCGGCCAGGTCTGCGTGTCGACGCAGCGGATCTATGTCCATGACGCGATCATCAACGATTTCACCGAGCGACTGGTGGCGCGGGTGAAGACGCTGCGCACCGGCGATCCGACGCTGAAGGACACCGAAGTCGGCCCGCTGATCATCCCGAAGGAGGCCGACCGCGTCGCCTCCTGGATCGACGAGGCGATCAAGGGCGGCGCCCGGCTCGCCACCGGCGGCAAGCGCCTGTCGGAGACGACGCTGGAGCCGACGGTGCTGATCGATCCCGATCCGGAAGCGCGCATCTCCAGCGAGGAGGTGTTCGGCCCGGTCGTCGCGATCTACCGCTACAGCAAGCTCGACGACGCCATCGCACGGGCGAATTCGCTGCCAGTCGCCTTCCAGGCAAGTATCTTCTCGCAGGATATCGACGTGGCGATGCGGGCGGCGAACCGCCTCGATGCTTCGGCCGTGATGGTCAACGATCCCACGACCTTCCGCACCGACTGGATGCCTTTCGCCGGGCGGCGCGTTTCCGGCTACGGCACCGGCGGCATCCCCTACACCATGCGCGACATGACGCAGGAGAAGATGATCCTGCTCAAGCGGCCTTGAGGACGCGGCTTTTCCGTCATGGTCGGGCTTATCCCGACCATCCACGTCTTCTTTCACGCACTGCGACCACCAAGACGTGGATGCTCACCACAAGAGCGAGCATCACGAGAAGACCCGTATGGGCGATGCTCTCGCAAGTATCCGGAGCATTCTCAATAATTTACGATCATTCTAAACTCCCCGGATTGGGTTGACCCCTGCGCTTCGGCTGCCTAGGCACTGGCTGTCGGCGCCGCGAATAGCCTGATCGCGACGCGCAACCGGGCCGGGTTCGCCGTGATCGTACCGTTTCTCATCATGCTGCGCGAAGGCATCGAGGCCGCGCTGATCGTCGGCATTGTCGCGAGCTATCTGGTCAGGAGCGGGCGGCGCGAATGGCTGCCTGCGCTCTGGATCGGTGTCGGCCTCGCCTGCGCCGTCAGCCTCGCGGCGGGAGCGGCGCTCGACGTCGTCGTCGGCGAGTTGCCCCAGCGCGGACAGGAACTGTTCGAGGCCGTCATCGGCCTGATCGCGGCGGCGATGCTGACATCGATGGTGTTCTGGATGCGCAAGGCGGCGCGCTCGATCAAGGGGGAGCTTCAGGCCGGCGTCGATGCGGCGCTTTCCGGGGCGCATCAGGGGCTCGCGCTGGTGGGGCTAGCCTTCCTCGCCGTGGTGCGCGAGGGACTGGAATCCGTCTTCTTCCTGCTCGCCATCTTCCAGCAGAGCAGCGGCTGGGCTGCGGCCCTCGGCGCGGGCCTCGGCGTCGGTTTGGCGGGTGTCATCGGCTACGCCATCTATGCGCTCGGGGTGAAGCTCAACCTGCGCAGCTTCTTTCGCTGGACCGGCATCCTGATCTTGTTCGTCGCGGCTGGGCTGGTTGCGAACGCCGTACGCTCCCTGCACGAGGCCGGACTCTGGAACCATCTCCAGCAGAGCGTCTACGACCTCGGCACGGTGCTGCCGGCCGACAGCGCGCCGGGCGCCATCCTCGCCGGCTTCTTCGGCTATCAGGAACGAGCGACGCTTGGCGAGGTCCTCGCCTATCTCGCCTTCCTCGTCCCGATGCTCGGCCTGTTCCTGCTTGGCGGGCGGCGTGAGCAGACCGTAGCGGCGCCCCGTCCCGATACGCGGCGCTCTCCGCGCCTGAAGCTTGCGGGCATCGCCACGCTGCTGCTGGCGTTTGGTGGCGTCAGTGCCTTCATCTATGCCGCCGGCAGTGGCGCGCGACGGGTGGCCCAAGCCAGCACGAGCGATATCGCCATCGCGATCACCGACCGGACCTGCCAACCGGCGATGCTGACGATCCCCGCCGGCAAGGTCAGCTTCGTCGTGAGCAATCGCGGCGAGCGCGTGCTCGAATGGGAGATCCTCGACGGGGTCATGGTGCTGGAGGAGCGCGAGAACATCGCGCCCGGTCAGTCGCGGCGGCTGACGACGCAGCTTCATCCCGGCGAATATGCCATCACCTGCGGATTGCTCAGCGCCCCGCGCGGCCGCCTGATCGTGCAGGCTTCGGCGGCGCAGCCGCGCCCGGCCCTGACGCTGATGGACATGGTTGGCCCCGCCGCCGAATACCGTGCTTTCCTGAGCGAGCGTTCGGCCGCCCTGGAGACCGCGCTGGACGCGCTGGAAGAGCCGGAGGGCCGCGGCGACGCTCAGGCTGCGGCCAAACTGCGCAGGGACGCCGTCGCCCTTCTCTACGGCCTGCGCCCCGCGACGGCGGGCGACGCCGAACTCGAAACCCTCTACGGGAAGGTGCGCGGGGCGCTCACCGCCGATGCGCCGGCAACCGCCTACGAGGTCCGGCGGGCTGCCGCGACCCTCCGCGCCGCGCTCGCCCAGCGCACCACCCTGCCCGATACGATGCTGGCGGGAGCGATCAGTCTCCTGTCGCCTCCCGACGGCGAAGCCACCTCGCCCGAGGAGGTCGCTGCCGCGCGCGATATCGCCAAGCTGCTGCTGCCGCTGACGGCGCGCGTCGACCCCGCGGTGGCGGGGCGCGTCCGGGCCGATCTCGTGGCCCTGCCCGAGGATGCCAAGCCGGGCGGGGCGCTGCGGGCGCTGGCCGAGGACCTCGCGGTCATGCGCAAGGCGCTCGCTTTGCCCGAAGCGGGACGCAAGTCATGACCAAGCCGGCCCAACCCTTCGCACCCTCGCGCCGCTCGCTCCTGACCGGCGGTGCAATGGCCCTCGGCGCCAGCTCGCTGGCACAGGCTGCGAGCGAACCGCTCCAGAACCCGGCCGCAGCGCCGGACAGCGACACAACCGCCCGGCGCCAACCGTTCCACGGCACCTATCAGTCCGGCATCGTCACCCCGCGCCCGGCTACGGGTCTCGTCGCCGCCTTCGATATCACCGCGACCTCGCTCGACGAACTCGAACGGCTGTTCCGTTTGCTCAGCGAGCGCATCGCCTTCCTGATGCAGGGCGGACCGGCGCCGACCGCCGATCCGGGCTTCCCGCCACCCGATAGCGGCATGCTCGGCCCCGTCATCGCGCCGGACAACCTCACCGTCACCGTCGCGCTCGGCGCGTCGCTCTTCGACGAACGTTTCGGCCTCGGACCGCTCAAGCCGCGGCATCTCCAGCGGATGAAACGCTTCCGCAACGACGCGCTCGACGGCGCGCTCTGCCATGGCGACCTGCTGCTGCAATTCTGCGCCAATACTGCCGATACCAATATCCACGCGCTGCGCGATATCCTGAAGAACGCGCCCGATCTCCTGCTGCTGCGCTGGAAGCAGGAAGGGACGGTGCCGGTTCGCCAGTCCAAATCGACCGATGCCAGACCGGGAGAGCCGGCGGAAAGCGCCCGCAACCTGCTCGGCTTCCGCGACGGCACCGCCAATCCCGATGCGGCGAACAAGGCGCTGATGGATCATCTCGTCTGGGTGCAATCCGGCCCCAGTGAGCCGGGCTGGGCCGTAAATGGCAGCTATCAGGTCGTCAGGATCATCCGGAACTTCGTCGAGCGCTGGGACCGCACGCCGCTTGGCGAGCAGGAAGCGATCATGGGCCGCGAGAAGGCAAGCGGCGCGCCCTTCGGCGGCAGGCGCGAATATGACGAGCCCAATTATGCCGACGATCCCGAGGGCAAGCGCACGAGGCTCGAAGCCCATATCAGGCTGGCCAACCCGCGCCGCCCGGAGACCGAGGGCAGCCGGATGCTGCGCCGGCCGTTCAACTATTCCAACGGCGTCACCCGCGCCGGCCAGCTCGACATGGGGCTGCTCTTCATCTGCTTCCAGCAGGATCTCGAGCGCAGCTTCATCGCCGTGCAGAAGCGGCTCGATGGCGAGCCGCTGGAGGAATACATCAAGCCCGTCGGCGGCGGCTATTTCTTTGCCCTGCCCGGCGTGGCGGATGCCGGCAGCTATCTCGGCGCCGGCCTGATCCGGGCCGCGCGCGGCATCGCTCCGGCCTCGACGACCCTTTCCCCCCGCAAGACAGGAGATTGACATGCGCTTGCGTTTCGCAGGGCTGGCCGGTGCCGGCCTGATCGCCGTGATGACCGCCGGATCGGCGTTGGCCGCTTCGCCGCTCGACCTCGTGGCGCCGGTCGCCGCGTACAAGCTCTACGTCTCCCAGGGCGTCGACCAACTGGTGAAGGACACCAAGCTTTTCACCGATGCGGTCAAGGCCGGCGACATCGCCAAGGCCCGAGCGCTGTATGCGCCGACCCGGGTCTCCTACGAGAAAATCGAGCCGGTCGCCGAGCTTTTCAGCGATCTCGACGGCAAGATCGATTCCCGCGCCGACGACCATGAAAAGAAGGAAGAGGATCCGGAATTCACCGGCTTCCACCGCATCGAATACGGGCTCTTCGCCAAGAACAGCACCGAGGGGCTTGCTTCCTTCGCCGACGGCCTGCTCGCCGACGTCACCGAATTGCAGGGCCGCATCAAGGGCCTGACAGTTCCGCCGGACAAGATGGTCGGCGGCGCGGCAGCGCTGATCGAGGAGGTCGCGGCCACCAAGATCTCCGGCGAGGAGGACCGTTACAGCCATACCGACCTCTGGGACTTCCAGGCCAATGTCGACGGCGCCAAGACCATCGTCGATCTGCTGCGCCCGCTCGTCGTCAAGGAAGACAAGGCGCTGGCCGGCAGGATCGACGCCAATTTCGCGACCGTCGACACGACGCTGGCGAAGTACAAGCTCAAGGACGGCGGCTTCGAGACCTATGACAAGCTGAGCGAAGCCGACCGCAAGGCGCTCGCCGCGATGATCACGACGCTGGCGGAGGACCTCTCCAAGCTGCGCGGCGTGCTCGGCCTCGGCTGACGTCAACCGGTTACGCCAGTGCAGCCCTCGACAGGCAGGGGCCGATGCGCCATGGACGGCGCATCGGCGCGTGACGCCCATCGAAATCCCCTGAACGGACCGCCAGCATGACCGCCGCCACCACGAACGCTCCCGCCTCCCAGGGCCGCATCGCCCTGCTCGGTGCGCCGATCGAGGTCGGCGCCTCGCGCCGCGGCGCGCTGATGGGCCCGGCCGGCCTGCGCACGGCCGGCCTCGTCGGCCTCTTGGAAAGCCTCGGCTACGCGGTCAGCGACCATGGCGACATCCTGCCGCGCGACCTCGTCCCGGTCGAAGGCCCGGCGCCGGCCAATGCCCGCTTCTACAACGAGATCGCCGCCTGGATGCGCGCGCTCAGTGCCCGTGCCTACGAACTTGCCCGCTCCGGCGACACGCCGATCTTCCTCGGCGGCGACCACAGCCTGTCGATGGGCTCGGTCAACGGCGTCGCGCGCCACTGGCAGGAGCAGGGCCGCAAGCTTTTCGTGCTCTGGCTCGACGCCCATGCCGATTTCAACATGCCGGCAATCTCGCCTTCCGGGAACATGCACGGCATGTCCTCGGCCTTCCTCTGCGGCGAAGCCGGGCTCGACGACCTGCTCGGCACCGAGCCGCGGGCCTCGATCGCCTATGAGCAGCTCAGCCTGTTCGGCATCCGCTCGATCGACCCGCTGGAAAAGGCGGCAGTGAGGGCGCGCGGCGTCGACATCGCCGATATGCGCGCCATCGACGAGCACGGCGTCGGCGTGCTGATCCGCCAGGTCATCGAGAAGGTGCGAGCCGCCAACGGCGTGCTGCACGTCTCCTTCGACGTGGATTTCCTCGACCCGCCGCTGGCGCCCGGCGTCGGCACCACCGTGCCGGGCGGCGCGACCTATCGCGAGGCGCATCTGGTGATGGAGCTGCTGCACGATTCCGGGCTGGTGCGGTCGATGGACATCGTCGAGCTCAACCCCTTCCTCGACGATCGCGGCCAGACCGCCCGCCTCGCGGTCGAGCTCGCCGGCAGCCTGTTCGGCCAGCAGATCACCGACCGGCAGACGCCGTCGAACGCGATCGGCGCGGCCTGAGCCGCACGCTGCGCACCCTCGCCGTCATTGCGAGCGCAGCGAAGCAATCCAGGGAGACCGGGTGAGATGCTCAGCCCAGTCCCCCTCGTCACTTCTCTCCTCGCTCCTCGCAATGACGGGTTGGTGCCGCACCATCCTGTCCGAGCGAAAGCCGATCTTCATCCTTGCCTGAGATAGGCTGTTCCGCCGGCTCATGTCGGCGGGACGGGACCGGCTCATGAAGATCGCGCTCGTCGGCACGGGGTTCGTCGCCGACTATTACATGACGACGCTGCCGAACCATCCCGCGCTCGCTCTCGCGGGCGTCTGGGATCGCGACGCGGCGCGGCTCGAAGCCTTCCGCGCCTTCCACAACGTGCGGGCCTATCCCGATCTCGACGCGCTGCTCGCCGACCCGGCCGTCCAGATCGTCGTCAACCTGACGACGCCGGAAAGCCATTACGAGATCACCAGCCGGGCGCTCGCGGCGGGCAAGCACGTCTATTGCGAAAAGCCGCTGGCGATGGGGTTGGCCCAGGCAGAGATCGTGGTCACGCAGGCGCAGGCTGCCGGGCTGACGCTCGCAACCGCGCCCGCCAATGGGCTCAGCGACGCGCATCGCCTCGTGACGGAGACCCTGCACACGGGCCGGATCGGCGCACCGCGACTGGTCTATGCCGCGATGGAGGACGGACCGGTCTTCCGCGACAAATGGGCGGGCTGGCGCTCGCGCTCGGGCGCGCCCTGGCCCGGACTGCACGAGTTCGAGATCGGCTGCACGCTGGAGCATGCCGGCTACGCATTGTCCTGGCTGGTGACGCTGTTCGGGCCGGTCGAAAGCCTGACCGCGTTCTCGGCCGTAACCTTCCCCGACAAGGGACCCGGAACCGAACAGATCACGATGGCGCCGGATTTCTCGGTGGGCTGCCTGACGTTCCGTTCGGGGGTGGTCGCGCGATTGACCAACGGGCTCGCCGCGCCACGCGACCGCTCCCTGCAGGTCTTCGCCGAGAAGGGCTCTCTGACGGTGCGCGACCTCTGGGACAACCGTTCCCTGGTGCATGTCGAGGAGGCCGGTGCGCCGCGCCCGCTACTCGGACGCATCCTGACGCGGGCGGAAGCGAAGCTGGGACGCGCGCTGCCCTGGAAGCCTACGCCGGGACGCAAGCTGTCCTATCCGGCACAGCCGGCGAGCAAGGCCTTGCCAGGATATCCCTCGCAGATCGATTTCATGCGCGGTGTCGCCGATCAGGCCGAAGCGATCCGACGCGGCGAGACGCCGCGTTTCTCAGGCGCGCTCGCCCTGCACATCACCGAACTCGCGCTGGCCCTCAACAATGCCGGCGACCTGACCCAGCCCTACCAGCCCCGCTCGCGCTTCTGAGGTCGGCCGGGACCTTCAGCTCAGCGTGCGGAACTGCTCGCGCTGCGAGAACAAAGCGGCCGTCCCGCCGGTATGGATGATGCAGGCCGGCTCGCCAGGCGGAATCCCGCCGTTCACAACGAGGTCGAGGAAACCGGCACAGGTTTTCGCCGTGTAGACATGTTCAACCAAAATGCCTTCGGTGCGGGCGAAGGCGATGATCGCGGCCTCCGATTCCGGCGTGGGAACGCCCCAGCCCCCGCCGAGATGCCCCATGTGGTAGTGCAGCGGCGCCTGATCGAGCCTGCCGACCGAGAGCCCGGTCCGCTGGCCGATGCCGTCATGGACCAGGCGGATGCGATCCTCCAGCTCAGCCTTCTCGTATTCGACGCTGACCAGATGCACCTGGAACGGGTGGCCGAGCATGGCATTGCCGAAGATGAACCCGGCCTCGGTCGGCCCCATCGAGCCGGCGAGGACGACATGGCGCAACGGGGTCGCTTCGCGTTGCGACTGCTCGTGCAACTCGAAGGCCGCCAGGACATAGCCGAGCGCGCCGAGCACGGCGTCGCCGACGATGTAGGGGGCGCGTCCTTTTCGCTTCAGCTCCTCGGCGGCGGCCTTCGTCGCCGCCCCGCGTTCCTCCTCGCCGACAGGGCCGATGAAGCGGGTTTCCGCTCCGAACAACCGGTTCAGGAAGGAGCGCTCCCGATCGGCAGGGCTGTCCTCGGCATTG
Organism: Hyphomicrobiales bacterium; assembly: GCA_004144595.1. Taxonomy (GTDB): domain Bacteria; phylum Pseudomonadota; class Alphaproteobacteria; order Rhizobiales; family Beijerinckiaceae; genus Allobosea. The sequence continues at coordinate 11,431 of SEEM01000041.1, forward strand.
TGGACGATCAGGCAGTCCAGCCCCGCGACAGAGGCCGCTGCGGCCGTGAGGCGGCAGAGATTGGAGGTCGCCCCGCCAGCGACCAGAACGATGTCGGCGCGCTCGCGCAGCGCGGCGCCGAGCCAGAATTCGAGGCTGCGCAGCTTGTTGCCGCCGAGCCCGATCTCCATCAGGTCGTCGCGCTTGATGAAGAGGCCGGGCCGGCCGAGCGCCCGCTCGAAGCCGGAGAGCCGCCGCAACGGCGTCGGCGACGTGACCAGATCGTAGCGCGGCTCGCGCAGTATGGTCTGCAGATCCGACATCGGATCCGACGGCCCGGCCAGCGAGGCCTGCTTCACGCCGAGCGCTTCTTCCGATCGTCCTTGCGCGAATCCGGCTCAACTGCCGATTTTGCAGAACGGGCGATCGTCGCAATCGCCAAGGGCGGCCTGCCCGACTTCTCCGAGATGACCTGATCCTGCTCCATGATCGCTTCCCGGGCCGGCTCGTCGCCGTCCAGACCGCCGAGCAACTCCGTCAGAACGCGCCGGTTGGAGGTTCTCGAACCGTCCTCGTAGACGACATCGAACATGGTGAACTCGGTATCGAGGGCTTTTGATTTCGTGCGCTTGGCCATTCCCTGCTTCCTTCTACGGAGCGTGCAACTCGTCACTCACGCTGATGTGCTTTTCATGCTGCCGGACAATTCGCGGCGGTCGGCGGAGCCAAGGGTCGGTGTCGGCTCGGGCAGTGCGGCCGCATGGGCCTGCGCGCCCCGCTGCGCCGCTTCGACTGCGGCCGGCTCGGGGTATCTGGCGCAGCCTGACCGAATCACGTGATGTGCGACGAACGACCATGCCATCTGGTTTCAGTCCGCCTGGACCCGTGCACGATGTCGGGGCGGTTCGGAGTTCCGAACCTCGTAGCCAGCCATATCGGTGCTCGGGAAATTTGGTGGAGCCAGGCGGAATCGAACCGCCGACCTCTTGAATGCCATTCAAGCGCTCTCCCAACTGAGCTATGGCCCCACTCGCGATGATCGGCTTGGGGACCGATCACCAACCGGGTTTTGGTACCGCCTCGGCGGTTCCGTCCGGGCCGCCTGACGGCGACGAAGCGCTCTATAGGCGGCTCGGGCGGAAGACACAAGCGCCTAATGTCGCTTTGTCGTCATCTTTTTCGGACGCTGAGGATCAGTTGTCCTCGTCGCCCTCGATATCGCCATCGATCAGGTCGGAGACGTCGTCGTCGCCTTCCTCATCCTCCTCGAGGAACGTGTCGTCCTCGTCGTCACCCTCGACTTCCTCGACTTCGATATCGTCTTCGCTGGTGACGACGGCCTCCTTCTCGGAAGCCTCGGCATCGGCCTCGTCCAGCGAAACGATCTCGACGGCGCTGTCGGCGGCCTCGGTCTCGTCCTCCTCATCGGGCTCCGGCTTCGGCGGCGGTGCGGCCTTGGCCTGCGGCTCGAACATCGCCCGGGGATAAGCTTGCCCGGTATAGGGCGAGACAATCGGGTCCTTGTTCAGGTCATAGAATTTGCGGCCCGTGACGGGGCAAACGCGCTTCGTTCCGAGTTCCGGTTTCGCCACTGCGTCGGACCTTCAACTATCATGTTTTGAAAAGCAGGCGCGTCCGTTAGTCGGGGCGAGCGATGCTGTCAAATACTGATTTGCAGAGAGCGTCAAACCGAATGACCGGAGCGGCCGTCGGGCGCAGCGCTTCGCGCGTGTCTTGGCGGGTCGCGCGCGGCCATGCTACGGCCTTGCGCGCATTCCCTTTTGGCCCGCTTGCAGAGACCGTGCCCCGTGTCCCACGACCATGAACCCGTTCCCGTCACCGCCCGCGCCGGGGGGCCGCTCAAGGGCCGCGTCCGCGTGCCCGGCGACAAGTCGATCTCGCACCGGGCGATGATCTTCGGCCTGCTGGCGATCGGCGAGACCAGGGTCACCGGACTGCTCGAAGGCGAGGACGTGATGCGCACCGCCGCCGCGGCCCGCGCGCTGGGCGCCATCGTCCATCATGACGGGCCGGGCGCCTGGCGCGTCCAGGGCGTCGGCGTCGGTGGCCTGCGCGAACCGGCCGATGTGCTGGATTTCGGCAATGCCGGCACCGGATCGCGCCTGATGATGGGCGTCTGCGGATCGCACCCGATCACCACGACCTTCGACGGCGATGCCTCGCTGCGCAAGCGGCCGATGCGTCGCATCCTCGATCCGCTCGAGCAGATGGGCACGGTCGTCGTCTCGCAGCAGGAAGGCGGGCGCGTCCCATTGACGCTGCGCGGCCCCAAGGAGGCGATCCCCATCGTCTATCGCCCGCCGGTCGCCTCGGCGCAGATCAAGTCGGCCGTGCTGCTGGCCGCGCTGGCGGCGCCGGGCGAGACCACGGTGATCGAGGCGGAAGCGACCCGCGACCACACTGAGAAGATGCTGGCGCATTTCGGCGCCGAGATCACGGTGACGCCCGAAGGCGAACACGGCCGTCGGATCGTGCTGAAGGGCCAGCCGGAACTGAAGGCGGCGCCGATCGTCGTGCCGGCGGACCCGTCCTCGGCCGCCTTCCCGCTGGTCGCGGGGCTGATCGTGCCGGGCTCGGACATTTTGATCGAAAGCGTGATGACCAATCCGCTGCGCTCGGGACTGCTCACCACGCTGCGCGAGATGGGCGCCGACATCACCATCGAGCGCGAGGCCAACGAGGGTGGCGAGACGGTTTGCGACCTGCGCGTGCGCGCCTCCAGCCTCACGGGCGTGACGGTGCCGCCGGAGCGGGCCCCGGCGATGATCGACGAATATCCGGTGCTGGCGGTGGCCGCCTCCTTCGCGACGGGCACGACCCGGATGCGCGGCCTGCAGGAGCTGCGGGTCAAGGAATCCGACCGCCTTGCCGCCGTGGAAGCCGGACTTAAGGCTGCCGGGGTGACCTGCCGGATCGAGGGCGACGATCTGATCGTCGAAGGCTCTGGCGGTGGACCGGTGCGCGGCGGCGGGCCGATCGCGACCCATCTCGACCACCGCATTGCGATGAGCTTCCTGATCATGGGGCTGGCGACGCGTGAGCCTGTCGTCGTCGATGACGGCGCCATGATCGCGACGAGCTTCCCGAGCTTCGTTTCGCTGATGAACGGGCTCGGAGGCCAGATCGGATGAGCCCGGCTCGGTCCGGCCGCCTCGTCATTGCCGTCGACGGCCCGGCCGCATCGGGCAAGGGTACGCTTGCGCGCCGACTCGCCGCCCATTACGGGCTGCCCTATCTCGATACCGGCCTGCTCTACCGGATGGTGGCGCGCGCGATGCTCGATGCCGGACACGCGATTCACGACGCGGCCGCCGCCGAGACGATCGTCAACAGCTTCGATGAGACCGCCTTCCCCGAAGAGCGGCTGCGCGGCCGCGAAATCGGCGAGGCGGCTTCCGTGGTCGCGGCCATGCCGGTCGTGCGCGCAGGACTGCTGACCCGGCAGCGGCGCTTCGCGGCGCAGCCGGGCGGGGCTGTGCTCGACGGGCGCGACATCGGCACCGTGATCTGCCCGGAGGCACCGGCCAAGCTCTTTGTCACCGCGACGCCGGAAGTGCGCGCCGCGCGGCGCTACAAGGAACTGGTCGGACGCGGCGAGGCCGTCACGCTCGACGGCATTCTCGCCGATATCCGCCGGCGCGATGCCCGCGATTCCGGCCGTAGCGACGCGCCGCTCAAGGCGGCTGAGGATGCGGTCGTGCTCGACACCTCGGCGCTGACCGTCGAGGAGGCGGCGGCGGCGGCGATCGGCATCGTCGAGGGCCGCCGCGCAGCCTGAGGGCGCCGCTCGCGAATTTGCTATCGAAACAGGCGCCCTCGGCTGGATTTTCCGGCTTGGCGCGGGGTCCGGCGAAGCGCACACTCCATCATCGCGAAGACGCGACGGAGGTGGCGATGCGGCGCTGGCTGTACGGTCTCTCATGTCTGGCAGCGGCGGCGCTCTGGCAGCCCGCCCTGCCTCGGGCCCAGACGGCAGCACCGCCCGAGGAGGTCGATGTCGCGCTCGTGCTCGCGGTCGACGTCTCCTATTCGATGGATCTCGACGAACTCGCCTTACAGCGCAACGGCTATATCGAGGCCTTCCGCTCCAAGCAGTTGCACGACGCGATCAACAAGGGCGCTATCGGCAAGATCGCCGTGACCTATTTCGAATGGGCCGGCGGCAGCTTCCAGTACATCGTACGGCCCTGGAAGGTGATCGACGGCCCTGCTGCGGCAATGGCCTTCGCAGAGGAGCTCGGCGAGGCGCCGACCCGGCGCGGCCGGCGGACTTCGATCTCGGGCGCGATCGATCTCGGGGTGCAGTTGCTGGAACAGTCGAACGTCACGGCAATGCGGCGCGTCATCGACATCTCCGGCGACGGCGCCAACAACGACGGGCGCCCGGTCACGACGGCGCGCGACGAGGCTGGGGCCAAGGGCATCGCCATCAACGGCCTGCCGGTGATGCTCAAGCAGGCCGGCTATTTCGACATCGACAATCTCGACACCTACTACACCGACTGCGTCATCACCGGTATCGGCGCCTTCGTCATCCCGATCCGCGAGAAGAGCCAGTTCGTCGAGGCGACGAAGTCGAAGCTGCTGCGCGAGATCGCGGAGGCTCCAGCCGATGCGACGGTCCACAAGGCGCATGGTCGGCAACGCGGCTGCGGGGTCGTCCGGCCAGAGATGGCGGGGATAGCGACCCTTCATATCGGATTTCACCGCGGCCCAGGAGCCGCGCCAGAAGCCGGGCAAATCGCGTGTGACCTGGATCGGCCGATGCGCGGGTGAGAGTAGCTCCAGGACCAGCGGCACGCGCCCGCCGGCCAATGCGGGATGAGCGGCCAGGCCATAGAGTTCCTGCACCCTGACCGAGATCGTCGGCCCCGCCTCGGCGGCATAATCGACCGCGAAGGAGGAGCCGGTCGGCGCGGTGAAATGCGTCGGCGCCTCCTGGTCGAGCCGGCGCTTCATCTCCCAGGGCAGGAGACCCGCCAGCGCCGAATCGAGATCGGAGGTCTGGATCGCAGCGAGCGACGCACGGCCGAAGAGATGCGGCGCGAGCCAGAGCTCCGTCGCGTGCGAGAGGCCTTCGTCGGAAAGATCGGGCCAGCCCGCCTCAGGCTCGGCCTTGCGCAGGAAGGCGGCGCGCTCGCGCAACTGGTTCTGCCCTTTGCTCCAGGGCAGGAGGCCGATCCCGAGCGCGGCGATGCCGTTCGCCAGTGCCTCGGCATTTTCGGGCGTATCCGCGACGGAGAGCGGCCGTTCGGAGAGCGAAAGCGCCCCGTAGCGACGCACGGCCCGGACGCGCAGGGCGCGCGCGGTGCGCTCGAAGCTCGCTTCCTCGCGCTCGACGATCGCAAAAGGAGCGAGCCTATGGGAGGCGAGCGTCGCGATTTCCGCTTCCGTGATCGCGGCCGCGGCCATGATGCGGGCCTGCTGCGCCGCACCGGTCATCTCGGCGACGACGATGTAGGGCTCGCGCGCCAGACGCTGCGAAGCCTCCAATGCCCCCCCACGGCCGTTGGCGAGGAGATATTGGCCGGAGCTCGGCGCACGCGCCTTTGCAACGCGGTCGGGATAGGCGAAGGCGAGCAGCAGGCCGGGGGAGAGGACCTCGCCGGCTGAAACCTGATCCTTCCCGACGCTGCGCGTGGCGGTCCGTGCCCAGCCTTCGGCCAGACGGCGCATATCGCCGGCTCGGCCACCGCGTTCGCGGTTGAAGCGCTCCAAGCGCTCGGCGAGGTCAATCACGTCGCCGCCGAGGCCGCGCTCGACCAGCACTGCCGCCAGGTCGGCAGCCGTATCGGCCTGCCCGAAGCGCGCGGCGGCGACGACCATCCGGGCGAGCCGCGGAGGCAGCGGCAGCGATTGCAGGGCGCGTCCATCCGGCGTTATGCGGCCATCGGCATCGAGCGCGCCGATATTGCTCAGAAGCGCGCGAGCTTCCTTGAGCGCCGGCGCTGGCGGCACATCGAGGAAAGCCAGCGTCGACGGATCGCTCACGCCCCAGGCCGCGCAATCGAGCAAAAGCGGGCTGAGATCGGCCGAGAGGATTTCGGGGCGTGCGAAAGCTTCCAGCGCGCCTGTGGCCGCTTCCTCCCAGAGCCGGTAGCACACGCCCGGCTCCGTGCGGCCTGCGCGGCCGCGGCGCTGGTCGGCGGCGGCGCGGCTGACGCGACGGGTTTCCAATCGGGTGACGCCGATATCGGGCTCGTAGACCGGCACGCGGGCGAGGCCGGAATCGATAACCACGCGCACGCCCTCGATGGTCAGCGAGGTCTCGGCGATGGCGCTGGCGAGCACAATCTTGCGCCGGCCCGCAGGTGCGGGCAGCACGGCACGGTCCTGCTCGCGCTGGTCGAGCGCGCCATAGAGCGGCGCGATCTCGACGCTCGTGTCGCGCAATCTCTCGCGCAGGCGTTCCTCGACGCGGCGGATTTCGCCCTGGCCGGGCAGGAAGACGAGTTGCGAGCCCGGCTGCTCGTTGAGCGCCAGCAGGATCGTCTCGGTGACCTGATCCTCTATGCGCTTCAGCGGATCGCGGCTGCGATAACGCGTCTCGATCGGATAGGCGCGGCCCTCGCTCTCGATCACCGGGGCATCGCCGAGCAGCCTTGCGACGCGGGCGCCGTCCAAGGTCGCGGACATCACGAGGATGCGCAGGTCCTCGCGCAGGCCGCCCTGCGCATCGAGCGCCAGTGCGAGGCCGAAATCGGCATCGAGCGAACGCTCGTGGAATTCGTCGAACAGCACCGCGGCGACGCCCTCCAATGCGGGATCGTCGAGGATCATCCGGGCGAAGACACCCTCGGTGACGACCTCGATCCGCGTCTTCGGGCCGATCTTGGAGCCAAGGCGTACGCGCAGGCCGACCGTATCCCCGACGCGCTCGCCAATGGTCTGCGCCATCCGGTTCGCAGCGCCTCGCGCTGCCAGGCGACGCGGTTCGAGAACGATCAGCTTGCCGCCCTTCGTCCAGGGCTCGTCGAGGAGGGCGAGCGGCACGCGCGTGGTCTTTCCGGCGCCGGGCGGGGCGACCAACACAGCGTTCGGCCGCGCCCTCAATGAGGCCGCAAGATCGCGGAGAACGGCATCGATCGGAAGGGGCGTGTCGAAGGGGCGCATGCCCGGCCGATGTGACGCAGGCTTAGCCTTCGCGCAAGCCACTCGCCAGCCGGCCCTTCCCATGCTAACCGCTGCGGCATGACTGAGACCGGCCAGACCCGTATCCAGAACCGCTTCCAGGCCTGCGCCCGCGAGGGCCGCGCTGCGCTCGTGACCTTCGTCACTGCCGGCGACCCGGATTTCGAGACCTCCAGCGCGATCCTGGCGGCCCTGCCGGGAGCGGGCGCCGACGTGATCGAGCTCGGCGTGCCTTTCACCGATCCGATGGCAGACGGCATTCCCGTCCAGCTCGCCGGCCAGCGAGCGCTCAAGGCCGGCCAGACGCTGCGCAAGACACTCGCGATGGTCGAGAGCTTCCGCAAGGCCGGCCACGACACGCCGATCGTGCTGATGGGCTATTACAACCCGATCTGGGCCTATGGCGTCGACGCCTTCCTGGCGGATGCCCGCCGCGCCGGCATCGACGGGCTGATCGTCGTCGATTTGCCGCCGGAAGAGGACGAGGAGCTCTGCCTGCCGGCATTGAAGGCCGGCGTCTCCTTCATCCGCCTGGCGACGCCGACGACCGACGACAAGCGCCTGCCCAAGGTGCTGCAGAACACCTCCGGCTTCGTCTATTACGTCTCGGTGACCGGCGTGACCGGCGGGGCCATTGCCGATTACGGTGCGGTCGGCGATGCCGTCGCCCGGATCAAGCGCCATACCGACCTGCCGGTCGCGGTCGGCTTCGGCGTGAAGACCGCCGCGGATGCGGCCACCATCGCCAAGCGGGCCGACGGCGTCGTCGTCGGCTCGGCGCTGGTCGAGCGCGTCCGGCTCTCGCTCGATGAGCAGGGCAAGGCCACGGAAAAGACCGTTTCGGCTGTCACCTCGCTGGTCAGCGAACTCGCCCAGGGCATCCGCTCCGTCGCCAAGGCGGCCTGAGCCCCGGATTTCATGCGACGGTCGCGCAGCTTGCCCATCGGCCGGCGCGACCTATTTCTGGCCTGACGGCGCGCAAGCGCCGACAAGCCCATCAGGGATTCATCCGATGAACTGGATTTCCGAAGTCGTCCGGCCGCGCATCAAGACGCTGTTCAAGCGCGAGAGCCCGGAGAACCTCTGGGTCAAGTGTCCCGATTCCGGGCAGATGGTTTTCCACAAGGACGTCGAGGCCAATGCCTATGTCATCCCCGGTTCCGAGCACCATATGCGCGTCACCGCGCCGGAGCGGCTGCGCCTGACCTTCGACGACGGCAAGTGGCTCGATGTCGCGCTGCCCGACGTCCCGGTCGATCCGCTGAAGTTCCGCGACGAGAAGCGCTATGTCGACCGGCTGAAGGATGCCCGCGCCAAGACCGGCGCGCAGGATGCCTTCAAGGTCGGCTACGGCCGGGTCAAAGGCCTGCCGATGACGCTGGCCGTACAGGATTTCCACTTCATGGGTGGTTCGCTCGGCATGGCCGCCGGCGAAGCCTTCGTGAAGGGCGCCGAGACCGCGCTCGACAAGAAGACGCCCTATGTCGTCTTCGCGGCCTCTGGCGGGGCGCGCATGCAGGAAGGCATCCTGTCGCTGATGCAGTTGCCGCGCACGACCGTCGCGGTGAGGCGCCTGCGTTCGGCAGGCCTGCCCTATTTCGTGGTGCTGACGAACCCGACGACCGGCGGCGTCACCGCCTCCTATGCGATGCTGGGCGACGTCCATATCGCCGAGCCCGGCGCCCTGATCGGCTTCGCCGGCCCGCGCGTGATCGAGCAGACGATCCGCGAGAAGCTGCCGGACGGTTTCCAGCGTTCCGAGTACCTCAAGGATCACGGCATGGTCGACATGGTCGTGCATCGCCGCGACCTGCCGGAGACGCTTGCTCGTCTCGGCCGTCTGCTGACCAAGCAGCCGGCCGTGAAGGGAGAGGCGGCCGCGCCCGCGCTTCCGGTGGCTGAGGCGGTCTGAGGCGGTTCGAAGTAGTTCGCGGCTGGGGGCCGTCACGCCATGGGGTCTTCCGACGCCTTGCTCGCGCGCTTCATGGCGCTGCATCCCAAGCTGATCGACCTCTCGCTCGGCCGCATCCTCACCTTGCTGGAGCGGCTCGGCGATCCCCAGAAGAAGCTGCCGCCGGTGATCCATGTCGCCGGCACCAACGGCAAGGGCTCGACCATCGCCTTCATGCGGGCGATCCTCGAAGCGGCCGGCCTGTCCGTCCATGTCTATATCTCGCCGCATCTGGTGCGCTTCCATGAGCGCATCCGGCTGGGCGCCCCCGGCGGCGGGCGCTTCGTCGACGAAGACAAGCTGGTCGAGACGCTGGAGCGCTGCGAGGCCGTCAATGCCGGCGATCCCATCACCTTCTTCGAGATGACGACAGCGGCCGGGATACTGCTCTTCGCCGAGCATCCGGCCGATGTGCTGCTGCTGGAAGTGGGGCTCGGCGGGCGCTTCGACGCGACCAATGTCATCGCCCATCCCGCCTGTACGGTGGTGACGCCGGTCTCGCTCGACCATTCCGAATATCTCGGCGACACCGTGACCAAGATCGCGGGCGAGAAGGCCGGTATCTTCAAGCGCGGCGCGCCCGCGGTGATCGCGCCGCAGGAGCCGGAGCCGACCGCGGTTCTGGAAGCCGCGGCCGAGCGCGCCGGTGCATCGAAGATCCTGGTCGGCGCGCAAGATTTCAACGTCCACGAGGCCGGCGGGCGACTGGTCTACGAGGACCAGGACGGCTTGCTCGACCTGCCGCTGCCACGCCTCTCCGGCCGGCATCAGCATAGCAATGCCGGCACGGCGATCGCAGCCTTGCGCGCGGCCGGCTATGGCGCCCTGCCGACCCGCGCCTTCGAAGACGGCATGCGCCAAGCCGACTGGCCCGCCCGATTGCAGCGCCTGTCGCGCGGGGCGCTGGCCGAGATCGTGCCGGAAAGGGCGGAGCTCTGGCTCGACGGCGGCCATAATCCCGATGGCGGGCGAGTGCTCGCGCAAGCCATGGCCGACCTCGCCGACCGCAACCCGGCGCCGCTGGTGATGATCGCCGGCCTGCTCTCGACCAAGGACGCGGCCGCGACGCTCGGGCATTTCAAGGGGCTGGCGCATGGGCTCTACGCCGTGCCGATCCAGAATTCGCTGGCCGCGCGCCCGGCCGAGGAGGTCGCGGCGGCCGCCCGCAGCGCCGGGCTGGTGGCGGAGGTGTCCAGCTCGGTCGAGCAGGCGCTGCGGACGATCGCGGCACGGGACTGGCCGGCACCGCCGCGCATCCTGATCTGCGGCTCGCTCTATCTCGCCGGCGAAGTGCTCTCGGCCAACGGCACGCCGCCGACCTGAATACGCGCCCATTCCTCACCGCCAAGAGGAGGATTTCATGACGACAAAGCCCTTCGGTTCCACCGCACGCACCGTTTCGAGCATCGGACAGGGCAGCTGGTGCAGCGAGCAGGGCGACCGGCGCGAGGCGCTCGCCGCCTTCCGGCGCGGGCTCGATCTCGGGCTCACCCATATCGACACCGCCGAGATGTATGGCGACGGCCGCTCGGAAGCGCTGATCGGCGAGGCCATCGGAGGGCGGCGCGACGAGGTCTTCCTGGTCTCGAAGGTGCTGCCGCACAACGCGTCGCGGCAGGGCGTGCGCGCAGCCTGCGAACGCTCGCTGAAGCATCTCGGGACCGACCGGCTCGACTGCTACCTGCTGCATTGGCGCGGCCCGCATCCCCTCGCGGAGACCTTCGCCGGTTTCGAGGCGCTGAAGCAGGAGGGCAAGATCCTGTCCTGGGGCGTCAGCAATTTCGACGAGGACGATCTCGAAGAGGCGCTCGCCACTGCCGGACCGGGCCGGATCGCCTGCAATCAGGTGCTCTACCACCTGCGCGAGCGCGCGATCGAGCACGCGGTGCTCCCGTGGTGCGAACGCCATGGCGTTGCGGTCGTCGCCTACAGCCCTTTCGGGCATGACGATTTTCCGGCGCCCGGCAGTACGCCGGGCAAGCTCCTCGCCGAGATCGCGGCGAGCCACGGCGCGACGCCCCGACAGGTCGCGCTCGCCTTCCTGACGCGGCGCGAAAGCGTCTTCGCCATCCCCAAGGCCGGCCGGGTCGGGCATGTCGAGGACAATGCCGGCGCGCTCTCTCTGGCCCTGTCCGAGGCCGAGATCGCCCGGATCGACGCCGCCTTCCCGCGTGGCCGCAAGCCGGCCTCGCTACCGATGATCTGAAGCGTCGGAAACCACGTTCCACCTTCCGGCTTTACAAGCCGGGGCCGTCGGCGCTTTCCTAGAGTCAAGGGCGGCGGCCATCAGAGCTCGACAACGCCTCATCCAGCAGTAGCGTCTTTCGGAGTGAGTGTGATGCGTCGCGTTCTCGGCATCCTGGCCGTCCTGTTCCTGTCCGCATTCGCCGGCGTCGCCCATGCCGGGGTCGATGTCCGGGTCGATATCGTCGCCCAGCGCATGTCGGTGACGACCACCGACGGCGAGGTCTACGACTGGAAGATCTCGTCCGGCCGCAAGGGCTTCCGTTCGCCTAACGGCGTCTACCGGCCGACCCGGCTCGAGAAGAATTGGTACTCCCGCAAATACGGCGGCGCGATGCCCCATGCCGTGTTCTTCCGCGGCGGCTACGCGATCCATGGCACCGGGGCCGTCGGCGCGCTCGGCCGCCCGGCCTCGCATGGCTGCATCCGCCTGCACCCGGCCAACGCGGCCAAGCTCTTCGCATTGGTGAAGAAATACGGCTCCAGCCAGACCCGGATCGCGCTGCATGGCGCGGCACCCGATAATCTCTCGCAGTTTGCCAAGGCCGCCTCGCCCTCGAAGGCCAAGGTCGCGAAGGCGAGCACGTCCAAGCACAAGATCGCCAAGGCGAAGCAGCGCAATCAGGCGACGAGCGTCGCGCAGCAACGCCGCGGCGGCGATTGGGAAGCGGCCCGCGGCCAGATCCTGCTGCGCCCCGCCCTCCCGGCCGACGCCTATGGCTACCAGCCCTATTACCCGAGCGGCTACGGCTGGCGCTGAGCGCTGGAAAGCCCGGTATTTCTTCGAAGAACGGAGCTTTCCAAGTTCTTGCGTGATCGCATTTTGATTGCGCGAACCGGCATCCACTTCGCTTGAAAATGCTTCAGAGCGCCTCAGGCGCGATCCTGAGCCAGCCTTCCAGCGTCTCGCCCGGCGCCAAGTGCGTGAGTGGCGCGGCTGCTCGTGCCGGCGGCTCACTCGGCGCACCGATCGCATGGCTCTGCGGTTCGACGCAGAGGAAATCCGCACCGGCGGGCGCCCAGACCACCGGGCAGTCGAGATTTCCGCTTGCGGTCAGGGTGATGGCGAGACCGGTCGAGGGCGTCTCGATCCGGGCATGGCCGCCCCAGCCGAGGAAGCTCCAGGCGGTGACCGTCTCGGCGCGGAAGGGATGCGCCTCGGCATAGGGGCCGCCATCGGCGAAAGCCTGCTGACCAGTGGCGCGGAAGGCCTCGCCGAACACCAGCGCGCCTTTGCTGCGCATCACGAGGCTGGTATCAGCGGCGCAGGGAAACCAGGGATGATGGCCGATACCGAACGGTAGTGCCGTCTGCGCCTCGTTGGTGATGGCCATCCGGATGGTCATACCGGCTTGGTCGAGGATGACGTCCTGCCGCGCCCGGTAGCGATAGGGGTCCGGGCCATCGGTACGGCGATGTTCGAGAACGGTATGACTGCGGTCATACCGCAGGACATCCCACGCCGCCTGCCAGCCGAAGCCATGGATGGCGCCGCCGGGATCGTTCTGCGGGACGAGGAAGCGCTGCTCGCCATCGTCGATGACACACCCGAAAGCACGGTTGGCGAAGGGCAGTAAGGCCCAGGTTCCGAAGAAGTTCGGCGAGGCCGTGCCGGGCTCCCGCCCGGCTGATGGGTAAAGCACGTCGTGGCGGCGCCCGTCCGGCCCGCGCCAGTTCAACGAGGAGACGATGCCGCCCTTATCGGGATGGATGACGGCGGCGAGGCCGCCCGCTTGCAGTTCGAGCATCCGGCTTGTCCGATTCGTCTTCGCGACCCAGGCCCGCAGCGTTGCCGGGAAGGCCGCCCCGGTACAAGGCTTCTCTGCGAGCCGCTCTTGACCGGGCCGGGCACGGCGGAGACAGTCGCGCAATCGATCGCCGCGCGCCCTGGATGCGCAGCGTTCCATTCATGTGTTGCCGCCTCGGATTCCGCCATGCCCAACCCTTTGATCGCGCTCGACTGGGGCACGACCCGCGCGCGCGCCTTCCTGATTTCGGAGACCGGGGAGGTGCTGGAGCGGCGCATCGCCGATCGCGGCATCCAGTCGGTTCCGGCCGGCGGCTATCCGGAGGCTTTCGCGGAGCTCGCCGGCGATTTCCGGAAGGACGCGCCCGATGCCGCGATCGTGCTCGCCGGCATGGTCGGCAGCCGCAACGGCTGGATCGAGGCGCGCTATGTCGCCTGCCCGGCCTCACCTGCCGACATCGCGGCCGCCGCCATCAAAGTCGAGCTCGATGACGCGACGAGCGCCACCATCCTGCCCGGCCTGAGCTGCGACGACGGCGCCTTCGACGTGATGCGCGGCGAGGAGACGCTTATCGTCGGACTCGGTCTGGGCGACGGCATCGCCTGCCTGCCGGGCACCCATTCGAAATGGGCGGAGATCAGGCAGGGCCGCATCACCCGCTTCGCCAGCTTCATGACGGGCGAGATCTACGGACTGCTGCGCAACGATTCGATCCTTGCCCGGCTGGCGGAAGCGCCGTCCGAGGCGGACACCGCCGACGGCGCCGCGCGTGGCCGTGCTGCTGCCGGCCGGCCCGGCGGATTGCTCAGCACAGCCTTCGCTGCCCGCACCGAGGTCCTCGCCGGCCGGATGGCGGGTGGCGCGGTCGGCCCCTATCTCTCGGCGCTGCTGGTCGGGCAGGAGATTGCCGGGGCCGAGGCCCTGTTCGGCAAGGGCCAGACGATCCATCTCGTCGCGGACGGAGCCCTGGCCGAGAGCTATGGCGCCGGATTGCAGGCACGCGGCCACGCCACACAGCTCGTTTCCCCCGAAGCGGCCTTCGTCGCGGGCGTCAGGCGGCTCGCAGCCGATCTGCCGGCATGATCATCGTCTTCGGCTCGATCAATATCGACCTCGTGACGCCTGTCGAGCGCCTGCCGGGGCCGGGCGAGACCGTGCTCGGGCCGGGCTATGCCCTGCATCCCGGCGGCAAGGGGGCGAACCAGGCGCTGGCTGCCCGCCGCGCCGGTGCGGATGTCGTGCTCGTCGGCGCGACCGGCCGGGACGGATTCAGCGATGCCGCGCTGGCGCTGCTCGTCACTGAGGGCGTCGATCTCGATCATGTCGCACGCGTCGAGGCGCCGACCGGGGCCGCCTTCATCGCGACCGACCGGGATGGCGCCAATCAGATCATCGTCGCAGCCGGCGCCAATGCCGTCGCGCGGCCCGATGCCTTGCGGCAGCTCGAGCTTGCGGTGGAGGATATCCTGCTGCTGCAACGCGAGGTTCCTGAGGCGGCCTGCCTGGAAGCGGCCCTCGCGATGAAGCAGGCCGGCGGGCGCGTGATCCTCAATCTCGCCCCTGCCGAAGCGCCATCGGCCGCCCTGCTCGACCAACTCGACATGCTGATCGTCAACGAGCACGAGGCGATGGTGCTGGCGCAGGCGCTCGGCTGGCCGGATCGCGATCCGGACACGATCGCCCGCCGGCTCGACGGCGAACGGCGCATCGCCACGATCGCGACGCTGGGCGCGGCCGGTGTCGTCGCCTGGATCGACGGCATCCGCCATCGGCTCGAGGCGCCGCAGGTCGCGGTCGTCGACACCGTCGCAGCCGGCGACAGCTTCACCGGCGCCTTCGCCGCGGCGCTCGCGGCTGGCAGCGACCTGCCGGAGGCCCTGCGCGACGGGCTCGCCGCCGGTTCGCTCGCCTGCACGCGGCGCGGTGCCCAGCCGAGCATTCCCTATGCGGCCGAGATCGCAGCGCTGGCCGCCACGCTGACCGGCGGTCCCGGCCGGTAAGTCCTCATTAAGCCTGTACGCAGGCCGCCGGCCCCCTGCCTCCGGTTGCAGGCAAATGCAGACAACCGGTTCACGCTTCGTCAGGGCTCGCCTCCGCATCGTGCCACCACCGGCGGAGCGACCGGAGGGACCGTGACGACATCACCATTGACCTGGGCGTTGAGCGTAGTCGGTGCCGCGGCCGTCGGGGCGTTGTCCTATACGCATTGGCTGGCACCGCGCGTGGCGGAGGAAGCGCCTTCCGTCGCGGTGGCCAGCACAGCGCAAAGGGCGCCCGGACCGCGCGTGCCCACGACGCTCGCCGTCGCCGCCGACTACCGCGGGCACTATATCGTGCATCCCTCGGTCGACAATTACCGCATCAAGATGATGGTCGATACCGGCGCCAGCATCGTGGCGCTGACCGCCTCCGATGCGCGTGCGCTGGGAATCAGGGACGATGCCTCGGCGCGCAAGGTCATGCTCAGCACCGCCAACGGCACGGTCACCGGCTTCCGCACCGTCCTGCGGGAGATCCGGCTCGGCGAGATCGTCATCCGCAATGTCGATGCCGTCGTCCTGCCCGAGCGCGCGCTCTCGATGAGCCTGCTGGGCAATTCCTTCCTCAGCAAGCTGCTGGGCTACGAGGTTCAGACCGGGCGCATGGTGCTGCGCGGCTAGAGTCTGTCTTTATCGGCGGCACCGCCTTCCCGAAGAACGAGCACGGAGCTAAGCAAGGCCGGGCGCCGCGATGATCTCGCGGGCGGCTTGCGACGAACGTCAGGCCAAACGGCTCAGAAGGTGGGACAGGCGTTGGCGTCGGTTCGCTTCACCTGCTCGATGCTCAAGGTGCCGCCAGCCAGCCCGTTGCGCGGACGCGTGTAGATCGGGTTTTCGCCGAGCGTATAGGGCCCCCCCGTAAGCACATAGCCTATGGTGGGCGTGTAATTGTAGCTCGCACTTGCCATGATGACAGAAGTGCTCGGCGTCCGATAGATGTCGGGAATGACCTGCGTGGTCCCCCGCGCCAGGGCCGTCCCATTGCGCTGGCTGCTCCAGCAGACCTTGGCAACGCCCGACGCATCGACGACGAGACTGGTTATGACCATCGCCGGCTTGCCGCCCTCATAGGGCATCATGATCGTTTCGGCAGCGTTGAAGATGTTGTCGATATCGGTGGGTGACACACTTTGAACACGCGACGTGAGATCGCTGAGCGCCGAGGTCAACTGGGTGACCTTGCGGTTGATCATCACGAGCTGCACCACCTCCGTCATCCCCACATAGGCGATGAGCATCACCGGAAGGAGCATGGCGAATTCGACCAGCGCCACGCCCTTCCGGTCGCCGGCGAAGCGGCGCCAGGCGCGCAGATCCTTGCTTTTCCGCATGCGCGTCATGTCCATCACGTCCCTGCCGCGCCTGACGTCACGAAGGGCTCGGTCCGGAAGGCCATGCTCACCACGATGCCCCGCCGGCCTGTCCCGGTCCCGATATTGGTCAACCCAGCCGAGGCCCAGCCCGTCAGGAAGAGCTTGTAGTCGAGCACCGCGCGGACGACGACGATATCGTTGCCCTGCGGCTGGACATAGGTGAAGCCATCGGTGGTCAAAGTGCCGTTCGCAACGGGGTTGCTGCCGGAGGACCCGGAACCCGCGGCGGAAAAGCTGTTGTAGATTCGAACGTCGACGAAGAGCTTCGAGCAGTCGATCAGCCCCATCGGGGCGAGAGCGCAGATATCATCGCGGAATTTCGTTGCGTTCACCGCGCCGGTGGACCCGGTATAGAGGCTTCGCGATTGTCCCGTGACCAGCGAGCGGGAAACCTGCGACAGCGATTCCTCGAGGACCTGATTGGTCCAGAACATCAATGCCGTCTCGATGATCGCGAAGAGGAGAGCAAAGAAGGGCGCGGCGACGAAGGCGAACTCCACCGCGGCGACGCCGTCCTGCGAACGGCTGAAGCGCCGGAGCAGCAGGCCACGAACGCTGCGGCGCTGGGGACCGCTGATCGGCAAGGGCATGTCTTTCGTGCTGTCGAACATCCGTTTGCCTCGTCGAGTTTCGGCTCAGGCCAGAAATCTCTACGGCAAAAGAATTTCAGATCGGTTAGGGGCGCCACCGGCCAGCCGGAATCGGTGTGAAGCTTTCGCTAACCATGAGCTCACGCGAAGGAAGCCTCGCGCGTGCCCGTGTTCCTGATATGGCGCTATTCGACCGTCGGGTCGCCCTAGTTCCGCGCGCCGCCCGTCGCGAGCGTGTTGCGTGCAGCCACCTGCCCGGCAGCGCGCCCGAAGAAGGACTCTGCATCGCCCATCTGGATCGACGGCTCGCAACTCGGATTGCAGGCATAGCTTTCCCGGTCCATGCCACGCTGAACCGTGAGGACGTCGCTGGGCGCGGCGCCGACCCGCACCATCGACTCGGCAAGGAGCGTTCCATTGGCATCCAGCGCGATCAGGTTGGTCACGCCGAAGCTCTTGCCGGTCACGATCATGACGCCATTGCGCTGGACCGCCACGTCGGCGATGGCCGGATTGCCGACGATGACGGTCTGGGCCTTCTCGGGCAGGCGCACGACCTTCGCGTGATCGACGAGGACGATCACGCTTTCGGATTTTCCGCGCGGTGGCGCAGCGACAGCGGTGCCGCACATAGTGATCGCGAGGGCTGTCGCGGCCACCCAGCGGGTCAGCCGACGGCGCCCTTCAGGAGCACGAATGATCAACATGGCAGCGCCTCAAGCTTTGCGACCTCTTCAATGAAGCCCAAAATGATGAATCAAATCCTAAGCGCACGGCGGACAGCGTTCTCATACGGCCAACCACACTATGCCGCAGCGGAATATCGGCGACGGAAAGCGATTACCGTCGAATGTCACGAAATTAAATTGGCCTTACACGATCGATTAAACGTATTGTTAACTGATAAAAACTCGCGTAACCGACGCTGCAAATAGGCTATTCGGCGAATTATTCCTGTTAAAGCGAGCGTTAACCACAGAAAAAACACGGCGAGAAACGGGCCAATTCTTCGATCCGCTTAACCGATCAGCAAGATGAGCGCGCTAATTTCGTTCTTGTCGCTGACCGAAGCCACCTCAGAGCACAGGCAGCCGTCAAACCGTGGTGTAAAGGAGTTTCAGCATGACCAATCTTTTCGCTCGCTTCGTCAAGGACGAGTCCGGCGCCACCGCCATCGAGTACGGCCTGATCGCCGCCCTGATCGCCGTCGGCATCATCACCGCCGCCACCACGCTCGGTACCAACCTGAGCACGCTGTTCACCAGCATCGGCACCAAGCTTTCGACCCAGGCCGGCAAGGTCTGATCGGCAACCCAGCCGACTGCAAGGACGCCCCGGCATCGCCGGGGCGTTTTGCTTTTCATGCCGGCTTTGATGCGATTGCCGTAAGGGTTTGGTGAGGCGTTCACGGCACTATCAGGTGAGTAGCGGAGTAACTCTCATGACCCTGCCCCAGATCGTCATGCTCGGCGTCTTTCCTTTCGCCATGGCCTATGCCGCGGCCAGCGACCTGGTCTCGATGACGATCTCGAACCAGCTGTGCCTGTTTCTCGTCGGCAGCCTCGCGGTCTGCGTTGTCCTGCTCGGCCTGAGCCCGGCGGCGATCGGCTGGCATCTGGCCGCCGGGGGGCTGGTCCTGGTCATCTCCTTCGGCCTGTTCGCCGCCGGATGGATCGGTGGCGGCGATGCCAAGCTCGCTGCCGCGACGGCACTCTGGTTCGGCTTCGACCAGTTGATGCCCTATCTGCTCATCGCGGCGTTCCTGGGCGGCCTGCTGACCCTGCTCATCCTGCGGCTGCGCTCGCGCCCGCTGCCGGCGCTCGTCGAGAACTGGGGCTGGGTGCGCCGGCTGCACGCCGCCAACGAGGGCGTGCCCTACGGCATCGCGCTGGCGTTCGCCGCCCTGCTGGTCCTGCCGGATACCACCATCTGGCATGCCGCGATCGGCGTCTGAAGGGCGCAGTGGACGTTACGGCAGCGGCCATCAAAAAATATACGTCCAGTTAACCATAAGTTGACGTTTCCGAACGACGATCCGTGTCGAGAGCCAATCACGCTTGGCTGAGGGTCGTTCGTTCATGAGTCCCGCACGCATCATCATTCTCGCGGTCGCGCTGATAGCCGGACTGGGCGCAGCGCTGCTCGTGCAGAGCCCCAAGGATCCCGCACCCGTCGCGAAGGTCGAACAGGCGCCGACCGTTCCGGTCCTGGTCGCGGCGAGCGACATCCCCGTCGGCAACACGGTGACGGCCAACGACCTGCGCTGGCTCGACTGGCCGCTCGCCAGCGTGCCGGCCGGCCTCATCCGCAAGGACGAAGCCCCCGAAGCCGAGAAAGAGATCATCGGGCAGGTGGCGCGCTACGGCACGCTCGGTGCCGAGCCGATCCGCCGCGAGAAGCTGATCAAGACCGACGGAACCGGCTTCCTCTCCGCCGTCCTGCCTGCGGGCATGCGCGCCGTCGCGATCTCCACCGACAGCCGCGGCGCCAACACCGCCGGCGGCTTCATCCTTCCCAACGATCGCGTCGACGTGATTTCCACCATGCGCGGCGAGTCGGGCGGCAATCGCGAGACCTATGCCAGCGAGGTCCTCCTGCGGAACGTTCGCGTCCTGGCGATCGGACAGAACGTGCAGGAGCGCAACGGCGAGAAGGTCGTGGTCGGCGAGACCGCGACGCTCGAAATCGAGCCCGCGCAGGTCGAGAACCTCGTTCAGGCCCAGAAGACGGGCACGCTCTCGCTGGCGCTGCGCAGCCTGAAGGACGCCGGCGAAACGACGCCGCCTGCCCAAGCCGACAACTCCATGACGCTCGTGCGCTACGGTGTCACCTCCAAGAGCGTGAAGCCATGATCAGATCTTCTCTCCGCTTCGCTGCGGCCTTCGCCCTCGTTCTGGTCGCCGGCAGCGCCAGTTCCCAGACAACCGGAACAGGCCCCGCCCCGGTCCTGAATGTCGGCTCGAGCGAGAACGCGATCTCGCGCAAGCTCGATCTCTCGATCGGGCGCTCGCTCATCGTCGAATTGCCGCGCGACGCCAAGGAGGTCTTCGTCGCCAACCCGAAGGTCGCCAACGCGGTGGTCCGGACGGCGCGCAAGCTCTTCGTGATCGGCATCGCCGACGGTGCGACCTCGATGTTCGTGATGGATGGCGACGGCCAGCAGATCACCGCGCTCGACATCAATGTCGGGCGTGACCTCAACGTGCTCAGGCAGACGCTGCGGACGGCGCTCCCCAATTCGCAGATCGAGATCAAGCCCGCCGGCGATTCGATCCTGCTCGTCGGCGCTGTGCCGAGCGCTTCGGACGCGACACAGGCCGTCGATATCGCGAAGGCCTTCGTCGGCGGCGCGACCGCCTGGAGGACCGGAACGGTGATCAACTCGCTGACCATCCGCGACCGCGATCAGGTGATGGTGAAGGTCACGGTGTCCGAGATCTCACGCAAGGCCATCAAGCAGCTCGGCATCAATTCCAGCGGCGAGTGGAAACTCGGCAAGTTCTCGCTCACGCCCACGATCGACAACCCCTTCTCGCTTTCGCCGCAGGCCCTGTCCGCTTCGGCGATCGGCGCCGGCATCGGCAATTCGCAGAACTTCACGCTGCGTGCGCTGGAGCGGGCCGGCATGGCGCGCGTCCTCGCAGAACCGACCGTGACCGCGATCTCCGGCGAAAGCGCCAAGTTCACCGCCGGCGGCGAGGTTCCGATTCCGACCGGCTACACCTGCGATCCGGCAAAGGCCGTCTGCACGCTCGGCGTCACCTACAAGCCAATCGGTGTCGCCCTGAACTTCACGCCGATCGTGCTCTCGGCCAACAAGATCAGCATGCGCATCGCGACCGAGGTCACCGAACTCGACTTCGAGAACCAGATCGTGCTCCAGGGCGGAGCCGGCCAGCCCACCGTCACCGTCCCCGCCTTCCGCGTGCGCAAGTCGGACACGACGGTGGAATTGCCGTCCGGCGGCACGCTGGCCACCGCCGGCCTGATCCAGCGCGTCTCCAAGACCTCCATCAACGGCCTGCCCGGGCTGATGAACCTGCCGATCATCGGCGTGCTGTTCCGGTCGCGCGACTACCAGCGCGAGGAGACCGAGCTGATGATCACCGTGACGCCCTATATCGCCAAGCCGATGCAGCCGAGCGAGGTCCAGCGGCCCGATGACGGCTTCGTCGAGACCCACGACTCGCAGGCGATCCTGCTCGGTCGCCTGAACAAGATCTACGGCAGCGGCGGGGGGCCGGTTCCCCAGGCCTACAAGGGCCGCGTCGGCTTCATCGCCGACTGAGCGCCCCAGCGACAATGATGATGGATGGCCCGATCATGACGGTTTCCTCCCGGATCGACTCGACAGCGCCGCGCCTGATGGCCGCAGTGCTGGCGCTCGGCGCCCTGCTCGGCGGCTGCGCCAACCGCACGGCCGCGACCGATACCCTCGCCTATGGACCGGACGACGTGCGCGAACGTCATCCGATCGTGCTTCGCGACGCTCCGCGTTCGCTCGACGTCTTCGTCGGGCGCGCCGGCGGCAGGCTCGACGCCCGGCAGGCTGAGGACGTCGCCGGCTTCGCCCGCGAGTTCCGCCTGTCAGGAAAGGGCGGTCTCGTGGCCGAGGTCCCGACCGGCGACCGCCGCGACCGCGCCGCCCACGACACCCTCAACGGCATCCGGGCGGCGCTGTCGCGCGGCGGGGTCTCGCCCGCCGTCCTCAGCGTCCGCAGCTACCCGATTCAGGACCCCGGCCTGGCCTCGCCGATCCGCCTGACCTTCGCCTCGCTCCAGGCGAGCGTCGCGCATCGCTGCGGGCAATGGCCGTCCGACATCGGCGCCTCCGATTTCAAGTTCGCATCCTCGAACGCGCCCTACTGGAATCTCGGCTGCGCCTCGCAGGCGACGCTGGCCGCGCAGATCGCCGACCCGATCGACCTCGTCCGCTCCCGCGACGAGGGTCGGCCCGACATCGTCAAGCGCATGGGCGCCATCACGAAGATCCGGGAGGGCAGAGATCCCTCGACCCAGTACCGGCAACAGACGCCGCAGATCAATTCGGCTGTCGGAGGCGGCAACTGATGGACTTGGAAGCCCACGAGAATTCGGCGAACGACCTGTCCAGCGACGAGACCATCGCGCCGCTGCCACGCATCACGCTGCAGGCGTTCTGCGAAACACCGGCCGTCGCCGCCACCATGCAGGCGGCGGTTGCCGACCGGCGCATGGACAAGGCCCATGCCCGCGTCCAGATGGGGGGCCCTGCTGCCGCCGTCGAAGCCTTTCGCACGGCGCCTACGCCCAACATCATCGTGATCGAGGCCGTGGCCGACCCGGCGACGCTCGTCTCGCATCTCGAATCCCTGTCCGAAAGCTGCGATGCCGGCACCAAGGTCGTGGTGATCGGGCATGTCAACGACGTCCAGCTCTACCGCGACCTGATCCGCCGCGGCGTCAGCGAATACCTGATCGCGCCGCTGGAGCCGCTCGACGTCCTGCGCACGCTGTCGGAGCTCTACATCACCCCGGAGGCCCGCAATCTCGGCCGCGTCATCGCGGTGATGGGGGCGAAGGGCGGAGTCGGTGCCTCGACCGTCGCCCACAACATCTCCTGGGCGATCGCACGCAATCTCGACGCCTCGACCGTCATCGTCGACCTCGACATCGCCTTCGGCACGGCCGGGCTCAACTTCAACCAGGACCCGCCCCAGGGCATCGCGGAGGCGGTTTTCGCGCCGGAACGCCTCGATTCAAACCTGCTGGACCGGCTCCTGTCGCGCTGCAGCGACAATCTCGCGCTGCTGGCCGCGCCGGCGATCCTGGACCGGACGGTCGATCTCGACGAGGACGCGCTCGAACAGCTCCTCGAACTGCTGCGCGCCAGCGTGCCCTGCATCATCCTCGACGTGCCGCATCAGTGGAATGCCTGGGTGAAGCGAACGGTGCTCGGCGCCGACGAGATCCTGATCGTCGCCGAACCCGAGCTCGCCTCCCTGCGCAACGCCAAGAATCTGGTCGATCTGTCCCGGGCCATGCGGCCGAACGATGCCGTCGCCCGGCTTGTCCTCAACCGCGTCGGCGTCCCCAAGCGGCCCGAGATCAACACCGGGGAATTCTCCAAGGCGCTCGGCATCGACGTGCTCACCACGATCCCGTTCGACGCCCAGTTGTTCGGCACCGCCGCCAATAACGGGCAGATGATCGCCGAGGTGCAGGCCGGCAGCAAGGCGACCGAGGCCTTTACCCAGATCGCCAGCGCGCTGACCGGGCGCGGCGAAGCCAAGCGGAGCCGGCGCAGCCTGCTCGAACCATTCGTCGCGAAACTGAAGCGCCGCAAGGCCTCGTGATGAACAGGAACTGACGATGACGGGGAGACGCCCGCGCGCCAGACGAGAGACCGGCCCCGACCGGGCGGGAGAGTATTGAGATGTTCGGCAAGCGATCCGCAGGCGCAGGTCACGCGCCCAATCTGAACGCGAGGGCGCCCGCAGCCGTGCAGGCCGCGCCGCGCAAGCCCGAGCTCGCGCCGGCCGTGGAGGAGCGCAGGAGCGCGCCGCCGGTCGAGGCGGCTCCGCGTTCCGAAGACTACTATCAGATGAAGAGCATGATCTTCGGGGCGCTGATCGAGGCCATCGATCTGTCACAGCTCGCGAAGCTCGACGCGGAATCGGCGCGCGAGGAAATCCGCGACATCATCAACGAGATCATCTCGCTGAAGAATGTCGTGTTGTCGATCGCCGAGCAGGAAGAGCTGCTCGACGACATCTGCAACGACGTGCTGGGCTACGGACCGCTCGAGCCGCTGCTGGCCCGCGACGACATCGCCGACATCATGGTCAACGGCGCCGGCCGGACCTTCATCGAAACCGCCGGCAAGATCCAGCTCACCAATATCCGCTTCCGCGACAACGCGCAGCTGATGAACATCTGCCAGCGCATCGTCAGCCAGGTCGGCCGGCGCGTCGACGAAAGCTCGCCGATCTGCGACGCGCGCCTCGCCGACGGCTCACGCGTCAACGTGATCGCGCCGCCGCTGGCCATCGACGGCCCGGTCCTGACCATCCGCAAGTTCAAGAAGGACAAGCTGACGCTCGACCAGCTCGTCAAGTTCGGCGCGATCTCGCCGCCCGGCGCCGAGATCCTGAAGATCATCGGTCGCGTGCGCTGCAACATCGTCATCTCGGGCGGCACGGGCTCCGGCAAGACGACGCTGCTCAACTGCCTGACCAATTACATCGACGAAGACGAGCGCGTGATCACCTGCGAAGACGCGGCCGAGCTCCAGCTCCAGCAACCGCATGTGGTGCGCCTCGAAACCCGTCCGCCCAATCTCGAAGGCACGGGCGCGGTGACGATGCGCGACCTCGTCAAGAACTGCCTGCGCATGCGCCCCGAACGCATCATCGTCGGCGAGGTGCGCGGACCGGAGGCCTTCGACCTGCTCCAGGCGATGAACACCGGTCACGACGGCTCGATGGGCACGCTGCACGCCAACTCGCCCCGCGAGTGCCTGAGCCGTATCGAATCGATGATCACCATGGGTGGCTTCTCGCTGCCCTCGAAGACGCTGCGCGAGATGATCTGCTCCTCGATCGACGTGATCATCCAGGCCCAGCGCCTGCGCGACGGATCGCGACGGATCACCCACATCACCGAAGTGATGGGCATGGAGGGCGAGGTCATCACGACGCAGGACCTGATGCTCTACGATATCGTCGGCGAGGACGCCGCCGGCAAGCTCATCGGCCGGCACCGCGCCACAGGCGTCGGGCGACCGCGATTCTGGGAGCGCGCGCGCTATTTCAACGAGGACCAGCGCCTCGCCGCCGCACTCGACCAGCTTGAAGACGCAGGCACCAGCAATGCCATCTGACCGCACGCTCTCGCGGGGAAGCCGGTCATGAACACGAGCACGCTCGCCGTCGCCCTTTTGGCCATGCTCGCCGTCGGCGGCGTGGTCTACGCGCTGCTCTATCCGACGCTGAGCGGCGAAAAGCGCGCTGAAAAGCGGCGCAAGGACTTCGCCGGGCCGAGCACGGTGCGCGGCATCGACCGCGAGGCGCAGGCCCGCAACAAGCGTGGCCATATCGCGCAGAGCCTGAAGGATATCGAGAACCGCGAGAACGCGCGCAACAAGGTCTCGCTCGAGCAGCGCATCGCCCAGGCCGGCCTGACCTGGACTCCCAAGAAATACTACGGGATCAGCGTGGGGACCGCGGTCGTAGTGGGGCTCATCCTCTGGATCGCGAGCGGAAACTGGATCCTCGGTCTCGCCGGCCTCTTCATCGGCGGTTTCGGCATGCCCGCCTGGTTCCTGAAACGCTGCAAGGCCAGACGCCTGAAGAAGTTCGGGATCGAGTTCCCCAACGCGATCGACGTCATCGTGCGCGGCATCAAGGCCGGCCTGCCGGTGAACGACTGCCTGCGCATCATCGCCAGCGAAGCCGCGGAGCCAGTGAAAAGCGAATTCAGGATGATCATCGAGGGACAGACGCTGGGCCTGCCGCTGTCGGAAGCCGTGGTCAAGCTGAACGAGCGCATGCCCTGCGCCGAGGCCAATTTCTTCGGAATCGTCATCGCCATCCAGCAGAAGACCGGCGGCAACCTCTCCGAGACTCTCGGAAATCTGTCACGCGTGCTGCGCGAGCGCCGCAAGATGCGCGACAAGATCGCGGCGGTATCGACGGAAGCCAAGGCCTCGGCGGCCATCATCGGGTCGCTCCCCCCGATCGTGGCGATCCTGGTCTGGCTCACCACCCCGAAATACATCGAGATTCTCTGGATCACGCAGGCCGGCAAGGTGGCGATGGTCGCGAGCGGGCTGTGGATGCTGGTCGGCATCCTGGTCATGCGCAAGATGATCAACTTCGACATCTGAGGCGAACGATGATTTCTCAAATCGCCAATAGCGTCACCAATCCGCAGTTCATGCTGGCGTTGCTGGCCGCCATCGCGGCGGCCGCGACCGTGCTGACGATCGCGATCCCGCTGACCGAGGGCAACAACCTCCAGAAGCGCATGAAGAATGTCGCGACGGAGCGCGATAAGATCCGCGCCCGCGAACGCGAGCGGCTCAACCGGCAGAACGAAAAGGTGTCGTTGCGCCAGGAGCCGAAAGCCTACATGCGCCGCATCGTCGACCGGTTCAAGCTCGGCGACTGGCTCGGCACCGAGAACGCCAAGAGGCAGCTCGCCATGGCCGGCTATCGCGGCCCGCAGGCCGAGATCGGCTTCCTGTTCTTCCGCCTCGCCGTTCCAGTCGGGCTGTTCCTGTTCACGCTGTTCTACGTCTTCGCGATCAATGGTTTTGGCCAGAGCTTCACGGTCAAGATCGCCATGGCGATCGCCGGCGCCTATCTCGGCATCAAGGCTCCTGAA
Organism: Hyphomicrobiales bacterium; assembly: GCA_004144595.1. Classification (GTDB taxonomy): domain Bacteria; phylum Pseudomonadota; class Alphaproteobacteria; order Rhizobiales; family Beijerinckiaceae; genus Allobosea. The sequence goes on from SEEM01000041.1 coordinate 37,873, forward strand.
ATCTTCCTGTCGAACCAGGCCAGCAAGCGGCAAGTCTCGATGCGCAGGGCCTTTCCAGATTCGCTCGACCTGCTGTTGATCTGCGTGGAAGCCGGCATGTCGATCGAGCACGCCTTCCGGAAGGTCGCGGGCGAGATCGGCGAACAGTCGGTCCCGCTGGCGGAGGAGTTCGCGCTCTGCACCGCCGAGCTTTCCTATCTCTCCGACCGGCGCATCGCCTATGAAAATCTCGCGCTGCGCACCGGGCTCGAAAGCGTGAAATCGGTCTCGACGGCGCTGATCCAGGCCGAGCGCTACGGCACGCCGCTCGGTTCCGCCTTGCGCACGCTGGCCCAGGAAAGCCGCGACCAGCGCATGAGCGCGGCCGAGAAGAAGGCGGCATCGCTGCCTCCGAAGCTGACCGTGCCGATGATCCTGTTCTTCCTGCCGGTGCTCTTCGTCATCATCATGACCCCCGCCCTGGTGCAGGTCTTCAAGTGGAAATGAAGACGACGTGAGCGTCGGGATCGGGCCCCGCTAACCGGACCGTTACAGACCCTGCAGACGAAGAAGGCCGGAGCCCGAGGCTCCGGCCTTCTTCGATTTCCGCAAGGGCTTGCGCGATGCGTCTTGCTTCGTCGGGCACATGCCGCTTCAGGCGGGCGGCGCCGTAGCCGGCCGGGCGCCCGCTCCCTGCGCACCCTGGACCGCCGGCTGCCTGGCCGGCGCCTGAGCCCGCCCCTTGCCGGCCTTCAACATCTCCCAGCTGTTCTGCTGGCTGACGCTGCGCTTGAGATAGGCGATCGTCGCGGCGGCCTCGGCCAGGCTCTGGTCGCGACGGGCCAGGGTCTCGGCCTCGCCAAAACGGCCCTGCAGGCCGAGGACCAGCACGAGATTCTGGCGAACCCGGGCGTCGGCTCGGTCGGAGGCTGCAGCCTCCGCCAGAATGCGCTCGGCCTCGGGCAGGTTGCGCGACAGGGCGAGCGACAGCCCGTAATTCGACATGATCGTCGGCTCGTTCGGTGCAAGCTTCAGCGCCGATTGGTAGATCTGCTGGGCGCGAGCGTGATCGCCGAGCTGGTCCGCCACCGTGCCCTGCGCCGACAGAATCCGCCAGTCCGGGCGCTCGGGTGAATGCGCCCGCGACAGCACCTCGTCCGCCTCCTGGAAGCGGCCGTTATCGGCGAGCGCGCGGCCATAGGCGCCGAGAAGCTCGCGGTCGTCCTGATGGGCGAGGACGGCGCTCTGCAGCACGGCAAGGGCCTGCGCGTTCTGGTCGAGACTGCGCAGCGCCCGCGCGTAGTAGAAGGCGGCATCGCGATCCTTGGGATTGGCGTCGTAGCGCTTGGCCCAGGTCTCGCGATCGGCCTGCCAGTCCGACGCCGTGCGCGGCTGGCTAGCCTGACTGCGGCCGATCGAGCCGGTGATATCGCCCGGGCCACCGCGGCCCTGGCAGCCGGCCAGGACGAGCGCCGCGAGGCAGACGGCAAGGCCGAGACCGGGGCGGGAGCCGCGCACGGGCTCACGGGCTGAAAAATGGGGCCTAGCTGAAGACATGGGCCGGATCGCCTCCCGAAAACGGGTCCTCTGGATGGGTTCGTCTGGTCGATCCGGTGATAAAGCGTTAACCCTAATGCATTCTTAATCACCTCCCCGGCAGCCCTGCCCGAAACCGAAACATCGCTCCGTGCACAGCCTCCTGACCCCCGCTCCCGCCGCAGCCATTCCCGTTCATGTCGTCTCCGGCGGCACCTGGCCCGCGCTTCAGGACCAGATCCCGGCGGCGAGCCGCAGCTTCGCCCTGGCGCAGGGCTTTGCGGCCCGCGCCGGGCAGCACTGCCTGCTGCCGGACCCGCAGGGGGCACTGGCTGCCGTCCTGCTCGGCATCGACGCCACCGCGCGCCGGCCCGATCCGTTCGCGGCCGGGCGCCTCGCCGCGCTGCTGCCGGCCGGCGACTATGCGCTGTCGGGCGAGATCGGCGATCCCGCGCTCGCCGCATTGAGCTGGCTGCTTCAGGGCTATCGCTTCGATCGCTACCGCAAGCCGAACCCGGCGCGCGCCCGGCTGGTCGTGCCCGACGGGGTCGACGGCGAGGAGGTCAGCCTGATCGCCGACTCCGCCATGCTGGCGCGCGACCTCGTCAATGCCCCGGCCAACGAACTCGGACCGGGCGAAATCGAGGCGGCGATCCGCGGGCTTGCCGCCGAATGCGGCGCAACCGTCGCCAGCATCGTCGGCGACGACCTGATCGCCCGCAATTTCCCGATGATCCACGCCGTCGGCCGTGCCTCGACGCGGGCGCCGCGCCTCGTCGATCTCGTCTGGGGCGACCCCGCCCATCCCAAGGTCACGCTGGTCGGCAAGGGCGTCGCCTTCGACACGGGCGGGCTCAATCTCAAGCCCGACGCCTCGATGCTGCTGATGAAGAAGGACATGGGCGGCGCGGCGGCGGCGATCGCCGCAGCGCGGATGATCATGCTGGCCAAGCTGCCGGTCAGGCTGCGGCTGTTGGTGCCGGCCGTCGAGAACGCGGTCTCGGGCAGCGCGTTCCGCCCCGGCGACGTGCTGGCGAGCCGCAAGGGGCTTTCGGTCGAGATCGGCAATACCGACGCCGAGGGCCGGCTGATCCTCGCCGACGCGCTGGCGCTCGCCGACGAGGAGGCGCCGCAACTGCTGGTCGATTTCGCGACGCTGACAGGCGCGGCGCGCACCGCTCTCGGGCCGGAACTGCCGCCGTTCTATACCCATGACGAGGGTCTCGCGGCGGAGATCGCCCGGCTCGGCATGGCCGTGAACGACCCCGTCTGGCGGCTGCCGCTCTGGCCGCCCTATGACGGCCTGCTGGATTCGAAGATCGCGGACGTCAATCACGTTTCCAGCGGCGGCATGGCCGGTTCGGTCACGGCGGCGCTGTTCCTCAACCGCTTCGTCGAGAAGACGAAGGCCTACGCGCATTTCGACATCTATGCCTGGAACCCCTCGACCAAGCCAGGCCGGCCCGAAGGTGGCGAATGCCAGGGCGCGCGCCTGATCCACGCGCTGGTGAAGCAGCGGTTTTGATCCCGCATCGGCTGATCTGAAAGCCGGACTCCACTTTCCATGCCGATGCTTTACCCGCGCGGTTAAGGCTGATCGACGAAGGCGATTGCACGCGGACGCCACCGCGATAATGATACGGGTCCGTAACGATTAGGACCCCAGCCTTCATGCCCCTGGAGATCAGGCCTTCGCAGGCCCTCAAGCTGTGGCGGCAGGTCCATCTCGATCTGGTGCGGGACCATGACGCCGATCTCTCCGCGCGTCAGACCGCGATCCTGCTCACAGTTTATCTCGAACTGCCGCCGCATACGGTGCGCGGGCTCGCCAGGCAGCTCGGCGTGACCAAGCCGGTGATCACGCGCGCGCTCGACACGCTCGGCAAGCTCGGCCTGCTGACGCGCAAGCGCGACGAGGCCGACCGCCGCAATGTCGTGATCCAGCGCACCGTAGCCGGCGCGCTCGCCGTCGAACGCTTGGCCGATCTCGTGACCGAACATGCCAAGGAGATCGGCGGAAGCTAAGCGACCGAAATCTGCCCACACCACAGGGCGAACCGTCATTGCGAGGAGTGTCAGCGACGAAGCAATCCAGGGGGACCGGGTCCAATCGTTCCGCCCAGTCCTCCTAGATTGCTTCGCTCCGCTCGCAATGACGGTTGCGACGCCCCGAAATCCTGTAGATTGCCGCCATGAACGCGATTCTCGACCGCCGCATCCATGCCTTCCGCCCCGATCTCGCCGCGCGCGCACTGACCGGACAAGTCGAGGCTGCCCGCTTCGCCGACCCGCAGCCGATGCGCATCGTTGCGGCCTCCGCCCCCGTGCGGCGCGAGCCGCGCCCGGACGGCGCGCTCGACACCGAGGCGCTCGCCGGCGAACTGGTTGAGGTCTATGAGCGCGAGGAGGGCTGGGCCTGGGCGCAACTCGCCGGCGACGGCTATGTCGGCTACATCCCCGACGATGCCCTGCGCCCGGACCAGCCGTCGCCGACGCATCGCGTCGCGGGTTTGCGGACCTTCGTCTATCCCGGCCCCTCGATCAAATCGCCGCCGCTCGACGCACTCTCGCTCGGGGCCGGCGTCACCGTAGTCGAGACCAAGGGCGATTTCGCGGTCCTGACCCATGGCGGTCATGTCTTCGCCGGCCATCTCGCGCCGCTCGATCGCCATGAGCCTGATTTCGTCGCTGTCGCCGAACGCTTCGTCGGCGTGCCCTATCTCTGGGGCGGCAAGACCAGCCTCGGTCTCGACTGCTCCGGGCTGACGCAGCTTTGCCTCGCAGCCGCCGGCATCGCCGCGCCCCGCGATTCCGACATGATGGAGGCGACGCTCGGCCGGCCGGTCGAACTGCGCGAGGACCTCGCCGGCTTGAAGCGCGGCGATCTGGTCTTCTGGAAGGGCCATGTCGGCATCCTGACCGACGCCATGACGCTGCTCCATGCCAGCGGGCATGTGATGAGCGTCTATCGCGAACCGCTGCGCGAAGCGCGCGACCGCATCCGCGCCAAGAGCTTCGGCGAGATCACCAGCATCAAGCGGCTGGGCTAGTTCAGCCCAAACCCTTTAGCCGGTAGAGCGCTTCCAGCGCCTCGCGCGGGGTCATCTCGTCCGGATCGATCCCGGCCAGAGCCTCGCGCAAGCCGTCCGGCTCGTCCTCGGCAACCACCGGCGCCTGTCGCCGCTGCGGCACGGCGAAGAGCGGGAGGTCGTCGACCAGCGAGGCGACCGGCTTCTCGCGCTCGGTCTTCTCGAGTTCGCCGAGGATGGCGCGCGCCCGCTCGACCACGGCCGGCGGGAGGCCGGCGAGCTTGGCGACCTGGATGCCGTAGGAGCGGTCGGCGGCGCCCGGTACGACCTCGTGCAGGAAGACGACCTCGCCCTTCCATTCGGTGACGCGGACGGTCGCGTTGGAGACGCGGTCGAGCCGGTCTCCCAGCGCCGTCAGCTCATGATAATGGGTCGCGAACAGGCTGCGGCAGCGGTTTATCTCGTGGAGATGCTCGATCGCGGCCCAGGCGATCGAGAGCCCGTCGAAGGTCGCGGTGCCGCGCCCGATCTCGTCGAGGATGACCAGCGCGCGCGGGCCGGCCTGATTGAGGATCGCAGCGGTCTCGACCATCTCGACCATGAAGGTCGAGCGGCCGCGCGCGAGATCGTCGGCAGCACCGACGCGCGAGAACAGCCGGTCGACGATGCCGATATGCGCAGAGGTTGCCGGCACGAAGGAGCCCATCTGGGCGAGGACCGCCTCGCAGAGCGCGCCGAAGATCCCGAGTTCGAGCTTCAGCGCCCGGTCGGCCGCTGAAGCAATCTTGGCTTCGAGTTCGCCGAGCTCGACCGAGGAGAAGCGCA
>SEEM01000345.1 GCA_004144595.1 Hyphomicrobiales bacterium
ACATCCGAATGCGCTAGTCCCGAGGTTCCACCATGGCCAAAGCCGCTACCAAGACCACCAAGACGAAGACCGCCGAGAAGCCCGCCAACACCGGCACCGGCCGCGTTGCCCAGGTCATCGGCGCCGTCGTCGACGTGAAGTTCGACGGCGAACTGCCGGAGATCCTGAACGCGCTCGAGACCGACAACCTCGGCAACCGCCTCGTCCTCGAGGTCGCCCAGCATCTCGGCGAGAACACCGTCCGCACCATCGCGATGGACTCGACCGAAGGCCTGGTTCGTGGCCAGTCGGTGACCGATACCGGCGCCCCGATCGCGGTTCCGGTCGGCGACGAGACGCTCGGCCGCATCATGAACGTCATCGGCGAGCCGGTCGACGAAGCCGGCCCGATCCTGACCACCGCCACCCGCGGCATCCACCAGCCGGCCCCGGCCTATTCCGAGCAGTCGACCGAGGCCCAGATCCTCGTCACCGGCATCAAGGTCGTCGACCTGCTGGCTCCCTACGCCAAGGGCGGCAAGGTCGGCCTGTTCGGCGGCGCCGGCGTTGGCAAGACCGTGCTGATCATGGAGCTGATCAACAACGTCGCGAAGGCCCACGGCGGCTACTCGGTGTTCGCCGGCGTCGGCGAGCGCACCCGCGAGGGTAACGATCTCTATCACGAGATGATCGAGTCGAACGTCAACAAGAACCCGAAGGAAAACGGCGGCTCGACCGCCGGTTCCAAGTGCGCTCTCGTTTACGGCCAGATGAACGAGCCCCCGGGCGCCCGCATGCGCGTCGCTCTCGCCGGCCTGACCATCGCCGAGGACTTCCGCGACAAGGGCCAGGACGTCCTGTTCTTCGTCGACAACATCTTCCGCTTCACGCAGGCCGGCTCGGAAGTGTCCGCGCTGCTCGGCCGCATTCCGTCGGCGGTGGGCTATCAGCCGACGCTGGCGACCGACATGGGCAACCTGCAGGAGCGCATCACCACGACGAACAAGGGCTCGATCACCTCGGTGCAGGCGATCTACGTCCCGGCGGACGATCTGACCGACCCGGCGCCCGCGACCTCGTTCGCCCACTTGGACGCCCGCACCGTGCTGTCGCGTTCGATCGCGGAAAAGGGCATCTATCCGGCGGTCGACCCGCTTGACTCGACCTCGCGCATGCTTTCGGCCGACATCGTCGGCGAGGAGCACTACGATGTCGCGACCCGCGTCCAGCAGACGCTGCAGCGCTACAAGTCGCTTCAGGACATCATCGCGATCCTGGGCATGGACGAGCTTTCGGAAGACGACAAGCTGACCGTGGCGCGCGCCCGCAAGATCGAGCGTTTCATGTCGCAGCCGTTCTTCGTCGCGGAGGTCTTCACCGGCTCGCCGGGCAAGCTCGTGCCGCTCGAAGACACGATCAAGGGCTTCAAGGGCCTGGTCGAGGGCAAGTACGACCACCTGCCGGAAGC
>SEEM01000123.1 GCA_004144595.1 Hyphomicrobiales bacterium
ATACCGGCCCTTCGCCCCCGGCACCGCCAGGCCCGCTGCCGCCGCCCAGCCCGCCGCCTCTGCCAGGGCCGGTATCCCGGACGCACACGGTACAGCGCGGCGAAAACCTCAGCGTGATATCCCAGAAATATTATGGGACCCAGTCGAAATGGGCGGTGATCTACGCCGCGAACAAGGCGGTCATCGGCAGCAATCCGAATCTGATCAAGCCAGGACAGGTGTTGACGATCCCGCCCTGATCGCGGCTCGTTTATGAGCTTATCGTCGTCGATGGGCCCCCGATCGCCAACGGGTCAGCAGCCACCAGCGGGCGATGAAGGCTGTGGTTGCCGCTGGCGCGTGGTCGCCATGCCCAGTCAGCCAGCCTGCGGTCACCACCAGGACGAGCAGCATCGTCAAAGCGGTCCGGCCAGAGGAAGCTCGATATCATCGCCATCTACACCCGGCCGCGCTGAAGCCGCTGCCCACACTCCGCAGGGTCGAGCCGGGACATCGTCCTTTCGTTCGAGCGCCCGCGCCGGACGTGTCGGAGCGGTTGGCCAAGGCCGTCAGCGTCCCCGTGCCATACGGGCGAAACTTACTAGTGATGCAGGATCTTGGAGAGGAAGCGCAGAGCGCGCTCGCTCTCCGGCCGTTCGAAGAAAGTTGCGGTCCGGGCGTCCTCGACGATGACACCTTCGTCCATGAACAGGACGCGGTCCGCCACACGGCGGGCGAAGCCCATTTCATGGGTCACCACGATCATCGTCATGCCCTCCTTCGCCAGTTCGGTCATGACGTCGAGGACCTCGTTGATCATCTCGGGATCGAGCGCCGAGGTGGGCTCGTCGAACAGCATCGCGATCGGGTCGAGCGCCAGCGCGCGTGCGATCGCCACGCGTTGCTGCTGTCCGCCGGACAGGGTCGCGGGGAAGCGATCGGCATGCGATTGCAGGCCGACGCGGGCCAGCAATTCCAGGGCACGGGCCCGGCTGGCCGCCTCACTGCGCTTCAGGACGTGGCGCTGCGCCAGGCAGATGTTCTCGACCACGGTCATGTGCGGGTAGAGTTCGAACGACTGGAACACCATCCCGATGCGGGCGCGCAGCTTCGGCAGGACCGTCGCGGGATCGCCCACCGAGGTCCCCTCAACTGTGATCCGCCCCTGCTGGAATGGCTCGAGCCCGTTGATGCATTTGATCAGCGTGCTCTTGCCGGAGCCGGACGGGCCGCAGACGACGACGACTTCGCCTTTCTCGATGCGGGTCGTGCAGTCGTTCAGGACCTGGGTCGTGCCGTACCACTTGTTGACATGCTCGAGGACGATCACGGCGCAATCCTTCGCTGCAGCAGGCCGACGGCTTGCGAGGCGGTCCAGCAAATGACGAAAAAGACCACGGCGACGAAGACGTACATCTCGGTCAGCCGGTTGTCGCGGCCGCCGATCAGGTCGGCCGCGGTGAGGAAGTCGCGCAGCCCGATGACATAGACCAGCGACGTGCTCTTGAAGACGTTGATCGACTGCATCAGCATGACGGGAAGCATCGCCCGGAATGCCTGCGGCAGCACGATGAAGCGCATGCACTGCGCCTGGGTGAGCCCGCCGGCCAGGCCGGCCATGACCTGGCCACGACGGACGCCGTCGATGCCCGAGCGAATGATCTCGCAGAAATAGGCGCCCTCGAACAGGATGAAGCCGATGACCGCCGAGGAGAAGCCTCCGACCGGGTGGCCGACTGCGAGCGGAACCAGGAAGTAGAACCAGAAGATCAGCAGGACCAGCGGCAGGGAGCGCAGGAGATCGACATAGAACGCTGCGAACCAGCGCATCGGCGCGATCGCCGAGCGCCGCATCATCGCCAGCAGCACACCAAGCGCGATGCCACCGACGATGCCGAACGCCGTCAGCAACAGGGTGATCTGCATCCCCTCCCAGAGCAATGGCAGCGCCCGGGCGATGACCCCGAAATCGAAGCTCCCCATCTCAGCGCGCTCCCGCAGCGAGCGTTCCGGGCAGGCGCGCGCGCCGCTCCACCAGGCGCATCAATCCGCTGATCGAAAAGCTGATCGTCGCGTAGATCAGGCTGGCTGCGGCGAAAGCCTCGATTGATTGCGAGGTGTAGTCCGCGACCGCCCGGGTTCGCGCCGTGAGCTCTAGGACGCCGATCGTGAGCGCCAGCGAGGAGTTCTTGAAGACGTTGAGGAATTCGTTGGTCAGGGCGGGAATGGTCAGCCGATAGGCCAGGGGCAGCAGGATCAGCCGATAGACCTGCGCCGTTGTCAGGCCGGTTGCGAGCCCGGCACTGGCCTGGCCCTTGCCCGCCGTCACGATGCCGGCGCGGACCTGCTCGGCGACGCGGCAGGCGGTGTAGAGGCCGAGGCTGATGACGGCCATGGTGAACTCGGGATGTGGCAGGTCGCGCTTCAGCCAGCGCCCGATCTCGCGTGGCAGCAGTTCCGGCAGCACGAAATAGAACAGGAAGATCTGCACCAGCAGCGGCACGTTGCGGAAGATCTCGACATAGACCGCGCCGGCCATCCGTGCAGCTGGAGACGGCAAGGTCCGCATCGTCCCGATGACCGAGCCGAGTGTGAGGCCGATGATCCAGGCGGCGGCCGAGACCAGAAAGGTCCAGCTAAGTCCCGAAAGGATCCAGCCGAGATAGGGGTCGGCGAACAGAACCGACCAGTTCCAATTGTAGCGCATGCTGAGGTTTTCCGGCCGCGGCGTCCCCGTCGGCTAGGTGGCAGGCGAGGGCAGAGGAGCCGGCCGAAGCCGGCGCCGGGCGCGCGGTCAATCGGGATAGTTCTGCATCGACATCAGCAGCTTCAGGTCGGCATCGAGCGGCTGGCCGATCGTCGACATCCACTTGGTATAGAGCTTCTCCCACTCGCCGCTGCGGTAGAGATCGGCCAGGACCTTGTTGCCGAGCGAGCGGAAGGCGGAATCGTCCCGGCGGATGACGATGGCATAAGGGTCGAAGGACAAGAGCCTGCCGGTCACCATGTAGAGTTCCGGGTTCTTCGCCTTGGCGATGAGCCCGTATTCGACCACCGCGTCGGTCATATGCGCGTCGGTGCGATCGCTTTCCAGCGCGGCCCAGGCCTGCGGCTGGTCCTTGGTCGAGAGGACCTTGATGCCGAGATTGAGGCGCTGGTTGAGCTCGTTCAAGACCTTCTCGTTGGTCGTGCCCTGATTGGCGGAGACGACCTTGCCCTTGAGGTCCTCGATTTCCTTGATGCCGCTGTCCTTCTTCACCAGCAGGCGGTTGCCGGTGACGAACATGGTGTTGAGGAAGTCGAGCTGCTTTTGCCGCGAGAAGGTGTTGGTCGTGGTGGCGCAGACGAGGTCCACGGTGCCGTTGATCAGAAGCGGCGTCCGCGTCTGGCCGTTCACCGCCTGAAACTTCACGGTGAGGTTGTCCATCTTCAGCTCGGCCTTCACGGCCTCTGCGATCTTGACGCAGATATCGATCGAGTAGCCCTGCGGCTTGCCGGCCGCGTCGAACGAGGCGAAGGGCGGCGAGTCCTCGTTATGGCCGATGATGATCGTCCCGCTATCCTTGATCTTCTTCAGCGTCCCGTAGAATTCCTGGGCCAGGGCGCCGGTCGCCGCGCAGGCGAGCATCAGGCCCGAGATGGCGCCTCGCATCACGATGGTCTTGTTCATGTCACTCCCCGTTTCGTTTTCTTAGATCGTTTCGACCAGCCGGCGGCAGTGCCCGGCGAGTTGGGCGTAGTCATCGAGCTCATTGTAGGCATGCGCGGAAACGCGCAGCCATATCCCGCTCGGATGGGCATGCAGCGGTGCGTCGGTCTGGAATTCGTCGAGCAGACGGCCACGCAGGCTGGTCGCATAGGCTTTGGTCAGCGGCACGCCTTCCAGTGGCAGCCTGACCATCGCCATCGCGACGGCGTGTCCGGCATTGCCGAACGTGGTCCCGAGTTCTGCCGCGAGCAAAGCGCCGGCTTCCTGAGCAAGTGCGATGTTGCGCCGCCGCAGCCCAGCCCCGCCCAGCCTTTCATGGAATGAGAGCGCACTCTGGATCGCCAGTTGCGCCGTCGCATCGCGCGTGCCGGTCCAGTCGAACTCGGACAGGTAGCCGCCACCGAATCCATGGGAAACCGTGGTCGGATGCAGGCCGGCCTGCCTGTCGCGGCGTGTCCAGAGAAAGGCGCATCCCTTGGGGGCCGCCAGCCATTTGTGGCAGTTGCCGACATAGTAGTCGGCATCCAGCGCCTGAAGATCGATCTCGGTCTGGCCAGGACCATGGGCGCCGTCGACCAGCAAGGGCACGCCGGCCGCGCGGCAGGAGGCGGCAATCTCCGCAACAGGCAACAGCAATGCACTCGGCGAGGTGATGTGATCGATGATCGCCAGCCGCGTTCGCGGACCGATGCAAGCTGCGAACCGGCTCGCGAAACCGGCAAAGTCCGGGTCGGGGAAGTCCAGCGCCGCCGTCACGATGCGCGCGCCCGCCTGCTCGGCCACATAGCGCGCGGTGTTGGCAACTGCGCCATAGGCCTGGCCATGAAGCAAGATTTCGTCGCCGGGCTGCAGCGCCAGCGAGCGCAACACCGCGTTGCAGCCCGTCGTGGCATTGTCGACGAAGACGACGTCATCGCCTTCCGCACCAAGAAAAGCAGCGAGGGCTTCGGCGCTCGCCCGCAAGGCCTGTGGCAGGATGCTGCGCATGAAAACACTCGGCTGGGCCTCCATGCGGTCGCGCCAAGCCGCTTGCGCGGCCAGCACAAGCTTCGGCGTGGCGCCGAACGCACCGTGATTGACGGTCAGGTAAGCGTCATCCAACGGCCACTCGGCCCGCACCGCCTTGCCCAAGGCTTGAAAACGAGCAGCGCTCACGGTGTATCCTCGCGCTTCACGGGCGATCCGCCAACGATCGCTCGACGGCTGCCGCGGCATGCAGCGCCGTGGTGTCGAACACCGGCAAATCGGTATCCGATTGAGACAGCAGCAGATCGAGCTCCGTACAGCCGAGGATGACCCCGTCGGCGCCTTGCTTGCGCGCCGCCTCGATCACCGCGCGGCAGCGCGCCTTCGACTCCGCGCGGACTACACCCAGGCAGAGTTCGTCATAGATGATGCTATGGACCATGCGCTCGTCATCGGCACTCGGCCGCATCAGGGCGAGGCCGTGCCTGTCTCGCATCCGATCGCGATAAAACGGCTCCTCCATCGTGAAACGGGTGCCCAGCAGCAGGGGCTGGCTGCTGTTCGCGGCCTTGATGGCGACCGCGGCGATGTCGGCGATATGGACGATCGGGATGGCGATCGCGGCGGCGACTTCATCGGCAAGCTTGTGCATCGTGTTGGTGCAGATCAGCAGCATCTCTGCGCCGGCCCGCTCGAGAGCACGGGCGCCATCGATCATCATCTCTGCGAGCGCGTCCCAGTCGCCCGCGGCCTGGCGCCGGGCCACTTCCTGGAACTCCACCGACCACAGCACGATCCGCGCCGAATGCAAGCCGCCGAGCCGCTCCCTCACGCCTTCGTTGATCAGCTTGTAATAGACCGCCGAGCTTTCCCAACTCATTCCACCGAGAAGACCGATCGTCTGCATCGCCCTGCCTTTCCGCATTGGGAACGATGCGTCTGCGGTCATGGCGGCGCAATGCCATTGCATGCCATACAATCGCGAGGAGGCATTGATGTGGATCCCCGTGCTCGACCCCGGCCGTCCGGTCTATCGCGGCATCGCCGAGGCCCTGGCGCAGGATATCGCCAATGGGCGGCTATCGCCTGGCGACCGGCTGCCGCCGCAACGGGATCTCGCCCGCGCGCTGTCGCTTAACCTGTCGAGCGTCACCAAGGCCTATCGTCTCGCCTTCGAGCTCGGCCTGGTCAACGGTGAAACGGGGCGCGGAACGTTCGTCCGTGCCGGCGAGCCCTCGCGCATTCCGTGGCCGTCGGGCGAGAGCCGTTCGAGCATCGACTTCGCCTCCAATTTCCCGATGCCGCTCGACCCGTCCGAGGAGGTCGTGCAGCTCTGCCAGGACATGGCACGCTACGATGTGGGGCAGCGCCTGTTCGAGTATGCGCCGCGCGGCGCCGTCAGCGACGACATCGCTCCTGCCATGCAATGGCTGGAGAGTTTAGGCGTTCCTGCACAGCCGGAGGGGATTTTGCTCACCTCCGGCGCGATCAACGGCGTATTCGCTTGCTTGCTCGCCCTAACGAAGGCGGGCGAGACGGTCCTATGCGAGGAGCTGACCTCGCCGGGTCTGGTCAGCTGCGCGCGTATGATGGGGCTGAAGCTTGTCGGTGTTCCGATGGATGCGCGGGGCATACGAGTCGACGCGTTCGAACGGATTGCAATCGAGACCGGGGCCCGGGTCGCCGTACTCAACCCGACGCTGCATAACCCCACGCTGACGGATCTGTCGCAGGACAGGCGCGAGCGGTTGGCCGCCTTCGCCTCTCGATCTGGCCTGATGCTGGTGGAGGACGAGGTCTACGCGCCGCTGCTGGAAGTGGTGCCCGTCCCGCTCGTCGCCCTCGCTCCGTCGTCGGTTTGCTACGTGTCGAGCTTTTCCAAGGCCGTCCTCCCCGGGCTGCGTATCGGTTACATCGCCGCGCCGACACGAATCGCGGAACGGCTGCGCAATGCCATTCGGGTGAGCACCTGGATGCCCTCGCCGATGCTTGCGAGCCTGGCGTCGCGTTGGATCAAGGACGGCACGGCCTTGCGGCTGATCAACCGCCGCCGCATCGCCGGGCGCGAGCGGATAGAACTGGCACAGAAAATCCTGGTCGGTCACAAGCTCGCCGCCCGCCCAGAAGGATTGCATGTCTGGCTGACGCTGCCTGCGCCCTGGCGCAGCGATGAATTTGCCCTCTACGCCAAAGGCAAGAACCTGTCGGTCATGCCCGCTCAGGATTTGGCCGCCGGTTCGACCGTGCCTGAAC
>SEEM01000346.1 GCA_004144595.1 Hyphomicrobiales bacterium
CCGCCGCGCCGATGCCATCGACTTCACCGAGGCCGACTGGGACGCGGTGATGGACGTCAACCTGAAGTCGACCTTCTTCCTGACGCAAGGCGTGGCCAAGCGCATGCTCGCCGACGGCAGGGGCGGCAAGGTCATCAACATCGCCTCGCTGCTTTCCTTCCAGGGCGGCATCCGCATCCCCTCCTACACCGCCTCCAAGAGCGGGCTCGCCGGGCTGACACGCCTGCTCGCCTGCGAATGGGCGGGGAAGGGCATCAACGTCAACGCGATCGCGCCCGGGTATTTCGTCACCAACAACACTGAGGCCCTGCGCGCCGACCCCGCCCGCAACGAGGCGATCCTCGCGCGCATCCCGGCCGGCCACTGGGGAAAGCCGCACGAACTCGGCGGCGCGGCGGTGTTCCTTGCCTCGGATGCCGCGGCTTACGTCCACGGCGTCGTCCTGCCGGTCGATGGCGGCTGGCTCGCGCGCTGATAGGGAAGGGGCCGGACGATGCGCTACAAATTCGATTTCGGCGCCCTCGTCGAGCATTGGCCGGAATTCCTCAGCGGCGCGCTGACCACGCTGCAGATGACGGCCTTCGCGGTCGTTTTCGGGCTCGCGATCGGCATCCTCTGCGCCATCGGCCGGCGCAGTGCCTCTCCGGCCCTGCAATGGCTCTGCGGCTTCTATGTCGAGGCGATCCGCAATACGCCCTACCTGATCCAGATCTTCTTCATCTTCTTCGGCCTCTCCAGCATCGGCATCAAGTTGCCGATCCTGGTCGCGGCGGTGCTGACGCTCGTCATCAATGTCGGCGCCTACACAGCCGAAATCGTCCGCGCCGGCATGGATACGATCCATCCCGGCCAGATCGAGGCGGCGCAGGCGCTTGGCCTGTCGCAGCCGCAGATATACTGGGACGTGATCCTGCGTCCGGCGCTGGAGCGGGTCTATCCGGCCCTGACCAGCCAGTTCGTGCTGATGATGCTGGCCTCCTCGATCACCTCGCAGATATCGGCGGAGGAGCTGACGGCGGTCGCCAACAACATCCAGTCCTTCACCTTCCGTGCCTTCGAGACCTACATCGTCGTCGCGTTCCTCTATCTTCTGCTCGCCGTCATCCTGAAGCTCGCCTTCTATGGTTTCGGCCAGATTATCTTCCCGCGCCGCCGGCGCCTCGGCACGGCTCTGTGAGGGCGTGATGGGCGGCTTCACCCTCGTTCACCTCCTCTATCTTCTGCAGGCGACGCTCTGGACGGTCGTGCTGACCGTGCTCGCCTTTGGGCTCGGCAGCCTCGCCGGCTTTGCGGTGATGCTGGCGCGCACGGCGCAGACGCGCTGGGTCCGCGCGGTGTCGATGATCTATGTCGACATCATCCAGGGCACGCCGCTGCTGATCGTGCTGTTCCTGATCTATTTCGGCCTGGCCGTGGTCGGGATCGAACTGCC
>SEEM01000347.1 GCA_004144595.1 Hyphomicrobiales bacterium
GCTGGCCCGCAACGGCCGACCGGTGATGGGCGATCTGCGCTATCTCGCCGACAACAAGCTCGGCGATTTCGCGACGCCGCTTGCCCGCGCCGATCTGGGCGCGGGCAAGCGGCGTCGCGAAATCGCCGAGCTTGTTGTCGGCGAGATAGCGCAGATCGCCCATCACCGGTCGGCCGTTGCGGGCCAGCACATAGAGCGCGTAGGCGATGCCGGCGGCCTCTTCCTTGTTGATCTCGCTGGTGTTGACGACCTGGTTGCGCAGGCGGTCGAGCGCAAGGTTGAAGGCGATCTGCGGCACCGCGAACTGCTTCTCGCGGGCGCGGGTCAGGAAGTCGGTGACGAAGGCGTCGAGCCAGAGATCGTCGCCGCCGACGCCCCAGAGACCGAAGGAGACGTTGCCGCCCTGGCGGGCAAGCACGCGCTCGATCGCGTTGACGACGCGCTCGTCGGCCTTGTCGTCCAGCGCGAGCTGTTCCAGCGAGGCGAGCTGGTTGACCGCCAGCAGCGGCAGGGCGCGCGAGACGGTCTGCTCCGTGCAGCCATAGGGGTAGCGGTCGAGCGCCTTGAGCAGGCCGGGCACGTCGAGCGAGCCGAATGGCGAGACGCTGACCGAGACCTGGCCGGAATTCGGCACGAGATCGGCCAGCAGGTCGGCAGAGACGGTGATCGCCCCGCCATTGCCGGGGATCGCCCGAACGATCCGGCGTGCGATCGTCGCGGCCGAGGGCTGCACGCGCACGGCGAGGTTCTGTACCGTACTGACTCCGTTGGGGCCGGAGACGCGCACGTCGAACTCGGCGCGGCCGAGGCCGGCGGCGGTGACGGGGATCGTCATCTGGGTCTTGGCGCCGGCGCCGAGCTGCATTGTGCGGCGGGTGGCGTCGGCCGCGACCAGAACCGGCCCCCTCACGTCGAGATCGACGGTATAGGCGCCGGCCGGCCCCTCGACATTGTCGACCTGGAGATGAAAGCGCGACTGGTCGCCGATGGCGAGGAAGCGCGGCAATGTCGCCTGGGCGACGATCTGGTCGCGCACGATGACATCGGCGCTGGCCTGGCCGGTGCGACCGGAAGACCAGGCGACGCCCATGACGCGGACCGCGCCATTGAAGGCCGGCAGGTCGAAATCGATCTTGGCCGTGCCGTCGGCTCCGACCTTGACCACGCCGGAATAGCGGGCGAGCGGCTCCTGCGTGGGCTTCTCGCCGTCCATCTGGGGCGCGGCGTCGCCGCCGGTGCGGATCGCGCCGCGCGTGCCCTGCATGCCGTCGATCAGGTAGCCGTAGAGATCGCGCAGGTCATGGCCGAGCTGGCGCTGGCCGAAGAAGAACTTGCTGGGGTCAGGGCTCTCGTAGCGGGTGAGGTTGAGGATGCCGACATCGACGGCAGCCAGCGTGACATAGGCCTCTTCGCCGGCCTTCATGCCGG
>SEEM01000004.1 GCA_004144595.1 Hyphomicrobiales bacterium
TGATGCCGGGCAGGAGCCGCCCGACCGTGCCCTCGCGCATCGCCACCGGCGTATTGCAGGCCAGCACCGGCGAGCACTCGGTGCAGCCATAGCCTTCGAGGATGGTGGTGCCATAGGGCTCCCAGAGCTTGCGCGTCTCCGGCTTCACCCGCTCGGCCCCGGCCACGACATAGCGCACGCTCCTGAGGTCGCCCTCATCCGCAGCGCGCGCGTAACCCTGCAGGAAGGTATCGGTGGCGAACAGGAAGGTCGCCCCGGTCTCGCCGATCAGCTCGGGCACCTGCTTGTAGTGCAGCGGGCTCGGATAGAGCACGACCTTCATGCCGTGCAGCAGCGGCACCATCAACCCGGCCGTCAATCCGAAGGAATGGAAGGCAGGCAGCGGGTTCATGAAGACGTCACGCTCGGAAATCGCGCCTGCCGCATGGGCGAAGACCTGCCTCGCGTTCGAGACGATATTGGCATGGCTCAGCGCCACGCCCTTCGGCTTGCCCTCGGTGCCGGAGGTGAACAGGATCACCGCGGTGTCGTCGGGCTGAGCCTCATGAGCACGATGGACGAGCCCCGGCGCCAGGCTCTGCAGGGCGCCGAGCGCCTTGTCGAAGCTGGTGATCTCCTTGCGGATGTCCTCGAGATAGATCACCCGCCGGCCCTCGCCGAGGGCCGCGATCTCATCGTCGAGCTTGCCCTGGTCGACGAAGCGCCGCGAGGTGACGATGGTCTTGAGCTGCGCCAGCTCCGCCGCTGCGCTGAGGTTGCGGACGCCGGCCGTAAAGTTCAGCAACGCCGGCACCCGGCAGTAAGCGAAGAGCGAGAACAGCGTCACCGCCATGCCCTGCATGTTGGGCAGGAGCACGCCGACCTGCTCCCTTGGCGCGGTCAATGCCGCGAGCTTGCGCCCAAGCACCAGCGCGCCGAGCACCAGCCGGCCATAGGTGACCGGTTGGCGCTCGGGATCCTCGAGCGCGATCCGGCCCTTGCCGTGGCGGGCGATGGTTTGAAGCAGGGCGCGAAAGATCGTGATCCGCGCGCCCGCGGCATCGAAACTGGTGGCCGCCATGTCTGGCGCGTCTCCCGGTCAGCGTTTCCCTTGCTTGATAAACTAGTGGGATCGGCACTGGTTTCAAAATCGGCAGGTTGGATCGCGTGTCGTTTGCGGGCGACGCAGAGGGTCGAACCGCAGCCTGCTTCGGGGACATTCCGGCAACGTTGCCGCGGCGGGTTGCTGGCCGGGCGCGCCGAGGGCATAGCAGCGTCACGACGTCCCGCCGCCTGCATCCGCCCTGCCGAAAGCCGCCCCTGCATGACCTTCCGCGCACAATGGCTCGGCATCCTCTGCGGCTTGGTGACCGCGATCATCTGGGGCGTTCAGTCGGTCGTCTCGCGGCATGCGATGCTGATCGACCTGACACCGGCCGATGTCACGATCCTGCGCTTCGTCTCGGCCGGCGCCGTGCTGCTGCCCTGGGCGCTCAGGAACATGCGCCCCTTCCCGGTCGGTTCCCTTGGTTGGCGCCGCGCCTGGGTGATGGCGCTGCTGATCGGCCCGCTCTACAGCTTGATCTTGGTCGCCGGCGCCTCCTTCGCGCCTGCGCTGCATTCGTCGATCATCTCGCCCGGGCTGATCCCGGTCTTCACCGCCCTGCTGATCTTTCTCGTCACCGGCGAGCGCGCCGGGCGGATGCGGCTCGCCGGCCTCGGCATCATCGTGCTCGGCATCGGCATCTTTTCGCGGGATGCGCTCGCGCTGGCGCCGTCCCGGCCCGATGCCTGGATTGGGGACCTCCTGTTCGTGCTGATCGCCTTCTTGTGGGCGATTTTCGGCCTGCTCGCCCGTCGCTGGGGCGTGAGCTCGCTCGAGGTCACCGCGGCCTCTTGCCTGCTGTCGGTGCCGCTGCTCGTGATCGTGGCGCTGGTGCTGCCGATCCACATGGCACGGGCCCCTTTCGCCGAGCTGCTGCTGCAGGCGCTTTACCAAGGCGTCCTGGTGGGTGTGGTCGCACTTTATCTCTATGCTCGCTCGGTCGCGACGCTCGGCGCGGCCAGGGCGACGCTGTTCCTGCCGCTGGTCCCGATCGCGACAGCCGCCGCCAGCGCGCTCCTGCTGTCGGAGACGCCGTCACCGACCGAACTCGTCGGCATGGCGATCGTCGTCACAGGCATGCTGGTCGCGTTCCGTTCGCCCTCGACCGGCTGAGACGGGGCGCCGCGGCTCAGCCCTTATGCCCCTTGGCGATCGGCTCGACATAGGAGAGGCCGAGGTCCCAGGGGAAATAGATCCAGGTGTCCTGGCTCACCTCGGTGATGAAGGTATCGACCGTCGGCACGCCGGCCGGCTTTGCATAGACCGTCGCGAAATGCGCGTTCGGCAGCATTTCGCGCACGACGCGGGCCGTCTTGCCGGTATCGGTGAGGTCGTCGACCACCAGCACACCCTTGCCCTTGCCGTCGCCGATCGCCTTGATGTTCGGAGCGATGTCCTTGAGCACCTGGAGCTCGGTCTGGTTCTTGTAGTCGTGGTAGCTGGCGACACAGACCGTCTCGATCATCCGCAGGCCGAGCTCGCGACAGATGATCGCCGCCGGAACCAGACCGCCGCGAGTGATGCAGACCATCGCCTCGAACGGCCCCTTCTCGGCGAGGCGCCACGCCAGCGCGCGAGCATCGCGATGGAACTGATCCCAGGAAACCGGGAAAGCCTTGTTCGAGGACGGTTCGGCCATGGATAGCGCTCCGGGCTTGGCATCGGCCCGAAAAGTGGGGCGCGGATTTTCGGAAAAGCCGATGCAAAAATCAAAGACCCGCAGCATCCGACTGAAAACCGTATTCAGTCGGATGCTGCGGCCCGACGCGAAAGGCGCCGGATTCAGACCGCAAAGCCTATCGGCGCGCGCCTGACAAGAGGCACGCGCCGAACATCCCCAACCGAGCGTCGATAAACCGCTTCAGAATTCCGCCCAGCCATCTGCGGTGCCACCACCCGCGACGCGCCGACCGCGCATCACCGGCGCTGCCGCGCGGGCCGGCGCGGGAGGAGCGGAATGGACCAGTTGCGGCGAGGCCCTGTGCCGGTCGCCGTCAAGCTGGAAGGCCGAGACCATCGTGCTCAGCGCCGCGGTCTCCTGCTGAAGATCGCGGGCGACCTTGGCGCTTTGCTCGGCCAGCAGCGAGTTTTGCTGCGTGATCTCATCCATATGCGCGACGGTCCTCGCCATCTCGTCGATGCCGTTGGCCTGCTCGGTCGTCGCCTGCGAGATCTCGCTGACGGTCGAGGCGACCTTGGAGGCAGCGCCGACGATCTCGCCCAGCGTCGTTCCGGCATCCTTGACCAGGCCGACGCCGGCTTGAATCTGCTGCGCAGAATTGGCGATCAACGTCTTGACACCATTGGCGGATTCGCTGCAGCGGGCGGCCAGCGCCCGCACCTCGGTCGCAACCACAGCGAAGCCGCGCCCGGCATCGCCGGCCCGCGCCGCCTCGACGGCGGCATTGAGCGCGAGAAGGTTGGTCTGGAAGGCGATCTCGTCGATCATCGAGATGATCTCGGAAATCCCCGACGAGGCCTGCTCGATCCGCCCCATCGCCGCGACGGCTTCGGTCACGATGGCGCCGCCGCGGGATGCGACCTCGCTCGCCTCGTTGCCGAGCTGGACCGCCATCCTCGAATTTCCGGCGCTATGCTTGACCGATGCGGCGAGCTCTTCGGTCGTCGCCGCCGTCTCCTGCAGGCTCGCGGCGTTCGCCTCCGTCCGCTCGGCCAGTTGCTGGCTGTCGGAGGTGATCTTGTGTGAGGCATGGTCGATGCGCGCCGAGATGTCGCGCACGGTGCCGACCACCTCCGCCAGCGTATCCAGCAGGTCGTTGACGCCGGCACAGAGCGTGGCGACCTCTCCGGTCTTGCCGTCGAGCGGCACGCGTCCGGTCAGGTCCTTGCCCTTGGCCTTGTCGATCACCGCGCTCGTCTCCTTCACCGCCGCTTCGAGCTGCTTGCCCTTGAAGGTGGCGGTGATGTCGGAGGCGAACTTGACGACCTTGTAGGGACGACCTTGCGCATCGAGGATCGGGTTGTAGCTCGCTTGGATCCAGACTTCCTTACCGCCCTTGCCGATGCGCCGATACTGGCCGGCATCGTATTCGCCTTTGCCAAGACGTTCCCAGAAGGCCCGATAGGCCGGCGTTTCGCGTTCAGTCGGGTCGACGAACAGGCGGTGGTGCTGTCCGACGATCTCAGGCAGCGAATAGCCGAGGACGCTCAGAAAATTCTGGTTCGCCGTCAGGATCTTGCCGTTGAGATCGAATTCGATCACGGCCTGCGCCTTTTCGATCGCGGCGCGCTGGCCCTCGAGGTCGGCAAGCCGGTTCTTCTGATCGGTGACGTCGAAGGCGTATTTGATGACGCCTGCCGGACGGCCGCCCGCCCCCAGGATCGGGTTGTAGCTCGCCTGGATCCAGATTTCCTTACCGCCCTTGCCCAGCCGCAGATACTGCCCCCGCGAAAACTCGCCCCGGCCGAGATCGGCCCAGAACTGCTTGTAGGCGGGGCTGGCCTTCTCCTCGGGCGTGACGAACAGGCTGTGGTGCTGCCCCTTCACCTCGGCCAGCGTGTAGCCCATCGCCGACAGGAAATTCTCGTTGGCATCCAGGATTTTGCCGTCGAGGTCGAACTCGATCCGTGCCTGCGAGCGGTTGATCGCATCCAGTTGCGCCGCGGCATGCCGCTTCGAGAAAAGCCCGGAAAAGAGCGGCATCTGAGATCCCCCTCGGCGCGGCCCGCGCATGAGGTTTCAACGGGCCAGCGTCGTCCTGAAAGCCGTATCGGATACCCGCGACGCGGAAACGCTGCAGGAGAGGCCGAATGCTTTCGGCCACGCATCGAATGTCGCATAAATTGGTTTACGAATAGTTGATTTCTATATTTTGATACAACTTATAGTAGAAATTCTATTTCAATAAAGCATACCGTAATTCGAGCACTCGATAAAAAAGATCATGCCTCAGGGTTTTAGAACAAAAAATCCCACAAAAGTTGTATATAAATCGCAAAAGTTGTATTCTTTATTTCGAAATAACAGATTTTTGCTTCTCCAAAGCGACCATGGCTTTCACGGCAGCCATAGCGGCCAGCAATTCCTCTGCGTCGCGGGCCCTGACGACGATATTCGTGTCCGGACCGGTTTCGGACCAGAACGGGTAGGAACCGATCGAAACCGCCGGATGCGCCTTGGCGATCTCGGCCAGGGGCCCGCCGATATCGCCTTCGCGCAGCCCGGTTTGCACCGTCTCGGACAGCATTTTCGCCCCGGTCCGCAGCGTCGGGGCGATGACGTCGAGCATCGCCTGCATGATCGAAGGCACTCCGGCCATCACGTAAACGTTACCGATATGAAAGCCCGGCGCTTTGGAGATCGCGTTCGCGACCAGATCGGCACCGGCGGGAATGCGCGCCATCCGCATCCGGGCCTCGTTGAGTTCCGCCGGCGAGAAGCGTTCCGACAGCATGGCGACGGCACGCGGGTCATGGTCGATCGTCACGCCGAACGCCGCAGCGACCGAATCCGCCGTGATGTCGTCATGCGTCGGGCCGATCCCGCCAGTGGTGAAGACGTAGGTGTAGCGGTGACGCAGCGCATTGAGCGCGGCGACGATCTCCTCTGCAACATCGGGCACGACACGCACCTCGCGCAGGTCGACACCGATATTGGTGAGATACTCGGCGATATAGCCGATATTCTTGTCCTTGGTCCGACCCGACAGGATCTCGTCGCCGATCACCAGAATTGCAGCCGTGACGATGGTGGCGGTAGAACTGGCTTCGTTCGCGGACATGCGGTCGCTCCTGGCTTGTCGCCTAGAGCTAGGCTTTCCTTGCCACGCGCTCAAGCGCCGCAGCGGGCGCGCCGGCCATGACGCTGGCGCGCGCTCAGGCCGGCTTGCGCTCGAACATCAGGTTGAGTCGCGTCTGGGCGAGGAGCTTGTAGCCGTTGCGCTCGAGCAGGCCGGCGAGATCGGTCTGCCAGCGCTGGCGCGAGTCTTCGATGATGATGAAGCCCGGCCACAGCGTCGGTGGCGCATCGCGCAGGAAGGGCTCGAGAATCAAATCCTCGGCGCCCTCGACATCGATCTTGATCGCGTCGATGCGCTCGTAGCCCTCGCCCTCGACCAGCGAGAGCAGGGTCATGGCCGGCACCTTGACCGAAGTCCCGGCGCTCGAATTGAGAATGCGGACGCTCGATTCCCCGCGATTGGTCGGGTCGATGAACAGGGTCAGTTCGCCCGGCTTGTCGGCGAGCGCGCAGGCCACCGCCTTGACGGTGCCGAACGGGTTCTGCGCGATGTTGAAGGCCAGCCGCCCGAAGATCTCGGGCTGCGGCTCCACCGCGAGGATGCGGGCGCCGCGCCCGGCCCGCGCCGCGACGAAGAGCGAGTATGCCCCGATATTCGCGCCGATATCGATGAAGGTGAAGCCCTCGCGCAGCCGCGAGGCCAGCAATTCCCGTTCGAGCGCGTCGAAATATTGCGGGGTGAACAGCACCCGCTTCTCGCAGACATTGCCGCTCGGATAGAGGCGCATCTTCGCCCCCAGCGACTCGATATCGACCGGCGCGCCGTCGAGCGAACGCAGACCGAGGCGCCGCAGCGCATAGGCGATCTTGCGTCCGAGGAAGCTGTCCGAAGCCCCACGCGTCCAAGCGATGATACGGGCGAGATAGGCTTTCGGAGCGAAGGCGCCGAAGGGCTGCTCTTCCGCCGGGTTCTGTTCGATGATGGCCATTGCGCCAGCCTGATACACCTCGGCGCACCCGCGCGCCAGTCATTGGATGCAAGGGGCGCCGGGGCAATTTCCAGCGAAGTCGCGATCAGCCGCCATCGGCGAATCGGGCATGGATCTCACGAACCGTGGCGCGATGTCCTGACCTTGCTACAGTGCACGCGCCGCAGCCGCATCCCGCGCCGGAGCGGCTTGCGTGCGCCATCAAACCCAATAGATAAGAGAGCGAGGAGTTTTCCGCGCGCAATGACCTTCGAAGACACCATCGGCCGCTCCCGTTCGCGCGAGCCAGCCATCAAGATTCACGGTCCCGAAGCCTTCGCCGCCATGCACAAGGCCGGCCGGCTCACGGCCGCGGGCCTCGACATGCTCGGCTCTCACGTCAAGCCCGGCGTCACCACGCAGCGTCTCGACGAACTCGCCTTCCAGTTCGCCATGGACAACGGCGCCTATCCGGCGACGCTGTTCTATCGCGGCTATACCAAGTCGATCTGCACCTCGATCAACCATGTCGTCTGCCACGGCATCCCCGATGACAAGCCGCTGCGCGACGGCGATATCCTCAACATCGACTACACCTTGATCGTCGACGGCTGGCACGGTGACTCGAGCCGCATGTACGGTGTCGGCGATATCGGCCGTAAGGCCGAACGGCTCATCGAGATCACCTATGAAAGCCTGCAGCGCGGCATCAAGGCGGTGCGCGCCGGCGCCACCACCGGCGATATCGGCTTCGCCATCCAGCGCTACGCCGAGGCCGAGCGCTGCTCGGTGGTGCGCGACTTCTGCGGCCACGGAATCGGCCAGCTCTTCCACGACGCGCCGAACATCCTGCATTACGGCAGCCCCGGCGAGGGCGTGCTGCTCAAGCCCGGCATGGTCTTCACCATCGAGCCCATGATCAATCTCGGCAAGCCTGGGGTGAAGGTGCTCTCGGACGGCTGGACCGCAGTGACCCGTGACCGCTCGCTCTCGGCCCAGTTCGAGCACCAGATCGGCGTCACCGAGCAAGGCTGCGAAATCTTCACGCTCTCGCCAGCCGGCCTCGGCAACCCGCTCGCCGCAAAATGAGCATCGGCACCGGCAAGGGGGCAGGAAAGGGAACGCGCAAAGCGCCCTCGTCTGCCGCCTCAGCCGAGGTGCCGCATTATCACGGCCACCGGGAGCGCTTGCGCACGCGCTTCGAGGAAGCCGGGGCCGAGACACTGCCGGACTACGAACTGCTGGAGCTGCTGCTCTTCCGCTCGATTCCGCGGCGCGACGTCAAGCCGCTCGCCAAGGAGTTGATCCAGCGCTTCGGCTCCTTCGCGGAAGTGCTCGGCGCTCCGGCTGCGCGCCTCGCGGAGGTCGACGGCGTCAGCGAAACCGTCGCGCTTGACCTCAAGATCGTCGAAGCGGCCCTGAAGCGCATGGCCAAGGGCGCGGTCTCCAAGCGGCCGGTCCTGTCCTCATGGTCCTCGCTGCTCGACTATTGCCGGATGGCGATGGCATTCGCCGAGCGCGAGCAGTTCCGCATCCTCTTCCTCGACAAGAAGAACATCCTGATCGCCGACGAGATCCAGCAGACCGGTACGGTCGATCATACCCCGGTCTATCCGCGCGAGGTGATGCGCCGGGCGCTCGAGCTCTCGGCCTCCGCGATCATCCTGGTCCATAATCATCCCTCCGGCGACCCCACCCCGTCCGGCGCCGACATGCGGATGACCCGCGAACTCGTGGATATCGCCAAGCCGCTCGGCATCGCCATCCACGACCACATCATCGTCGGCCGCGACGGCCATGCGAGCTTCCGCAGCCTCGGACTGATCTGATGGCGCGACCAACCGTCAGGCGCGTCTACGATCCGCCCGCCCCCAGCGACGGAACCCGGATCCTCGTCGATAGGCTCTGGCCGCGCGGCGTCGCGAAGGACAGGATCGATCTCTGGCTCAAGGATCTCGCGCCGAGCGACGCGCTGCGCCACGAATTCCATGGCCATCCCGACCGCTGGGACACGTTCTGCGCCGCCTATGCGACCGAGCTCGGCGGCCCGGCGGCACAGGTCGCGCTCGCCACTCTGGCAGCCGAGCGTGCAAAGGGGCCGGTCGCCCTGCTCTACGCGGCGAAGGACGAGAATCGGAACAATGCGACGGCCCTCCGCCTCTGGCTGGACGGCCGCACGATTCCAGTCCAAGAATAGCTGGGCTTAGCCGTAGCGCGCGGCGGGACGAAGGATCAGCCGCGTCTGACGGGCCGGTTTTTCTTTGCCAAGACAATCGAAAACAAACTGTACCTGATCAATACTGCCCACGAAAAAGGCAGCGCAGATCAATTGCGCGGCTATTCTCCCTCTTCCCGAACGGCCGCGAATGCGCATAGGCTGGCCTCAACGGGGAAGAGGGCTGCATGGTCGCATTCGATGAAATGACCGGTTCGGGAGCCGAGCTGAGGCCTGCCTACGAGGTTCTGGATCGCTGGCTGAAGGAAGCGCCGCCGGAGATGCTGGCACTCAGGCGCAGCCAGGCGGAGCTGTTCTTCCGCCGCATCGGCATCACCTTCGCCGTCTATGGCGACGAGGAATCGACCGAGCGCCTGATCCCGTTCGACATCATCCCGCGGGTGCTGACCAAGCCGGAATGGACCAAGCTGGAGGCCGGTCTGCGCCAGCGCGTCACCGCCCTCAACATGTTCCTGGCCGACGTCTACGGCCCCAAGGAATGCCTGAAAGCCGGCATCATCCCGCCCGATCTGGTCTATCGCAACGCCTGCTACCAGCTCGAAATGGTCGATTTCAAGGTGCCGCACGGCATCTACTGCCATATCGCCGGCATCGACGTGGTGCGCGTCGACGCCGATACCTTCTACGTGCTGGAGGACAACGCGCGGACCCCGTCCGGCGTCTCCTACATGATGGAGAACCGCGAGGTCATGCTGCGGCTCTTCCCGGAGCTGTTCTCGACCCATCGCGTCGCGCCGGTCGACAATTATCCGGACCAGTTGCTCGCGACCCTGCGATCGGTCGCGCCGCGCAGTTCCTCGGCCGATCCGACGATCTGCCTGCTGACGCCCGGCCAGTACAATTCGGCTTTCTACGAGCACTCCTTCCTGGCCGACAAGCTCGGCGTCGAGCTGGTCGAGGGCTCGGACCTGCTCGTGAAGGACGACGTCGTCTACATGCGCACGACCCAGGGGCCGAAGCGCGTCGACGTGATCTACCGGCGCATCGATGACGATTTCATCGACCCGCTCGCCTTCCGCAGCGATTCCGTGCTGGGCGTTCCCGGCATCATCGGCGCCTACAAGGCCGGCAACGTCACGCTGGCGAACGCGGTCGGCACCGGCGTCGCCGACGACAAGGCGGTCTACAGCTACATGCCGGAGATCGTGAAGTTCTTCACCGGCGAGGAGCCGATCCTGAAGAACGTCCCGACCTTCCGCTGCCGCGAGCCCGAGGCCAATGCCTATGTGCTCGACAATCTCGACAAGCTCGTCGTCAAGGAGGTCAACGGCTCGGGCGGCTACGGCATGCTCGTCGGCCCGCACGCCAACAAGGCGCAGATCGAGACCTTCCGGCGCAAGCTGAAAGCCCAGCCGGAAGGCTTCATCGCCCAGCCGACGCTGGCGCTCTCGACCTGCCCGACCTTCGTCGCCTCGGGTGTCGCACCGCGCCATGTCGACTTGCGCCCCTATGTGCTCTCCGGCGCCAACGGCATCTCCTGCGTGCCCGGCGGGCTGACGCGCGTCGCGCTCAAGGAAGGTTCGCTCGTCGTCAATTCCAGCCAGGGCGGCGGCACCAAGGACACCTGGGTCCTCGACGCATGAGCATCTCGGCCGCGCTCTCGCCAACCGTCGATCCGAACAAGCCTGCCATCCCGCGGAAAGGCACACGCTGACCATGCTTTCGCGTACCGCCGATAGCCTTTACTGGGTTTCCCGCTATGTCGAGCGGGCCGAATATCTCGCCCGCATTCTCGATGCGACGACGCGCCTGACCAACCTGCCGACGACCTATGGCGGCGCCGGCACGGAATGGCAGAGCGCTGTCCTCACCGCCGGTTGCGAAGAGACCTTCGCCAAGGCCTATGGCGAGGCAAACGAGCGCAATGTCTGCGACTTCCTGACCTTCAATCCCGACAACCCCTCCTCGATCCGCAACTGCCTTGCCCAGGCGCGCTCGAACGCGCGGGCCGTGCGCACGGCGCTGACCTCGGAGATGTGGGATGCGCTCAACGGGGCCTGGCTGGAGCTGCAGCGTTTCGAGAAGAAGCGCATGGACCGCGAAGAATTCGCCCGCTTCCTCGACTGGGTGAAGAGCGTCTCGCTCGCCTTCGACGGCTCGGCCTACCGTACCATGCTGCGCGACGACGGTTACTGGTTCTCGCGGCTGGGCGTCTATCTCGAGCGCGCCGACAACACCGCGCGCATCCTCGACGTGAAATACCACGTGCTGCTGCCGGCCGATGAGCAGGTCGGCGGATCGCTCGACTATTTCCAGTGGACCACGGTGCTGCGCGAGGTCTCGGCGCTGACCGCCTATCACTGGGTCTATCGCGAGGCGGTGAAGCCGATCCTCGTCGCCGATCTCCTGGTTCTGAACCGGCGCATGCCGCGCTCGCTCGCCGCCTGCTACGAGAACATCTCGCGTTTCCTCGATGCGCTCGGCGACGCCTATGGCCGCCAGGGCCCCGCCCAGCGCCAGGCCCGCAAGACGCTGGCCGGCCTCAGCAATACGCGGATCGACGATGTCTTCGAGCATGGCCTGCACGAATTCATCGAGGAGTTCATCACCGAGAACAACCGCCTCGGCCACACCATCTTCGAGCAGTATCTGCAATGAAGTGCTCGCCCGCGCTCTCGACGCGACTGCCGTAACCTGCCCCGGACTGGACGATGCGGATCAGGATTTCCCATACGATCGGCTACGACTATGCCGAGCCGGCACGCCACATCACGCAGATTCTGCGCCTGACGCCGCGCGACCATGACGGGCAGCACGTCATGTCCTGGCGCATCGAGCCGAATGTCGACGGACGCCTGCGTGCCACGCAGGATGCCCATGGCAATATCGTGCACAGCTTCTATGCCGACGGGCCGATCTCCTCGCTCGCCATCCGCATCGACGGGCTGATCGAGACGATCGACCTCGCCGGCGCCGTTCGCGGCGGGCTGGAGCGCGTGCCTTGCGAAGTCTATTGCCGCGACACCCTGCTGACCGAGCAGGACGAAGCCCTGCGCAGCTTCACCGACGAGGTCACGGCCGGCGCCGGCACGCCACTGTCGCAGATGCACGCATTGATGAACGCCGTCGGCGAGCGGATGGAATGCGTCCCGGTCAGCGGGCGCGTCGGTGTCGGCGCGGCCGCGGCCTTTGCCGCGCGGAAGGCCATCCCGCAGGACATCGCCCATGTCTTCATGGCCTGCGTCCGGCATCTCGGCCTGCCCGCCCGCTATGTCTCGGGCTATGTCGCGCAGTCCGACGGTCTGACGCATGGCAATGGCGCCCATGCCTGGGCCGAGGTCCATCTCGACGACTATGGCTGGATCGGCTTCGACTGCGCAAACGCGCTCTGTCCGATCGACACGCATGTGCGTGTTGCTATAGGGCTGGACTACGCGGATGCCGCACCGGTTCGCGGCTCCCGCCAGGGGGGCGAAGGCGAGCACCTCAGCGTCCTCGTCAGCGCCCGCGAAGCGGAAGGCCGCTTCGCCAACCAGTAGCCCCCTCCCTTTCAAAGGGGGGCTTGCCAAGACGACAGGGAACCAACCCGTGACCTATTGCGCCGGAATCCTCGTGCAGGATGGTCTCGTCATGATCGCCGACACCCGTACCAATGCCGGGCTCGACGACATCTCGACCTTCCGCAAGCTCCACGTCTTCAATTGGCCCGGCGACCGCAATTTCGGCCTGATGACGGCGGGGAACCTGTCGATCACCCAATCGGTGGTCAGCTTCCTGCACGAAGGGCTGCTCAACCCCGAGACCGGCGAACTCGACACGTTGCAGAACGCGAGTTCGATGTTCAGGGCCGCCCAGCTCGTCGGCCGCTGCATCCGTCATGTCCGCGAGGTCGATGGCGCGGCCCTGGGGGATGCCGGCGTCAAATTCGAGATCGGCATGCTGTTCGGCGGCCAGATCAAGGGGCAGCCGATGCGCCTCTTCATGGTCTACAGCGCCGGCAACTTCATCGAATGCGGCATCGATTCGCCGTTTCTGCAGATCGGCGAGCATAAATACGGCAAACCGATCCTCGACCGCGCGGTCACCTACAAGACCCATCTCTACGATGCCTTGAAGGTCGGGCTGATCTCGATGGATTCGACCATGCGCTCGAATCTCGGCGTGGGCCTGCCGATCGACCTCGTCGTCATCCGGCGGGATGCCGACGATTTCGAGCTCAATCGCCGGATCGAGGCGGGCGAGCCCTATTTTCACGATCTGCGCGAACGCTGGTCGGCTGCGCTCAGGGCCGCGCATATGGCCATTCCGCGCCCACCCTACGCACCTCCCGGGACTTGACCGGCTCAAAACCCCGGCGGCAGGCAACGGGATGTCAATACTTCAGGCCCTAAAGTAGCAGCACGAAGACCCTTTCTGGACGAATAATGCCCTTATTCAATGCCGCGAAGATGACGAATGCGGGTTCCTCCGCTCGCATGTTCGCGAGCACCGTGGTGACGCTGGGCTGCGCCTTCCTGCTGCTGATGGCCGCTGGGATCGGCGTCGTCGTCGCGATCACCCGTGAAGCGAATCGTCTCGAGGCGCAGCGCCAGGGCGAGCGCATCGAAGCCACCGTCAGCGCGCAGATCAAGCTGGGCGAATTGAGGCTCGAACGGCTCGTCGCCGCGGGCGACCTGCCCGAAACGTTGCAACAGCCCGGTTCCGCAGCCGCGCTGCAGGTCGCGCTCAGGCGGCTGAGCGGCCAGTTGATGGATTTCGACGGCGCCTATATCGACGGAACCGGCGGAACCTTACTCGCCTGGGTCGAAAACCCGACTACCATGGACCATTCCGGTCACGATGGTCCCCATCATATCGACGCGCTGCAGCGCGGCGCGCAAAACTCATTCGTCGCCGCCGTAATCGGAGACGAGGTCGCACCCCAGTTCGGTGCGGCCCGCTCGACCATCGTGACCGACGGCAGCGAAACCTTGATGCTGACGGTGATCGACCTGTCGCGCATCGTCTCGTTCAGCTCCGAAAAGGGCTCGGTGCCGTTGTCCTTCGTCGCCTACCGGCACCTGTCCAGCGCCCTGCTTTCCGATCTGGCCGAGCGCAACCGCGTCACCGACATTCAGCTCGTGACGGCGCCCCCCGCCGACTCGCTGTCGAAGCTGGGCCTGCGCGCGGCCGACGGCAAGACCGCCGCCTGGCTGACCTGGTCGCCCGCCCGCCCCGGCGACGTGATGCTGCGCCGCTTCCTCTGGGCGCTGATCGCGGTTGCGGTGCTGTTCTCGGCGATCTTCGTCTTCGTCGTCCAGCGCCTGCGCGCCTCGGCCGAGCAGATCGAACTGCGAGAGCGCCAGATCCAGCGCCTCGCCGGCCAGGACGAACTGTCCCTGCTGCCGAACCGCCGCAGCTTCGACCTGACGCTCGACCAGACGCTCGCCCATATCCAGGACGATGACGGTCCGACCCTGGCCGTGCTGCTGATCGACCTCGATCGCTTCAAGGCGGTCAACGACACCTATGGGCACACCGCCGGCGACGAGCTCATCCGACAGGTCGCCGTCCGCCTCTCCGGCGCCGTGCAGGTCGGCGACACCGTGGCGCGGCTCGGCGGCGACGAATTCGGCATCATCCAGACGCATTCCACGACGCCGGCCGGCGCCGCGGCGCTGGGCGAGCGCATTCTGGCCAGTCTCTCCGAACCTTTCCGCATCACCGGCGCCGAAGTCACCATCGGCTCCTCGATCGGCATCGCCATGGCGCCGCGCGACGGCTCCAGCCGGGAAGCCCTGCTCAAGCTCGCGGACACCGCCCTCTACGAGGCCAAGAATAGTGGCCGCAACCGCTATGCCTTCTTCGAATCGCAGATGAACCGCTCGATGCAGCTCAAGCGCATGGTCGAGGACGACCTGCGCCACGCCATCGATAACGACGAGCTCATGCTGCATTACCAGCCGCAGGTTTCCGTCGACGGCTCAACCATCGTCGGCGTCGAGGCCCTGGTGCGCTGGCAGCACCCGGCCCATGGCATGATCCCGCCTTCGGACTTCATCGCCATCGCCGAGGAGCGTGGCCTGATCGTGCCGCTCAGCGAATGGGTGCTCCGGCGCGCCTGCACCGAGGCCAAGCGCTGGAAGGGCATCCGCCTCGCGGTCAACGTCTCGCCGATCCAGTTCCGTCACAAGGACTTCGTCGCCAACGTCATCCGCACCATCGCGGAGACGGATTTCGACCCGACCCAGCTCGAGCTGGAACTGACCGAAGGTGTCCTGATCGAGGATGCCGACGCCGCAGAAGCTGCGATGATGGACATCCGCGCCCAAGGCGTCGGCCTCGCGCTCGACGATTTCGGCACCGGCTATTCGAGCCTGATCTATCTGCGGCGCTTCGCATTCGACAAGATCAAGATCGACCGCTCCTTCCTCGAATATATGGAATCGACCGGCGAATCCGCCATCCTCGTCCATTCGATGGCCCATCTCGGGCGGGCACTCGGCCTGCGCGTCTGTGCCGAGGGCGTCGAGACCGCCGAGCAGCATCGCTTCCTGCAGGCGATCGGCTGCCACGAATTGCAGGGCTTCCTGTTTTCCAAGGCCGTGCCCGCAGTCGAGATCGACCGCCTGCTCGGCTTGAACAATCCCTTCGCCGAGATCCTCGCCGCCGCCTGATAAACCACGAGCCGGGCGCGCGGCGGACCCTAGAAGAACAGCTCGTGGATGCCGCTGAAGATCGCGTAGGCGAAGCCTGCGCTGAGCAGCAGGCCGATGGACCCGATCACGGCTCCGATGATGATCAGGACCCCGTCCCGCTCGACGAGGCCAAGCCCGACGAGGCAGACCGCGAGCCCGAGCGGAATCTGGCCGATGAATGGCGCGGCCACGATCAGGCCGAGCGCCAGGGTCAGGATCACCATCCCCAGTACCGGAATGGCGTAAGCCCCGCCCAGCATCGTCAGGCGCGGCTTGGAGAAGCGTTCTAGCCAGGTGAGCGCCGGCAGCGCCCGCGCCACGGCCCGGTTGAGCTCCGGCTTGCCGATGCTGCGTGCAAGCAGCGCCTGCGGCAGCCACGGCATCCGCCGCCCGGTCAGCATCTGCACGGCGACGAAGGCGAGCACGAGGCCGCAGACGAGCGGGATCGGCGGCGGCATCGGCAGGCAGTTCGGCAGGCCGAGCAGCACGACGAGCAGCGCATAGGCTCGGTCCTGCAGTGCTGCGACGATCGTGCCGACGGCGATGCGCTCCCCGGGCAGACCCGCCAGCGCCGTCAAAAGTCCAGATGTACGCAGGGGAGATGACAAAGGAGCAGGCCGTACCGGAGCGGAGACGCCCGCCTAGCACGGCCGGACACCCGCCAACAAGCGAGCCGGACGCAGGTTCTCGATGCCCCTGGCACGGGGCCGGCAGGTCGGCGAAGCACCTCGTGCATCGAACCGAATGGTGGCAACCGGCTTCCGGGAAAAGCCGATGCGGAATCAGGGGCTGGAGTATCGGGCTGACGATCGTCGGCCCGATACGCTAATTCAGGGTCAGCACACCGTTCAGGTTACGGATTTCCGCCGGCTTGATCAGACGCGAATGGGCAACGGTTATGGAATGGAGAGGCCCTTCCAGTTCCCGCTTCCAGAACGTCAGGAAGGCCTGCAGCACCGGGAAGCGCGGCGCCAGGTCGTATTGCTGCCAGATATAGGTTTGCAGGACGCTGAGATGATCCGGCATGCGGTAGAGGATCGTTGCCGTGGTCAACCCGTAGCCTTCGAGTTGCCGGATGAAATCGGTCGAAACCATCATCACCTGCCCTCCGTTGCGGACTGAATGCTTTGCCGCATAGAGAGAGCCTGCTCCCGCCTGGTTAACAAAAGCTTGCCAGCCAACCGCGGAACTGCTGCACTCCTGCGGCAGGCTGCCCGCCAGGGCGGACTGCGCGACTGCGGGCGTGGGGACTTGCGTGGCGTACCGAGTGGGCAAGGCCGGACTGGCCGGGCTGGCGATGATCTTCGCCGCTGCCCTGATCTCTGCCGCCCGCGCCCAGGAAGAAGATGCCGAGCCGACCCCGCTCTCGATGGTCATCTTCGGTTCCATGGAAGCGGGGCCAACCAAGGCCTTTCTCTCCGTCGGGATGAAGCGCGCCATCGGTGGTGGCCTCTCCGACAGCGGCTTTCGCCTCTTCGTCAAGGCCGGCGGCGCACAGGAGCAGACCCGCCGCCACAGGCCGCACGGCGTCACCTACAAAAGCGAAGCGCAGGCCCTTCTCGGCTATGAATGGCGCATCGGCAGCAGCTTTCTCGCGCTCTATGCCGGCTCGGACACCGAAACCGAGCAGCGGGTCGAAGCCTTCGGTCCGTCCTTCACGGCGACCCGCTATGGGGCACGGGTGCAGGCCGATCTCTGGATCGTCCCCGCACCGGGAATGGTCGTCCAGGCCAATGCCTATCTATCCTCGCTGAACGGGCGCCTCTGGGCGCGCGTCGCGCCGGGCTGGCAACTACCCGCGGGATTCTATGTCGGTCCCGAGTTCGAGGCCTACGGCGATCGCAACTACCGCAAATATCGGCTGGGTCTCCACCTCACCGGCCTGCGCTTCCTCGGGCTGGACTGGCGCTTGTCCGGCGGCCTTCAGCAGTCGAGCGACCGCCCCTCGGCCTATTACGGGACGCTCGGGCTGCATTGGCAGCGCTGAGAAGGCGCTCTGGAGCTCCGGCCCGAAATGTGGGACGCGGCTTTCGAGAAAATCCGATGCAGAATCAAGGACCTACAGCAGCGCCCGCAAGGCTTCCGGCGTATCGACATCAATGGCGATGGCCGGATCCTCGAAGGCGACATCGATGACGCGCTCTCCTGCTTCGTCGAGCAGCCGCCGCGCCCCACGGTCACCGCTCAAGAGCGACACCGCCGGGAAGATCTCACGCGCCAGAAGCACCGGATTGCCGCGCTGGCCGAACAGGGTCGGCACCGCCGCCAGAGCTTCAGGCTGCCCGCGATGCGCCTCCATCAGGCGCTCGATCACCGCCGGCGTGACGTTCGGCATGTCGCCGAGCGAGATCACCGCCGCCGGAACCTCCGGCGGCAATGCGGCGACGCCGGCCTTGAGCGAACTCGCCAGGCCGGACGCGTAATCGAAATTGTGGACGAGGCGCACCGGCAGATCCGACAAGGCCGCCTCCACCTCGGCGCGCTGATGGCCGGTCACGACGATGATCGGGCTCAGCCCCGCTTCGACCTGCGCCTCGACCGCATGGCGCAGGATCGGCTTGCCTCGCAAGGATTGCAGCAGCTTGTTCTCCGCGCCCATCCGCGTCGACAGCCCTGCTGCCAGAACGATGCCTGCGGGCGGCCCGCTTTCGCCTGCTCCCGGGGCGCGTGGCTGGGGCCGCGAGACGATCTCCATCAACAGGCCGCCGACCCCCATTTTCTGGACATCGCTGCGCCCGACCGGAATACGGGCGAGATAGCGCTGCAGCACCCAGTCGAAGCTGTTCTCCTTCGGCGAGCGGGCGCAGCCCGGCGCGCCGATCACCGGCTTGCCCGCGATGTGGCCGAGCATCAGCAGGTTGCCGGGGTCGACCGGCATGCCGAGATGCTCGACCTCGCCGCCAGCCTCGATCAGCGCCTGCGGGATCACATCCCGCCGGTCGGTGATGGCGGAGGCGCCGAAGACGACGATGATGTCGGCCGTCCCTGCCGCCTGTTCGGCGATGGCCACGGCCAGGGACCCCGCCTCATGCGGCACGCGCTTGTCCGCTGCCAGCACGGCTTCCGCCGGCTCCAGGCGGTCGCGCATGATGCGCAGGGTCTTGTCGACCACGCTCGGCTTCAGCCCCGGCAGCAGGGTCGAGATCACGGCCACGCGCGATGGGCGATAGGCCGCGACCGAGACAGGCGGCGCGTCGCCGAGCGCGTCGAGAGCCTGCTGCATCAAAGCCTGCGGAACCGCGTAGGGAATGATCTTCACCGTGGCGACGAGTTCACCGGCCACGACCGCCTTCAGCGCCGGCAGGGTGGCGACGGTGATCGCCTCATCCACCGCGTTGAAGGCGTCGATCGCCGCGACATCGATCCGCAGTACGCCGGCTTGGGTCGCAAACATATTGACCCGCCCGGTGAAGGGCGGTTCCGCCATGATCGCATTGCCCACCATCCGCTCGGCCAGTCGCGCCGCCGCGGCATTCTCGTCGATATCGCCAGGCTCCAGCCGGACCGCGACGATCTCGGCGATACCCGCCGCCGCCAGCTTCGCAGCGATATCGACTGTGACGGCGGCGCCCTTCTTCACGATCGTCCCGTCGGCGCGAATGGTATGCGCGGCAATGCCGCCGACGGCATCCGCGATGGCGACAGGTCCGAATTTCATCTCTGATCCTCAGGCCGGCTTGCGGCGCGGGCCGCGCAACGTCGCGACGACCTCGGCCAGGATCGCGAGCGCAATCTCGGCCGGCGAGACCGCGCCGATATCCAGGCCAATCGGCGCTTGGATGCGATCGGTCGCCGTCTCGTCGAAACCGGCTGCCGTGAGGCGCTCCAGCCGCCTGCCATGCGTCTTCCGGCTGCCGAGCGCGCCGACGTAGAAGCATTCCGAGCGCAAGGCCTCGACAAGGCCGGGATCGTCGATCTTCGGATCATGAGACAGCGCGACGAAAGCCGTGTAGGCGTCGAGCCCGATCCGCGGAAGCGCTTCCTCCGGCCATTCGGCAAGCAAGGTCACCTCGGGAAAGCGCTCCGGCGTGGCGAAGGCGGTGCGCGGATCGATCACCACGAGATCGAGATCGAGCGCCCGGGCCATCGGCGCCATCGCCTGCGAGATATGAACGGCGCCGGTCACGACCACGCGCGGATGCGGCGCCTGCACGGTCAGGAAATAGGATGCCCCCTCGACCTCGACCATGCCACTCTTTCCGGAGCGCAATTGCCGCTCCAGCAGTTCCGCCAGCGGATCGGCGGCAATCGCGGCCTGCTTCACCAGGCGCTGCGTGGCGCCAGCGAGATCGCTCACCAGCACGGCCGCGCGGCGCGCCTGCCGTTCTTCATTGAGCGCGGCGAGGGTCGAAAGCTCCACGGCTCAGCTCCTGTCCGTCGCCAGCTTCAAGCCGAGCGCGATCATCAGCGAGCCGCCGATCCAGCGCCCGAAGGCGAAGCTCGCCCTGGTCTTCTTCATCGCCCCGACGACGAGCGAAGCGCCGAACACGGTGACCAGATCGGCCGAGGAAAAGGCGAAATTCACGATCGTGCCGAGGATGAGGAACTGCGCCCAGACCGGCAGCGAAGCGGCGGGATCGACGAACTGCGGCAACAGCGCGATGAAGAACAGCGCGACCTTCGGGTTCAGGATCTCGACGATGAAGGAATCGAGCAGAGCCCGCTTCACCGTCTTGGGCGGCGCCACCGGCTGGTCGGGGGAGCCCATGCGCGAGCGGATCATGCCGATGCCGATCCAGATCAGATAGAGCGCGCCCGCGATCTTCACGGCCATGTAGAGTTCCGGCACATGCTTGAACACGGCCGAAAGCCCGAAGGCGGCGGCGAAGACATGCAGGTAGCATCCGAGATGGATGCCCAGCATCGCCATAAGGCCGGCCTTGCGGCCATGGCTGATCGTCTGGGCGGCGGTATAGAGCAGCGCCGGCCCTGGAAAATAGGCGACGAGGATCGTCACCGTCGCGAAGGCGACGAGGGTTTCCCAGGAGGCCATCTCAGTTCACCTTCTCGACATAGACCTTGATGCGCCCGCCGCAGGACAAGCCGACCTGCCAGGCCGTCTCGTCGGCGACGCCGAATTCGAGCATCCGCGCCTTGCCGTCGGCGATCACGTCGGCAGCCTCGGCCACGACCGCGCCCTCGACGCAGCCGCCCGAGACCGAGCCGAGGAAATTCCCCTCCCCGTCGATGACGAGATGGGAGCCCACCGGGCGCGGCGCCGAGCCCCAGGTCTCGACCACGGTCGCGATGGCGACGCCACGGCCGCCGCGCGCCCAATCCTCGGCCGCGCGCAGGATGTCGGTTTCGGTGCTGATCATGATGGTGCCTCTCCTCAGCAACCTGTTCCAAGCGTCCCCGTCATGCTCGCCCTTGTGGCGAGCATCCACGCCTTGAACACCGCACTGCATCGATGAAGACGTTGATGGTCGGGACAAGCCCGACCATGACCGGTAGGGCCAGCCCTCTCAAAAGCAGGTGGGGGTGACATCATGCCTCAACCCGCCCGTTTCAACCACAGGCGCGGATCGCTCTCCCGCCCTGCATCCAGCGACAGCGCTGCGCAGAGATCGGCCATCGCCGCGAGATTATGGATCGGCCGGAACGAGTCGACATGGGGCAGCATCGCGCGGATTCCGCTCGCCCGCGCGGCGAATGCATCGTAGCGCAGGAGCGGATTGAGCCAGACGAGTTGCCGGCAGGAACGGTGCAACCTGTCCATCTCGAAGCCGAGGCTGTCGTCGAGATGCCGCTCCAGCCCGTCGGTGAAGAGCAGCACGATCGCCCCGCCCGCCAGCACCCGGCGCGACCAGACGCGGTTGAAGTCATGCAGGGCGGTCGCGATGCGCGTCCCGCCTTCCCAGTCCGGCGCGGCCTTGCCGGCAAGAGCCAACGCCTCGTCGGGATCGCGCGCCCTCAGCATCCGCGAAACATTGGTCAGGCGCGTGCCGAAGACGAAGGAATGCACGCGCCGGCGCTTCTCGGTCAGCGCATGCAGGAAATGCAGGAAGATGCGCGAATACTCGGCCATCGAGCCGGAGATATCGACCAGCGCCACGATCGGCGGATGCACCTCGCGCCGCTCGCGGAAGGCGAGATCGATCGATGCTCCACCGCCACGCAGCGACTGGCGGAAGGTCCGGCGCGGATCGATCCGGGCGCCGCGATGCGCCGGCCGGAAGCGGCGCGTCACGATGCTGTCGTCGGGCAGCCTGAGCTCCGCGATCAGGTGCTTGGCTCGCGCGATCTCGGCCGCGCTCATCTGCGCGAAATCGCGCGATTTCAACATCTCGCGGTCGGAGACGGTGAGCCGTGCCGTCAGTTCGGTCAGTTCCTTGGGCGGCTCGTCGTCACGCGGCGGCGGCGCGAAGGCTTCCGCTACCCGCAAAGCCCCGGCCTCCGCCTTCTCCGGCTGGCTGTCGGCGCGCGGCGAGACCGGTGACATCTGCGCCATGATCTTCTCGATCAGGTTGCGCCGCCGCCAGAACAGCCGAAAGGCCTGATCGTAGATGGGTGAATCCTCATGCTTCTTCACGAAGATCGCATGCAGCGCCCAATAGACGTCGTCGCGTCCGCCGAGCGCGCCGTCGCTCAGCGCCGCGATCGCCTCGACCACGGCACCCGGCCCGACCGGAAGCCCCGCCGCGCGCAGGGCGCGAGCGAAATAGGCGACGTTCTCGGCAAGCTTGCCGCTCACGCGCCCCGCGTCTCCGTCATGAACACCTTCTGGGCGATCTGCCAGCGGCTCTCGATCTTCAGGAGGGAGAGAAGGTCGGTGAAATAGCGCGGCGGCATCTGACACTTCACCTTGACCAGCGCCAGCGTCGGCCCGACGAGATCGATGGTCAGGATATGATCGTCGCGCTGCATGCCCGCCGCCTGCGGCGCCGGCCGGTTGCGCACGGCGTCAAGCCAGGCGTCGCGCGTCACGATCTGAATCGCGCCGTCGTCGCGCGCAGTGGTCAGGGCGCTGGTCGGATGGAAGACATGAGCGAGCTTCTCGGCATCGCCCTCGTAGAGCCCATCGAGATAGGTCCGGACCGTCGCCTCGACGGCCTTGATATCCGCATTCATGGCAGCACCTCTCGCTTCGCGGCGCCCAAAGCTTAGCGCCCCGCCTCCGCCTTGGCCCGATCCAGAAGCTCCTTCACCTGCGAGCCCTGCATCGCCTGGATATCGTCCTGGTATTTCAGCAGAGCGCCCAGCGTATCCGAAACGATGGCCGGATCGAGCGCGACCGCATCGAGTTCGATCAGCGCCGTCGCCCAGTCCAGCGTCTCGGCGACTCCCGGCGCCTTGAACAACTCCTCCTTGCGGATCGCCTGAACGAAGGCGACGAGTTGCTTGGAGAGTTTGGCCGGAGCCTCCGGCACCTTCGCCTTCAGGATCGCGAGCTCGCGCGCCGCGTCGGGATAGCCGACCCAGTGATAGAGGCAGCGGCGCTTCAAGGCGTCGTGGATCTCGCGGGTACGGTTCGAGGTCAGGATCACGATCGGCGGCTCGGCGGCCCGGATCGTGCCCAGTTCGGGGATCGTTACCTGCGCGTCGGCCAGCACCTCGAGCAGGAAGGCCTCGAAGGCCTCGTCGGTGCGGTCGAGTTCGTCGATAAGCAGGATCGGCGCCCCGCCCTCCTGCGGCTCCAGAGCCTGCAACAGCGGCCGCTTCACCAGATATTTCTCGGAGAAGATATCGCCTTCGAGCCGTTCGCGGTCCCCCGCAGAGCCGCCGGCCTCCGCCAGCCGGATCGCCATCATCTGCCCGGCATAGTTCCACTCGTAGACGGCAGAGCCTAGGTCGAGCCCCTCATAGCATTGCAACCGGATCAACCGGCGGCCAAGCCCTGCCGCCAGAACCTTGGCGATCTCGGTCTTGCCGGTGCCGGCCTCGCCCTCCAGCAGCAGCGGCCGCTTCATCCTGAGCGCCAGGAACAGCACGGTTGCGAGAGCGCGGTCGGCGACATAGCCCTGCGACTGAAGCAGCGCGAGCGTGGCGTCGATCGAGGAAGGCAGTGGGCTGGACATCAAGACACACGTCATGCCGAGGCTTGACCCGGGCATCTCTGGGGAATGAGCGATGAGCTAGGCTTGGAAGAGATGGCCGGGTCAAGTCCCGGAGACGGCGGCCGGCAAGCGACCTTCTCCCCCTGCGGGAGAAGGTGCCGGGAGACGGTTGAGGGGTCTCACGACGCAGATCGCAAGCTGCCCTCAATTTTCCAAACCTGCACGACCCCTCATCCCGCCCTGCGGGCCACCTTCTCCCACAAGGGGGAGAAGGGAAGGCCCGCCCCTATTTTCCCGTCGCCTGCGCGACGGCCTGCTTGGCCATCACGCCGATCAGATGGGCGCGGTACTCGGCGTCGGCATGGATATCGCCATTGATGCCCTTGGCGGTGTGCT
Source organism: Hyphomicrobiales bacterium (assembly GCA_004144595.1). Classification (GTDB taxonomy): domain Bacteria; phylum Pseudomonadota; class Alphaproteobacteria; order Rhizobiales; family Beijerinckiaceae; genus Allobosea. The sequence continues at coordinate 23,998 of SEEM01000004.1, forward strand.
TCAGACCATCCAGCGATTTCGGCGCGAAGCGCGCCTTCAGCGCGGCCTCGGCCTCGGGCCAACGGAAGACGCCGCCCTCTCCAGCCCCCGTCACGGTGACGCGGATCTCGCTGCCGCGCTTGGCGACGAAGACGCCGACCATGGCATAGCGCGAGGCCGGGTTGCGGAACTTGGCATAGCCTGCCTTCGAAACCATCGGGAATGAGACCTTGGTGACGATCTCGCCTTCGTCGAGCGCGGTCTCGTAGAGTCCCGTGAAAAACTCTTCCGCCGTCAGCTTGCGCTTGTTGGTGACGACGGTGGCGCCGAGTGCCAGCAGAGCCGCCGGATAATCCGCCGCCGGGTCGTTATTGGCGACCGAGCCTCCGATCGTGCCGCGATAGCGCACGGCGGGATCGCCGATGCTGCTGGCAAGGAAAGCGAGCGCGGGAATCGCTTGCTGCACCTCGGCCGAGTTCGCGACTTCCCCGTGGGTCGTCATCGCACCGATGACGATGTTGCGGCCCTTGACCGCGATGCCTTTTAGGTCGGCGCAGGCGCCGAGATCAACGAGTGCCGTCGGCGAGGCCAGCCGCTGCTTCATCGTCGGCAGCAGAGTGTGCCCGCCGGCCAGGAGCTTGGCGTCCTCCTTCTTGGCGAGGAGCGTCGCCGCCTGCCGGGCGCTGGTGGGCTTGTGATAGGTGAAAGCGTACATCGACTTGTCCTCTCAGCTCACTCGGCCGCCTGGCGGCTGATCGATTTCTGCACTGCGCGCCAGACCGCCTGCGGCGTCGCCGGCATCGCGATATCCTCGTGGCCGAGCGCGTCGGTGATGGCGTTGATGACGGCGGGCGGCGACGCGATGGCTCCGGCCTCGCCGCAGCCCTTGATGCCCAGCGGATTCGACGGGCACGGCGTCACTGTCATGCCGACATCGAAGGATGGCAGGTCGTCGGCGCGCGGCATGGTGTAATCCATGAAGCTCGCGGTCACCAGCTGGCCGTCGCTGTTATAGCGGGCGCCTTCCAGTAGCGCCTGTCCGACGCCTTGCGCGATGCCGCCATGGACCTGCCCCTCGACGATCATCGGGTTGATGACATTGCCGAAATCGTCGACGGCGGCCCAGCGCTCGATCTTTGTCACACCGGTCTCGGGATCGATCTCGACCTCGCAGATATGGACGCCGGCCGGGAAGGTGAAGTTGGTCGGGTCGTAGAAAGCCCCCTCCTTCAGCCCCGGCTCCAGCTCCTGCCCGTTGAACTTGTGCGCGACATAGGCCTGCAAGGCGCAGGAGCCGAAATCGAGCTTCCGATCTGTGCCTTTGACACTGAAATGCCCGTCCGCGAAATCAATATCGGCCTCGTCGGCCTCCAGCACATGGGCGGCGACCTTCTTTCCCTTGGCGATGACCTTGTCGAGAGCCTTGAAGATCGCGGACATGCCGACCGCGCCGGAGCGCGAGCCATAGGTCCCCATGCCCATCTGCACCTTGTCGGTGTCGCCATGGATGATCGAGACGTTGTCGATGGGGATGCCGAGACGATCCGAGACAAGCTGGGCGAAGGTCGTCTCATGGCCCTGGCCGTGGCTGTGCGAGCCGGTGAGCACCTCGACAGTGCCGACCGGATTGACCCGCACCTCGGCCGATTCCCACAAGCCGACGCCGGCACCGAGCGAACCCACCGCAGCGGACGGCGCGATGCCGCAGGCCTCGATATAGGAGGAGAAGCCGATGCCGCGCAGCTTGCCGGCTCGGGCTGAGTCCCGCTTGCGCTTGCCGATGCCCTTGTAGTCGATGATCTCGAGCGCCTTCTTCAGCGAGGCGCCGTAATTGCCGGTGTCGTACATCATGATGACCGGCGTCTGGTGCGGGAACTTCTTGATGTAGTTCTGCATCCGGAATTTGGCGGGGTCCTTGCCGAGCTGGCGCGCGGTGATCTCGATCAGCCGCTCGACCACGAAGGTCGCCTCCGGCCGTCCGGCGCCGCGATAGGCGTCGACCGGGGCTGTGTTGGTGTAGACCGCGTCGACCTCGCAATAGATCGCCGGGATATCGTACTGGCCCGAGAGCAGCGGCGCGTAGAGATAGGTCGGCACCGAGGACGAGAAAGTCGAGAGATAGGCGCCGAGATTGGCCGTGGTGTGCACGCGCATGCCGAGGATCTTGCCATCCGCATCGGTCGCGAGCTCCGCATGGGTGACGTGGTCGCGGCCATGAGCGTCGGAGAGGAAGGCTTCCGTCCGGTCCGCCGTCCACTTCACCGGCCGTCCGACCTTCTTCGCCGCCCAGACGCAGACCGTCTCTTCGGCATAGATGAAGATCTTCGAGCCGAAGCCGCCGCCGACATCCGGCGCGATCACCCTCAGCTTGTTCTCCGGCGCGATGCCGATGAAGGCCGAGAGCACGAGCCGCGCGACATGCGGGTTCTGGCTGGTGGTGTAGAGCGTGAAGATGCCGTCGCCGGCATCGTAGTCGCCCACGGCAGCCCGCGGCTCCATTGCGTTGGGCACGAGGCGGTTGTTGACGAGATCGATCTTCGTGACGTGCCTGGCGGCCTTGAAGGCCATCTCGGTCGCATCCTTGTCGCCGAGATGCCAGTTGAACACGCTGTTGTCGGGCGCCTCGTCATGGACCACCGTCTTGGCGCCGACAGCCGTGGCGGTATCGACCACCGCCGGCAGCTCCTGGTAGTCCACCGCAATCGCCTCGGCGGCATCTCTTGCCTCAGCCAGCGTCTCCGCCACCACCACGGCGACATGGTCGCCGACATAGCGCACCTTGCCTTGCGCCAGCGCCGGATGCGGACCCGCGCGCATCGGCGAGCCGTCCTTGTTGTGGATCATCCAGCCGCAGATCAGTCCGCCGATCTTGTCGGTGGCCAGGTCGTCCCCCGTGAAGATGCCGAGGACGCCCGGCATGCCGGCGGCGGCCGTGATGTCGACCGAGCCGATCTTCGCATGCGCATGCGGCGAACGCAGGAAATAGGCATGCGCCTGGCCCGGACGGTTGACGTCGTCGGTGTAGCGGCCCTGGCCTGTGATGAAACGGTGATCTTCCTTGCGGCGAACTGCGGCGCCGATTCCGGTAGCGGACATGGTGTTCCCTCCTCGCACGGCACCTCTGGCGGGCGCCTCATTGCCTGGAACGCAAGACAGACGGGAAACGCGCGCCCACAAGGCGCGGGCAGATGCCTCACTCGGCGGCGTGGCGCGGAGCCTCACCGTCCTTCAACGATCCGCCGGCCATGGCCTCGGCCCCGGCGGCGATCGCCTTGACGATATTATGGTAGCCGGTGCAGCGGCAGATATTGCCGTCGAGGTCCTCGCGGATCGTCTTCTCGTCGAGCACGTGGCCACGGCGGTTCACCATGTCGACGGCGGACATGATCATGCCCGGCGTGCAGAAGCCGCATTGCAGGCCGTGATGCTCGCGGAAGGCCTCCTGCATTGGATGCAGCTTGTCGCCGGCGGCGAGCCCCTCGATCGTCGTAACCGAAGCGCCGTCGACGGATACCGCAAGCATCGTGCAGGATTTCACCGCCTTGCCGTCGAGATGCACGAGGCAGGCGCCACACTGGCTGGTGTCGCAGCCGACATGGGTTCCGGTCAGCCGCAGGTTCTCTCGCAGGAACTGCACCAGAAGGGTGCGCGGGTCGATGGTGGCGGAGACGGCTTTGCCGTTCACCGTCAGCGAAACAGTGGCCATGAGCATATCTCCTGTGACCCGTCTCTGACACCAGCCCATCCCTCCCTGGGACTGGACCGGGCTGATGCCAAAGGGGCCGCCGGCCTCATCGGGCAGGCTTTCCTTGGAACAGCTCAAAAATGAATGTGGACCCGCGTTTTTCCGGGGTCAAGCGGAACGACGCGTTGCAAATTCTCGCGTTTTCGTCGAAATTCCGGAGGTTTTGCCGATTTGGCCCTCGGAAGGTGAGGCATTGGCGAAATCTTAATGCGCCGCTGTCAAATTCGGCATCCTGGCAGCCGACTGCGCATGAGCAGCTTGTGTCCTTGATGATCGACCAGATCGAGCGTCGCCTGAAGGCGATCGGCTACGGAGACGCGCAGCGCCAGCGCCTGCAGCTCTATCGCCCGCTCGTCGACCGGCTGATCGACGGATTGGTCGCCGCGGACTTCGAGCGCGCCTTCTTGATCCACCCCGATCTGCGAATCTCTGTCGAGCCGCTCGCCGACTTGCTCTATCGCACCGCGGCCGATCATTTCCGCCTGTTGTTCACCGGCGCGCTCGACGAAGCCTACATCGCCTCGATGGACCGCCTCTGCCGACTCGAGCGGCAGGCCACGGTACGCGCGCGTGGGCGCGCTTCCGTTGCCTTCTCGCTGCTGCGCGAGCTCTGCCTGGCCAGCCGCCGGCGCTCACTCGTCTCGCCCTCGAAATTTGCCGAGGACGTCTTCATCATCGAACGCATCCTGACCTACGACGTCAACACGGCGATGACGATCAACCAGCAGATCGAGGAAGCGGATGCCCGCCGCCGCACGGCGACCCTCGACGACGCCGCGGCCAAGCTCAGGACGCGTATCGGCCACCTCGACGACACCATCACCGCCGCCGTCGAGCAGTTCGTCACGACGGCCGAGCAGACCGGGCAGACCACCGACTTCATCAAGGACACCGTCGGGAAGGTCGCCAGTGCCTCGATGGTCGTGCGCGAAAAATCGCTCCAGACCGCCGCCGCGACGGAGGAGATGTCGGCCAATATCGCCGATATCGGCCAACGCGCCCGGCAGAGCCTGACGATCACCCATCAGGCCGTGCTCGATGCCGGCCAGATGAACGAGGCTGTCGTGCGGCTGCGCGAAGCCACGGGCAATATCGGCAAGGTCGTCGGCATGATCGCCGACATCGCGGCACAGACCAATCTGCTCGCCCTCAACGCCACGATCGAGGCCGCCCGCGCAGGAGAAGCCGGGCGCGGTTTCGCCGTCGTCGCCGCCGAGGTGAAGTCGCTCGCAACCCAGACCGCGAGCGCGACGCAGGACATCGCTGGCCAGATCGCCGAGCTTGCAGCCAGCGCCGAGGCCTGCGGCACCCATGCTGCCGCCATCGCCGCCACGGTCGACGCCATCCGCCTCGACTCCGAGGCGATTTCGGAAGCCGTCACGCAGCAGAGCGCGGTCACTGCCTCGATCGCCCTTGACGCTGCCACGGTTGCCGACAGCTCGGACGCGGCAATCGAAAGCGCCAACGCCGTCAATAGCAGTCTCGACATGACGCAGACGGCGCTGGAGCGGGCCAATGCCGCCGCGGCCGGCATCGCGCTTCAGGTCGGAGCGGCCGAGGCGGCCGTCACCCAGGCGCTCGCCACGCTGCGCGAAGCCTCCTGACGTTGGCGTCAGCCCTCGCTGACCGCCTTGGCGAAATTGGCGAAGAACTCGTCGGCCAGCTTCTTCGAGACCGAATCGATCAGGCGCGAGCCGAGCTGCATCAGCTTGCCGCCGACCTGCGCCTCGACCTCGTAGCGCAGCAGGGTGTGGCCGCCCTCCGCGTCGCTCAGATGGACCCGCGCGCCGCCCTTGGCGAAGCCGGCGATGCCGCCCTCGCCCTCCCCGGAGATGCGATAGCCGTTCGGCGGATCGAGTTCGCTGAGCTCGACCTTGCCCTTGAAGGTCGCCTTCACCGGCCCGAGCTTGACCTTCACCACTGCGGAGAGATGCGTGTCGTCGTCCATGGTGAGCTGCTCGCAGCCGGGAATGCAGGCCTTCAGCACCTCCGGGTCGTTCAGCTTGGCCCAGACCACGTCCTTGGCGGCCGGCAATGTCGTCTCGCCGTTCATCGTCATCGCCATGGCGTCTCTCCCGAGCAGAGCGACCGTGGCACGGACGATTGCGGCCGGCACGGTTCGAAGGTTATCCAGTTCCTATCCATGGTCGCAAAGCCCCCGCCTGCACAAGAGGCCCCGGCATGGAGCCTGCGCCATTCCGGGAGAACCGATGCTGGACCTCACCCCCCACGAACGCGCGATCGCTGGCGGCGCTGCCGGCGAAGGCGCGGCCATGGCGATGCGGATCGTCGCCGAGGCCGCCCGCCTGATGGGCGCGCCGCGGCTGATCCCGATCGCCTCCGCCCATATCGACGGCGCGCTCTATCATGGCGATTCCGGCACGCTCTTCGCGGAAAAGCTGGTTGAAGGCGGCGCCCGCGTCGGCGTGCGTGCCAGCCTGAATGTCGGTTCGCTGGCGCCAGCAGGCTGCGCCGCGATCCGTCTGCCGCCGCATGAGCGGGACATGGCCCGGCGCATGATGCGCGCCTATGAGGCGATGGGCTGCGAGCCAAGCTGGACCTGCGCGCCCTATCAGGCCGGACATCGTCCGGCGCAGGGCAGCGACGTGGCCTGGGGCGAATCCAACGCCGTCGTGTTCTGCAATTCCGTGCTGGGCGCCCGGACCAACCGCTACGGCGATTTTCTCGACATCGCCTGCGCCATCGCCGGCCACGCTCCGGATTACGGCCTGCACCGCCCGGAGAATCGGATCGCGACCTTGCTGATCGATCTCGGCGGTCTCTCCCGCGAACTGCGATCGTCGGACGTGTTCTATCCCGTACTCGGCACGATCCTCGGACGCCGCGCCGGCAGCGATGTCGCCGTGATCGACGGTCTGCAGGGCTGTACGACCGAGGACCGGCTCAAGGCGCTCGGTGCGGCCGCCGCCTCGGCCGGGGGCGTCGGGCTCTTCCATGTCGCAGGCGTGACGCCCGAGGCTCCTGACGCGGTGACGGCACTTGGAGGGCTCGCACCGCGCGAAACGATCACGCTGACGCCCGCCGACATCGGAACCGCCCTCGCCCGCCTCTCGACGGCCGGCACGACCGATCGCGTCGACGCCGTCGCTATCGGCTCGCCGCACCTGTCCCTGGCAGAGATCGACGCGCTCGAACGCCTCATGGCCGGACGCAAGCTCAGGGCGCCGCTCTATGCGAATACCGGCCGCCATGTCGCCGGCCCGCTGGAGGCGCAGGGCCGGCGCGCCAAGCTCGAATCGGCGGGTGTCGTCTTCGTCGTCGATACCTGCGTCGTCGTCACCCCGATCCTGCCTGAGCTGGAGGGCGCCGTGCTGATGACCAATTCCGGCAAGTTCGCCCATTATGCGCCGGGCAATACCGGCTACGCCGTGACCTATGGCTCGCTCTCGGAATGCGTCGAGAGCGCGGTGGCCGGCCGCCTCGTCAGGGAAACCGGCGTATGGAGCTGAAGGCCGAACTCCTTGTTTCCGGCGATGCCGTCGCTGGGGCTTGCCTGGCACTGACCGCGCCGATCAGCTTCTGGGGCGGGGTCGATCCCGCGAGCGGCACCATCATCGACGCCCGCCATCCCGAACGCGGCCGGAACATCGCCGGCCAGATCCTCGCCTTGCCCGGCACGATCGGCTCGTCTTCGGCCTCGGCCGTGCTGCTGGAGCTGGTCCATGCCGGCAAGGCGCCGGCCGCCCTGCTGCTCGATGCGCCGGATGCGATCCTGCTGCTCGGCCTCATCGTCGCCCGCGAAATGGGCTGGCCGGCGCCGCCGGCCTTCCGCCTGCCGGCAGCCGATCAGGCGGCGCTCGCCGGCCGGAACCTCGCGATCTCGGCAGAGGGTCGGATCACGACGGCTTAGACGAAGCAAGGGTGCGAACCCGGAATGTCAACGTTGAGGCAGAAACCGTCTCTACACCGCGCTGAAGCGGCGGTGGCGGTAGATCAGCCCCGCCCCGCGCCCGGCGCCGCCCAGACCGACGACCTCTCCGATGAGGATGCGATGGCTGGCGGCGTCATGCGTCGCAACCAGCCGGCAGTCGAAGGCCGAGATCGCATCGAGCAGGACCGGCGCCCCGGTGGCGAGCGTGCCCCAGCGGGCCGTGCCGAAGCGCGCCTCGCCCTCGATGCCGCGCCGGCTGGCGAAGATTTCCGCGAGGTCTACGAGCTGTTCCGGCAGGGTGTTGATGCAGAACATTCCGCTGGCCTCGATCGCCGCCAGCGTGCGGCTGCCGCGCGCGATGCAGACGAGAACCATCGGCGGCGCGTCGGAGACGGAGGCGACGGCCGTAGCCGTCAGGCCGACGCGCCCGCCCGCCCCGTCGGTGGTCACGACATGCACGGCGCTCGCGACCTGCGCCATGGCATCGCGGAAGGCGTGTGCGTCCGGATGGTCCAGCGGCGGCAGGGGGTGGACGGTCTTCGTCATCAGCTCGATCGGTTCGATGTCCCGACTCCGGCGGAACAGCAGTCCATGTAGAGATTCGAAACCGTCGGCGCCAGCCATGGCCGAGCCGGCGGCTCGCTCGACACGCCATCGAACATAGCAGGCAGCTCTCCCGCTTCCGTTAACGGGCCGGCCCGGGCATCGACCACCTCGGCTTGATATGGCGAGGACGATCGATCAGGCTCGACCGGTGTCGGCTGCCATGGCCGGGCCGGAGCCTGATCGAATGACCGGCGCGCCGGAGTGAGCCGGCGTTTCGACCCAGGAGGCCTCGATGGCATTCATCTGCACGATTCCCGCCACGCCGACCGTCCAGCAGGACGACGAGACGATTCGGATCACCCGCTGGGATTTCGAGCCCGGCGCCGTGACCGGCTGGCACGAGCATGGCTGGCCATATTTCGTGGTGATGCTCGTCGCAGGGACGCTGCGGATCCATAATGGAACCGATGTCTCGGACGTGCCGCTGGCGCAGGGCCAGGCCTATATGCGCCCCGCCGGCATCCGCCACGACGTCATGAACGGCTCGGAGCATCCGATCGCCTTCGTCGAGATCGAGGTGAAGCAGCCGGGCGCCCTCAAGGAACTCACGTTGCCGTGATGGCGGTGGCCCCATAACGGGCACCGCGAACATGCCTGCGCCGCGATACGGCGCCGTCCATGCATTTTTCCAATCGGACTATCGGCTTTTCGTATTCGTCTTTCGGATGACCGACGCTCGGTCGCTTAGCCCCCCTCCCTCGTCGCGATGGCAGGAAATGCGTTCCGCCCGGGTTTTGGGAGCCCGTAACGCAATCATCATGCGCAGAATGCTCGCTGCTCCGCAGAGTATTCTGCACATTTTCACGGCATTTCGTTTGTAATTGCTTTTGACAGAAATATGGCGCGGAGCGATTGTCCCCGGCGCGAGCCGTTGGTAGCTCTGCACAGCAATCGCATCCCGCATGCGCCGGTGTCATGCCGACGACGAGAACGGGAGCTGGTTCGAGGGGTCGGCGTTTTTCATGGAAGTCTTCCTGCAGCAGCTCATCAACGGGCTGACACTGGGATCGATCTACGGTCTCATCGCCATCGGCTACACGATGGTCTTCGGCATCATCGGCATGGTGAACTTCGCCCATGGCGACATTTTCATGCTCTCCGCCTTCATCGCGCTGATCTTTTTCATGCTGATCACGGCGGTGGTCGGCACCGGGGCGGGCATGGCCATGCTGGCGCTGGTCGCAGTGCTGGGACTGGCGATGTTCTTCACCTCGCTGTGGAACTGGGCGATCGAGCGGGTGGCCTACCGGCCGCTGCGTGGGTCTTTCCGCCTCGCGCCGCTGATCTCGGCGATCGGCATGTCGATCTTCCTGATGAATTTCGTGCAGGTCGTGCAGGGCCCGCGCAACAAGTCCATCCCGCCGCTGCTCAACAAGTCGATCACCCTGATCGAGAGCACGACCTATTCGGTCCAGATTTCCTACAAGCAGATCGTCATCATCCTGACGACGGCGGTGCTGCTCGCGGCCTTCTGGTACATCGTGCAGAAGACGCCGCTCGGCCGCGCCCAGCGGGCCTGCGAGCAGGATCGCAAGATGGCCGCCCTGCTCGGGATCGACGTCGACCGCACCATCTCGATCACCTTCATCATGGGCGCGGCGCTCGCGGCGGTGGCCGGCGTGATGTACCTCGTGCTCTACGGCGTCGTGAACTTCTCCGACGGCTTCGTGCCCGGTGTGAAGGCCTTCACGGCAGCCGTGCTCGGCGGCATCGGCTCGCTCCCCGGCGCGGTGATCGGCGGGCTGCTGATCGGGCTGATCGAGGTGATGTGGTCGGCCTATTTCACCATCGACTACAAGGACGTTGCCGCTTTCGCGATCCTGGCGATCGTGCTGGTCTTCATGCCCTCCGGCCTGCTCGGTCGCCCGGAAGTCGAGAAGGTCTGACGCCATGGCGAACAACCCGACTGCAAAAACGGCCGCTCCCGGCCGCGGCCTGAAGGCGGCCTTCAAGGAGGCCGGCTTCGCTGCCTTCGTGACGCTGGGCCTCTGCATCCCCATCATCGCCTGGGGCACGCGCCAGAACATGGACAATGTCCTGGTGCTGGATCCACGCTGGGATGCCGTCGCCTGGGCTGTCGGCATCGTCTTCGTCGGCCGCTTCCTGATGACGCTGCGCAAGCAGGGCCAACAGGAGGGCAAGGCGGCGGTGCGCATCCTGCCGCACGGCACCATCGCCTTCTTCCAGCGCCATTCGCGCATCTTCTCGCTTTTCGGGCTGGGTTTCCTCGTCACCTTCCCGGCGATCGCGATCGGCCTCGCCGGCTGGGGTGGCGCGCTGAAATGGATCGACAATTTCGGCGTCCAGATCCTGATCTACGTCATGCTCGGCTGGGGCCTGAACATCGTCGTCGGCCTCGCCGGCCTGCTCGATCTCGGCTATGTCGCCTTCTATGCAGTCGGCGCCTATTCCTACGCGCTGCTGGCCAAGAATTTCGGCCTGTCCTTCTGGCTGCTGCTGCCGCTCGCCGGCATCCTCGCCGCCTTCTGGGGCATGCTGCTCGGCTTCCCGGTGCTGCGCCTGCGCGGCGACTATCTCGCCATCGTGACGCTGGCCTTCGGCGAGATCATCCGCCTCGTGCTGATCAACTGGACGGAATTCTCGAACGGCTATGCCGGCATTTCCGGCATTCCGCGCCCGACCTTCTTCGGCATTCCCTTCACGGCGGCGGATAACGGTTTCGCCGCCGTTTTCGGTCTGGAGTTCACGCCGCTCTACCGAACGATCTTCCTCTACTACCTGATCCTCTGCCTCGCCTTGCTCACTGCCTTCGTGACGCTGCGCCTGCGTCGCTTGCCTGTCGGGCGCGCCTGGGAGGCCCTGCGCGAGGACGAGATCGCCTGCCGCTCGCTCGGCATCAACACCACCAACACCAAGCTCACCGCCTTCTCGATCGGCGCCATGTTCGGCGGCTTTGCGGGCGCCTTTTTCTCGGCGCGGCAGGGCTTCATCTCGCCTGAATCCTTCGTCTTCATGGAATCGGCTGTGATCCTCGCCATCGTCGTGCTCGGCGGCATGGGCTCACTCTGGGGCTGCGCCATCGCGGCGATCGCGATGATCGGCGGCACCGAGCTCCTGCGCGAGCTCGAATGGATGAAGCAGATCTTCGGCAACGACTTCGACCCGACGAAGTACCGCATGCTGATCTTCGGCTTCGCCATGGTGGTGATCATGATCTGGAAGCCGCGCGGCCTGATCTCGACCCGCGAGCCCACCGCCTTCCTCAAGGAAAAGAAGGCGATCTCCTCCGATCTCGTTCAGGAGGGGCACGGCTGATGGCGACCACCGCCCCTCAGATGACGCCGCAGGGCCGCGCCCTGCTGGAAGTCGAGCAGGTCACCATGCGCTTCGGCGGCCTCACCGCCGTCAACGCGCTCTCCTTCCAGGCCCGCAAGGGCGACATCACCGCGCTGATCGGACCGAACGGCGCCGGCAAGACCACCGTCTTCAACTGCATCACCGGCTTCTACAAGCCGACGCAGGGCATGATCGCGCTCAACCATGACGATGGCTCGAGCTACCTGCTCGAGCGCATGCCGGACTTCCGCATCTCCTGGAAGGCAAAGGTCGCCCGCACCTTCCAGAACATTCGCCTTTTCGGCGGCATGACGGTGCTGGAGAACCTGCTCGTCGCCCAGCACAACCCGCTGATGGCCGCCTCGGGCTTCACCTTCCTCGGCGTGCTCGGCATCGGCGGCTACAAGGCGCGCGAGAAGGAGGCGATCGAGAAGGCCAAGTTCTGGCTCGACAAGATCAACCTGACCCACCGCGCCGACGACCCCGCCGCCGACCTGCCCTATGGCGACCAGCGCCGGCTGGAGATCGCGCGTGCCATGTGCACCGACCCGGTCCTGCTCTGCCTCGACGAACCGGCCGCGGGCCTCAACCCGCGCGAGAGCCTCGACCTCAACAACCTCCTGCTCTCGATCCGCAAGGACCTGGGCACGGCGCTGCTACTGATCGAGCACGACATGTCGGTCGTCATGGAAATCTCGGACCACGTCGTGGTCCTGGACTACGGCACCAAGATCGCCGACGGCACGCCGGCCGAAGTACAGGCCGACCCGAAGGTCATCGCCGCCTATCTCGGCGTCGATGACGATGAGGTCGAAGAGGTCGAAGCGGAGGTCGGCATCTCGTGACTCAAGCCCAGCCTGAAAGCACCGCCCAGCCTCTTCTGGCAGTCCGCGGCGTCAAGACCTATTACGGCAAGATCATCGCGCTGAAGGGCGTCGATATCGATGTCAATTCCGGCGAGATCGTCACCATGATCGGCGCCAACGGCGCCGGCAAATCCACGCTGATGATGACGATCTTCGGCAATCCGCAGGCGCGCGAAGGCACGGTCACCTACGAGGGCCGCGACATCACGCGCATGCCGAGCCACGAGATCGCACGCCTGGGAATAGCGCAATCCCCGGAAGGCCGCCGCATCTTCCCGCGCATGACGGTGTTCGAGAATCTGCAGATGGGCGCCGCCGTCCGCAATTTCGAAAACTTCGACGAGGATCTCGAGAAGATCTGCGTGCTCTTCCCGCGCATCAAGGAGCGGCTGCAGCAACGCGGCGGCACGCTGTCGGGCGGCGAGCAGCAGATGGTCGCGATCGCGCGCGCGCTGATGGCCCGTCCGAAGCTGCTCTTGCTGGACGAGCCCTCGCTCGGTCTGGCCCCGCTGATCGTGAAGCAGATCTTCGAGGCGATCCGCGAACTCAATCGCACGCAGGGCCTGACCGTCTTTCTTGTCGAGCAGAACGCCTTCCATGCGCTGAAGCTCGCTCATCGCGGCTATGTGATGGTCAACGGCGTCGTCACGATGAGCGGCACGGGCAAGGAATTGCTCGCCAATCCGCAGGTCCGGGCGGCTTATCTCGAAGGCGGGAGGCACTGACGATGCAGGGCATCCTCTACGAAGAACCCACGATCTGGCTGTTCCTGCTGGTGACCGTCGTGATGGGCGGCTGGCTCGCCTGGATGGCCGGCCGCGCCATCGCGCTGACCTGGCGGCCGAACTGGCAGCTCCTCGTCTACATGCTGGTGCTCGGCCTGTTCGTGCGCTTCATCCATTTCGCGCTGTTCCAGGCGACGCTGCTGACGCTGCATTACTACATCGTCGACACGGTTCTGCTGATCGCCTTCGGTTATGCCGGCTGGCGCTACACCCGCACCAAGCAGATAACGCGGCAATATCACTGGCTGTTCGAACGCACCGGCCCCTTCGGCTGGAAGCCGCGCGCGGGCGCCGTGATCCGGCCTGAATTGCTCTAAAAGCTAACGAGCTTGTCGCGTGACAGACCATCGGAAAAGCGCAAGACTGCGGCTGACGGTGGCCAACACGCGCCGAGACGGGCGGCCCGTCCAGCCCGTTGATCAATCAATGCAGGGGAGTTGCATCACATGAAGAAATTGCTGTTGGGCGGTATTGCGCTGGGCGCGGTCCTTGCCTTCTCCGGCATCGCCAATGCCCAGATCAAGCTCGGCGTCGGCGGCCCGATCACCGGCCCGAACGCCGCATTCGGCGCGCAGTTGAAGAATGGCGCCGAGCAGGCCGTCGAGGACATCAACGCTGCCGGCGGCGTCCTCGGCCAAAAGATCACGATCTCGGTCGGTGACGACGTTTCCGATCCCAAGCAGGGCGTCTCGGTCGCCAACAAGTTCGTCGGCGACGGCGTGAAATGGGTGCTCGGCCACTTCAACTCCGGCGTCACCATGCCGGCCTCGGAAGTCTATGCCGAAAACGGCATCCTGATGATCTCGCCTTCGGCCACCAACCCGAAGATCACCGAGCGCGGCCTGTGGAACACCTTCCGCACCTGCGGCCGTGACGACCAGCAGGGCAGCGTGGCTTCGGCGTATCTGATCAAGAACTTCAAGGACAAGAAGATCGCCGTCGTCCACGACAAGACGACCTATGGCCAGGGCCTCGCCGACGAGACCAAGAAGGGTCTCAATGCCGGCGGCGTCAAGGAAGTGCTCTACGAAGGCGTCAACGCCGGCGAGAAGGACTTCTCCGCGCTCGTCTCGAAGATCAAGGCCTCCGGCGCCGACTACCTCTACTGGGGCGGCCTGCACACCGAAGGCGGCCTCATCGTGCGTCAGATGCGCGACCAGGGCCTGAAGACCGTGCTTGTCTCGGGTGACGGCATCACCACCGACGAGTTCGCCACGATCGGCGGCCCCGGCGTCGAAGGCACGCTGATGACCTTCCCGCCGGACCCGCAGAAGCGCCCCGAAGCTGCCGCGGTGATCCAGAAGTTCGCTGCCAAGAACTTCAAGCCGGAAGCCTACACGCTCTACAGCTACGCCGCAGTTCAGATCATGGCTGAAGGCGCCAAGCGCGCGAACTCCGTCGATCCCAAGAAGATCGCCGACGCGCTGCATGGCGGCCAGGCGGTCAAGACCGTGATCGGCGACATCGCCTTCGACAAGAAGGGCGACATCACCCGTCCGGACTACACCGTCTACACCTGGAAGAAGGGTGCCGACGGCAAGATCACCTATGTCGAGAATTGATCTCGGCGGCTGATCCGGCCCCCTGAACGAAAGAGCCCGCTCCGGATCATCCGGGGCGGGCTTTTACATGCCTGCGCGGCGTCGAGATCGCGCTCAATGTCGGTCGCGACCACGGCCGCTAAACCGCCCGAGCAACGTCGCCGCCTCGACAAGCGCCATATTGACGAAAAGGCGCAGGCTCGACGCCTGGGCAAGATCGGTTGCGCGCCGGGCCTCGATGAGATGATCGCTCGCTTTCTCCAGAGCGGCAGTGCGATCCTCCTCGCCGTCTCCGTCCAGTCGTCGTTGCGCTTTCGGCATGGAAACGCTCCCCGTCCAGGTTACGAGGGAAACCACAACAACCTGACGTTGTTCCAATTCACCTCTTCGCGCACCGAGCATCGGGCGGCGCCAGCCGCGACCGGCGACCCTCCCCAGTACCGGCCGAGCGACGCTGCCGGATCGGCGTGGTGACCGAGCGCGCTTATTGACTCAATGTCTGCGGGATCACACTCAAGCTCTTGAGAAACCCGGCGAAACGCAGAAGCCCATCCGGCCAGGGACCATGCCCGGACTCGCTGTTGAGATGGCCGCTGTCACCGGCATCGACGAATTCCGAGCCCCAGGCTTGTGCCAGCGCGCGCGCCTCGTCTGGCGTGCAATAGGGATCGGTCGCGCTGCCGATCAGCACCGAGGGAAAGGGCAGCTTCTCGCGGCGATGCGCGATGAAATCCGGTCCCATGCCGGGCACCGCGCCCTTCGCATTCTCGGAGGCCGGTGCGACCAGGAAGGCGCCGGCAACCTCGCCGGGATGCAGGTGCTCGGCGGCGAATGCGACGGCGCTGCACCCAGCCGAATGCGCGACGAGTACGACGGGCCGCGTCGCCGAGCGCACGGCCTTCACGATCTCATCGGCCCAGACATGGCGGGAGGGCTTGTACCAGTCCGCCTGCTCGACGCGGCGCGCGGTCTTGAGCCGGGTTTCCCAGCGGCTCTGCCAATGGTCGGGCCCGGAGCCCGACCAACCGGGGATGATGAGGACATCGACGTCGGAGGATTTCATGATCGTAGAGCCGTCTTCCCGTGCGCGCTGCAGCGTGAAACGCTGCTGCGCAGACACGGGATCGTCTCACGAAGAAGCGCCTTTCCGTCATGCTGCCCGCATCCGCGCAGCAGCACTTGCGTGCCGCGGCGCGTGCGGGATGACGAACCGACTTTCAAAGTAAGTTGGTCGATCAGCCGGTTCAAGCGTCCCCGAACACGCGCCGGAAGATCGTGTCGACATGCTTGAAGTGATAGCCCTCGTCGAACATCGACTGCAGCTCGGAAGCGGGCAGCTTCTCGGCGACGTCCTTGTCGGCGAGCAGGTTGGTGAGGAAATCCTCGCCATGCTCCCAGGTCCGCATCGCGTTGCGCTGGACCATGGAATAGCTGTCCTCGCGGCTGGCGCCGGCCTGGGTCAGCGCCAGCAGCACGCGCTGCGAATTGTGAAGCCCGCCGAGCTTGTCGAGGTTCTTGCGCATGTTCTGCGGGTAGACCAGCAGCTTGTCGACGACGCCGGTGAGCCGCGCCAGCGCGAAATCGAGCGTCACGGTGGCATCGGGGCCGATCATGCGCTCGACCGAGGAGTGCGAGATGTCGCGTTCGTGCCAGAGCGCCACGTTCTCCAGCGCCGGCGTCACCATACCGCGCACGAGGCGAGAGAGCCCAGTCAGGTTCTCGGTCAGGACCGGGTTGCGCTTGTGCGGCATCGCCGAGGAGCCCTTCTGGCCCGGCGAGAAAAACTCTTCCGCCTCGTAGACCTCGGTGCGCTGGAGATGGCGGATCTCGGTGGCAAGGCGCTCGACGCAGGAGGCCACGACGCCGAGCGTCGCGAAATACATCGCGTGACGGTCGCGCGGGATCACCTGGGTCGAGACCGGCTCGACGCTGAGCCCCATCTTCTCGGCGACATAGGCTTCGACGCTCGGATCGATATTGGCGAACGTCCCGACGGCGCCCGAGATCGCGCAGGTCGCGATCTCGGCGCGGGCCGCAACCAGGCGCGCGCGGCAGCGGTCGAACTCGGCATAGGCCTGGGCCAGCTTCAGCCCGAAGGTCACCGGCTCGGCATGGATGCCGTGCGAGCGGCCGATGGTCGGGGTGCGCTTGTGCTCGAAGGCGCGGCGCTTGATGGCCGCGAGCAGTGCATCGACATCGGCGATCAGAAGGTCTGTGGCGCGCGCGAGTTGGACCGAGAGCGTGGTGTCGAGAATATCAGACGAGGTCATGCCCTGGTGCACGAAGCGCGCTTCCGGCCCGACGATCTCGGCCAGATGCGTCAGGAAGGCGATGACGTCGTGCTTGGTGACGCGCTCGATCTCGTCGATCCGCGCGACGTCGAAGGTCGCGTCCTTCGCTTTTGCCCAGATCGTCGCGGCGGCTTCCTTCGGCACCACGCCGAGCTCGGCGAGCTTGTCGGTCGCATGCGCCTCGATCTCGAACCAGATGCGGAACCGGGTCTGCGGCTCCCAGATGGCGACCATCTCGGGGCGGGAATAGCGCGGGATCATGCTCGTTTCAGCCTCTGCACCGCCGCCATGCTCGCCCTATTGGCGGCCATCCACGGCTTGAACACCGCCCTCGATCTGCCAAGACGTGGATGGCCGGGACAAGCCCGGCCATGACAGCAGGCGCCGAAAACGGCAATGATCTCAAACCCACGACCCGCGCGCGGCCTCGGCCGCCCCACGGATCGCCTCGATATTGCCGGCATAGGCGGAAGGACCGCCCTTGAACACGGCAGAGCCCGCGACCAGCGTATCGGCGCCGGCCTTGACGACCAGCGGCGCGGTCTCGGGCGTCACGCCGCCATCGATCTCGATGGAAATCGGGCGATCGCCGATCAGCGCCTTCACCTGCGCGACCTTCTCGACCACGGAATGGATGAAGCTTTGCCCGCCGAAGCCGGGATTGACGGTCATCAGCAGGATGAGATCGACATCCCCGATCAGGGCCTCGGCCGCGCTTGCAGGCGTGCCGGGGTTGAGCACGATGCCGGCCTGCTTCCCTTGAGCCTTGATCGCCTGCAGGGTGCGGTGCGGGTGCGGACCCGCTTCGACATGGAAGGAGATAAGGTCGGCGCCGGCCTTGGCGAAGGCTTCGACATAGGGGTCGACGGGCGCGATCATCAGGTGCACGTCGAAGAACTTGGCGGTGTGCGGGCGGATCGCCTTCAGCACATCGGGACCGAAGGTGATGTTCGGCACGAAATGCCCGTCCATCACGTCGCAATGAATCCAGTCGGCGCCGGCGGCGTCGATCGCCCGGACTTCTTCGCCGAGCTTGGCGAAATCGGCCGAGAGGATCGAGGGGGCAATGCGGATCGGTTGGATCATGCCGGGGGTTTAGCGCTCTCAGGCGCCTGCCGCAATCAGGCCGAGCGCAGTTTCACCGGAAACGACAGCCGCCGGTCCGCTTCCGCCATCTCCGCCACGACCTGCGCGAAGGCCGGGCGCAGCTTCAGCCGCGCGTACCAGTCCGCCAGCCCCGGATAGCCATCGAACGATGGCCCGCCGAGCCGGCGAATGAAGAGCGTGCTCATGAACAACGCGATATCGGCCACCGAAAGCCTGCTGCCGAAGAACGGGCGCCCCGCCAGTTTCTGCTCCAGCACGTCGTAATGGCGCAGCAGCGCCTCCTCGGCGATGAGCGCGTCGGCCTCCTGCGCGATCCGGCGGTCGCGATCCGGCGAGGGCGGCTCGGTTCGATGCATCAGCGGCTTCAGGGCCTGGAACAGGATCTCGTCGCCATAGAGTTCGTCGAGCCGGCAGCGCGCACGCTCGACGGGGGTATCCGGCATCAGTTTCGGCTCGGGATAGGCCTCGTCGAGATATTCGTTGATCACGGTGGAATCGTAGAGGACGAGCCCGCAATCGCTCAGGATCGGCACCTGCCGCTTGGGGTTGAGCGCCAGAACCTCCGGGTGCCGGGGGTCGTAGCCGGTCGTCTGGTTGAACGGCACAACGATGCGCTGGAAGACGAGCCCCTTCTCGGTCAGCGCGATCTCGACCTTGCGCGAAAACAGGCTCAACGGCCCGGAATAGATGGTGATCATGGCGCGGCACTCCTGCGACGGGGAAAGCCTCGCAAGCCCCCGCGTCAGCGCCCGTCAGCAGCCTCCCGGCGCCGAATCCGGGCCGCGATGCCGCCGAGAAGCCAGGGCAGCAGGTAGATCGGGAACTGGGCCAGCGCGAAATAGAGGAAAGTCTTGGGCGAGACCCCAGCCCCGAGCGCCGCCACCAGCAGGCCCATGTTTCGCTGCCCGGTGCCATAGCCGATCATGAAGCGCTCGGACGCCGGCAGCAGCCGCAGCACCAGCCAGCTCGCCACCAGCCCCGCCACTGAGACCGCGAAGACGCAACCCAGGACGAACAGCACGAGCCTGGGATCGTCGAGAGCGGCTTTCGTCACGCCGTCCATCGCGGCAATGGCGAAGGTGAAATACATCAGCACGCCGAAACCATCGAGATTGGCCTTCATCGCCTTGACCCGCGCCAGGCTGAGCCAGAGCCGGATCGCCGCAGCCACCGCCATGCCGCCGCCGATGAAAATCAGCAGGCGCAGCGTCAGCGCCCAACGATCGAGCGGCACGGCCGCTCCCGCCAGCAACTCGACCAGGAACGGCGCCACGATCGGGCTGACGATCGTGGTCAGGATCACGCTGGCGATGATCAGCGACGGCTCGAAGCCGTACAGGATCGCCACCGCCGGCGAGGACATGATCGGCGGCGCCGCGCCCATGATGGCGAGGCCGAGCACGATGCCGGGATCGAGGTTCTCCCGCCCGACCAGCAGAAGCGCCCCGCCGATCAGCAGCACAGGCCCCGCGACGAGCCAGAGGCAGCTCGCGGCGAGCTTGGCCGGGCGTCGGAGCAGTCCAAGGGTCACGCTCATGTCGAGCCGCAAGAACACGACCGTGGTGAAGCAGAAGATCGTGATCGGCAGCGCCGGCCGCGCCATCGCCGAGAATTGCGGCAGCGCCAGGCCAAGGAAGATCGAGAGCGCGAAGCCTTGCGTGCCGTGGCGGCCGAGCCACGCGAGCGCGGCAGCAGGAAAGGCGGCAGGATGCATCGGCTGGGCTCTGGAATCGCTCTCGAAACAGACGCACACTGGCCGAAGGCACGCCAAGCGTCACCTGCGGGCAAAACAGCCCGGCCCTGCGCCGGCATAAAATTGCGCGCTATTCGGCCGATCGCAGGCTACGACAAACGGCCTGAACAGGTTGGCGCAGAAATTGCGAAAGATCGCGCTGTTCCGCGCAAAATTCGGTCGCACCGCTGACAAGGCCGCGCAAACCGGTATCCTCGCGGCAAAAGGGGTTAGGAGCAGGTCATGCAGGTGGATACGATCGTTCTCGGCGCCGGTGTCGTCGGCATTTCGGTCGCGCTTCATCTCCAGAAGGCCGGGCGGGCGACGCTGCTGGTCGACCGTCGCTCTCCGGGCGAGGAAACCAGCTACGGCAACGCCGGCCTGATCCAGCGCGAAGGCGTCTACCCCTACGGCTTCCCGCATGATTTCGGTGCGCTCATCCGCTACGCGATGAACAACACCATCGACGCGCATTATCACTGGAGCGCGATCCCGAAGCTCGCGCCCTTCCTGTATTCCTACTGGATGCATTCGCGCGCCTCCCAGCATGAGGCGATCGCCCATAAATACGCGACGCTGATCGAGCATTGCGTCACCGAGCACGACGCGCTCGCGCAGGAAGCAGGCGCGACCAATCTGCTGCGCCGCGACGGCTGGATGAAGGTGTTCCGCACCGAGAAGGAGCGCGACATCCGCCTTGGCGAGGCCGCCCGCTGGAACCGCGAGTTCGGCCTGAACTACCGTGCGCTCGACATGACCACCCTCAAGGCCGAGGAACCGCATCTCGACCATGGCAGCCTGATCGGCGGCCTGCACTGGACCGACCCGACCACCGTGGTCGATCCGCTTGGCCTGTCGAAGGCCTATGTCGCGCTGTTCGAGAAGCTCGGCGGCCAGCTCGCCATCGGCGATGCCGGCACGCTCCAGCAGAACGGCCCCGGCTGGATCGTCACCCTAGCCGACGGAACCACGGCGGAGGCCAAGGATGTCGTCGTCGCGCTCGGCCCCTGGGCCGACGTGCTGAGCAAGAAGCTGGGTTATCACCTGCCGCTCGCGGTCAAGCGCGGCTACCACATGCATTACAAGCCGCAGGGCAACGCCGTGCTCAACCACCCGGTGCTCGACACCGAGCGCGGCTACTTCCTCGCGCCCATGCTGCAAGGCATCCGCCTGACCACCGGCGCGGAATTTGCCGATCGCGATGCGCCGAAAACCCCGGTGCAGCTCGCCCGCGCCGAGCCGATCGCCAAGTCGCTCTTCCCGCTCGGCGAGCGCGTCGATGCCGAGCCCTGGCTGGGCCGTCGCCCCTGCACCCCGGACATGATGCCGATCATCGGCCCGGCGCCGAAGCATAAGGGGCTATGGTTCTCCTTCGGCCACGCCCATCACGGCCTGACGCTTGCAGCCGTCACCGGCCGTATGATCGCGGAAATGGTGACGGGCCAGAAGGTCTTCGTCGACCCGGCGCCCTTCGCGCCGGCGCGGTTCTCATAAGACATCATCGTCACGCTCGCCCTTGGGGCGAGCATCCATGTCTTGAACACCACCTTCGACCAGCAAAGACGTGGATGGTCGGACAAGCCCGACCATGACGAGGGGGCGCTCTGCGCTTGCTGCTCTCGCCGTTGCGCGCGCTCCCTGCCAGAGTGCCTTCCCCGATTCCCGACCGAGACCTTGCCATGGCCCTCGCCAAACCGCCCGTCCAGGACAATGCCTACGCCGCCGCGCTCGCCCTGCTCGATCGCGTGCCGCTGATCGACGGCCATAACGACCTGCCCTACGTCATCCGCAAGAACGGCAAGGCCAAGGGCGATGTCGCCGTCTACGGGCTCGACACGGTCCATGCCGAGGGCGATACCGACATCCCTCGCATGCAGGCCGGCAAGATGGCGGCGCAGTTCTTCGCGGCCTATGTCCCGCCGAACCACCCGCGGCCTGCCGGCTTTGCGCTGGCCCAGATCGCGCTGATGCGCGACATCCTCAAGCGCCATGCAAACGTCTTCCGTCCCGGCCTGTCCGCGGCGGATGTCGAGGCCGCCAAGGCCGAGGGGCGCATCGCCCTGTTCATGACCATCGAGAACGGCTCCGCCGTCGATGGCGAGCTCGATGCGCTCGACGCCTATTACGATCTCGGCGTGCGCCTGATGACGCTCTGCCACAACGACACCACCGACTGGTGCGATTCCGCCACGGACGCCCCGCGCCATAACGGCCTCACCGGCTTCGGCAAGGATGTGCTGCGCCGGATGAACAAGCTCGGCATGGTGATCGACCTCGCCCATGTCTCGCCGAAGGTGATGCATGATGCGCTCGATGTTTCCAGCGCCCCGCTGGTCTGGTCGCATTCGAACGCCTTCACTCTCTGCGACCACCCGCGCAACGTCCCCGACGATGTCCTTGACCGCGTCGCGGGGAATGGCGGCGTCGTGATGGCGACCTTCGTGCCGGACTTCATCAGCCAGGCTTCGCGCGACTGGCACCGCCCGGCCAAGGACCAGTACGGCAAGAGCCCCGAGGGCATGGACCATGAGAAGGCCGAGGCCGAAATCCTCGCCAAATCCGGCCCACGCCCGAAGGCGACGCTGCCCGAGTATTGCGACCATGTTGAGTATCTCGCCAAGCGCGTCGGCCACGACCATGTCGGCATCGGCTCGGATTTCTTCGGGTGGGTCAATCCGGACGGGTTGGAGGACACCACAACCTTCCCGTCGGTGATCGCGGAGCTGATCCGCCGCGGCTGGTCGGAGGAGAACCTGACCAAGCTCGCCGGCGGCAACACGCTGCGCGTGCTGCGGGCGGTGGAACAGGTGGCGGGCTGAGCGCTCCCTGTTTCGTCATCGACCAGCGCGGAAACCTGGACAGAGAACCCTTCTCGCATAGCGAGAGGGCAGGATGAGGGGGTAGGCCGTTCACCGAATTGGCTGTGAGGCGGTCGCCGCCGCGGTGAGCGCGCGCGCAACTAGTCGAAGAGCCCAAACCTCACCCCTGCCCTTCTCCTTGCAGGAGAGGGGTTCCCCGCGCCCTTTTGGTGTGACGTTGCACTCGCCATTGAAGCGAGCTTGACGTATGGCGTCCCGCGGCGGCCCGTTTGGAGGCTGCGCGGATTACCAGACGAAACGAACCTCCAATGACCGGTTCCGGCACCGACCGCACCCGCCCGGCCGTCCAGGCCCCTGCCCCCATCGTCATCCTGGTCGAGCCGCAGCTGGCCGAGAATATCGGCATGTGCGCCCGCGCCATGGCGAATTTCGGCCTCTCCGAGATGCGTCTCGTCGCCCCGCGCGACGGCTGGCCGAGCGGCGGCGGCCTTAAGAAGGGCGCGACCGCGGCCGCCTCCGGCGCCACCCATATCCTCGAGAACGCGCGGCTCTTCGACAGCGCGGCCGAGGCCATTGCCGACCTCAACCATGTGCTCGCGACGACCGCCCGCGAGCGCGGCCAGATGAAGCGCGTGCTGACCCCGGCCGAGGCGATGCCGGAACTCGCCGGTCGCGTCGGCTCCGGCGAGCGCGTCGGCATCCTGTTCGGGCGCGAGCGGATCGGCCTGACCAACGAGGAGATCAGTCTCGCCGACGCGATCCTGACCTTCCCGGTCAATCCCGCCTTTGCCTCGTTGAACCTCGCGCAGGCCGTGCTGCTCAACGGCTATGAATGGTTCAAGACGACCAATGGCGAGCCGCCCTTCCGCGAAAACAACCCCTCGCCGCCCGCCAAGCGCGAGATGATCCTGTCGATGTTCGACTATCTCGAAGGCGAGCTCGACATCTGCGGCTTTTTCCCGCCCGGCAAGAAGCCGGTGATGACGGCGAACCTGCGCGATGTCCTGCATAGGCTCGACATGACCGAGCAGGAGGCCCGGACGCTGCGCGGCGTCTTCAAGTCGCTGGTCGAGGGACCGAAGAAGGCGAAGCTCCTGGCGAGGCAGGCCGGCGAGACGGAGCAAACCGAGCAATAAAAAAAGCCGGCCCCGAAGGGCCGGCTCGTCTGGTCGGGGGGTCTCGAAACGCCCGGTCAGAATTGGTACTTCATCGTCGCCTTCACCGTGCGGCCGGGCTCGCTGTAATAGTCGCGGGCCTGGGCCAGGACGCCGGTCGGGACGTTGACGGCATCGAAATACTTGCGATCGAAGATATTGTAGACGCCGACCTGGAGTTCAAGGTTGGCGATCTGCGGCATCGGGCGCCACCAGGCCGAGGCGTTGAAGAGCGCATAGCCCGGCGCCCGGAAGCCTTGGGCCGAACCGGTCGTCGCGGCGACATCGTCACGCCGGCCCGCGAGCTTGGTCGAAACCTCCGCACCCCAGCTCTCCGTCCCATAGGCGATCGCGACGATGCCCTGCGTCGGCGGGATCGAGTTCAGGAAGGTATTGTCGCTCTTGTTCATGCCGCGGGTGTAGGCGAAAGAGCCGCGCACGAGCCAGTTCGGCGCAAAGGCATACTGGCCGTTGATCTCGACGCCCTGGATCTCCGCCTTCGGTATATTGCGGAAGGTGGTGATGCCGCCCTGCGGATACAGGCCGCCGACGCCAGGCGCCTGGGACTGGTAGGTATCGATGAAGTTGCGGTAGTTGCTGTGGAAATAGGTGACCGAACCGCCGAACTGCTTGTCGCCGAAACGGACGCCGACATCGATGCCGTTGCCGACTTCGGGTCGAAGCGTCGGGTTTCCCGTACGCAGATAGGTGGAAGGCCCGCCGAAGCGGCCATAGAGCTCGTCGGCCGTCGGCGCCCGGAAGGTCTTGGCCCATTGCGCGAAGAGGGTGACGTCTTTCACGACGGGAGCGTTCTTGAGGATGTCGTATTCGAACCGGATGCGCGGCGACCAGGCGTTGTCGCTCGATGACGGCGGCAGCCCGACCGGGCGGGAACCACTATTGGTATAGGCCGGCGTATTCTGCGGCGCTTCCTCGTACCAGTCGAAGCGCACGCCCGGTGTCACGCGCAGGCGATTGTCGAGCATGCCGATCTCGTCATGCAGATAAAGCCCGAGGAGCTTGCCATCGACCTTCGGCTGGTCGGACTGGTTGGTGAAGAGGTTGTTACAGGTGGCGAACGCGCCGGTGAACGAGCCGGACGCCGGACGCGCAGGGCAGTTGTCGAGACCTGCCGAATATTGCTCCAGCGAAGACATGCGCAGTTCGGTGCCGGCCGTCAGGCGGTGCGTGAACGCCCCGGTCTGGAAGTTCTTGATGACATGGCCGTTGAAGCCATAGGCGTTCTGCTCGTTCTCGTTGTCGCGGATATAGGGGCCGACGATGCTGGTATAGCGATAGGCACGAGCCAGATCGTTACGCTTCAGGCGCTGCCAGTACGCGACCGCGTGAGCCTCATCGAAGAACGAGCCCGGCACGACATAGTCATAGCTCAGCGAAACCCGGTTGCGCTCGACATCCTCGCCGGTCTGGTAGGAGCCGGGCCGGAAATTGCCGGTCGGCGAAACCGTGCTGGTGCGGGTCTGCACCCGGTCGGCGCGCTTGAAGAACTCACCCTGAATGCCGAAGCGGTGATCGCCGACCTGCTGGTAGATCTTGGCGAGGAAATTGTACTGGTTGAAGTCGGCCGGGTTCGGCGCGGTGCGGCCGGCGCCGATCGTCTTGAGGTTGCCCTTGTTGTCGATCTCGTGCCCGTCGCGGAAGCCGCCCTGAAACAGGACGGAGGTGTTGCCCATCTTGGCCGCCACGGCCGCGCTGCCGAACCAGGCTCGGTCGGTACTGTCATAACCGGTCTTGGTCAGCACCCCGTAATTGCGCCCGTTGCGGATCAGGTCCTCGGGGTCGAGCGTGCGCACTGCCAGCGCGCCGCCCAGCGCCCCGCTGCCCAGCGTCGCGCCGCCGCTGCCGCCGCGCAGCAGGTCGAGCGTCGAGAGGGAGTCGAAGTCAAAGGCCGCCCCGATGCCGCGGCCATTGACGCGCGTATCGGTCGTGAAGGGCTGGCGGATACCGTCGATCGTCGTCAGCACACGGGCGCCGTCGAGACCGCGGATGTTGAGCGAATTGGTCGCGCGGTTGAAGGTGATGCCGGCCTCGACGCGGTTGGAAAGGTCGGTCAGGCTCGTAATCTGCTCACGGTCGAGTTCCTGGCGCGTCACGCGCGTCGTCGTCGGTCCGTTGAGCAGCGCCCCGCCGGGTTGCCCCTCGCCCTGCACGTTGATCTGGTCGAGGACGACGGGGGCCTCGGCGTTCTCAGCGGCAGGCGCAGTGGCGCGAACCCGGCCCTGCTGCTGCGCGATGGCGGGCGAAGCGAGCAGCACCACCACCAGACTGCCGAGCGCGACCCCTTCGCGCAATGTGCCGGAATACGTCCCCATGGCCTTGACCCGTCCTTCTGAACGCTACGGACCGGAGCCGCCGCGCTTCACAGTTTTAAATTAATACAAACAAGGTCTTATCCGCCCCGACAAGACAGTATTCGGATATTGAGTGACTCGATAACTGTCAATCAGTCACCATACGAAGGACATATTCCGATGCAGGAAGAACACATTAGTAGAACTAGTCTAAATTATAATATTGAGTTGCGCCGTTCTAAGCTGGTGCCCCGTCGCCTTGCCGTGGGAGCGCGGGACGCTCCCGATCTCGTGATCGCGCCTTGCCGCCCGCTCGTCGGCTTGCCGTTGCAATGCAGGAGCAAGGCTCCAACATGCGGAGCATCATAGGACTTCTGAGATGCTAGACCGCCGCGCGATCTTGACGGGAACGGGCGCCATGGCCGCGAGCTTCGCCATCGCCGGCAGGGCGGCCGCTGCGACGGATGTCGATGTCGTGGTGATTGGCGCAGGCGCCGCCGGCATCGCCGCCGCCCAGACCCTTCAGGCCGCAGGAAGACGAGCGCTGGTGCTCGAAGCGCGCGGCCGTGTCGGCGGACGTGCCTTCACCGACGCCTCGCTCGGTCCGGCCTATGATGCGGGCGCGATGTTCATCCACTGGGCCGAGCGCAACCCCTGGGCCCAGATCGCCCGCGACCTCGGCATCGCCACCCCCGCCGAATCCTGGGGCGGCGGCTTCAAGGTCTTCACCGACGGCCGCCCCATGTCGGAGCCGGAACGCAACCGCCGCCGAAGCGCGTTCGGCCAGATCGACCGCAGGCTGGAAAGCGTCGACCTCACCCAGCGCGACATGTCGATCGCCGAACTGCTGGGGGATCTCGGGCCGGAACTCGCGCCAGTCGCCGCGTCCGGCCTGCTGCTCTCGATCGGCGAGGAATCGAGCCGCATCTCCGCACGCGACTACCAGCGCCTGTGGTCAGGGGACGATCTCGTCGTCCCGTCCGGCTACGGCAATCTCGTTGCGCGGTCTGCGGCCGGGCTCGATATCCGGTTGAACGAACCGGTCGAGACGGTCCGCTGGGACGGGCCGGGCGTCACCGTCACCACCCGCTCCGGCACGCTGCGGGCCAATGCCTGCATCGTCACGGTTCCGGTCGGCGTGCTGAAAGCCGGGACGATCCGCTTCATCCCCGAACTACCGGCCCAGACTCGGGATGCCCTCGCCGGCCTGCATATGGGGGCGCTGACCAAGATCGCGCTCAAGGTTGAGGGGGACCGCTTCGGCATCGCGCCGGGCACGAGCTTTCTGGAGGCGGCAGCCCCCGAGCGCCTGATGAATCTCGACATGTTCCCTGGCGGCCAGGATATCGTAATCGGCTATTGCGGCGGCGATTACGCCCGCAAGCTCTCCGAAGCGGGCACCGACGAGGCGCGCGCTCATCTTGTCGACCTGCTGGTGAAGATGGTCGGCGCCGACTTCCGCAAAACGGTGAAAGAGGTCTCCTTCCCGGCCTGGTGGACAGATCCCTTCGCCCGGGGTTCCTATTCGATCTGCGATCCCGGTCACGAGGCGGCACGCGACGCCCTCGCCCAACCGATCGGCAACCGGCTCTTCATCGCCGGCGAGGCGACGGCCGGCGGCGGCGCCATGACGGTCGGCGGCGCCACGCTGGCCGGCCGCGCCGCGGCAACAGCGATCGCCCGCCTGAAAGCCTGAGGCGTCAGCGAGGACTGGGTCGAAGCGCCAGCTCCCAGTTCTGGCCGACGAGATCCTGGCCGAAGGAGTGGTGCCTCTCCTCCGCC
This sequence comes from Hyphomicrobiales bacterium, assembly GCA_004144595.1. GTDB lineage: Bacteria > Pseudomonadota > Alphaproteobacteria > Rhizobiales > Beijerinckiaceae > Allobosea. Next base: position 51,906 of record SEEM01000004.1, read on the forward strand.
ACCAGCCGAAAGCCCTCGCCGAGATAGATGCCGCGCGCCGCGTGCAGGATGTCGTTGGTCCAGAGCACCATGCGCTCATAGCCGGCGGCGCGCGCAAAACCGATCGCATCGCGGACGAGGCGCTTGCCGAGCCCCAGCCCATGCGCCCGCTTCTCGACGATCACGAGCCTGAGCTTCGCGGTCGCCTCGTCCTCCTGCACCACGAAAGCGGAGCCGACAGGCTGGCCGTCGATCTCCGCGATGAAGCAGCGCTCGCGGCCGGGCTTCAACTCCCGCAGGAATTTCGCCGCGATCTCCGCGACGAGCGCTTCGAAGCGCGAATCCCAGCCATAGTCCTCGGCATAGAGCCGGCCATGGGCCCCCACGACCCAACCCATGTCGCCGGCCCGGTGCTCGCGGATGATGGGCACCGAACGATCGCGCCCAGCGCCTGAGAGAAGACGCTCGGTATCGGCGAGCGCATCGATGAGGCGAGCCTGCTCGACCGGCGCAAGCCGTCGCAGGATCGCCGCCGCCTGAGCGCTGGAAGCTTCATCGAGCGGCCGGAAGGCGGCCCTGCCTTTAGCGGTCAACCGCAGCCGCCAGGCTCGGCCATCGGCGGCCGAGCGGCTGCGTTCGAGCCAGCCTTGCCCCGCGAAGCGCTTGAGGATGCGCGAGAGATAGGCCGGATCGAGATCGAACGCTCTGGCCATCTCGGCCGCCTGCCAGTCGTCGCGCTGCGCCAGCTCGTAAAGCACGCGCGCCTCGGCGAGCGCGAGCCCGGAGCCGTGCAGGCTGCCCCCGAGCGCCCCGACCCAGCGGGTATGGAAGCGGTTGAAGCGGCGGATCGCGGCGACGGCCGTCTGGGTGGTATCCATGGCGCACCTCCAGCTGGAGAACTACTCTGGATGCCATTCGATTTAGTGGACTGAGTCAACTAAATTTGAGACAGCCGGGGAACCCGTCGTTGATCGTCCCTTAACCGGTCTCTGGCGGAGTCGCGCTTTGGAATTCCTCGGCACAGTCATGCAAGTCGATCTCCTCGCCGGCACGGGCCACCGCCCCTTCGCGATCCCCCGGCCCCGGCCGACCATTCTCGTTTTCGATTCCGGCCTCGGCGGCCTCACCGTACTTGGGCGCACGACCCAGGCCTGCCCCGGCGCCCATATCGTCTATGCCGCCGACGATGCCGGCTTTCCCTATGGCCGCTTGAGCGAGGACGATCTCGTCATCCGTGTCCTCGCGGTGATGGAACGCCTGATCGCGCGCTTCCATCCGGATCTCGTCGTGATTGCCTGTAATACCGCTTCGACGCTGGTGCTGCCCGCCTTGCGCGCGCGCTTTGCGATTCCCTTCGTCGGCACCGTTCCCGCGATCAAGCCGGCAGCAGTCGCGACACGCAGTGGCATGATCTCGGTGCTGGCGACGCCCGGCACCGTGGCGCGCGATTACACCCGCGAGCTGATCGAGACCTACGCAGCCAGCCATCACGTCACGCTGGTTGGCGCGACCCGGCTCGCCGGCCTCGCCGAGAAGTCGCTCAAGGGCGAGCCTGTCGATGACGCGGTTCTGGCCGCCGAGATCGCCCCCTGCTTCGTCGAGGCTGACGGCCGCCGCACCGATGTCGTCACTCTCTCCTGCACGCATTACCCGCTCCTGCTGGAGCGGATGAAGCGCCTGGCGCCCTGGCCCGTCGAATGGATCGATCCGGCGCCGGCGATCGCGCGTCGCGTCGCCGACCTCCTGTGCGGCGCCCGTCAGCCCGATCCTGCCTGCCACGACGCCACCGCGGTCTTCACCAACGGCGCCGGCCTGACAGGTCCCTTGCGCATCGCGCTCGCCGGTTATGGATTGGCGCGGATCGTGGTCGAGCCCATGCCCTTGGCGAACTGACGCAACCCGGCCTCTCCCGGCGCGAAGCACCGACCGCGCCATTACGCTGCCGGCTCTGATCCCGCTCTGTCGCCTTCCCGGAATTGACTCGAAGCCGGCTTTCCGCCATACGCCCTTTCGTCGCGCGGCTCCTAACGGGGCCGCGTGGCTTTTTCCGCACCCGTGATCCGCTCTTCTTCGGAAGCTGGATCTGTCGCCCCGGCCTACACGCAGGGGAACAGGAGGGCGCGGTCCTCACTCGCGAACTCAAGAGGACACGCGATATGTCAAAGCGCCATGAGGCGAAGTACAAGATTGACCGCCGCCTCGGTCAGAACATCTGGGGCCGCCCGAAGTCCCCGGTCAACCGCCGTGAATACGGACCCGGCCAGCACGGCCAGCGCCGCAAGGGCAAGCCGTCCGATTTCGGCACGCAGCTTCGCGCCAAGCAGAAGCTGAAGGGCTATTACGGCTCGATCTCCGAGAAGCAGTTCCGCCGTTATTACGCCGAGGCGATCCGTCTCAAGGGCGACTCGGGCGAGAACCTCGTCGGCCTGCTCGAGCGTCGTCTGGACGCGGTGATCTACCGCGCCAAGTTCGTCCCGACCGTTTTCGCGGCCCGCCAGTTCGTCAACCACGGCCACATCACCGTGAACGGCAAGCGCGTGAACATCGCCTCCTATCAGGTGAAGCCGGGCGACGTGATCGCGGTCAAGGACTCGTCGAAGCAGCTCGCCATCGTCATCGAATCGGCCGCCCTCGCCGAGCGTGACGTGCCCGACTACATCGACGCCGACCACACCAAGTTCTCGGCCACCTACACCCGCACCCCGACCCTGTCGGACGTGCCCTATGCGGTGCAGATGGAGCCGAACCTGGTCATCGAGTTCTACTCGCGCTGATCGGCGGCACCGCCCTCGGCCTTTGCAGGCAGGGACGATATTCAGGGGATGGCCTTCGGGCCGTCCCCTTTTTCGTTATCGGGTTGCTCCAGGTTCGACTGCATGTGGGGCCGTCGATCGCGAGCGGGAGAATGGCATGGCAGCTTTGAAGCCGACGGTCATTACGTTGGCCACGCTCGCATTCCTGCTCACGCTGACGGTGGGGTGGAGCGTGGCGCTATCGTCTGGCGTTTCGGCCGAAGTCCGTTTCGGACGCAATGTTCGCGTCGGCGGGCACGATTTCTCGCATCAGCGTTTCAATCGGAAGCGGCGCGCGGAGATTTATCTCTATGATCGCGCCCCGGCCCGTTCGGGTTGCGTCTGGCGCTCTGATGGCCGCGGCGGCAAGGTTAAGACCTGTCACTTGCGCGCGATCAGGTAGAAGCCGCCGCTCAGCAGGCGACCAAAAGCGGGCTTCGCGAGGATGGCCTGACCTGTGCAGCGGCTCAGAGATGCGAGCCGACCTCATGGCGCAGCAGGTAGCAGCCCACTCCCAGGCAGCCGATCAGGATCGATAGCGCGTAGGGCCCGAACAGGCAGACGATGAAGACGGAGCCGATGAAGGCCCGCATCGCCCAGCATGACCATGTCTGCTTCATGGCTAACCTTTCGCATCGCAATCACTGACAAAGCGTAAATCGCGAGCCGTGAATCCAAACTGAACGGATATGGTAAATGGCGGAATCCCTCGTGAATTCCGTGCGTTAGGATTTTCGGCGAAAGCGGGGCGGAAGCGCAGTTCTGCGTATCTCCCAGCCACAGCCTGGCGTAGCGTCATTCCCCCGGAGAGGAGATTCGCATGAAAAGATTTATACTGACGACCTTCGCCCTGTGCTGCATGGCCGGCGCCGCGCAGGCGCAAAGCTGCAACCTGCAGGCATCCGACAAGAAGCTCGCAGGCGCTGCAAAGACGAGCTTCCTGACCAAATGCGAAAAGGATGCCGGCGCCAGTTGCGACAAGCAGGCTGCCGATAAGAAGCTGGCAGGCGCCGCCAAGAACAGCTTCACCAAGAAATGCGTCACGGACGCGGTCAGCGGCTGACGAGCGGCAAAGCCGCCCGCATATGAAAAGCCACGCCCGGCGGAAACCGGGCGTGGCTCATGTCAAGTGAGGTTCTGGGGCTGGATCGATGCAGCGCTCAGTTGTTGTCGTCGTCGCGATCCTGCCAATGCCTGCGGCCGCCGCGGTCGTTACGATCCCCGCGGTCGCCCCGGTCATGGTCATGCCAGCCGCCACGCCCGGCGCGCATCTCGCGGACGCGCTCGCGCCCTTCGGACATCGCCTCCCGGACAGAGCGACGAAGTACGGTCTTCTGCTCGTCGCTGAGCGTCGTCCAGAGCGGACGCACCGCATCGGCCAGTTCCTTGGAGCGGGCCGCGCGCTCGCCCTGTCGGTTGGCGGTGGCGTCGAGGCGCTCCATCAGATCGGCATGGCGCAACGCCTCGCGTCGCTGGCGCATCGCGTTCCAGCGGTCGCCGCGCTCGGTGCTGCGCTGCTTGATCAGGCCCTCGACCTTGTCGAAGAGGGCCGTCTGCTCCGGCCTGAGCTTGAGATCGGCGCGCACTTTCGACAGCCGCTCCTCCATCCGCGCCTTGGCGCGCTCGGCCCGGCGCTCGCGCCACTCGTCGCGGCGTTGCTCGCGGCTTTCGGTGCGTTCCTGCTTCTGGTCCCCGCCGGCGGGCGGGATCGGCTGCGGCTGCGCCAGGGCGAAGCTGCCGGCAAGCATCGCGATCGACGATGCGGCGATGAGGGCAATGGGTTTCACGGGCAGTCTCCATTGGAGCAGTCGAAGCGTCGCGCAGCGGGTCTCGAAGCCGATTGGCGATGGTGTGAGCCTGATCCTGTCGGCCTGACCCGGCAATGACCAGCGGATGAAAAGATCGTAATGTACCGACAACGCCTTCGGCGCGATTCGGTTCGCCATCGGGTCTCCTCTATGCAGAACCTCATCACCGACGTCCGCGGCCTGCTGGTCGGGCAGGCGCATGACGCTGCGGCAGCGACGGGCGTCACCGTGGCGGTCTTCGAACGCCCGACCATCGCCTCGGCCGCCGTGCTCGGCGGCGCTCCCGGCACCCGCGACACCGCCCTGCTCGATCCGGAGATGACCGTCGAGCATGTCGACGCCATCGTGCTCTCCGGCGGCTCGGCCTGGGGGCTCGGCGCCTCCGACGGCGTGATGCGCTGGCTTGCAAAGGAGGGGCGCGGCTTTCCCGTCGGCGCCTTCCGCGTGCCGATCGTGCCCCAGGCGATCCTTTTCGACCTGATGAATGGTGGCGAGAAGCCCTGGGCGCGCGGTGAAGGCGAGACGCCCTATGCCCGGCTCGGCGCCGAGGCCGCCGCAGCCGCTTCGTCCAACTTTGCCCTCGGGACCGCCGGAGCCGGCTTCGGCGCGACCACGGCAACCCTCAAGGGCGGGCTGGGCTCGGCGAGCGCGCGCGCCGCGACCGGACAGGTCGTCGGCGCTCTCGTCGCGGTCAATGCGGTCGGCAGTGCCACGATCGGAGACGGCCCCCATTTCTGGTCCGCGCCCTATGAGCGCGACGGCGAATTCGGCGGACTGGGCTGGCCCGCCGCGATCACGCCCGGCGACACCGCCTTGCGTTTCAAGGGCGGCACCGGCCAGAACACCACGATCGCCCTCGTGGCGACCGATGCGGTGCTGACCAAGGCGCAGGCCCGCCGCCTTGCCCTCGCCGCCCATGACGGCCTTGCCCGCGCCTTGCGCCCGGCCCACGCCCCGCTCGACGGCGACATCGTCTTTGCCGCCGCCACCGGCTACAGCGGCGCGCCTTCGGACGCCTTCGCGATGACCGAGCTCTGCGCCACTGCGGCCGACGTGCTCGCGCGCGCCGTGGCACGAGGCATCCATGCCGCCACGGCCCTGCCCTGCCCGGGCGCCAAGCCCGCCTGGCGGGATCGCTTCGGGTCCTGAACTGAGCTCGGACCTTTCCGCCAGGTTAGCAAAACAATTTACCAAGCATAAAGGGGGCGTCCTTAACCTGCTCGCTTAGGTTATCGTATGCATGGCTGGGCAACCGGGGGGAGTGTCCTATGCGCGAGATCGGCTTTGGCCTGGTCTGCGGCGTCGCGATGGCGGTGGCCGCGCTCCTGATTGCAGCATGGCCCGTGCCGGGACGCCCGGTCGCTGCTTTCTTTCCGACCGGGACCGGCACGGTCGAGATCGCGCGCGCCGTGACCGATGCGAGCGGCAGCCTGCTCCAGATCGATTCCGTCTCCTCCGTCGCCTTCACCATGGCGGAGCGCGACGGCTTCGTTTCAGCGCTTTACGGAGCCGGTGCCTGGCTCGTCATCGATGCGGCCTTCGCGAGGCTTTGCAAGGGTAACCCGGCTGGGAGCAATCCATGAACGCCGTCCTGCGCTTTCGTGAGCGCTTCTCTTACGTCCTGATCGCCATGCTCTGGGCAAACGCCGCCGTGCTGGCGGTCGGCAGCCCCGCAGGCTCACCGCTGCATAGCCCCGCCCTCGTGCTGACCGGCATCGCGCTGGCGGCGCTCGGAACCATTGTCTGGCGCATCGAGCGGACAGGCTGGGTAACGCGCCAGATATCCAGCATCCTGACCATGGGCCAGGTGATGCTGCTGGTCTATGCCTTTGCCGGCCATCCCTATCAGTCCGACATGCACATGTACTTCTTCGCCATGCTGGCGGTGCTCGCGGGGTGGCTGGACTGGCGAATCTTCATCCCGGCGACCCTCGCCATCGTGGTGCATCATCTCGCCTTCAGCCTGCTGCTACCCGCCGGGGTCTTCCTCAATGGCAGCCAGATCGACCGCGTCCTGATGCACGGCCTGATCGTGTCCGTTCAGTCGGTCGCGCTGAGCTGGCTGGTCTGGTCCCTTCACCAATCCCTTGAGATCTCGGAAAGCGGGCGCCATGAGGCCGACGACGCCCGCGCGGCGGCCGATGAGGCCCGTCGGGAGCTGGCCGAGACCATGGAAAGGGGCGCCCTCGTCCGCCGTCAGGTCCTGCACGCTGTCGCCGACGATTTCGAGCGCGAGATCGCCGGCATCGCCCGCGACGTCATCGCCTCCGTGCAGTCCCTGCGCATCGCTTCGCAGCAGATGAAGACGGGCGCGCTCGAAGTCTCCGAGCGCTCCAGCGCAGCCTCGGAATCCTCGCGCCAGACCTCCTCCAACGTCGTCGCCGTCACGCAAGGCACGACGGAGCTGGCGCATTCCTTCGCCGAAGTCGACCGCCAGGTCGCGGAAACCACGCGGGTCGTCGGCGAGACGACGCGGCAGGCCCGCGCCGTGCTGGACACCGTCGGTGAATTGTCGCGCAAGGCCGGCCAGATTGGCGACATCACCGACGCGATCTCCACCATCGCCAAGCACACCAACCTGCTGGCTCTGAACGCCTCGATCGAGGCCGCGCGCCTCGGCCAATCCGGTGGCGGCTTCACGATCGTCGCCCAGGAGATCAAGTCGCTTGCCAACCAGACCTGGCGTGCCACCGAGGAGATCCAGAGCCAGATCGGCGCGATCCGCGATTCCAGTACCGAGGCGATCGACGCGATCGACGCCATGAACAGGACCGTCGGCTCGCTCAACCAGATTTCCGGCAATGTCGCGACCGTGGTCGAGCAGCAGAACGCAGCGGCGGCCGGCATCGCCCAGATCATCCGCCGCGCCGCCGACGAGACCGTTTTCGCCGCCGGGCATATCGACATCGTCAGCCGCATCGCCGCGGAGACCGACGAGGCCGCAGGCCATATCGCCGAATCCGCCGACAAGCTCTCGCGCCAATCGGTCCATCTCGACACCGAGGTCGCCCAGTTCCTCGGTCGCATACGCGCTGCCTGAGGCGGGTTTCCCTGCCGGCGCCGAATGCGCTATGGCGGGGCCATGTCCACAGACGATTTCCTCGCCCGTTTCGGCTCGCCCGGCGCCAGCCAGCCTGACCCGGTCGCCGCCGCCCAGCGGGCGATGCGCAATCCCCTCCCCGCCAGGTTCTATAAGGAGGCCGGCGTGCTTGAGCGCGACGGGCTCTTCCATGTCGCCCTCGATGGCAAGACGGCCCGCACTCCGGCGCGCAAGCCGCTTGCCGTCGGCTCGCGCCCCGTTGCGGAGGCCCTTGCCACGGAATGGCAGGCGCAGAGCGAACGCATCGACCCCGCCCGGATGCCGCTGACGCGGCTCGTCAACTCGGCGCTCGACGGCGTCGAGGACCAGCAGGAGGCCGTCCGCGCCGAGATCGTCCGCTATGCCGGCTCCGACGCGCTCTGCTATCGCGCCGGCGAGCCCGAAGCCCTCGTCGAACGGCAAAACCAGATCTGGCAGCCGATCCTGGGTGGTATCGAAGCCCTGATCGGCGCCCGCTTCCTGCTGGCGGAGGGCATCGTCTTCGCGCAGCAGCCGGAAGCGACGCTCGCAGCGATCGCCCGGCAGGTCGATTCGATCCCTGCCCCGCTGGCACTGGCCGGCGCGCATAACGTCATGACGCTGACCGGCTCGGCCATCCTGACGCTGGCGCTGGCGAAGGGGCAGATCGATCCCGACGCCGCCTGGAACGCAGCCCATCTCGACGAGGACTACCAGATCGGCATCTGGGGGCAGGACGAGGAAGCGGCGGAGCGCCGCATCATCCGCCGCAGCGAATTCGACTCGGCCGTGCTCTTGCTGCTGAAGGGTTAGCGGCGAGGTCCGCTTTCCAGCAGAGGCTCCGCACGATTGCGGTTCCGGCTTCCGCAAACGTCGTAATGGACTCGGAGCGCCCTGCCGCTTAAGCCGGCTTTGAGACGCGATTTACGGCCGGGAGCCTGCCGCCATGAAGGACATCCTCGAACAGCTCGAATCCCGTCGCGAGGGCGCCCGCAAGGGCGGCGGCGAGCGGCGCATCGAGGCCCAGCACAAGAAGGGCAAGCTGACGGCGCGCGAGCGCATCGAACTCCTGCTCGACAAGGACTCCTTCGAGGAGTTCGACATGTTCGTGCAACACCGCGCCGTCGATTTCGGCATGGACAAGGCCGAGAAGATTCCCGGTGACGGCGTCGTCACCGGCTGGGGCACGGTCAATGGCCGCACCGTCTTCGTCTTCTCCAAGGATTTCACCGTCTTCGGCGGCTCGCTCTCGGAGACCCACGCCCAGAAGATCATCAAGATCCAGGACATGGCGCTGAAGATGCGCGCGCCCATCGTCGGCCTGTTCGATGCCGGCGGCGCCCGCATTCAGGAGGGCGTCGCGGCGCTCGGCGGCTATGGCGAGGTCTTCAAGCGGAACGTCCAGGCCTCCGGCGTGATCCCGCAGATTTCGGTGATCATGGGCCCCTGCGCCGGCGGCGACGTCTATTCGCCGGCGATGACCGACTTCATCTTCATGGTCCGCGACACCTCCTACATGTTCGTGACCGGCCCTGAGGTGGTGAAGACGGTCACCAACGAGACCGTGACCTCCGAGGAACTCGGCGGCGCCAAGGTCCATACCTCCAAGTCCTCGGTCGCCGACGGCTCCTTCGAGAACGACGTCGAGGCTTTGCTGCAGGTGCGCCGCCTGCTCGACTTCCTGCCGGCCAACAACACCGATGGCGTGCCGGAATGGCCGAGCTTCGATGTGCCCGATCGTGTCGACATGAGCCTGGACACGCTCGTGCCCGACAATCCGAACAAGCCCTACGACATCAAGGAACTGATCCTGAAGACGGTCGACGAGGGCGACTTCTTCGAAATCCAGGCGGCCTATGCGGGCAATATCGTCACCGGCTTCGGCCGCATCGAGGGCCGTACGGTGGGCATCGTCGCCAACCAGCCGATGGTTCTGGCCGGCGTCCTCGACTCCGACGCCTCGCGCAAGGCGGCCCGCTTCGTGCGCTATTGCGACGCCTTCGAAATCCCGATCGTCTCGCTCGTCGACGTTCCCGGCTTCCTTCCGGGCACGGCGCAGGAATATGGCGGCCTGATCAAGCACGGCGCCAAGCTGCTCTTCGCCTATAGCGAATGCACCGTGCCGCTGGTCACGATCATCACGCGCAAGGCCTTCGGCGGCGCCTATGACGTGATGGCGTCCAAGCATATCGGCGCCGACGTGAACTATGCCTGGCCGACGGCGCAGATCGCGGTGATGGGCGCCAAAGGCGCGGTCGAGATCATCTTCCGTGGCGGCGATGCCGAGACGATCGCGCGCCAGACCAAGGAATACGAGGACCGCTTCATGTCGCCCTTCGTCGCAGCCGAGCGCGGCTATATCGACGAGGTGATCATGCCGCACTCGACCCGGCGCCGCATCGCCCGCGCGCTCGCCATGCTCCGCACCAAGAGCGTCGAACGCCCCTGGCGCAAGCACGACAACATCCCGCTCTGAGCGGGTTGCCTACGCCCAGCGCCTGAACACGGCGCTGGCATTCACACCGCCGAAGCCGAAGCCGTTCGAGATGGCGTGCTCCATCGCGAGCGGGCGCGCCTGCCTCGCGACGAGGTCGAGCCCGGCCGCCGCCTCATCGGGGTTTTCCAGGTTGAGCGTCGGCGGAGCGATCTGGTCGCGCAGCGCCAGGATCGTGAAGATCGCCTCGAGCCCACCGGCTGCGCCGAGCAGATGGCCGGTGGCCGATTTCGTCGCGCTGATCGCGATGCCGCCCTCGCTGCCGAACACCGCCTTGATCGCAGCCAATTCGCCGCGATCGCCGACCGGGGTCGAGGTCGAATGGGCGTTGAGATGGGCGATATCGCTCGGCTGCAGCCCGGCCTGCTTCAGCGCCGTCTCCATGGCGCGCCGCGCGCCGGAGCCATCCTCGGGGCCGGAGGTGATGTGATAGGCGTCGGCGCTGGTGCCGTAACCGGTAACCTCGGCCAGGATCGTCGCGCCGCGCGCCTGCGCATGCTCCAGCGCTTCGATCACCAGGAGGCCTGCGCCCTCGCCCATGACGAAGCCGTCGCGGTCCGCATCGAAGGGCCGCGACGCCTTTTCCGGTTCCTCGTTGAAGCCCGTCGAAAGCGCACGCGCCGCCGCGAAACCGCCGAGCGCGACCAGATCGACGCAGGCCTCGGTGCCGCCGCAGATCGCGATATCGACCTCGCCCGCCCGGATCATGCGTGCCGCGTCACCGATCGCCTGAACACCGGCGGCGCAAGCCGTCACCGGCGCGCCGATCGGTCCCTTGAAGCCGTGCTCGATCGAGACGTGGCCGGCTGCGAGATTGACGAGGAAGGACGGGATCGTGAAGGGCGAAAGCCGCCGCACCCCACGCTCGTCGGTCGTCCGCACGGCCTCGGCTATCGCCGGGAAGCCGCCGATGCCGGAGGCGATCACCGTCGCCGTGCGCTCGCGCTCGGCCTCGCCTTGCGGCTGCCAGCCGGCCTGCGTCAGCGCCTCCTTGGCGGCGACCAGCGCGAACTGGATGAAGCGGTCCATCTTGCGCTGGTCCTTCGGCGCGATCACCGTATCGGGATCGAAGCCACCCTCGGCATCCTCGGCCTTCGACGGCACGATGCCCGCGACCTTGGCCGGCAAGGTCTCGACGATCGCGTCCGGCAGGCGGCGCAGACCGGAGCGTCCCGCGAGCAGGCGCCGCCAGGCGATCTCGGTTCCGCAGCCGAGCGGCGAGACCACGCCCATTCCGGTAACGACGATACGGCGCATGGAGAGCTCCTATTCGCGAGAGCCCGGCGCAGCCGCATCCCGCCCCGCCACGATGGCGAGGCGTTGCAACATGCCGGGGCTGGCCTGAGGGCCGGCGATGACGGTGACTTTGTCGGAATTCACGGGTTGCAACGTCTGCGCATCGGCATAGGCCGGGACGACCGCCCGCCCGTTCTCGCGATCGGCCAGCAGAAGCGCCTGCCCCTCCGGCGCAAGATGGCGGTTGCCGAAGGAGACCAGCGCCGCGACCACCGGGAAGAAGTCCCTGCCCTTCACCGTCAGTACGTATTCGTAGCGCTTTGGCCGCTCGCTATACAGCCGTCGCTCGAAAAGCCCGGCCCCGGTGAGATGCTTGAGGCGCCGCGCCAGCATGTTCGGCGCGATGCCAAGGCTCCGCTCGAACTCATCGAAGCGGGTGAAGCCTTGCAATGCATCGCGCAGAATCAGGATGCTCCACCACTCGCCCACCGCCTCGACGGCACGCGCGCAGGGACATTCGGCAAGCGGTATGAGCCGGGGCTGCATGCGCCCGAAGTAATCCCGTAACTATCATTTTGCAAGTCACTATGGCGACCTGCATGTCACAGGGCGGCCCCGCTCAATCCAGCGTGCTCCGGAACCGCATCAGCGCAAGCCCTGCATAAACCGGCACGAACAGGCTGAGATAGAACACCTCGTCGCCGATATCGCTTAGGCCCGCCCCCTTCAGCATGATCGCCCGGATGATCCGCAGGAAATGCGTCAGCGGGAACAGCTCGCCGAAGGTCTGCGCCCAGCCCGGCATGCCCGCGAAAGGAAACATGAAGCCCGACAGCATCAGCGAGGGCAGGAAGAAGAAGAAGGTGAGCTGCATCGCCTGCAACTGCGTGCGCGCCACCGTCGAGATCGTGTAGCCGAGCAGGACCAGCGCCAGCACGAAGATCAGCACGCAAGTGAGCAGCAGCCCGAGCCCGCCGAGGAAGGGCACGGCGAAGAGCAGCTTCGCCGCCCCCAGCACGATCACCACCTGCACCCCGCCGACGGCGAGATAAGGCAGCACCTTGCCGAGCATGATCTCGCCGGCCGTCGCCGGCATGGCGAGCAGGTTCTCCATGGTGCCGCGCTCGATCTCGCGGGTCAGCGCCATCGCCGTCATCATCACCATGGTCATCTGCAGGATGACCCCGAGCAGGCCGGGCACGATGTTGTACTGCGTGATGCTCTCCGGGTTGTAGCGCCGGTGCACGATGAAGGAGAGGTTGTCGCCGCCGGCGCCGGCGGGATCGGTCACCGGCTCACGCCCCTGCGCCCGCTGCAGCGCCCTGCCCGCGATGGTGCCGAGCGCCGAGACGGCCCCGCTCGCCGCTGCCGGGTCGGTCGCGTCGGCCTCGATCAGGATGCGGGGCGCGTCCGCCCGCTCGACGCGGGCGCCGAAATCGCTGGGGATGGTGACGAGGAAGGAGATCTCGCCCTTCGCCATCAGGCTCTCGGCCTCGGCCGCGCTCTGCGGCCGCTCGCCGAAGCGATAGTAGTTCGAGACCTCCAGCGCCGAGACCACGGCGCGGGTATAGCGATCCTGCCCGAGCGCCAGGATCGCAGCCGGCAGGCCGCGCGGATCGTTGTTGATCGCATAGCCGAAGAGCAGGAGCTGGACGATCGGCACCGCCAGCATCATCGCGAAGGTGATGCGGTCCCGCCGCATCTGCACGAACTCCTTCGCCAGCACGGCGCCAAGCCGGCGGCGGGAGAATAGCGCAATCATGCCGCCCGCTCCTGCGCGCCGGTCATGAACTTGATGAAGACGTCCTCGAGGCTGGTCTCGCCCGGCTCGACCTTGATACCGGCCTCGCTGTTTAGAGGCGCAAGCGCCGCCTCCAGCTTGGCCCGATCGGTGCCGACGACATGCAGCGTCGCACCGAAGGGCGCGACCTGCTCGACGCCATCAGTCGCCTCTAGCACCCGGATCTGGGCGGGCTTGAGTGCGCCATGCACGACATAGGTCACGAGCCGGGAGCCCTTGACGACCTCCTCGACCGTTCCGGTCGCCAGCATCCGGCCATAGGCGATGTAGCCGATGCGATGGCAGCGCTCGGCCTCGTCCATGTAATGGGTCGAGACCAGCACGGTGAGGCCATCGCCGGCCAGCCGATGGATCTCGTCCCAGAACTCGCGCCGCGCCTTGGGATCGACGCCGGCAGTCGGCTCGTCCAGGAGCAGGAGCTTGGGCTGGTGCATGATGCAGGCCGCGAGCGCCAGCCGCTGCTTCCAGCCGCCCGAGAGCGTACCGCCAAGCTGGTCCTTGCGCGAGGTCAGGCCCAGCCCGTCCAGCGTCTTCGCCACGGCCTCGTCGACCGGATCGAGCTCGTAGAGCCTGGCCACGAAGGTCAGGTTCTCGGCGATGGTCAGGTCTTCGTAGAAGGAGAAGCGCTGGGTCATGTAGCCGACCTGGCGCTTGATCGCGGCGCTCTGGGTGCGGACATCGAGCCCGAGCACCGTGCCCTCCCCGGCATCGGGCCTGAGCAGCCCGCAGATCATCCGGATCGTCGTGGTCTTGCCCGAGCCGTTGGGGCCGAGGAAGCCGACGATCTCGCCCGTCGCGACCGCAAGATCGACATCGTCGACCACCGTGCGCTTGCCGAAGCGCTTGGTCATCCCGCGCACATCGATGGCGAGCGGCGCGCTCACCGCTGCCCCCGCAGCGTCACGTCGACGATCTGGCCGGGCTGCAGTGCCGATTGCGGCCCGCCATCCGGCCGCGCCTCGACCAGATAGACCAGTTTCTGGCGCGTCTGCGCCGAGTAGATCACCGGCGGCGTGAATTCAGGCTCCGGCGAAACATAGGTCACGGTCGCGCTCAGCCCGGCCGCACAGCCGTCGCAGCGGACATCGAGCTTCATACCGGTCGCCACGCCCGAAATCCTGACCTCCGGCACATATATCATCAGCTTGGCGGCCCCATCCGGGAGCATCAGCAGCACCGGCGCGCTTGGCCCCGCGAGTTCGCCGACCCGGCGCAGCACGTCGCTGATCCGCCCGGCCGCGGGCACGACGAGTTGGCGCTGAGACAGCCGCCATTGCGCCTGCGCCAAGGCGGATTTCGCCTGCTCGACCGCATTCTCGCTCGCCTTGATCTCGTCCGGGCGCGCCGGCAGGCGCGCTACATCGAGATTGGCGGCATTCTGGCGAACGCTCGCGGCGGCGACATCGCGCGCCGTTTCCGCCTGGTCGAAATCGGCCTGGGTCGAGACGCCGCGGCGCAGCAGGTCCTGCCGGCGATCCAGGGCTCGCTCGGACTCACGCTGCTGTGCCCTGGCCGAGGCGAGATTGGCCTCGATCACGGCGATCTCCTCCGGCCGCTTGCCGCTCTTCAGGTTATCGAGCTGCGCCCCCGCCTGCACCAACCGCGCCTCGGCCTCGGCAACGGCGTTCTCGGCATCGGTTCGTTCGAGCCCCGCCACCGCCTTGCCGGCCTCGACCCGGTCGCCTCGGCGGACATCGATGCGCTCGATCCTGGCCGTATCGATCGGGCCGAGCCGCACATATTCGCCCTCGACATAGCCGGCGATCCGGATCGTATCGCCGCCGCAGGCGGAAAAGCTCGCCGCGATCAGCCCAAAGGAACAGAGGAAGCCGAGGATCATGATCGTCCCTCCCGCATGCGCAAGATGCTCGCGCGGACATTGGCGCGGATGACATCCGCGATCGCATCGCTCTGCGCCGTATCGATCGTGTCCCAGCCCATGCGCCGCATCACGGCCGGTCGCGCCAGCCGGAAATAGATGACCTGCCCGATCGTGGCGAAGACTGCGAGTTTGGTCTCCTGCGCGTCCGGCTCAGTCCCGGTCGCCACCGCCCAGAGGCGGCAGAGCTGGCCGTGGACAGGGCCGACCAGCCCCTCATAGAGCGTCTCGAATGCCGAGGTCGGCTCCATCATTTCGCGCACGACGAAGCGGGCGATGGCCTCGCTCTCCGGCGCTTGCGTCGCGAAGGCGGTGACGCGCCCGACGATGCCGAGCAGCAGCTCCACTGCCGTCTCCGGCGCGAGCCCGTCGAGCGGCGGCATCGCCACGGCGGCACCGAAGACGCGTTGCTTCATCGTCGCGACGACCGCTTCGGCACAGGCCTGGCGCAGCCCGTCCTTGCCGCCGAAATGATAGGCGATGCCGGCACTGTTGACGCCCGCCAAGTGGGCGATCTCGCGGATCGAGCTCGCCTCGAAGCCGTGCCTGCCGAACAGGTCGAGTCCGGCCCGGATCAGCGCCTCGCGCGTCCCCGCATCATTGTCTGAAGTGACTCTCATGACGGCCTAATAGCATCGCCGGAGCATTCAATCAATCGATTGATTGAAGGCTCGCGGTGATAGAGACGTCCCGTCATGGTCGGGCTTGTCCCGACCATCCACGTCTTCGCTGGTGCGTGGTCGTGTTCAGACGTGGATGCTCGCCACAAGGGCAAGCATGACGTGAGCGGCTTCCCCGACAAGCCGAATGTGCCACCGGCCCATCCCGCACCGCCGCAACATGACTCGCCGCCCATAATAGTCTAAGGCGGCAGCCATCCTTTGCTCAGCCCCGCCCGATGCTCTTCAACTCCTTCGTCTTCCTGCTCGCCTTCCTGCCGCTTGCGCTCGCCCTGCATTGGGGCGCGGAACGTTTCGCGCCGCGCTTGCGGCTGCCGGTGCTGGTCGTGCTGTCCTTCGCCTTCTATGGCTACTGGGATTGGCGCTTCCTGCCTTTGCTGGCGCTCTCGATAGGGCTGAACTGGCTGATCGCCGAAGCCTTCCAGAAGACCAAGTCGGGAGCGTTGATCACGCTCGCCATCATCATGAACCTCGCCGTGCTGGCGGTGTTCAAGTACTTTAACTTCTTCATCGATCTCGCTGGAATGATTCCCGGATTGCCGGCGCCGAAATTCGATATCGCTCTGCCGCTGGGCATCTCTTTCTTCACCTTCCACCATATCATGTACCTGACGGACCTGCGGCGCGGTCAGGCTCCGCGCTACGATCTCGTCCGTTACGCGCTCTACATTGCCTTCTTCCCGCAGGTGCTCGCCGGCCCGCTGGTGCGTTGGCGCGAGATCATGCACCAGTTCGACGAGCGTCCTTATCAGCGTCCGGACGCGGCCGAGCGGATCGCGCGCGGGCTTTTGCTGCTCACCGCCGGCCTCGCGAAGAAAGTGCTGATCGGCGATCCGCTCGCCGAATACGCCAACCCCGTCTTTGCGGCGGCAGCGGCCGGCAAGGTCATTACCCTGATGGAGGCCTGGCAGGGCACGCTCGCCTTCACCTTCCAGATCTATTTCGACTTCTCCGGCTATACCGACATGGCGCTCGGCCTCGCCCTGCTCTTCGGCGTCGTGCTGCCGCAGAATTTCGAGGCACCCTACCGCTCGCTCTCGATCCAGGATTTCTGGCGCCGCTGGCACATGACGCTGTCGCGCTTCCTGCGCGACTATCTCTACATCCCGCTCGGCGGCTCCCGCAGCGGCCTGCCGACGCAGCTCTGGGCGCTCTTCGCCACGATGGCGCTGGGCGGGCTCTGGCACGGCGCCGGCCTCACCTTCGTCGCCTGGGGCGTGGCACACGGGCTGGCGCTGATCGCCGCCCTGTTCTGGCGCCGCGCCGGCCTGCCGATGCCGGCGGCTCTGGGTTGGTTGCTGACCTTCCTGTTCGTGGCGCTGTGCTGGGTGCTGTTCCGGGCTACGAATTTCCAGGCCGCTCTGGCGATCTACAAGGGTCTCTTCGGCTTCGCACCCGTCGGCTCCGGCTTCAAGTGGCGCGCTTTGCTGCCGGCGGCGGCCTTCGCCATCATCGGCCCCACCGCCTGGAACCTCGTCCACAAATTGCCGCCCGCGCGCTGGCTCGCGATTGTGGCCGGGCTCCTGTTCGTCATCATCCTGCTGAAGATCGGCGAAGACGCCAATTATGAGTTCATCTACTTCCAGTTCTGAGCCGGCCGCTCGGGCGGCGAAGTGGACGGGCTTCACCGGCGCCTTCCTTGGGGCGGCGGTGCTGATCGCCGCGGCCTTCCTGACGGTCGCCTTCCTGATCGACCCCTATGATTCCGGGCGCTCTCCGTTGCAGTTCAAGGAAGGCGTGCGCCCGCAGGGGCCGCGCACGGCGCTAGCAAGCCGCGGCCGCGACCCGAATTTCACCGGAGCCATCTTCGGCAACTCGCATATCCAGCTGATCTCGCCGGAGGAACTGCGCGCGAAGACCGGCATCCCCTTCGTCTCGCTGATCGCGCCTGCGACCCAGCCTCGAGAGACCTTCGCGACGATCGACTGGTTCCTGCGCCACCATCGCCAGACGCCTCCCAAGGCGATCGTCGTCGGCATCGACAACTACTGGTGCACGGCAAACTCGGCATTGCCGAACGAGAAGCCTTTCCCGTTCTGGCTGCTGAGCCGCAGCCTGAGCGACTATGTCGGCGGCTTGATGCGGTTCGACCTTCTGGAGGAATTGCCGCGCCGCATCGGCTATCTGACCTCGCGCAAAGGCGAGCGCGCCCGCCCCGATGGCTACTGGGACTACGAATCGGACTACGGCGTGCAGGGCTATGGCACCAATCCCGAGATCATCGCTCGGCTACAGAAGCCGCTCGAATCCGGCGGCGGCAACGTCGACGGTCCCTTCCCTGCCGCGACCGGGTTGGAAGAGCTGATGAAGTCGGCACCGGCCGAGACCGCGCTGATTCTCCTGCGCCCGCCGGTCTATGCCACGGCGCTGTCGAAGCCCGGCACGCGCGACGCCGCGGCAGACGCCGCCTGCCGCAAGGCCTTCGCCGATCTGGCGGCCCGGCGCCCACGCACCGCGCTGGTCGACTGGCGAGTCGACAGGCCCGAATTGCACGATCCCAGCCTCTTCTTCGACCACAGTCATTATCGTCAACCGATCGCCCGACTGGTGGAAGCCGATATCGCCGAGGCCATACAGAAGCTCGACTGATGCCAAAGCGCCTCAAAACCGTGGAAAAACGAAGCTGAATCACCTGTTTTCACGAAGGCGTTGACGTCCTGTCGGAAGCGATTGTTCCAGTTGAAACGGATCGCTATAAGGGCGCCAAATCGGCCCCCCTCCCGCGGCACAGCCGATGGGTGCGTGAGCCGACAAATGAGAGAGCGCGCCCATGCCGAAGCAGATCATCCTCGAGGCGGATTACAAACCGAGCGATGACGAGCCGTTCATGAACGATCGTCAACGCGAGTATTTCCGCGGCAAGCTCCTTGCCTGGAAGGACGAGATTCTGCGGGAAGCCAAGGAAACCCTGGTCACCCTGCAGAGCGAGAGCGAGAATCACCCGGATATCGCCGACCGGGCCTCCTCGGAAACCGATCGTGCCATCGAGTTGCGCGCCCGCGACCGGCAGCGCAAGCTGATCGCCAAGATCGACGCAGCCGTCGCCCGGATCGATGACGGCTCCTATGGCTACTGCGAGGAAACCGGCGAGCCGATTTCGCTGAAGCGCCTCGAAGCCCGTCCGATCGCGACCCTGTCGCTGGAAGCGCAGGAGCGCCACGAGCGCAACGAGCGCGTCTTTCGCGACGATTGATTCGAACCAGGCCTGACCAGCTCTTCGGAGGGCCCCGCGTCGAAAGGCGTGGGGCCTTTTCTATGCGCAACATCTGCGCCCATGCCGCGTTGCCATCGGCAAGCCGAGCTTCTGCCGTGAGGCAGGCATGCGAGAGGAAGCGCGACATGGACAGATTTGCGGGGGGATGCCGCTGCGGTGATCTTAGGATCGAGGCGTCCGGACGCCCCTACCGAGTCGGCATCTGCCACTGCCTCGACTGCCGCAAACATCACGGCGAATTCTTTCATGCCTTCGCGATCTTCCCGCAGGAGAGTGTCGCGATAAACGGCGAAACTCGTGAATATGATGGCCGGTTTTTCTGCCCGCGCTGCGGCTCGATTGTTTTTGCCCGCACGGAGGACGAGATTGAGGTCAGCCTGGGTGCGCTGGACGCACCAGATCAGCTGGCGCCGACTTACGAACTCTGGACGATCCGGCGCGAAGCCTGGCTTCCACCTTTTCCGCTGAAGAATCGATACGAGCGCAACCGGGACTCGACAGGTCGATCCGAGGAATAGCCGGCGAAGCTGGAATTTGAGAGAAACTGCGAAAGCCCCGCGTCGGGAGGACGCGGGGCTTCTGGCCGCCAGCCTTGATAGCTTGGGGAGCGTGGCAGGCGGCCGGGATGGAGGCGGCTCGGGAGAGACCGCCGCCCGTGCGGCGCGGAAACAAGGGGGAGCGTTCCGCGCCGTCCGGAAGTTCGTGGAAATTGTTCGTGGGATCAGAAGGGCAGCAGGATATCCATCACCTGCTGGCCGTAGCGTGGCTGCTGGACATCGGTGATCTGGCCGCGGCCGCCATAGGCGATGCGGGCCTGGGCGATCTTGGTCGACTCGATGGTGTTGTCGGATTCGATGTCCTCGGGCCGGATCACGCCGGCGACGATCAGCTCGCGCACCTCGAAATTGACGCGGATCTCCTGCTTGCCCTCGATGACCAGGTTGCCGTTCGGCAGGTTCTGGGTGACGACCGCAGCGACATTGGTCGCCAGCGTCTCGGAGCGGTTGACCGAGCCGGCGCCTTCGCTGGAGGCATCGGAGTCCAGCTTGAGCAGCGACGAGGCCTTGGCTCCGTCGGGCAGGAGCTTGTCGAGCTTGTTCTCGAAGCCGAAGCCGTTCTCGGCGCCGAAATCCTCTCCGTTCTTGCGGCTGCGCTTGGTCGTGTTGTTGAGCTGGGCCCGGTCGGTGACCTTGACCTTGACGGTAACGAGATCGCCGACATTGCGGGCACGCTGATCCTTGAAAAAGGCGCGCGAGCCGGTGCGCCAGAGCGAGTTCGGCGCGTAGGAGGCATGCGCCACCTCCGGCATCGGCATCTGCACCGGCTTGTAGCCCTTGGCGGCGGTCGGGTCCTCGATCGCTGAAAGCGTCGGCGCCTGGCCGACATTGGCGAGGCGATCGCCCACGCCGCAGGCGCCGAGCGAGGCGGTCAGCAGCAGGAGCCCGGAGAACTTGGCGAGGCGGTTGGCGTGCATGGCGGTTTCCATGGAATTTTACTGAGCGCTGGCGACGCGGCCGGCGGCGGAAGGCTGGACGGAAACCCGTCCCGGCCCGCTGACCCTGCCCTGCAGCACGCGCTTGGACTGGGGATTGGTGACGGAGACGACATCGCCCATCGCGCCGGCTTCGCTGGCCCGGCCGCGCAACGTGATCAGCAGGCCCGGCGCCTCATAGACGATGGTGACGAGGTCGCCCTTGCCGACGATCTCCTCGCGCTGGACGTCGCTGCCGCGCAGGGCCACACCGGCGAGCAGCGCGCGGCGCGCAACCTTGTCGATGGCGGCACGGACATCGCCGATGATCTCGCCGCCCTGCCCGTCGCGCGGGCGGCGCTCGACGGTGACATCGTCCTTGCTCAGCGTTTCGCCGCGGGCGATCAGGCGCTTGGGCACCACGACCTCCATGGTCTCGACGAGCTGACCGGAAATGCGCAGCGGCTTCAGCCGCATCGCGGTGCTGCCAGGCACCGCGAGCCGGGCCTGCAGGCGACGCGAGCGGGCATCGAAGGAGAGGTCGATCACGGCGACATCGCCGGTCAGCTCGGGTTCGACGGCGATGCCGGGCGCCCCACCGTCGATCGCCAGAGCGAAGATGCGGGCATCGACGCCGAACCGCTCCTGCAAGCCGGTCTTCACCGCGGCTTCGAGGTCACTCGCGGTAATGCGGCGCGCGGCACGCGTCACCACGACCTGGGCAAAGCCCTGGCTGTGCAGCTCGCTCGCCTCGCGGACGATGCCGGCGGCGCGAGCGGCCTCGACGATCCGCGCGACCTGGATGGTGCCGGTCTCGCCAAGCGCCGGCGCCCGGAAGGCGGCCGTCGCGGCAGCCTCGCCGGCAAGGCCGGGAATGAGATCGCCGAACGTCACGAGATCCCGCGCCAGGCTGATCTCGGGGCGCAGTTGCAGTTTGGCGGGCAGCGCGGTGGCAGCGGGAGCCGCGGCGGCCGAAGCGACCGCGACCGGTGCGGGCTGGGCGGGCTGCGGCGCGGCCAGCGTGGCGGTACCGGAGAGCAGGAGCGCGATCAGGGACAGGCGGATCATGATGCGAATCCCCTCAGCCACGGAACATCTGGGTCGTCGCCGACATCATCTGGTCGGCGGCGGTGATGACCTTGGAGTTCATCTCGTAGGCGCGCTGCGCGGCGATCAGGGAGGAAAGCTCCGTCACCGCCTGAACGTTGCCTTCTTCGAGATAGTTCTGCTGCAGCGTGCCGAAGCCTTCGCCGCCGCCGAAGCCGTCGATCGGCTGGCCCGAAGCGGCCGTCTCGACATAGAGGTTGTCGCCGATCGACTCGAGGCCGACCTTGTTGACGAAGCGTACGAGCTGGACCTGGCCGAGTTGCTGCGGCGCGGTCTGCCCCGGCACCAGCGCCTCGACGATGCCCTGCGCGTTGATGCTGACGCTGGAGGCGTTGTTCGGCACGGTGATGCCCGGCTCGACCTGATAGCCGTCGCGGGTGACGAGCTGGCCCTGTGCGTCGAGGTCGAACGAACCGTCGCGGCTATAGGTGGTGCGGCCATCGGGCATGCGGATGCGGAAGAAGCCCTCGCCACGGATGGCGAGGTCGTAGGGCTTCTCCGTCGGGCTGATATTGCCCTGGGTCATCACGCGGCCGGTCGACACGGTCTTGACGCCGGAGCCGATGAAGGTGCCGGCCGGGGCCTGGGTGTTCTGGTCGGAGGTGGCCGAGCCGGCGCGCCGGAAGTTTTCGTAGAGCAGGTCCTGGAAATGAACCTGCTGGCGCTTGTAGCCGGTGGTCCGGACGTTGGCGATGTTGTTGGAGATGACCTGGACGTTCATCTCCTGGGCCATCATGCCGGTCGCGGCTGTCTGCATGGCGCGCATGGTGCTCGCTCCCTATCAGGCCTGCTGGTCCGCCAGGCGCGAAATCGCCCGGCTGCGCAGCTCATCGGATTTGCTGATCATGTTGGCGACGCTCTGGTAGTTGCGCTGCACCTCCATCAGGCGGGTCAGCTCGACCACTGCCTTGACGTTGGAGCGCTCGATCGCGCCGGGCTCGAGCCTGGCTTCCAGGCCGGCGGCCTGCGGAGGCGTCGTCGAGGAGAACAGATTGGTGCCTTCGCTCGCCAGCGCCGCCGGATCGGCGAAGCGGACCTGGCGCAGTTTTCCGCGCGTGCCCTGGTCGCTGCTCACGGTGCCGTCGGCGGCGATGCGCATGGAATGTTCGCTGGAGCCGAACGCGATCGGCCCACCATCGCCCATCACCGGCAGGCCGGTCTGGGTCACGAGCCGGCCCTGCCGGTCGATATTGAGGGAGCCGGCGCGGGTATAGCGCTCGCCGTTCGGCGTCTGCACGACGAGGTAGTTGTCGCCCTTCAGCGCGACATCGAGCGGATTGCCGGTGAGCTCGATCGCCCCCTGCGACAGATCGAGCGGCGTGCCCTTGTCGATGACATAGGACAGCGGCCGGTCGGCCGGCTTGAAGGCATCGGCCTTCGCCCCAGGCATGAGGAATTCGTTGAAGCGCGCGCTGCGCGCCTTGAATCCATTGGTCCCGACATTCGCCATGTTGTTGGCGATGACGTCCAGCTCGCGCGCCAGTGCCACCTGACGCGACAGGCCGATGAGAAGCGCGTTCTCCACGGCTTATCTCCCGATCATGTCCCGCGGCAACCTCGACGCTCCCCAGCGCAGTCGCCACGATCCAGCAGTGGCAAGCGTCATGCCAGGATGGTTAACCCACACAAGCCTTTGATATTGTTGAATGTGACATCGAATTCCGAGTCCTTCGCACCCGGCACGGGCTGATCGGGCGGCAGGAACGGCCCGGCAAATTCTGCCGGCCTTAACGACGCGTTAACCGTAATTGGGGAAGGTGCCTCATGGGCGGCAGAAGGCGGCTCGACGGCCGGGGCGCGTGACGAGATGGCGGCGAAGAAAGCCAAGAAGGAAGAGGAAGGCGCTGCCGCCGAGGCGGCGCCGAAGAGCAAGAAGAAGCTCTTCATCATCATCGGCGGCGTCGTGCTGCTGGCGGCGGCCGGTGGCGGCGGCTGGTTCTTCCTGAAGAAACCTTCCCCCGAGCAGGTCGCAGCCGCCGAAGCTGCGGCGAAAGCCAAGAATCCGGTCGCCTTCGTCGACATGAAGGACATGATGATCAGCCTGTCCAATGCCGGCCAGCAGGACCGCCAGCCGATCATGAAGATCAAGGTCGTCCTGGAAATCGCCGATGCGAAGGCGGCCGACCAGGTAAAGCCGCTGCTGCCGCGCGTCGAGGATGCCTTCCAGGTCTTCATGCGCGAATTGCGCCCCTCCGATCTCGAAGGCTCGGCCGGCATGTACCGGCTGAAGGAAGAACTGCTGCGCCGCGTCAACCTGACCGTCTATCCGGCCAAGGTCGACGCCGTGCTGTTCAAGGAACTGCTGGTGCAGTGAGCCGGCCGATGGCCCGGACCGAGATGGCGGCGCAAAGATGACCACCGAACGCGACAAGAATACGCCGAGCGACGAGCCGCTGACCCCGGAAGGGATGGCTGCCGGCTGGGCCGCCATGCCCGACATGGTGGAGGACGACGGCGAACAGGAAGGCGGTACGGACCGCCTGATGTCGCAGGACGAAATCGACACGATGCTCGGTTTCTCCAGCGGCGACGAGAAGGACGGCCGCAACGGCATTCAGGCGATCGTCGATTCCGGCTCGGTCGCCTATGAGCGCCTGCCGATGCTCGAGATCATCTTCGAGCGGCTGGTACGCCTGCTTTCCACCAGCCTGCGCAATTTCTTCACGGACAATGTCGAAGTCACGCTGGAGAGCATCCGCTCGGTCCGCTTCGGCGACTACATCAACTCGATTTCGCAGCCCGCGCTGCTCTCGGTGTTCAAGGCCGAGGAATGGGACAATTTCGGCCTCATCACCATCGAGTCGTCGCTGATCTACTCCGTCCTTGACGCCATGTTCGGCGGCAAGCGCGGCCAGCCGGCGCCACGCATCGACGGCCGCCCCTTCACCTCCATCGAAAACCGCATGGTCCGCCGCGTCATCGAGCTGGTGCTGACCGATGCCGAGGCCGCCTTCAAGCCGCTCTCGCCGGTGAGCTTCACGGTCGACCGCGTCGAGTCCAATCCGCGCTTCGTCTCGATCTCCCGCCCCGCCAATGCCGCGATCCGCGTCGAGCTCAAGTTCGACATGGAAGGCCGCGGCGGCGCGCTGCACATTATCCTGCCCTACGCCACGATCGAGCCGATCCGTGAATTGCTGCTCGAAAGCTTCATGGGTGAGAAGCTCGGGCGCGATCCGATCTGGGAAAACCATCTCGCGACCGAGGTTTGGCAGGCCGATGTCGACGTGACCTGCGTGCTCCACGAAACGCAGATGCCGCTGAAGCGCGTGATGAAGCTCGAGATCGGCGACACGCTGATGTTCGATGCCCGGCCGGACTCGATCGTCTCGCTGCGTTGCGGCGACTTCGTCGTCACCGAAGGCCGGATCGGGAGGGTCGACGACAAGATCGCCGTGCAGGTGGTGAGCCCGCTCCGGCGCTCCAGGACGACGCTCGCCGCTTTCGACAGCCTCGCCAGCCATCTCGGCGCCACCACCTGATAGGGATGCCATGACGATCAATCTCATCGCGGACATGCTTGTCGCCTGTCTCCTCGTCGCCACCATCGTCACCTGCTACGTCCTGGCCAAGCGCATCGAGCGCCTGAAGGCTGACGAGGCCGGCATGCGCCAGACCGTCGGCGCCCTGATCACCGCGACCGACAATGCCGAGCGCGCCATCGCCGGCCTCAAATCGACGCTGGGCGATTGCGACCGTACCCTGGAGGACCGCCTGCGCACCGCCGAGCGCTACGCCGCCGATCTCGCCGCCCAGGTCGAGGCCGGCCAGGCGGTGATGGAGCGCATCGGCCAGATCGTCAGCGCCGCCACCCTCGTCGGCGCCAAGGACGCTCGATCCGAGGCGCCGGCCGCGCCTGCGCCGGTTTCGCGCCTTGAAAGCGCGGCCCAGTCCGCCGCCGCCATCCGCGCTCGCGCCGCCCGCCGCCTCGAGGAACAGGCTGCGTGATCGAACGGCCCCGCCTCCTGCCGGCAGTGATTCTCGGCGCCATGGGTCTCCTGGCGCTGAAGCTGCTTGCCTGGACGGCGGAGCCCTCGCCCGGCCACATCCCGGCCGCCGCGCCGCTCTTCGCGCAGGCTGCGGCCAAGCCGCAGAACAAGACCGGGCCCGAGATCTTCGACCCCGAGACGACCGGATCGGTGCCCGCGCCCGATCCGAAGAAGGAACCGGAAAAGAAGGAGGCCGAGGCCAAGGCCGAAGCCGCCCGCGCCGCCAATCCCAACAACAAGGCCGGCATCATGAACGGCTCGGTCCAGCCCATGTCGCCGGCCGAGAAGGCGATCCTGGAACGCCTCGGCGAGCGCCGAGAGGAGCTGGAAGGCCGGATGCGCGAGCTCGAAATGCGCGAGCGCCTGCTTAATTCCGCCGAGAAGAAGCTCGACGGCCGCGTCGGCGATCTCAAAGCCCTCGAGGAGAAGAGCGGCGGCTCCGCCGGCAAGCCTGCCGTCGAGGAGGCCAAGGCGATCAAGAACCTCGTCATCATGTACGAGGCGATGAAGCCGAAGGACGCCGCCCGGGTCTTCGATCGGCTCGGCCTCGATGTGCTCGTGCCGGTCGTGCAGCAGATGAACCCGCGCAAGATGTCGGAGGTGCTGGCGGCGATGTCTCCCGACCGCGCCGAAAAGCTGACCGTCGCGCTGGCGACCAGCGGCCGTAGCGCCAACGTCGAGCGCGTCGCGAACGAGGCCCCCTTGACCGGCAACGAACTTCCTGCGATCGCGCCGCAGCGTTGAGCGCTGGCGGCGCCGTTTCAGCGCGATTTGGCGAGAGCGAGAACGGGTGCCGCCTTCGGCACGGTTTCAGCGGGCGGTGAACCATCGGGCAGATGGCGCGCGATTTTCGCCATGAGCTGATCGAAACCGTTGTCGTAGGATGAGAACCGGATCGGCGGACCGTCGAAGCTCGATATCCAGTGATAGCCGGTCCACTCCACCCCGGCGCGTGACAGCTCGTTCCAGGCCATCTGCCGCTGCTGCATGAACACCGTTCGGCGCTCGATCCGTTTGCCGTTCCACCGCACGCGCTCGGTAATGGTCTGCACAGCCAGCGCCAATGTCATCAAGACGAAGAAGGCGGCGACCGGGGTCGGCACCCGACCTCCGGCAGCGACGGTCGCCACCGCCGATACAACAATCCCACAAACCAACCCGAACCAGTAGAATGGCCCCGGCGTCAGGTAATTCCAGCCGCCATGACGCTGCGCGCGGCGCCGCTGAAAGCAGGCCGAGAGGGCAAGAAGCGCGCCGAAAAGCGGGATGAAGAGTGCAGCCTTGCTCAATGCGGACATGTCGCTTCACAAACAACCGATGCAGCCCGACAAGCCTAGCCCACCGTTCGGCATGGGCCAAAGACGACCGCCGATGATGGCAAACAAACCCTGTCGGCGATGGGACCGGCTGCGCCGGGAATGATCCCATTAACGCGCCGTTATGCTTGACGCGATAGCGTCCCCAGCGTGGATCGGGGCGCCAGGAGGGCGCCGCCGCGCCGCAGTGTCGCGTTGGGTCGGGTATCACGGTTTGCGTCTGTCGCGTTCCCTTGCCTTCGGTATCGGGCTGGCCGCTCTCGCGCTCGCCGCCGGCCTGGAGACGCCTGCCCTCGCGGCTGGCGCAAACCTGCGCGGCGAAGCCATGCCGGCCGGCTTCGGCCGCCTGTCCCTGACCTTCGACGAACCGATCCAGACCCGCGTCCGGGTCTCCAACGGGGTGCTGATCGTCGCCTTCGGCGGCCAGGTCCAGGTCGATGTCGCACGCGTCGCTCGCGAACTGCCGAACTACGTCTCCGTCGCCCGCGTCGATCCCGACGGACGCGGCATGCGCTTCGCCCTGACCCAATCCTACAGGGCCAATCTGATCGAGGCCGGCGACAAGGCCTTCATCGATCTCCTGCCGCAGAACTGGACGGGCGTGATGCCCGGTCCGCCGCCGGAAGCCATGGCCGAGCTGACCGAGCGCCTGCGCCTCGCCGAGGCCCGGGCGAAGGAGGCCGCGCGCCAGCCCCCCGCCCCGCCCGCGGTGCTGACGATGAACGCCGCGAGCTTGCCTACTCTGGAACGTCTCATCTTCAGGGCACCGGCCGAAACGAAGCTCACCAGCGACTTGTCGGACGGAATGTTGAAGCTGGTCTTCGACCGGCCGATGAATGTCGAGGCCGGCGCCATTCGCAGCGCCCTTCCCGCCGATATCAGCCTTGCCGCGCTGGATGCAGGCAAGGAGGCGCTGAGCCTGACCCTGTCCCTCCCCAAGGACTGGCAGGCCCGCAGCTTCAATGACGAGACGGGGCTGGTCGTCGATCTGCTGCGCCCCGTGAAGCAGGAAGCGCTCGCGCTCGCCGGTCTCGGCAGGCCTCAGGCGCCGACGCCGACGCCCCCCGCCGCGGCGCCGTCGGCCGCGCCTGCCGCAAAGCCCCCGGCATCCCAGCAAGCCGCACCGCCCGCTCCGGTCGTAACCGCGGCACCGGCTGCCCCCGAGGTGCCGCCAGGCCCTGTCGCCATCACAGTGGACGGCGGTCGCCTCGATTTTCGCTTCACCCGCCCCACGGGGGCCGCCGCCTTCATTGACGCCGGCGTCATGACCCTTGTCTTCGACACCCGCGACACCCTCGATCCCGCGAAGCTTGTCGGGCTGATGCCCAAGCTGATCGAGGGCAGCACGGTCTCCCGCGAGGGCAAGGTCACGCTCGTTCGGCTCAGGCTCGCCGGCCAGCCGCTGGCGCGAATCTTCGACAATGGCCCGACATGGTCGCTCGACCTCGGCGAGGAGGCCGGTCGGGCCGCTGCTCCCGTCGAGCCGCAGCGCAGCATGGACGAGCGCGGCCAGACCATCGTCGCCGTGCCGCTCTCCGGCCTGACCGGCGTCCACTGGCTCGAAGCCGGTCCTGCGGGCTTGCCCGTCGCCGTCGCCACCGCGACCGGCCCGACCCGGTTGACTCCGAAGCCCTACCAGTTCGTCGAATTCGGTCTGCTCCCGACGGCGCAGGGTCTGGCCGTCCAGCCGCATGCCGACGACGTCGCCGTCCGGGCCGGCGCGGAACAGGTCCGCATCGGCCGCAGCGGTGGGCTCAACGTCTCGCTCGATATCGGCGAACCCGTCCGGAAAGCCGAAGAGAGGACCGAGAAGCAGGAGGCGGCGCCGCTGCTCGACGGTGATGCCTGGACGAAGCTCCGCCAGGGCAATCCGCGCGAGCTCGCCCGCGCCCTGTTGCTCGACGTCACCGACGCCTCGCGCGGCCGCAAATCCGAGGCCAGGCTGGCTCTCGCCCGCTTCTACGCCGCCAACGGCCTGATGCCCGAGGCAACAGGCCCGCTGAACGCCCTGCTCGCCGACGACATCAGGATGCGCGGCAACCGCGAGGCGCTCTTCCTGAAGGGCGTCATCGCCACCGGCATGTATCGGGACCAGCAGGCGCTCGCCGCCTTCGATGCCGACCCGATCAAGGACGACGCCGAGACCGGCCTTTGGCGCGCCTTGGTCGAGCAGCGCATGAACCGCAATGCCCAGGCCCTGGTCGGCTTCCGCCGCGCCGAAGCGGTGCTCGACCGCTACCCGGTAGACCTCCAGGGCGCATTCCGCGAGGCGATGGCGCGCGCCGCACTCGCCCAACAGGATATCAGCGTAGCCGAGCGGCAGATCCAGTTGCTGGCCGACATGCCGCGCGACAATTTCGACCAGGAGCACCTCGCCCTGCTGCAGGCGCGGCTCGACGATATCAGTGGCCGCCCGGAAGCCGCGATGAACGGTTACAAGCCGCTTTTCGAGGCCAAAAGCCGGCCGATCGCGGCGGAGGCGCAATTGAGCGCGGTCAAACTCGTTGACGCCGAGAAGCGCAGCGACATCAAGCCCGAGGAAGCTGTCGCCCGGCTGGAGACGGTCTCGGTCATTTGGCGCGGCGGCCGGCTCGAGATCGAAGCTTTGGCCGAGCTCAGCCGGCTTTATGCCGACCAGCAGCGCTGGCGC
This sequence comes from Hyphomicrobiales bacterium, assembly GCA_004144595.1. Taxonomy (GTDB): domain Bacteria; phylum Pseudomonadota; class Alphaproteobacteria; order Rhizobiales; family Beijerinckiaceae; genus Allobosea. The sequence goes on from SEEM01000004.1 coordinate 81,377, forward strand.
GACGCCTTCATGGTGGCGCGCCGTGCCAACGAGACCTTCACCGACGATCCATTGACCCAGCGCATGCATGACGAGACCGCCCAGCGCTTCGCCGAGCTGTTCAGCGGCAACGGGCTCGGCAAGCTGCCGCGCATCGAGGCGCTGGCGCTGTTCTACGATTTCAAGGAATTCCTGCCGATCGGCCGACGCGGCGACGAGATCACCCGCCTGCTCGCCGACCGGCTGGTCGAGCTCGACCTGCTCGACCAGGCTTCCGAGATCCTGAAATACCAAATGGATCGGCGCCTCTCCGGCGCGGCCCGCTCCACCGTCGCGGCGCGGCTGGCCATGATCGATCTGATGAACGGCAAGCCGGCGGATGCGGTCCGCGCGCTCAACTCGACCAGGCTCGTCGAGCTGCCGGCGGATATCAAACGCGCGCGCCTGCTGCTGGAGGCCAAGGCGCTGTCGGATCTTTCGCGTACCGATCAGGCGCTCGAAATGCTGGAATCCGAACGCGGCCCGGAGATCGACCGTCTGCGCGCCGACATCTACTGGACCGGACGACGCTGGCGCGAGGCCGGCGAGGCCTATGAGCGCCTGCTCGGCGAAAGCTGGCGCGGTGACGGCGCACTCGGTGACATCGAGCGCGCCGACGTGATGCGCGCCGGCGTCTCCTATGTGATGGCCAGCGAGAACCTGTCGCTCGACCGGCTGCGCAGCAAGTTCGCGCCGAAGATGGCGCGCGGCGCCGATGCCCGCACCTTCGCCTTCATCACCGGGGCTGATCGGGCGCGGGCCTCCGATATTCGCGAGATGGCGCGCGCCACTGCGAATTCCGACACGCTCTCCGAATTCTTGAAGGCCTATCGCGAGCGCTACCCGGCCTATTCGGCCGCGATGCGCAAGCCGCAGGCCCCTGCAGCCGACAAGCTGCCCTCACCCGCCGATGGCGCGGCAGCCGATCCGGCCGCACCGCCGTCGCGGAGCTGAGATCTAGCCCGGCCCGGAATTCGTGTCCTCGCCGCGCGCCCTCGCGCGCAGGACGAATTGCAGGTTGCGGATATAGACGAAGACGCCGAAGCCCTGGCCGAGGATGAAGACCGGGTCGCGCCGATAGAGCGCATACATCAGCAGCAGTAGCCCGCCGCCGATCGAGAACCACCAGAAGGTCATCGGCACGACCGAGCGCCCGGCCTTCTCGCTCGCCAGCCACTGCACGACGAAGCGCATGGTGAAGAGCCCTTGCGCAACGACGCCGAGCAGGACCCACCAGTCGATCTTGTTGACGAACACATCGTGGAAATAGTTTCCGATGGTTTGCTGCAGGTCGATCAGCATCACATCGTCTCCGAGACGATCTGGGGCACGCGCTTGCGCCGGCGGATCAGCCACCACACGCCGGCAAGATCGAGGATACCCACCCAGAGCCGGTCGAAGAAGCCGTAATTCGAGACGCCGGTCAGCCGAGGGCGGTCGCGCACGTCGACATGCAGGACCTTGTGGCCCTCGCGCGCCATCAGCGCCGGCATGAAGCGATGCAGCGCGTCGAAATACGGCAAGGCGAGATAGGCTTCCCGGCGAAAGCACTTCAGCCCGCAGCCGGTGTCGCGGGTATCGTCCTTCAGCACGCGCACGCGCACGCCGTTGGCGATCTTCGACTGCCAGCGCTTGAAGCCGGTATCCTTGCGCCCGACGCGCTGCCCCTGCACCATGCCCGCCTGAAGTCCGGCCTTTTGCAAGGCCTCGACCATCTCCGGCAGGAAGGCCGGGTCGTTCTGGCCGTCGCCGTCGAGCGTCGCGACGATGGCCGAGCGGGCATGGCGCACGCCGCTGCGCACCGCTGCGCTCTGGCCGCAGGATTGGGCATGGGTGATGACGCGCAGCCAGGGCCGCGTCGCGGCGAGTTCGGAAAGCGCGGCTGCCGTGCCGTCGGTCGAGCCGTCATTGACATAGACGACCTCGACCGGGCCGATCGTCGCGCACGCCTTTTCGATATCGGCGACGAGCGGCGCGATATTGCCGACCTCGTTGCGCACCGGCACGACGACGCTGAGCAGCGGATGGAAAGGGGTTTCGGTCAAAGGGGCATCATCCGGAAAAACGGCCCGCAAACTGCGTCAGCGCGGCGGATAGGGCAAGGGCTTTGAGCAGGAAGGCTTCGAGCACGAGGGCTTCGGGCAGAAGCGTTTCGAGCGCAAGGGTTCTCACCCCGGAGAGTTGGCGAAGACGGCGATCTCCAGCCTGCGCCCGCCATTCAGGTTGAAGCCAGTGATCGTGGTCACGAGCCGCGGCTTCACGCTCTGGCTCGCCAGCGCGCCCTTGAATTCATCGGCGAAGCGGCGTTCGACGAAGGCGACACGACAGCCGGGCTGGTTCAGGAAGGCTGCCGCGTCAGCGCCGCTTGCGGCCATCGCGAGCTTCGTGCCGGTCAGGAAGACGAGGCTCGGCTCGCGATAGCCCAGCGTCAGCACGGCCGGGTCGGCACAGCCGGCAGCCTTGACCGTCTCCGCCAGGCGCGGCGACAGCTTCAGCGAGCGCAGGCTCTCGATGGCGAAAGGGTAGACGGCGATGGTCAGCAACAGGCTCGCCAGCACGCTGCGCCAGAGCGCGCCCTCGAAATCGAGCCGCCGGAAGGCCGCCACGACGCCGACGCCTGTGAGCAGGACCAGTGCGAAGAACGGCAGCGCCAGCCATGGCACGGCCCGGTCCAGCGTCCAGTTGCCGAACAGGATCGTGCCCATCAGCGCCAGCGGCACGATCACGACGAGGCAGGCGGTGAGCACCGCGCCGCGACGGTAGCGATCGATGCCGCCGTTGAGTACCGCGAGCAGCAGCAGCGCCGTGACAGCCGGGTAGAGCGGCAGCACGTAATGCGGCAGTTTGGTCGGCACAGCCTCGAAGACCAGCCAGGAGGGCACGATCCAGGCGATCAGGAACAGGATCTGCGGTTCCTTGCGCCGAACCCAGGCGAAAGGCACGGCCATCGCAGCGAAGGCTGCCGCCGGCCAATAAGTCGCGAAGAAGACGATGAGATAGAGCCCGGGCGGGCCCCAGTGCTTTTCCTGTCCTTCGGCGACCTTGCCGAGCATGTCCTGCCCGACGCTCTCGCTGAAGAAAGCCCCGCCGGTCTTGATCATGATCGCGGCGAACCAGGGCAGCGCGACGACGAGACAGAGCAACAGCCCCGCGCCGAAGCGCAGCGGCTTCAGCCAGCGGAACGAGCGCTGGCTCGCGCTCAGCACGAGAATCGCGAGGCCCCAGACCATCGGCACGATCGGCCCCTTGATCAACAGGCCAAGCGCGGTCGCACCCCAGAACACCAGCCAGTTGCGCCGGTCCGGCACGAAGGCGAGCGAGCGCGTCCAGTCCAGCCAGGTCCGCGCCAGCGCCCCCATCGTCGCGACGGCACAGGCCGCCAGTAGCGCATCCGTCTTGGCGATTCGCGCCTCGACGCCGAGCAAGACGGCAGCCGCCATCAACGCGCCGCCGAGCAGGGCCAGCGGCGGCGACAGGAAGGCGAGCAGCGCCCAATAGGTCAGCAGCACGGTCGCGGTCGCACCGACGAGCGAGGGAATGCGGTAGAGCCAGATCTGTGTTCGCGCCTGCGGAACGCCGAGCGCCTCGCCGGCCTTCACCGCCGCGCTCTGCAGCCAGTAGATGCCGACCGGCTTCTTGTGCCGGGCTTCGTCCTGGAAGCGGATATCGACGAAGTCGCCGGTCTCCAGCATCTGCTTGCTCGCCTGGGCGAAGCGCGGCTCGTCTCGGTCGAGCGGCTGGAGCGTGCTGAACCCGGGCAGGAAAGCGGCGAACGACAGGAGCAGGAGGAAGATGCAGGCCCGCAGATGGCTGGCCGAGGCCGCATCCCTGAGGCGGTCGATCGCTGGCGTGAGCGAAAACATCATTCATCCCCGCGGCTGCCGGCCGCATCTGTCCGGAATGCCGGCTGCCGCCCGATGGCGGGCCATTCAGGCACGATCAAGGCGGTGCCGCGCGGGGTTTACGCTGCCGGGCGGAGGTCGGCAAGCGCCGAGGACATGCCGTCAGTCGGTGACGGTCTCGTTGTCGACGCGGATCGCCTGGAGCATGCGCGGCGACAGCGTCATGGCGTGGCCTGATACCGACGCAACGGGATCTGCCGGGGCCGCAAGGCTCACGGGCATGTCGCAGGCCGCTTTGGACCCGAGGCCGTAGGGGGAACCCAGCAGCGGCAGACTGACCGTCTTGACGAAGCCGGGCTCCGCAAGGGCCGGGGACGAAAGAGCCGCCGCGAAAGCAGTAATGGCGACAAACCGCAGCATGGGTGCTCTCCACATCGACCTCCTCCTACAACGAGGCAGGAGGTGGCCTGTTCCGTCGTGAGAGAGCCAGGCTATGCTGGCCGGAAACGGGGACGGCTCGGCATGGCGCGCCTGCTGACGAAAGCATTGCTGGCGGGCCTCGCCGGCCTCTTCGTCGGCCCGCTCGCCGGCTTGGTTCTGGTCTTCGGGCTGATGATGTTCGACCGAAATGCGGCCCCGGCGATTCCGGCGGCTGCGCCATGGGCCTGATGACGGTCCCGGTCGTACTCGCCCTGCCGAGCTTCGCAGTGTTCGCGTTTGCCAGCATGATCGGAAATCTGTGGAGGCTGCGCCCGCGCGATCCCGCCGCGACGATCGGCAAATTACGGAACTGGGGTCGGGAAGACTGAGCCCTCAGCGATCGAACGCGATTCCGAGATAGGTCCGGTCGTCGGTCCAACTATCGGGGCCCGAGCCCTTGACGCTGGCATAGGGGCCGATCTTGTCGGGGTCGATCCGCTCGACCTCAGCGAAGCTGGCTTCCCATGCCGCGACCCCGAAGGCGTCCGGCTCGGCGAAATAGCCGTCGCTGAACAATTCGAGCCGCGCGACCTCGGCGGCGGGATAATCCGCCGTGAAGACATGCCGGTCGGCGACCGCGAAGCCGTCGAGCACGCCGTAGCCGAGATCGCTCGTGGGGTGATTTGAGAACGCGCGCTGGCCGCTGATGCCGCTATCGACGATCCGCTCGATCTCCACCGGCGCGATCGTCGGCATCTCCTCGTCGCAAAGCCGCAGCACATGCGCCCTGATCGTGGCGCAGGCCTCCGCGCCCAGCCCGGCCGGCGGCTCGCGCAGGCCGTTCCAGACGGCATCGTCCGAGATCGAGCGCTGAGGCAGCGGATCGGCGCGCACCCTGCCGAGATGGGCCCAGCATTCGCGCCGGATCAGCGCGGTCACGCGGTCGAGCGGCTTCTCCTCGACATGACGGATCGTTCCCAGTGCTTTCCCGCCGAGCCGGATGCCGGAATCGCCGATCGAGACCAGTTGCAGCGCCGGCCCGTCATGATACCCCAGCGCCAGCGTGCAGCCGATCCGGGCGGCGGGATCTGCCGAGGCCTTGTCCAACAGGCCATGCGCCGCATAGCCCCCGCGTAGAGCATCGCCCAGCGCCTGCACCAGCCTGCGTATGCGATCCGGCCCGCCGCGAACGCCCAGGTCCTCGTCGAGCAGGAAGCGGGTGACCTCCGTCGCCACGAGGCCGGAGGCGTAGCGCCCGGCCCGCATGGCCCCGAAGCGGCGCCCGCTGCGGTCGGTCACGCCGTCGATCACGGCATAGCCGCGGCCAGGCAGGATGACGACGCTGTCCTCGTTCTCCTCGGGGCTCGCGAAGCGCTTGCCGAGGCTGAAGCATTCGATCTGCATGCTCGTCGTCGTATCCGGCCGTCAGCCCGTCAGTTGCCGGTCACCTGGCGCCACTTCTCGATCATCGCCTTCGTGCCGCCGAGTTCCTCGACCGACTTGAGCTTGACCAGCGTCAGTTCGGAGAGCGGCTTCACGTCGCCCGGCGCGGCGACATCCTTGCGCACCGAGCGCCGCCCGGCTTCCTTGACCAGCGCCTCCTGCGTCTTCTTCGACAGAGCCCAGTCGATGAAGCGCTTCGCCGGCTCCGGATTGGGCGCACCCTTCAGCATTGCGACGCCGTCGGGCGAGGTCGTGGTGCCGTCCTCGACATAGGCGATCTTCACCGGGGCGCCGCCGGCAACATATTCGAGCGCATTGTCCTCGAGCGTCAGGCCGAGTGGCGCCTCGCCATCGGCAACGAAACGCGGCACCGCGCCAGAGCTATCCGAAAATACGAAGTTCTTGGCGAGCTTGCCGTAGACGTCCCAGCCCTTGTCGCCGCCGGCGGTCAGCACCGTCGTCATCTGCTGGAAGGCCGAACCGGAATTGTCGACGCGGGCCGAGGCGACCTTGCCCTTCCATTTCGGATCTGACAGCTCGGCCCAGTTCTTCGGGATATCGGCATCCTTGACCATGCGCTTGTTGACCATCAGCACGTAGATCACGGTCGTGTAGGGGGTCCAGGCGGGGCTGCTGACGAAGCGCTCGTCGATCGCGGCCTGATCCTTGGGTGCGTAGGGGACGAGCAGGTCGGCATTCTCGCCCAGAAGCGAGCCGGTGACGCTCCAGATCACGTCGGCCTTGGGCGCCGCGGCCTCCGCGCGGGCACGGCGGAACACGTCGCCGGAACCGAGCTGCACAACCTCGGCCTTGATTCCGGTTTCGGCCTCGAAGAGCGGGATCATCTTCTGAACGATCGAGGATTTATGGGCAGTGTAAAGCACGACCTTGTTGTCGGCCGCGACCGCCGCTCCGGCGACGCCCAGCAGTCCTGCCGTCAGCAGGATACGCCCGATCCAGATTTTGCTCGACGTCATGATGATCCCGGTCCTCTCCCAAGCAGTCGATCTATGCCGACGATGATCAGGCATCTTGCCGTCCAATCGCGGCCATGCGCAACTAGGAGAGAGCGGAGATTCTTTGCCGGCATGGCTTATTTGACTGTCGAGGGCGCGATCAAGCGCTACGGGGCCACCACGGCGCTGAATGGCGTCTCCTTCTCCGTCGCCAAGGGCGAGTTCTTCACGCTGCTCGGCCCGTCGGGCTGCGGCAAGACGACCTTGCTGCGGTCGATCGCCGGCTTCTCGCAACTATCCGAAGGCAGGGTCGGGCTAGATGGCACCGATCTCTTGGCTGTCCCGCCGCACAGGCGCGATATCGGCATGGTCTTCCAGGATTATGCGATCTTTCCGCATCTGACGGTGGCCGAGAACGTTGCGTTCGGCCTCAAGGCACGCAAGGTCGCCGCTTCCGATATCCGCGACCGGGTCGCCGAAGCACTCGCCACCGTCCGGCTGTCCGCACTCGCCGAGCGCTTGCCCGCGGCGCTCTCGGGCGGACAGCAGCAGCGCATCGGCATCGCCCGGGCAATGGTCGTGAAGCCGCGCCTGCTCCTCATGGACGAGCCGCTTTCCAATCTCGACGCCAAGCTTCGGCTCGATCTGCGCGACGAGATCCGCGACATCCAGCGGACGATCGGCATCGCCGCGATCTACGTCACCCATGATCAGGAGGAGGCGCTCGCCATTTCGGACCGGATCTGCGTGATGGATGGCGGCTGCGTCGAGCAAATCGGCACGCCGCAGCAGATCTATGGCGAGCCGGCGACGCGCTTTGTCGCCTCCTTCGTCGGGACCATGAACCTGCTCTCGCCCTTGACCTTTGGTCTGCCGGATGTGCCGGGCGTCGCGCAATGGGCCCTGCGGCCGGAGCGCCTGCGCCTCGCCGAGGCGGGAGCGGCAGACCATGGAGCTTCCAGCTTCACGGGTCTGGTCGAGCATTTCACCTATCTCGGCCGCGAGGCCCATCTCACCGTCCAGTCGCAGGGCCATCGGCTCGTCGCGCAGATCCCCGCTCCTCCCACCGACCTCGCCATCGAGGCTGGCCGCGAAATCCGGCTCGGCTTCGACCGGGCCGATCTGCACGCCTTCGATGCGGCGGGGCGGCGCGTCCCCGCGGAGCTTCCGGTATGAGCGCGGTCGTCGCCCCGTCTGGACGCAGCGGCTGGCGTCCGGATTTCTGGACGCTCGTCGCGGTCGCGGCCTGGACGATCCTGACCGTGCTGCTGCTCATCCCGCTCGGCCTGATCCTGGTCTCCAGCTTTCGCGACGAGAGCGGCCAGCTCACGCTCGCCAACTGGCAGAGGCTGTTCACCAGCGCGCGTTATTTCAATGCCCTCGTCAACACGCTGATCGTCGGCTTCGGCGGCCTCGCGGGTGCGCTCCTTCTCGGCTCGGTCATGGCCTTCTGCATGGCCCGGCTCCGGATCGCGGGGGGCCGCTTCGTCTCGATGATGGCGATCCTGGCGCTGGTCTCGCCGCCCTTCATCGGCGCCTATTCCTGGATCGTGCTGTTCGGCTCGGGCGGCATCGTCAGGCAGACCCTCATGGACTGGGGCATCTTCATGCCGCCGATCTATGGCGTCTGGGGCATCCTCATCGTCTTCGCCTTCAAGTTCTATCCTTACGTCTACCTGCTGACCTCGGGCGCGCTCGCCAACATCAACCGCTCGCTGGAAGAGGCGGCGGAGAATCTCGGGCTGACGCCGTTCCAGCGCGTCATGAAGATCTCCTTCCCGCTGGTTCTGCCGGCGCTCTCGGCTGGCGGCTTGCTCGCGCTGATCCACGCCATCGCCGATTTCGGCACGCCGCGCCTGCTCGGACGCGGCTACAACGTGCTGGCAACGGAGGCCTACACTGCCTATTCGGCCGAGATCGGCTCCAATCTCGGCATGGCGACGACGCTCAGCCTCGTCCTGATCCTGATGTCGATGATCTTCGTCTTCATCCAGCGCTACATGTCCAGGCGAAACGTCTACCACAGCAACCTGATCAACCGGCCGGAGAAGATCCAGCTGCGTGGCTTCGCCAATGTCGCGGCCCATGCGGCGGTCTATTTCATCGCGCTGGGCGGCGCGATGCCGGCGATCATCGCGGCGATCTACTCTGTCAGGAAGACCAATGGGCCGGTGTTCCAGCCAGGTTTCGGCCTCGAAAGTTACACGCGCATCATTGCCACGCTCGGCGACGTCGTGCGCAACTCGCTCGTCTTCTCCGGCGCATCCGTCCTTCTCATCGTCGTCATCGGCACGCTGATCGGCTGCCTGGTCGCAAGGCGCAACACCGCCCAGAGCTCGCTGCTGGATGCCACCCTGATGGTGCCCTATGTCATGCCGGGCATCGTCGTCGGCGTCGCCTTCATCGCGGCCTTCAACACGCCGCCGCTGGTGATGACCGGCACGGCCGCGATCATCATCCTCTCCGTCTTCATCCGTCGCCTGCCCTATGCCGTGCGCTCCTCGGCGGCGGCGCTGCGGCAGGTCGGGCCGAGCATGGAGGAGGCCGCGATCTCGCTGGGCTACAGCCCGCTCCAGGCCTTCCTCAAAGTCACGATCCCGCTGATCCTGCCGGGCATCGTCGCCGGCGCGATGCTGTCCTTCGTGACGGCGGTCAACGAACTCTCCTCGTCGCTCGTCCTCTATGTCGGCGGCACGATCACGATGCCGGTCAAGATCTACATCGCGATCAATGACGGTGACTACGGCACGGCGGCCTCGCTCTCGACGATCCTGCTCGTGCTCAGCGGCACCGCGATCTACCTGGCCTTCCGCCTGCTGGGCCGCGACGAGCGCGCCTTGCTGTAGGCAAGCCATGACGCAACGTTTTGCGCTGTCCTTTGAATCACCAGACGGCAGGAACTCGCTACTCCGGGCAGAAGGCTCCGCCGGTGCGTTACGAACGCCTGTCCTGGTCCAGTTTCCGGTCCTGGTCTGCCGGCTTCGGAAAAGCCGCCGCGGCGGATGCTGAACCTGCTTCAGTGCAGCAGGGAAAATGGCGAGCCCGGCTGGATTCGAACCAGCGACCAGCAGCTTAGAAGGCTGCTGCTCTATCCATCTGAGCTACGGGCCCGAAAGCGAGGGAGGTGCCCTCGCCTGTCGGTCTCAATGCGTCCACTGGCCGACGCGGGTGAACTTGAAATTGTCGGAATAGGACAGCGTGCGGCGCTTCGCCTCGTTGGGCTGCTCGACGCGGTAGGCGATTCCGTTGCGCGTGGCATAGGCGACAGCTTCCGCCTCGCTGTCGAACCAGAGCTTGAGCTGGCTCTTCATGTCCGAGGACGAGGTCCAGCCCATCAGCGGCTCGATCTGGCGCGCAGCCTCCGGCTCGTATTCGAGCAGCCAGCGATCGGTCTTAGCCGTGCCGGACTGCATGGCCGTGCGGGCCGGGCGATAGATGCGTGCGGTCATGAAAGCGCTCTGCCGTCACCAAACCTGTGCAGCCCGCGACGCGGACCGCTTCATACGCGTGAGGAATGATGGTCGGGGCACCAGGATTCGAACCTGGGACCCTCTGCTCCCAAAGCAGATGCGCTACCGGGCTGCGCTATACCCCGACGAGCCATTCCAAACGTTGCGGTTCGCTATCATGCCACAGGCCGCGCCCGCAAGCGAAAGCCGATCTTGGCAGCGAGTCATACTCCGACCTTAGTCTCACCTATCGCTCCGGGCGAGCTGAGCGAGGCTTTTGATGACCGCGCGTTTGGAGATGTGCCGCTCAGCCGCGTTTCGCCCGCTCAGCGCTTGAACAGCGCGTGCTCGACCTTGTCGCCTGGCTTGATGCCGAGCTGCTTGCTGACGCCGCCATTGATTTCCAGCACCGATAAAATCGGCTCGCCCGACGGAATCGTCCGTGTCGAAAGCGGCTCGGTACGCTCGGCGATTCGCGCCACCGTGCCGTCGGCCCGGATGAACAGCATGTCGAGGGAGATGTAGGTGTTCTGCATCCACATCGCCACCGGCTCACTTGCGCCAAAATCGAACAGCATGCCGCGATCAGCCGGCATGTAGTTGCGGAACATCAGCCCCTTCGCCCGCTGGTCCGGCGTGCGCATCACCTCGACCTGGAAGGCATGGCGCGTTCCGCCGCTCACGATCACAAGCGACTCGAGGCCCGCTGCCGCGCCTGCGGCCGGCTGGCCCTGCGCCTGCAGCCCGGCCGGCACCATTGCGACCAGCGCCAGCGCGAGGGCGGCGAGAGCGGTTCTGAGGGCGTACATCGCTTGGATCTCCGTGGCGGCCATCGCCTCTTGCGCTCTAGAGCCGACCGATGGCAAATCTTCGGCAGATGGCCGCCTTCGCCGCCTTTCGGTCAAGCCTTTCGTCATCATATGAATGCGGGATGCCACGCAGCGCTGCCCGACGGCTTTCTTTCGCCATCCGCTTGCGGCAGTTTCGCCGGACTGAGGCATTTTCGAGCGAAGTGGAGACCGGTTCGCTTGAAGAAAATGCGTGAACTAAGAATCCAGAACCAGGAGATACCCATGATCGTTGCGCGCCCTCGTCGGACGATGCATCTCGCCGGCACGGCCCTGGCGGTTCTTCTGATGTCCTTCGCCTCCTCGGCTTGGGCTGCCGACTTCCAGCTCGATAACGTCAGGATCGATCTCGGCAAGCTCGTGATCAACGCCCCGAAGATCGCGATCAAGGGCTCGACGCTGGAGAAGGACGCCTTCCTGGCCCTGTTCACCGGTGCGGCCGCCAGCGAGCCGGCCGCCGGCCGGGCGGCCCGCCTCAACGCCGCCGAGATCAGCGCGCCCGAACTCTCGCTGGTTCAGACGGTCGGCGACCAGAAGCAGACCACGGTCTATCGCGACATCCGCCTGACCGACATCCGCGAAGGCAAGATCGGCCACGGCGAATCGGCGAGCGGCAGCATCACCGCCGACGGCGCGGCGACCGGCCCGATGAAGGGGGAACTGAAGCGCACCGCCTTCGATGCCTTCGACCTGCGCCAGATCGCGCGCGTCCTGACAGAGAAGGCTGCGGCCGGTGCCAGCGAGGCCATGCTGCCGGTCATCGGAAATTTCGAGCAGGACGGCTACACGCTCGACATGGGCAAGGCCGGCAAGATGTCGCTCGGCCGCACGGTCGCGCGCGGCTTCGCTGCCAAGGTCGGTCCCGAGCCGTTGCTCGAGGTGATGTCCCGCCTCGCCGCGGCGAGCGAGGAGGTCGAGCGCAAGCAGGGCGACAAGAAGCCGGCCGATGCCGACAAGTCGCCGGCGAAGACCGAGGCCGAACGGCAGCTCGGCCTCTCCGTGCTCGCGCTCTTCGACATGTTCGAATACGGCAGCGGTGAAACCCGCGACCTCGTCATGAACGTGAGCCCGCCGCCGAAGGCCGGCGCCAAGGCCGACGCCGTCGACATGCGGATCGCCCGGATGGCCTTCGGCGAGAACACCCCCGCGAAATCCGGCTTCGCCATGGAAGGCCTCCAGTTCCGCTCCGGCGATACCAAGGGCGGCGTCGATTCGATCGCCTATTCCGGCTTCGCCTTCGGCTCCGTCATCCGCGAATTGCGGGCGGCGCTGAGCGAGCCCGACAAGCCCATCGACGAACTCGACTTCCGCCGCTTCATCCCGACCATTGGAACGGTCCGTCTCGCCGGCATCTCGATCGACGCCCCGGCGATCATCACCGGCAAGGAGCCAATCAAGATTTCGCTCGGCACCTTCGAGATCAAGGCGGGCGAGCAGCTCAACGGCATTCCGACCAGTCTGGCCGTGACGATCGACAAGCTCGTTGCTCCCGTCTCCGAAGCGACCGGCAATCCGGCCGCAAAGGACATGATCGCGATGGGCATCCGCACGCTCGATCTCTCGGCCAAGCTCGATCTCGCATGGGAAGCGGCAAAGAACGAGATCGCCATCCGCACCTTTTCGTTCGGCAGCGCCGGCCTTGCCCAGGTCGAGGCCTCCGGCACGCTCGGCAACGTCACCAAGGACCTGTTCGCCAGTGATATTGCCCTCGCGCAGGTCGCTGCGCTCGGCGCCACCGCCCGCAACCTGCAGGTCAAGCTGCAGAACTTTGGCCTGGTCGAGAAGCTCATCGAGAACGAGGCGCGCAAGTCCAGGCGCAAGGTCGAGGAGGTCCGCCAGCAGTTCACGATGGTTGCCAGCCTCGGGCTGGCCGCGATCCTGGGCCCGTCCGACGGCGCCAAGGCCGTGGCCGCCGCCGCCTCCCGTTTCGTTGCGAAGCCCGGCACGCTCACCGTCTCGGCCAGCGCCAGGTCGGCGACTGGCCTAGGCCTCGCCGACGTCATCACCATGACCGAGCCGACGGAGATCTTCGATAAGATCGATCTCAAGGCCGATGCGCAGTGAGCCAGATGGTCTTCGAGCGGAGCGGAAGCCGGCTTGCATGACGACCAAGCGGCACACCGACGAAGGCGCCGTCGCACCCGAAGATCGCGACTGGCGCCCCACCGCGCTTCAGGCATGGTGGGCAGGTCTTGCGCCCGTCCCGCGCGGGTGGTTGCGCAACCGGCTGAACCCCGACAACCAGACCCGGCTACACCTCGCCAAGCTCGCCGCGCGGCGGCCGGGACAGGTCATCGTCGGCGCCTATACCTATGGCAACCCGAAGGTGCGCTTTCCCGAAAGCGGCGCTCGGCTCGTGATCGGGCGCTACGGCTCGATCGCCGATGGCGTCGAGATCTTGCTCGGCGGCAATCACGAGCTCGGATGGGTGACGACCTACCCATTTCCGGCCCTTCCGCGCCTCTGGCCTGAAGCGGCTGCCATGAACGGCCACCACACCACGCGCGGTGATGTCTCAATAGGCCATGATGTCTGGCTCGGTTCTCAGTCCATGATCCTGTCCGGCGTCAGCATCGGCCATGGTGCGGTCGTTGCCGCGCGCGCCGTCGTCACGCGCGACGTGCCGCCTTACGCGATCGTCGCCGGCAACCCGGGACGAATCGTCAAGCTGCGCTTCGACGAAGCCCGGATCGAGCGACTGCTTGCTTCGCGCTGGTGGTTGCGACCGGAAGCCGAAATCCGATCACTGATCCCGATCCTGATGTCGGACCGGTTGGAGGCACTCTGAGGGCGCTTCGTGCGCGGGACGTTACGATCGGCGCACCGCATTATCGGGCACGGTGGACAATTGCGCGCAATCGACAGCGACAGCCTAGTCGACACCGAAACAACCGTCATAGTATCGCAGAATACTGAAAAAACGGTCTTTTCGAGGATGAGCTGGATATGCACGCCACTGCCGAGGACAAAGCGCGTGTTTTTCGGAAAGCCTACCTAGGGTCAGTGGAGCAACAGCCGATCACTATCCTTGATGTCGGCTCCGCGATCGTCGAGGGCCAGAGCCGGTCAAATCGCGACGTGATGCAGAATCCGCTCTGGACCCTGCACGGCATGGATATCGAGGCCGGGCTGAACGTCGACACCGTGATAGCCGACCCCTACGACTGGAAGGAGATTTCCAGCGGCTCGTTCGATGTGGTCACCTGCTCGGAGGTGTTCGAGCATGCGGAGTATTTCTGGATCACGATCCTCGAAATCGCGCGCGTCCTGAAAGGCAACGGCGTCGCCTTTATCACCTCCCCCGGCGGCGGCCCTCGCCATCGCTTCCCGGTCGATTGCTGGCGCTTCTACGACGATGCCTTCCCGGCACTGGCGCGTTATGCGGGGATGAATCTGCTGGAGGCCCAGGTCCAATGGGTTCCGGCCTATCGCAAGGGCATTCAATGGCGCGATTCGAGCGCCGTCATGCAGAAGCCTGTCCGCGATGGCGAGGAGGCGCGCCTCGATGCAGCCCGGGCCATCATCGGAAAGAGCCTGCGAGCCCCGGCGCCTGCGCTGCACGAACTCGATGACGCGGCTCGGCCAGCGGCGGTGCTCCCGACCAGCGCCATCCCGCCACTGACGGGACAAAACGCTTTTGCCAGACGCGAGAGCGAATTGCTCGCGAGCCAAAGCAATGTCGCACGCAAGACGCGCCTCGTCCTGCGCCAACTGCGCGAGATCCGGCGCATCATCAGGACGCCGATGAAGGACCTGCACCTGTAGGTTGATCGATCCGCAAATCGAGTCCTTCATGGGCCAGGGCGGTGTCGCCGCGCCGCCAGGCGCGGGTGCCGGCGGCCGAGCCCGCATGCGCGAACATCTTCTCGCGCCTGAGCAGCAGCCCGTAGCCCGCGGCCTTGCCGACATGTTCGAGCATCCGGATCCGCCTCGGTCCGGCGAGACCGTATTTGCGGGCGATATAGTGCTCTGACCAGGCGAGGTGCCAGCGCGCCTTGAAGCGCCGCTGCGGCGACGGCGCCGTCGAGCGGCCACGTCCATGCCGCGCCTCGGCGCCATGGACATGAACCAGCGCATGGCCGGCATCGCGCATTCGCCGGCAGAGATCGTCGTCTTCGTAGAACAGGAAGATCGCCGGATCGAAGCCACCCAGCGCGACGAAGACCTCGCGCCGGATCAACAGGCAGGCTCCCGAGAGGAAAGGCAGGCAGGCGTCGCCCTCGGGAAGCACCATCGTGCCGGCGCAATTGAGATGGTCGGGCGAGAGCAGCGAGCGCGACTGCAGGAAGATGCGGCCGGAAGGCTCGACGATGCGCGGCGCCAGCATCCCGGCGTCGGGATAACGCTCCGCCGCCTCGAGCAGCGCCGCCGCCGCGCCGCGCCCGAGCTCCAGATCGGGATTGACGATGAGCACATAGGGCGTCTCGGCCGCTGCAATGCCGAGATTGTTGCCGCGGCCATAGCCTTCGTTGCGGGCGTTGGCGATCACCCGCGCGCCCCTCGCCGCCGCGATCGCGCGGCTGTCGTCGCCGCTGGCGTTGTCGACCACGATTGTCCGCACGCCCTCCCCGGCCAGCGCATCGAGGCAGGCGGGCAGGACCTCGGCGCTGTCATAGCTGACGACGATGGCGGTTATGGCGGCGACGGGCATGGCCGCCTTGTGGCCATGTAGGGCGGCCGGAGGCAAGCGATTTCAGCGGCGCGCCAGTGCGCCGATCTCGCCCTTGACGCGCTCGCGCTCGCTTGCTTCGCAGCGATGCGGCGCCTTGTAGGATTTCACGGCATAGCCTGCATTGGCTGCGATGAAGCGCGGACGATCCTGGCGGTCGAACCGGGCGATGATCCGGCTGCGATCGACCGGCAAGCCGCAATCAAAGGCGCGCGAGACGGTGGCGGCGGCATATTCCACCGTGCCCGGACGCGGGCTTGCGACGGTCGTGCAACCGGCCAGCGCAGCGGCTGCCAAGACGGCGCCGAGAGTTTTCGCGGGTTTCATGACGGCCGAAACCACTCAGAGAGCGTCGAAGTTCCCGGCGCGAATGCGGCTCATCCGCTCCCGCAGCTCCGCACGCTCCTGCGCCGTGCAGGCTTGCGGTCGCACGCCCTGGTTGACGATCTCGGCTTCGGAGACGCCGACATAGGCCGCGCGCGCGGCCGCGATCTGCTGATCGTCGGCGCCGCGCGCCTTCTCGGCCGCCAGGAACCGGTCGAGCGTCGTGCGCTGCGGGGAGCCCGCCCTGCAGGTGATGGCGCGCGACACCGTCGTCGCCAGCAGCGAGGCACGGCCGGTGCTGCTCTCGCCATGGGCGACGCAGGCACCGAGCAGCGGCGCCATGAGGCAAACGAGCGACAGCGCCCGCGCGATCGACAGCGAGGCCATGGTCGTCAGCCGTTCTGTTCGGGAGCGTTGATCCGCAGATGCGCCTCGCGCAACTGCTTCGGCGAGGCCTCGGCCGGCGCGCCCATCAGGAGGTCGACGGCCTGCTGGTTCATCGGGAACAGCGCGACCTCGCGCAGGTTCGTCGCGCCGGCCAGGAGCATGATGATGCGGTCCACGCCCGCCGCCATGCCGCCATGTGGCGGAGCGCCGTACTGGAACGCGCGATACATGCCCCCAAAACGCTCGATCACGGTCTCCTCGCCATAGCCGGCGATCTCGAAGGCCTTCACCATCGCCTCGGGGCGATGGTTGCGGATGCCGCCAGAGGCAAGCTCGAAGCCGTTGCAGGCGATGTCGTACTGGAACGCCTTGAGCGAAAGCGGATCTTCCTCGGTCAGCGCCTTCAGGCCACCCTGAGGCATCGAGAACGGGTTATGCGAGAAATCGACCTTCTTCTCGTCCTCGTTGTACTCGAACATCGGGAAATCGACGATCCAGGCGAAGGCATAGGCGTTCTCGTCGATCAGCCCGAGTTCGGAGCCGACCTTGTTCCGGGCGCTGCCGGCGAACTTGTAGAACTTGTCCGGATCGCCCGCGGCGAAGAAGCAGGCATCGCCGCCCTTCAGACCCATCTGCTGGATGATTCCCGCGACGCGTTCCGGGCCGATGTTGTTGGCGATCGGCCCCTGGCCTTCGCCGTCCTCCTTGACCATCAGGTAACCGAGGCCGGGCTGACCCTCGCCCTGCGCCCAGGAGTTCATCCGGTCGCAGAAGGCGCGCGAGCCGCCGCCCGGTGCGGGGATCGCCCAGACGCGGTTCTTCTCGCCTTCGAGGATTCGCGCGAAGACCTTGAAGCCCGAGCCGCGGAAATGCTCGGAGACGTCCTGCATGATCAGCGGGTTGCGCAGGTCCGGCTTGTCGGAGCCGTATTTGGCGATCGCCTCGGCATAGGGAATGCGCGGCCAGTTGCGCGCGACCTTCTTGCCCTCGGCGAACTCCTCGAACACTCCGGTGATGACCGGCTCCATCGTCGCGAACACGTCCTCCTGCTCGACGAAGCTCATCTCGACGTCGAGCTGGTAGAACTCGCCCGGCAGGCGGTCGGCGCGCGGGTCCTCGTCGCGGAAGCAGGGCGCGATCTGGAAGTAGCGGTCGAAGCCCGCCATCATCAGGAGCTGCTTGTACTGCTGCGGCGCCTGCGGCAGCGCATAGAACTTGCCCGGATGCAGGCGGCTCGGCACCAGGAAGTCGCGCGCGCCTTCCGGCGAGGACGCGGTCAGGATAGGCGTCTGGAACTCGTTGAAGCCGGAATCCTTCATGCGGCGGCGCAGCGAGTCGATGACCCTGGTGCGCAGCATGATGTTGTTGTGCAGCTTCTCGCGGCGCAGGTCGAGGAAGCGGTACTTGAGGCGGGTATCCTCGGGATATTCGAGATCGCCGAAGACCGGCAGCGGCAGCTCCGCCGAAGGGCCGAGCACCTCGATCGCGGTCGCGAAGACCTCGACCGCACCGGTCGGCAGGTTGGCGTTCTCTGTGCCTGCGAGGCGGGCCTTGACCTTGCCGTCGATGCGCACGACCCATTCCGAGCGTAGCGTCTCGGCCTCAGTGAAGGCCGGCGAATCGGGATCGATCACCACCTGCGTCATGCCGTAATGGTCGCGCAGGTCGATGAAGAGCACGCCGCCATGGTCGCGGATGCGATGGCACCAGCCGGACAGGCGCACATTCTGGCCGATGTCGCCGTCACGGAGCGCGCCACAGGTATGGGAACGATAGCGATGCAGGGTCACGGGTCGGTCTTTCGGAAATGCGTCGAAGGCCGGTCCGTAAGACCAGCCGCAGCTTGGGGCTAACCACACGCGCGCGCTTGAAATGTCAAGAACGCCCGCGACATCCTGCGGCTCTCTCTGCTAAGACCCGGAACCATGCATCTGATTTCCGATACCGCCGCGCTCTCCGCCGCTTGCGACCGCCTCGCGACCCACCCCTTCGTCACGGTCGACACCGAGTTCCTGCGCGAGACGACCTATTATCCCAAGCTCTGCCTGATCCAGATCGCTTCGCCGGACGAGGCGGTGCTGGTCGACCCGCTTTCGCCCGATCTCGACCTCGCCCCCTTCTTCGGGCTGATGGTCAACGAGAACGTGGTCAAGGTCTTCCACGCCGCCCGGCAGGACCTGGAAATCGTGTGGCTGCTCGGGCGCGTCCTGCCGACCCCGCTCTTCGACACGCAGGTGGCGGCAATGGTCTGCGGCTACGGCGACTCGGTCGGTTACGAGCAGCTCGCCAACGACCTCGCCAAGGCGCGCATCGACAAGTCCTCGCGCTTCACCGACTGGTCGCGCCGCCCGCTGAACGAGGCGCAGCTCGTCTATGCCGAGGCCGACGTCACCCATCTGCGCGACATCTATCTCGCGCTGAAGGCCGATCTCGAGACGACGGGCCGCGAGGGCTGGGTCGCCGAGGAAATGGCGGTGCTGACGTCGCCCGCGACCTATGAGGTCAAGCCCGAAAATGCCTGGCTGCGCCTCAAGGGCCGCATCCGCAAGCCGCGCGAGCTGCCGAACCTGATGGAGATCGCCGCCTGGCGCGAGCGCGAGGCTCAAGTTCGCGACGTGCCCCGCCAGCGCGTGCTCAAGGACGACGCGATGATGGACATCGTCCAGCGCGGCCCCCGCTCGGTCGAGGCTCTCGCCGAATTACGCTCCGTCCCCAACGGCTTCGAGCGCTCGCGCAACGGCGCCGAGGTTCTCGCCGCGATCGAGCGAGCCGCCGCGATCGATCCCAAGACGCTGCCCCGGCTGGAGCGCGAGCGCGGCCGGCCGGCCAGCGCCGCCGTGCTCGATCTGCTCAAGGTCCTGCTCAAGGCAGTGGCGGATGCCGAGCGCGTCGCGCCGAAGGTCATCGCCTCGACCGACGATCTCGAGGCGATCGCGTCGGACGATCTCGCCGAAGTGCCGGCCCTCCAGGGCTGGCGCCGTGAGGTCTTCGGCGAGAAGGCACTGGCGCTGAAGAACGGTACGCTCAGCCTGCGCATTCAGCGCGGCAGAGTGGTCGTTGGCTGACGCCCGGCGGAATCAATCACTGAAGAACCGCCCTCAAGCGGCTGACCTGATTCGCGATTTCGCAGCGGGTCAGCCGCTGCCATAGCTCTTCACCAGCGACCCCGCGACCAGGCCCCAGCCGTCGACCAGCACGAAGAAGATCAGCTTGAACGGTAGCGCCACCGTCACCGGCGGCAGCATCATCATGCCTACCGACATCAGGATCGAGGCCACGACCAGGTCGATGATCAGGAAGGGCACGAACAGCAGGAAGCCGATCTCGAAGGCGCGACGCAGCTCGGAGATCATGAAGGCCGGGATCAGCACCTCGACGCCGACATCCTGCGGCTGCTGCGGGCGCGGCCCCTGCGACATGTCGAGGAACAGGGCCAGGTCCTTCTCGCGGACATGCTTGAGCATGAAGGTCTTGAAGGGCAGGACGCCGCGATTATAGGCTTCCTGCGGCTGGATCTGCCCGGCGACCAGCGGCTGGACCGCCGTCGTATAGGCCTCGCGCAGGGTCGGTGCCATGACGAAGCCGGTCAGGAACAGCGACAGCCCGAGGATCACGGCGTTCGGTGGCGCCGTCTGCGTGCCGAGCGCCGAGCGCAGCAGCGATAGCACCACGACGATCCGCGTGAACGACGTCACCATCATCAGGATCGACGGCGCCAGCGACAGAACCGTGAGGACGGCGATGAGCTGGAGAGCCCGCTCCGCCACGCCCCCACCCTGCCCGAGATCGAGCGACAGCGTCTGCGGCAGCGCAGGCACGGTCTGGAGCACGAGCAGCAGCGCAGCCGCCGCCAGCGCGCGCCCGCCTCGAAACCGTCTCGCTCGCCTGCCGATGAAATTCACGCGTGCCGCCACTGCCCGACTCAGCCGATCGGGTGCCCAGAGGCTAGCCACGCAAAAACGCCGCGCAACCGATGCGCGGCGTCGATAAGGTCGGATGGCCGACTATCCTGTTGATGGCGGGCAGCGTTCTCGCACCCCGCCTTCAGGCCACGGCTTGCGCCTCAGGATTTGGCCTTGGGATCGCGGCCGAGCAGCCGGGCGAATTCGGCCTCTATCGCGTCGACCGAGAAGGGATCGATCTCCTTCGCGGCAGGCTCGGACGGCTTTTCGGGCTCGGGCTGCGGCTTGGGGCTTTCGACGGAGACCGGATCCTCGGCGATCGCGGCCGGTGCGGTCTCCGCGACAGCAGGTTGCTCCTCGACGATCGTTTCGGGCTTGGGCGCCTTTTTCTGCTCAGGATGCTGCACCTCGACCGGCGTAGCCTCTAACGGTTTGGGCTCGGGCGCCTTCGTCAGCGGCCGATCCAGCGTCAGCCCGAGCGCTGCGGCAAGCTCCGCTTCGACATCGCTCGCAATGGGCTTCTGGCGCGGCGCCGCGGCGGCGGGAGGCGGCGGGGACACCGGTTCCGGCTCTGGCTCAGGCGGGCTCTCGGTCGCGATCTCGGGCTCGGGGGCCGGCGGCTCGACGAAAGGCGCGGCCTCTTCCACCGGCGCAACCTCTTCCACCACGATGGACGCGGGCGCGGGCGCGAATCGCTCGACGGGCGCGGGCGGAGCGACAGCCGGCGCAGCGGCTGCAGCAGGCTCCTCAACGCCAAGATTGGCCGGACGCACCGCCGAGAACGGACGCTTCAGCGCCTCTTCGAGCTGGCGCGTCATGTCGTCGAGCTCGCCGGCGCTGACGGCAGGTTGCGGCGCATGCTCGCGGGCGAAGCTCGGCGCCGGCCCGGTCGTGATCGGGGGGATCGTCAGCGGCGGAGCAGCCGGCTTGGCCGGAGCCGGAGCCGCAACCGCCTCGGCCGCGGCTGCAACGCCTAGAGCCGCGGCAACGCCTGCCGTCGCAGCCGTGGTCGCCGCAGTCGCCACCGGCGGCTCGACCGGCACGGAAACGGGGCGGGTCGGCAGCGGCGGCAGCAGCTCCGGACCCTCGGGATCGCCGGCGCGGCGCGCCTCGTCTCCCGCCCGCATCGCGGGCTCGCTCGGAGGAACCAGGGTCTCGAACGGCGGCAGCGGCCGATCGGCCCCGGCGGTATCGACATAGGTCGGCGCCGTGGCACGGCCGCCGCTGCGCATGATATTGGTCTCGACCACGACGTCGGACGCGCCGCCGATCATCAGCAGGTGCTCGATATTGTCGCGCCGGATCAGGACGAGCTGGCGCTGGCGGTCGAGATCGTAGGTATCCACCACGCCGAGGCGGGGCTGGCGCTGCCGCCCGCCCGCCTGGCCGCGCAGCCTGAGCCGCCCACCCTGGATCTGCCGCACGAACAATCCGAGCAGCGCGAGAAGCACGAGAATGACGACAGAGGCGACGATCACCTTCTGTGCGGTCGAGAGTTCCAATCCGAACAAGCTCTGCAAGGTCTGCCTCTTAACGCGACGGCGGCCCGGACGGCCGTGAGTTCCGTCCAATGGTTCAACACCTTGGCTATAGCATAACGCTTTCGCTATCGGGAAACATGGTGAACGCGTGGTTAACCACACCCGAGAAAGCCCGCCGCTTTAACCGGATGTTAACCATGCACCCGGCAGGATTTGCCCAGTAAACCGGCTTCGCCGGCGGCGGAAACGGGAGGTGCAGCCATGGCGAACGACGGATTCAGCCTCAGTGGCGGCCTGATGCAGGCGCTGAAGACGCGCATGCACTACCAGCAATCGCGCCAGAAGATTCTCGCCGAGAACGTCGCCAATGCCGACAGCCCCGGCTTTCGCCCGGTCGACCTGAAGCCGCCGAGCGCCGATCCCGCGCGCACCGGCGTGGCAATCGCCCAGACCAATGCCGGCCATCTGAGCCTGACCAACCGCAATGGCGGCTTCGACGGCACCGGTGCCCCGCGCTTCGAGACCACCCCCAACGGCAATGCTGTGAACCTCGAGGACGAAATGCTCAAGGTCGCGCAGAACCAGTCGGATTATCAGCTCGCCGCCTCGCTCTACAGCAAGGGCCTCGGCCTGATGAAGATCGCGATCGGCAAGGGACGCTGAAGGATGGGGCGCTGATCATGGACCTTATCAAGAGCATCGCCGTCGCGGCTTCCGGACTGCGCAGCCAGTCCGGGCGCATGCGCGTCATTTCAGAGAACATCGCCAATGCGGATTCGGGCCCGGAGCGCGCCGGCGCCGAGCCCTATCGCCGCAAGGTCCCGACCTTCCAGCGCCATTTCGACCGGACGCTCGACGCCCAGCTCGTCGCGCTCGGCAAGGTCCAGCGTGATCCCAGCGCCTTCAAGGTCAAGCACGAGCCCGGCAACCCGGCCGCCGACGCCAAGGGCGACGTGCAGATGCCGAACGTCAATTCCCTGGTCGAGATGGTCGACATGCGCGAGGCCCAGCGCAGCTACGAAGCCAATCTCAACCTGATCTCTTCGACGCGCCGGATGATCCAGCGCACCATCGACATCCTGCGCGCCTGACCGCCGCGGCTCCAGAAGGGGACTGAACCATCATGGCCACTCCGGGTTTCGCCGCGGGCGCCTACGCCTCCATCCAGGGGATGGGTGCCGGCAATCTGATGCGCAAGCCGCTCGCCACGGGCGGCGCGGAAGCGGGCGGGCCGGATTTCTCCGCCCTGCTCGGCAAGGCGCTCGACGCCACCGCCAATGCCGGGCGCCAGGCCGATGCCCAAACCGCGAGCGTGGCGGGTGGCCGGGCCGACATCGTCAATGTCGTGACGGCGGTGGCCGAGAGCGAGGCCGCGATCGAGACCCTGGTCGCCGTGCGCGACCGCGTCATCGCGGCCTATGAGGAAATCATGCGGATGCCGGTCTGACGGCCACAGGATCGGATAGAACACATGACTTCCGGCGCCATTCTCGACATCGCCCGCGACGGCATCGTCGTCTTCCTCAAGGTCGGCGGCCCGCTGATGGTGATCGCGCTTGCGGTCGGCCTCATCGTCTCGCTGGTTCAGGCGCTGACCCAGATCCAGGAGCAGACGCTGGTCTTCGTGCCGAAGATCGTCGCCGTCTTCGCAGCGCTGCTGCTGTTTCTTCCGTTCATGGGAGACGCGCTTGCGGGTTATATGGGGCGAGTCGCCGCCCGAATCGCCACGGGCGGATGAGCCCGTCGCGCCTGCTGCCGGCCTTTGCCGGCACGGCCCCGCGGCGCACCCGTTGGCGCGCAAGTCCTTGGCGCAAAGGTGCCCGCGGCACGATGCAGATCGCGATCCTGCCCGAGATCAGCGCCCTATTTGTGCTCGTTTTCGCGCGGGTCGGCACGCTCGTCATGCTCATGCCGGGCATCGGCGAGCGCTTCATCTTCTCGCGGGCGCGGCTGTCGCTCGCCTTCTTCATCGCGCTGATGATCGTGCCGATCGCCCGCCCCTCGCTGCGCCTGCCCGCTGACGTCGCCGGCGTCGTCACGCTGCTGATCGGCGAACTGCTGATCGGCCTCGTCATTGGGCTCTGCGCCCGGCTGGTGATGGGCTGCCTGCAGACCGCCGGCACGCTCGTCGCCCAGACCATGGGGCTGGGCTTCGCCATGACGGTCGATCCGACGGGCGGCATGCAGAACCCCTCGATCGGCAATTTCCTGACGATGCTCGGGATCACGCTGATCCTGACCACGGACCTGCACCACATCGCCATCGCGGCGATCCACGAGAGCTACCGCCTGCTGCCCCCGGGCGGGGCAGTCGACATGACCGACACGATGGCGCTGGCCGTCCGCTCGACCGCGCGCGGCTTCGCGCTGGCCATCCAGATCTCCGCGCCCTTCCTCGTCTTCGGCCTGCTGTTCAATCTCGGCCTCGGCGTGCTCGCGCGGATGATGCCGCAATTGCAGGTCTTCTTTCTCGCCGTGCCGGCCTCGATCATGGGCGGCATGCTCGTCTTGCTCGTCGTGATCGGCGTCATGATGAGCGTCTTCATCGAGGACCTCGGCGCCTTCCTCCGTCAGTTCACCGGCTGAGGAAACCATGTCGGAGGACGCCGAAAAGGAAGACAGAACAGAAGACCCGACCCAGCGAAAGCTGGACGACGCCACCGAAAAGGGCGACGTCCCCAAATCGCAGGAGATCGGGACCTTCTTCGTGCTCTGCGGCTTCACGCTCGCGCTTCTGGTCGCATCCGGCTGGTCGGCCCGAGAGGCGATGCTCTCGCTGCGCTCGTTCCTGATGAACGCGCATCAGGTCCCCTCCGACGGCGCTTCCTTCATGCACATCACGCAGCGGGGCGTGCTGACCGGCTTCATGGCGCTCGGCATGCCCTTCGCCTTCATCCTCTGCGCGGGCCTCGCCGGCGCCATGCTCCAGCACAAGCCGCTCTGGACCTTCGAGCCGCTGATGCCGAAATTCAACCGGATATCGCCGATGGCCGGCGCCAAGCGGCTCTTCGGCAAGGAGGCCTGGGTCAATTTCGCCAAGGGTCTGGCCAAGACCGGCCTGATCGGAGCTGTCGTCTGGTTCACGCTCTGGGGCCAGCACGACCGGCTCGAAGGCTTCGCGCAGATGGGCGTCGAGGCACTGATGCCGGCGACGCTCTCGCTCGCCATCCAGTTGATGGGCGCAGTCCTCTCCCTCTTCGCCATCATCGCCATCGGCGATTTCGGCTGGCAGCGCTTCTCCTGGTACCAGCGTCAGAAGATGACCAAGCAGGAGATGAAGGACGAGTTCAAGAACTCGGAAGGCAATCCCGAGGTCAAGGCGAAGCTGCGCCAGATCCGCGCCAGCCGCGTCCGCAAGCGCATGATGGCGGCAGTGCCCAAGGCGACCGTCATCATCACCAACCCGACCCATTTCGCCGTCGCGCTGCAATACGAGCCCGGAATGGCGGCTCCGCTCTGCCTCGCCAAGGGCGTCGACACCATGGCCCTGAAGATCCGCGAGGTCGCCGGCGAGCATCGCGTGCCGATCATCGAAAATCCGCCGCTCGCGCGTGCTCTCTACGCCACGGTCGGCATCGACGAAGAAATTCCTGTCGAACACTATCAGGCTGTAGCCGAAGTCATCGGATACGTCTTGCGCCTGAAGGGTCGGCGCGCCTAACTCCATGGCGGATGCGAAGAAAGTTTGGCCGCCCGGTTTCCGCGCGGCCGCAAGGGAACGGACTCCACCGCAATGAGCGGCACCACGGCGACCAATACGATCGATCGCTCGGACAAGCCCGGCCATATCGGGATCATCCTGTTCGTTGCGGCCCTGCTCGTCGGCGCGGCGATCGCGCTCGGCTTCCTCGCCAATGAATGGGCGCAGCCGCTGATCCTCGGCCTGCTCGCCCTGCTCTCCGTCGTCGGCGTCTTCGGCCTCTTCGCCTTCGCCATAGGGCTCGTGCAGTTTTCCGGCCGCGCCGCCCGCAACGACCTGACCAAGGCGATCGTCGATCGTGCCGATGACGGCATCGTCGTGACCGAAAGCGAAAACGAGATCGTCTATGCCAACGAGGCCTATCTGGCTCTGGCGGGGGCGACGGGCGCCAACGACCTGAAGCCGGTCGGCCGGCTGCTGACCGGACGCGCCGACGTTTCCGAAGCGATCTACCGGCTCGCCACCGCCGCCCGGGAGCACCGCCGCCTCGTCGAGGAGGTCCGGCTGGAGCCCGCCCTGAGCGGGCGCGGCGAAGTCGGCTGGTATCGCGTCCGTGTCTCTCCCGTCCGCCGTGAGGCCACGACCGCGACCCTCTGGTCGGTCGCCGACATCACGCCCGAGCGCGAGCGCCAGGAAAATGCCTTCCAGGAACTCCAGCACGCGATCGACTACCTCGACCACGCGCCGGCCGGCTTCATCTCGATCGATGCCGATGGCGAGGTCTCCTATCTCAACGCAACACTCTCCGGCTGGCTCGATTTCGACCTCGCCCGCTTCGGCTCCGGCGGGCTGCATCTCGACGATGTCTGCACGCCCTCGGCCGCCGCGCTGATCCAGGCGATCCGCGGCCAGCCCGGCGATGTCCGCGTCGAGGTGCTCGATGTCGACCTCAAGCGTCGCAACGGCGCTCCCTTGCCCGTGCGCCTGCATCACCAGGTTGCTTTCGGGCAGGACGGCCGCGCCGGCCCCTCGCGCACCCTCGTCCTCAACCGCACGGCCGGCGAAGCCGGCTCCGACGGCGGCAGCGATGCCGAGGTGCGCTTCGCCCGCTTCTTCCATTCCACGCCGATGGCGATCGCTACCATCGACGAGGCCGGCGCCATCCTGCATTCGAACGCCGCCTTCGCCCGCCTGATCCCGGCAGGCTTGCGGCCGCGCACCATCCACGATCTCGTCGCGTCGGGCGCCGGTCTCGACCAGGCGCTGGCCGAGGTGGTCGCCGGCCGCTCCGGCGGCGCCCCGCTGGATCTCGCGCTGGCTGGCGAGGATGGCCGTTCCGCCAAGCTCTATCTCACCCCCGTCGCCGGCACCGAAGGCGGCGACGGCGAACGCGCCATCGTCTACGCGCTGGAGACCACGGCCGAGCGCAAGCTGCGCGACAACATGGACCAGGCCGGCAAGATGCAGGCGGTCGGCCAGCTCGCCGGCGGCATCGCGCACGATTTCAACAACGTGCTGCAGGTCATCATCAACGCCTCCGAATTCCTGCTGGCGAGCCACCGGCCGACCGATCCGTCCTTCCCGGACATCATGCAGATCAAGCAGAACGCCTACCGCGCCGCGGCGCTGGTGCGGCAGCTTCTCGCCTTCTCGCGCCGCCAGACCCTTCGCCCGCAGGTGCTGGAGCTCGGCGAGGTGCTCTCCGATCTCTCGCTGATGCTGAAGCGCGTCGTCGCCGACAAGGTCACGCTCGACGTCCGCCAGGGTCGCGACCTATGGCCGGTCAAGGCCGATCTCGGCCAGCTCGAACAGGTCATCGTCAACCTCGCCGTCAACGCCCGCGACGCCATGCCGGACGGCGGCAAGCTCGCGGTCCGCACCCGCAACGTCACCCGCGAGGACTGCGCTTCCTTCGGCCACGAGGCGCTGCCGACCGACGATTACGTGCTGCTCGAGGTCGAGGACACCGGCACCGGCATCCCGCAGGAGCATATCGACAAGATCTTCGAGCCCTTCTTCACCACCAAGGAGGTCGGCAAGGGCACGGGCCTTGGCCTCTCCATGGTCTACGGCATCGTCAAGCAGACCGGCGGCTATGTCTTCGTCGACTCGACCATCGGCAAGGGCACGGCCTTCCAGATCTTCCTGCCGCGCCATGTCCCGAGCCAGGAGGAGATCGCGGCCGAGGCCGCTGCCAAGGAGGCGCCGAAGAAGCTCGCCGCAGACCATACCGGCGCCGGCGTCATCCTGCTGGTCGAAGACGAGGACGCGGTGCGCGCCCTGAACGCCCGCATGCTGATCTCGCGCGGCTATACCGTCCACGAGGCCGCTTCCGGCGTCGAGGCGCTCGACCTCTTCCTGCAGAACGATGGCAAGATCGATCTCGTCGTCTCGGACGTCGTGATGCCGGAAATGGACGGCCCGACGCTGCTCGGAGAGTTGCGCAAGCGCAACCCGAACACCAAGGTCGTCTTCGTCTCCGGCTATGCCGAGGAGGCCTTCCGCAAGAACCTGCCCGAGGGCGAGGAATTCCAGTTCCTGCCCAAACCCTTCACGATGAAGCAGCTCGTCGAGACGGTGAAAGCGGCGATGGGCTGAGGCCGCCGATGCCCGCGACGGGCACCGGATACGGCCGCATCAATGCCTCTCGTGACAGCTCCTGCCATCCCTCCTGACAGAAACTGACAGAGAGAACAAAAAAAGAACTTGCGACCAGGAACAAAGCGTGACCATCTCCATGTCAAGACGCATTGAGATGTCCCCCTCGCCCTGCCATAAGGAGCCCGAACCGTGAATCAGGCGAATCTCAAACTCGTGGAAGGCTCCTCGATGGACAAGGCCAAGGCGCTCGATGCAGCGCTCTCCCAGATCGAACGTGCCTTTGGCAAGGGTTCGATCATGCGGCTCGGCAAGAATTCGCCTTCGATCGAGATCGAGACGATTTCCACGGGTTCGCTCGGCCTTGACATCGCGCTCGGCGTCGGTGGGCTGCCGAAGGGCCGCGTCATCGAAATCTACGGGCCGGAATCCTCGGGTAAGACGACGCTGGCGCTGCACACCATCGCCGAAGCCCAGAAGAAGGGCGGCGTCTGCGCCTTCGTCGATGCCGAGCATGCGCTCGACCCGATTTATGCCCGCAAGCTCGGCGTCAATCTCGACGACCTGCTGATTTCCCAGCCCGACACCGGCGAGCAGGCGCTCGAAATCACCGATACCCTCGTCCGTTCGGGCGCCATCGACGTGCTCGTCATCGACTCCGTCGCCGCGCTGACCCCCCGCGCCGAGATCGAGGGCGAGATGGGCGATGTCCAGCCCGGCCTGCAGGCTCGCCTGATGAGCCAGGCCCTGCGCAAGCTCACCGCCTCGATCTCGCGTTCGAACTGCATGGTCATCTTCATCAACCAGATCCGCATGAAGATCGGCGTGATGTACGGCTCGCCGGAAACCACCACCGGCGGCAACGCGCTCAAGTTCTATGCCTCGGTGCGCCTCGACATCCGCCGCGTCTCGACCCTCAAGGAGCGCGACGAGGCGACCGGCAACCAGGTCCGCGTCAAGGTCGTCAAGAACAAGGTCGCGCCGCCCTTCAAGCAGGTCGAGTTCGACATCATGTTCGGCGAGGGCATCTCCAAGGTCGGCGAACTGATCGATCTCGGCGTCAAGGCCGGCATGGTCGAGAAGGCGGGGGCCTGGTTCTCCTTCGACAGCCAGCGCCTGGGTCAGGGGCGCGAGAACGCCAAGACCTTCCTCAAGAACAACCCTGACTTGGCCGCCAAGATCGAGGCCACCATCCGCCAGAACTCCGGCCTCGTCGCCGACCGTATCCTCGACCAGGCTGATCCGACCGCGGACGATCTCGATGAAGGCGAAGCCTGAGACGGCTTAGCCGGTCCGGTAGGAACATACGGGCGGCCTTCGGGCTGCCCGTTTTCGTTTGCGGATAAGGCCTTGCGGGTGGTGTGCTGCGTCAAGCTTTCTGGACAGCGGCGGGCCGCCTCACTAGAACCGGACCTTCCTGCCGGGCGCGCCCGGCCTCCTGCCCCAGATCAGAGCGCAAAAGAGCGATGAGCGGCGTCAACGATATCCGGTCGACCTTCCTCGACTACTTCAAGTCCCAGGGCCACGAGATCGTGCCCTCGAGCCCGCTCGTGCCGCGCAACGACCCGACGCTGATGTTCGCCAATTCGGGCATGGTGCAGTTCAAGAACGTCTTCACTGGCCAGGAGAAGCGCCCCTATTCGCGCGCCACCACCGCCCAGAAATGCGTGCGCGCCGGCGGCAAGCACAACGACCTCGACAATGTCGGCTACACGGCCCGCCATCACACGTTCTTCGAGATGCTGGGAAACTTCTCCTTCGGCGACTATTTCAAGGAACAGGCGATCCACCACGCCTGGACACTGGTCACCCGGGAATTCGGCCTGCCCAAGGACAAGCTGACGGTCACCGTCTATTCCGAGGACGACGAAGCGCATGGCCTCTGGAAGAAGATCGCCGGCCTGACCGACGACAAGATCATCCGCATCCCGACCTCGGACAATTTCTGGCGGATGGGCGATACCGGCCCCTGCGGCCCCTGCTCCGAGATCTTCTACGACCATGGCGACCATATCTGGGGCGGCCCGCCGGGCTCGGCAGAGCAGGACGGCGACCGCTTCATCGAGATCTGGAATCTCGTGTTCATGCAATACGAGGAGGCCGCGGGCGGCATCCGCACCGACCTTCCCCGCCCCTCGATCGATACCGGCATGGGGTTGGAGCGAATCGCTGCCGTGCTCCAGGGCACGCATGACAACTACAATATCGACCTGTTCCGCGCCCTCATCACGGCCATCGCCGACCTGACCTCGGTCGATGCCGACGGGCCGATGAAGGCGAGCCACCGCGTCATCGCCGACCATCTGCGCTGCGCGTCCTTCCTGATCGCCGACGGCGTGCTGCCGTCAAACGAGGGGCGCGGTTACGTCCTGCGCAGGATCATGCGCCGCGGCATGCGCCATGCGCAGTTGCTCGGCGCCAAGGAGCCGCTGCTTAACAAGCTCGTGCCGGCGCTGACTCGCGAGATGGGCCGCGCCTATCCCGAATTGCTGCGCGCCGAAGCGCTGATCACCGAGACGCTGAAGCTTGAGGAGACCCGCTTCCGCACCACGCTGGCACGCGGCCTGACCCTGCTCGACGACGCCTCGAAGGACCTGATCGCCGGCCAGAGCCTCAAGGGCGACGTCGCCTTCACGCTCTACGATACCTATGGCTTCCCGCTCGACCTGACGCAGGACGCGCTGCGCGCCCGCGAGATCACGGTCGATACCGAAGGCTTCGACTCCGCCATGCAGCAGCAGAAGGCCAAGGCGCGCGCCGCCTGGGCCGGCACCGGCGAGGCCGCGACCGAGGCCCTCTGGTTCCCGCTGCGCGACAAGGTCGGCGCGACCGAGTTCCTCGGCTACGACACCGAGACTGCGGAGGGCGTGGTCACGGCGCTGATCCGCGACAATGCCGAAGTCCCGTCGCTGAAGGCCGGCGAGAGCGGCTTCATGCTGGTCAACCAGACGCCGTTTTACGGCGAGTCCGGCGGCCAGGTCGGCGATGCCGGCGTGGCCAGGGCGGCGGGAACGGTTGCCGAGGTCACCGACGTCCAGAAGAAGCT
This sequence comes from Hyphomicrobiales bacterium, assembly GCA_004144595.1. Classification (GTDB taxonomy): domain Bacteria; phylum Pseudomonadota; class Alphaproteobacteria; order Rhizobiales; family Beijerinckiaceae; genus Allobosea. The sequence continues at coordinate 112,400 of SEEM01000004.1, forward strand.
CGGCGATGTCTTCGCCCATGGTGTCACGGTCAAGGAGGGTGAGCTGAAGCTCGGCGCCGCCGTCGAGCTCGTCGTCGACCACGAGCGCCGCACCGCGATCCGCGCCAATCATTCGGCGACGCACCTGCTGCACGAGGCGCTGCGCCTCGTCCTCGGCGACCATGTCGCACAGAAGGGCTCGCTGGTCTCGGCCGATCGCCTGCGCTTCGACTTCTCGCATCCCAAGCCCATCAGCGCAGAAGAGCTGCGCGAGGTCGAGGAGATCGCCAACGCGATCATCCTCCAGAACGCACAGGTCACGACCCGCCTGATGAGCGTCGACGAAGCCATCGCCTCCGGCGCCCGCGCGCTCTTCGGCGAGAAATACGGCGACGAAGTCCGCGTCGTTGCGATGGGTGCGAACCCGGCCGGCCGCGCCTATTCGGTCGAGCTCTGCGGCGGCACGCATGCCTCGCGCACCGGCGATATCGGCCTCGTCAGCATCGTCGGCGAAGGCGCCGTCGCCGCCGGCGTGCGCCGCCTCGAAGCCATGACCGGCAACGGCGCCCGCCTGCGCCTCAACGAGGAATCGCGCCTGCTCGACGGGCTCGCGAGCCTGCTCAAGGTTCCGGCCCACGAGGCCGGCAATCGCCTGGCCGCGCTGATCGAGGAGCGCCGCAAGCTCGATCGCGAACTGACCGAGGCGCGCAAGAAGCTCGCCATGGGTGGCGCTGGCGCGGCCGAGGACCCGATCCAGGAGATCGCCGGCGCCAAGCTCCTGGCGCGTGCCGTCACCGGCATCGAGATGAAGGACCTGAAGAGCCTGGCCGACGAGGCCAAGGCCCGCGTCGGCTCCGGCGTCGTCGCCATCGTCGGTGTCGCCGATGACGGCAAGGCCGGCGTCGTCGTCGGCGTTACCCCCGATCTGACAGAGCGCTTCGACGCGGTCGCACTGGTCCGCGCGGCGTCCGAGCAGCTCGGCGGCAAGGGCGGCGGCGGCCGTCGCGACATGGCTCAGGCCGGTGGGCCGGACGGCAGCAAGGCGCAAGCCGCGCTCGACGCCGTCGCGGCAGCGATGGGCTGATGGCGGCGCGGCAGAACGGCGCCTCCGTGGGCGCCCTCTCCCGCCGCACCCTCCTGATCGCGGGCGGCCTCTGGCCGGCTGCGGCTGCTGCCCGGAAACAAGAGAAGCCCTCGGCGCGCCCGTCGCAACCTTCGCTTTCCGCCGCCCGGACCATCATGGCCGGAGCGCCGCTCGGCGTCCTCCTGAGCAACGCCCCGCACGGCGCCCGCCTTGCGATCGCCCGGCCCGACGAACCGGCTGACAAAGCGATCGTCGTCATCGAGCTGACGAATGTGGTGCCGGCCGTGCCGACGCCCGGCGCCATCGGCACCTACGAGTTGCGCCTGACGGCGGAGAAGGACGGTGCGCCCACCGTCCTGTTGCGCCAGGCGCTCGCCACGACCGAGCCCAGTGCGACGCTGGCCGCGCCGGAGCGCGTCGGCCGTGGCCAGGGCCTGCCGGTGCGCGGCATCGGTCCCAATGGCGAGCAGGACCGCGTCATGCTGGTGAAGCCCGATGCGCCGGCCGATACGGACGGCCCGCGCTTTTTCCCGGCCGAGAATGTCGAGGCGACGCTGGAAGCGCCGGATCAACCGGGCGTCTATGAATTGCGTTACGTGATGCACGCGCCGCTGGCGGAGCATCGCATCCTGGCTAGGCGGCAGGTCCGGGTGGAGTAGCCGCTGGAGCGCCTTCGACCGGATCGCAACGAAGAGCCCCTGAACGCCCTTGTTCGATCGGCGCGCCTTGATACGGCAGGCGATGCCGCAGCCTGAGGCTGCGCAAACACGATCCCGCGCAAAAAAAGCCCGGCCGTGCGGCCGGGCTTAGAGCGATAAGGCTCAGAACCGCCTGAAATCAGGCGGCCATCGCCTTGCGCATGTTGTCGCTGACCTTCTCGAGGAAGCCGGTGGTCGAAAGCCACTTCTGCTCGGCACCGACCAGCAGGGCCAGATCCTTGGTCATGTCGCCGGCCTCGACCGTATCGACCGTGACCTTCTCCAGGAGCGCCGCGAACTTGGCGAGCTCGGCGTTGCCGTCCAGCTTGGCGCGATGGCTCAGGCCACGGGTCCAGGCGAAGATCGAGGCGATCGAGTTCGTCGAGGTCTCCTTGCCCTTCTGGTGCTCGCGATAATGGCGGGTCACCGTGCCGTGGGCGGCCTCGGCCTCGACGGTCTTGCCGTCCGGCGTCATCAGCACCGAAGTCATCAGGCCCAGCGAGCCGAAGCCCTGCGCCACCGTGTCGGACTGCACGTCGCCATCGTAGTTCTTGCAGGCCCAGACATAGCCGCCCGACCATTTCATCGCGGAAGCGACCATGTCGTCGATCAGGCGGTGCTCGTAAGTGATGCCGAGCTCGTCGAACTTGGCCTTGAACTCGGCCTGGTAGATCTCCTCGAAGATATCCTTGAAGCGCCCGTCATAGGTCTTGAGGATGGTGTTCTTGGTCGAGAGGTAGACCGGGTACTTGCGGATCAGGCCGTAGTTCAGCGACGCACGAGCGAAGTCGCGGATCGAATCGTCGAGATTGTACATCGCCATGGCAACGCCGGCGTCAGGGGCCTTGAAGACCTCCTTCTCGATGACGTTGCCGTCCTCGCCAACGAACTTGATCGACAGCGTGCCCTTGCCGGGGAACTTGAAGTCGGTGGCGCGGTACTGGTCGCCATAGGCGTGGCGGCCGATGACGATCGGCTGGGTCCAGCCGGGAACGAGGCGCGGCACGTTCTTGCAGATGATCGGCTCGCGGAAGATCACGCCGCCGAGGATGTTGCGGATCGTGCCGTTCGGCGACTTCCACATCGACTTCAGGTTGAATTCCTTCACGCGGCCCTCGTCCGGCGTGATGGTGGCGCATTTCACGGCGACGCCATGCTTCTTGGTCGCGTTGGCGGCGTCGATCGTGACCTGGTCGTCGGTCGCGTCGCGGTTCTCGACCGAGAGGTCGTAATAGTCGAGCTCGAGATCCAGATACGGGAAGATCAGGGTATCCTTGATCTTCTGCCAGATGATCCGGGTCATCTCGTCGCCGTCCATGTCGACGACCGGGTTGGCGACCTTGATTTTGCTCATGCGATGACCCCTGTTCTCTCCAGATAGAACGATCCGAACCGCGCCTTTCGGCGATGGTCGACGGCTGGGTCGCTTCCTAGCTCGTTAGAGGCGGCGGGGGAAGCGCGGCTTTCGGGCAATCCGACGCGCCGGAATTATGTTGCATTGCCGCAAAATCGGCACCTTCCCCGCCTAGCTGATCTGCCGCTCGTCATAGCGACAGGACGAACGCCGTGTTTCGTTTCATTTTCAATCCACGCACCGGCCTTCAGCCGGCGGCGATTCTTCTGGCGGCGGCGCTGGGTCCCGCCCTTGCCTCCGCGCCGATCACGGCCGAGGAAGCCCCGGCTACGCCGCTGCCGATTCCGCGCGGCGCGCTCGTCGACCCTGATGGCGACGAGATGCCAGCGTTCGCCGCAAGCCAGCCCGACGCCATCGTCTTCGATCCGGGCCTGGCTGCGCTCGGCCGGGCTGAAGCAGCGTCCGGCTCCCATCTGCGGGCGCGCGCGCCGGTTCCGGTCGACATCATCCGAGATGGCTTCGCTGCGCGCCAGAATGCCATGAGCGCGGATCAGGACCGCTCCGTCGGCTTCAAGCTGAACCAGGGCGCCTTTTCCCTCTCGAGCACGCTCTCCGATCCGGCAGGCGTCGGCGCGACGCGGAATGCCGAGCTCCGCTGGCGTCTCGCCCAGCCCGCAGGAGCGAGCAAGGGCTTCATCTGGGGCATCGCCACCGGTGGCGGCAGCGCGCTCTACGGCAATCCCGAACAGATCGGCGAGGCCTTGATCGGCTACCGGCAGGAGCTGGTCCCGCACCTGACATTGACCTCCCAGCTCACGATGGGCGGCCAATACGTCTTCGCGCCGGGCGACGGCATCCACACCGCCATGACGCCGGAGATGAAGCTCTCGGTCGATCTCGCCAAGCTTGCCGACCTGCCCTGGCAGACCTCGTTGGACGTGACGCTGGCGCGCAAGGTGCCGCTCGTCGCCAGCGATTTCGAGACGCGTGGCCGGGCCATGCTCTCCTTGAAGTACAAGTGGGACTGAGCGGGGAGCCCGCGCTCCAGCTGCAGCCCTCACCCTGAGGAGCCGCGCAGCGGCATCTCGAAGGATGTCCAGATCGCTCCATAGCCTTCGTAAATATCCTTCGAGACGCCATTTCTTCCGAAATGGCTCCTCCTGAGGATGAGGGCTCGCTGATCGTGACGCAGAACGCGGCTTCATGGGGGCCTGCATCAGCCAGCCTTCCCCCTGGCTGCGGCGCGCTCTAGCCTCGGATCATGACAAACCCGACCTCGCCCAAATTCGCTCTCGTCACCGGCGGCACGCGCGGCATCGGCGCCGGCGCGGCTCTCGCCCTGGCCACAGCCGGCTATGACGTTCTCGCCACGGGCTTGACCGAGGAGGAAGTCGCGGCGGCGCCGGCCCACCCCGCCATCCGCCATGCCCGGCTCGACGTGACCAGCGACGCAGAGGTCGCGGCAATCGTTGCGACCTGCCCGCGCCTTGACGCGCTCGTGAACTGCGCCGGCATGATCCAGCGCGGCGGCAAGGAATTCGAGATCGACGCGTTCCGCCTCACCATCGAGGTCAATCTCAACGGCACGATGCGGATGTGCCTCGCCGCCAAGGACAAGCTCGCCGCCAAGGGCGCGGACAAGGCCGGCGGTGCGATCGTCAATATTGCCTCGATGCTGACCTTCCACGGTTCGCCCTTCGCGCCGGGATATGCGGCGTCGAAGGGCGGCATCGGCCAGCTTACAAAATCGCTCGGCGCCGCCTGGGCGCAGGAGGGCATCCGCGTCAACGCGGTGGCACCGGGCTGGATCGAGACGGAGCTGACCCGCCCGCTGGTCGAGGATGCCGAGCGCTCGGCGCCGATTCTCGCCCGCACGCCGATGGGCCGATGGGGCAAGCCCGGCGACGTCGGCGGCGCCATCGCCTTCCTGCTCTCGGACGCCGCCCAGTTCGTCACCGGCGCGATCCTGCCGGTCGATGGCGGTTATCTCGCGGTCTAGAAAACGATTCCGGATCAGGAGCTTGGGCCGAAGCGTTGAATCGAATTGCACGCAGCCTGAATCAGAAACTCAGCACGGGAGAAACGCCATGACGACGACGAGCCCGGTGCCTGTCGCGGCCACGCAGGAGGAGCGCTGGACGCCCTACCGCCATCCCCAGCCGAAGGAATCGCCGCCGGAGCTGATCGTCCCGAACGTGATCCCGACCGACGAGCGCGTCTGGGTGCCGGTCGACGACAATGTCTGGTTTCGCCCTCTCGTCCTTTGCACCTCGCGCGGCTATTGGATGAACCTGCTCAAGGTGCGCCGCGCCGGCGTGCTCTCGCGCCATCGCCATCCGCAGCCGGTCCATGGCTACGTGCTCAAGGGCAAATGGCGCTACCTTGAACACGACTGGGTCGCGACCGAGGGCGCCTATGTCTATGAGGCGCCGGGCGAAACGCACACGCTGGTGGTCGATCCCGATGTCGAGGAGATGATCACCATGTTCCAGGTCAACGGCGCGATGATCTATGTCGACCCGGACGGCAAATGCCTGGGCTATGACGACGTCTTCACCCGCATCGACAAATGCCGCGCGCATTACGCCCAGAACGGACTCGGCGCGGAGTACGTGGATCAGTTTATTCGATAGCCCGGCTGCCGTCATTCTCGGGCGAAGCGCAGCGCAGACCCGAGAATCTCTAACAAGATTGAGGGGAAAAATGCCTCATCCGGCAGGAGATGCTCGGGTCAAGCCCGAGCATGACGCCCTTTAACGACGAAGCTTCGCCAGCTCGACCGCGGCGCGCAGCTCGATATGACCGAGGACCTCGTCGAGACGCGGATCGTCCGTCGTCTCGCGCCGAAGCGCCAATGTCGTGCGCAGCCGCTCCAGCTCCGAGGGCAGCACCCGCCCGGCGAGCAGCGCCGCCTTGAGACGGTCGAGCCCGTCGAGCAGATCGTGCCCGCGCCTGGCCTGGCGGCGCTTGCGATCCTGCGGATCCTCCTGCGCCTGAACGGCGAGCAGCGTATCGAGCGGCCCTGCCGCGCTGACGCCGCTGCCGCGGGTCGCGGTCGCGCTGTCCTGCGTCGGAAGCGTGAAGGCCGCGCCGGTCGAGCGCCTCGCGGAACTGGCCGGGCCGGCATTCGAAACGGGCGCGCGCTGGTCGATCCTGATCATCGGCGGCCTCTGGAGCATCGGACCGGAATGTGGATGCCACGTTCCGAAAGAATCCGATGCCAAGTCATGATCCAGATCGTCACTTTGCACCCGATAGGGCGCGCGACGATGTGGAAGGGTTAACGAACTCTTGCCGGAAGGCGGTTAACAGCCGGTAAATTGCCCGGCAGAAACTGCCGCCCCGGCAGGAAGCGCAGGCTCCGCAAGAGCCTCTCGACCATGATGGCAAACTGCAAAGGACTGACAAACAAGGCTTTTCAAATTCGAGCGGTTTGGCATGGCCCTCGCAAGGGTGGACGTGAGTTCAACTGCCCCTGGTGCCAGACGCATGTTCCGCAACCCCGCCCTGAAGACGCTGCTGAAGCCGCTGGCCGCCCTGCTGGCCGTGGTCGTCGGCCTGTCGTCGCAGCCGGTGTTCGCACTCTCGCGCATCAAGGACCTCGCCTCGATCGAGGGCGTGCGCACCAACCAATTGCTCGGCTATGGCATCGTCGTCGGCCTCAACGGCACCGGTGACACGCTCAACAACACGCCCTTCACCAAGCAGTCGCTGCAGGCGATGCTGGAGCGCCTCGGCGTCAACACCCGCGGCGCCAACATGCGCACCGCCAACGTCGCAGCCGTGATGGTGACGGCCAATCTGCCGCCCTTCGCGACCCAGGGCACCCGCGTCGACGTCACCGTCTCCGCCATGGGCGATTCGAAGTCGCTTCAGGGCGGCACGCTTCTGGTCACGCCCCTGCTCGGCGCCGATGGCGAGGTTTATGCGGTCTCGCAGGGCCCGGTCGCGATCTCCGGCTTTTCGGCCGAGGGCGAAGCCAGCAAGATCACCCGGGGCGTGCCGACGGTCGGCCGCATCGCCAATGGCGGCGTCGTCGAGCGCGAGATCGATTTCGCGCTGAACAAGCTCCAGACGCTGCGCCTGTCGCTGCGCAATCCGGACCTGACGACCGCGCGCCGCATGGCCGCCGCGATCAACGAATTCGTCGGCGGCGACTCGGCCGAGCCGACCGATCCCTCGACCGTGGTCCTGCAGATTCCCGCTCGCTTCAAAGGTAACATGATCAAGCTGCTCACCGATATCGAGCAGCTCCGCATCGAGCCCGACCAGCTCGCCCGCATCGTCATCGACGAGCGCTCCGGCATCATCGTCATGGGCAAGGATGTCCGCGTCTCCACCGTGGCGGTGGCGCAGGGCAACCTGACCGTCACGATCAGCGAGCAGCCGCAGGTCTCGCAGCCCGAGCCCCTCTCGCGCGGCCAGACGGTCGTGACGCCGCGCACCAACGTCAAGGTCGATACCGGCGGCGGCAACAAGCTCGCTGTGGTTCGCGAGAGCGTATCCCTGGCCGAGCTGGTCGACGGGCTCAATGCGCTCGGCATCGGCCCGCGCGACCTGATCTCCATTCTCCAGGCCATCAAGTCGGCAGGCGCGCTGCAGGCCGAAATCGAGGTGATGTGATGACTGTTGCCCTCGCGCTTCCCGCCGCGAATCTCGCCCTCGGCGTCGCCGGCAAAGTCGCCAATGGCATCGCCGATGCGCTCGATCCCGCCAAGGCCAAGGCGAAGAAGCAGGCCGACGACTTCGAGACGATGTTCCTCGAGCAGATGACCGAGAAGCTTTTTGCGGGCGAAAGCGGCGAGGGTCCGCTCGGCGAGAACGGCACCGGCGGCGGCATCTGGCGGTCGCAGCTCACGCAGCAATACGCCCAGCAGATCCAGAAGGCAGGCGGCATCGGCCTCTCCAACCAGATCATGCGCGACCTGATCAATCTCCAGGAACAGGCCGCCGGCGGAGTTCAGAATGCTGGCCGCTAAGCCTATCCTCGACGAGCGCCCCCGCATCGCCGATGCGCTCAGCGCGCGCGCGCTGATCGAGGCCGTGCTGGAAGCGCTTGGCGCCCTCTCTCATGTCGTCGGAGAGGAGACCGAGCTGGTCCGCGCCGGTCGCCTGCCGGAAGCGATGACCCGCGAGCCGCGCAAGACCGAGCTCGCCGGCATCTATATGCGTGGCGTCGAGCAGGTGAAGCTGAATGCCGTGGCGCTCGCCCGCTTCGTGCCGGACCAGGTCAAACGGCTGAAGGACGCACACACCGCCTTCCAGGGCCTGATCGAGACCAACCAGATCGTGCTGGCCACCGCCCGCGCCGTCTCGGAATCGGTCGTCCGCGATCTCGCCGCCGATGCGAACAAGCCGATGCGCGCCAATGGTTACGGCCCGGCCGCAACTGTCGGCGCAGGCGTCTTCGCCCGCCCAAATTCAGGGCCGCTGGTCGTCTCCCGTCGGCTCTGAGCAGGACGCCGTCTGAACGCCCGGTCTCGGCTCTACGGCGGCCGCCGGCAGGCCCTTGGTATATAAAGGGTTTACGCCGCGCCTGCGCTGGAAACCCTAAAGATTTACCTAATTTCTTGACACCGGATTCAATCTTTTCTGCCAGCCTTCGGATTGTCGGGTAGCCACGTCCTGCTCTCGACGCAGGACGAGAGCGGCGCAACGGCGCCGTGAGCGACTCCAGAAGGAGTGGTCATGGATTTTGGTAACGCCCCCAGGCTCGCCGCCGTCACCGGCGCACCGCCTGTCTCCCGCGCAGACGTCACGGCTCATGCCGGCAGCGTCGCCGTGGACCTTCCCCCCGAAAAGACCGTGCAGTCCGCCTCGGCCGGCTCGGCCGTCAATGTCGAGGTGCGCGCCGAGACGCGCGACGCGCAGAGCCGCGCCGATGGCGAGCGCCGCGCCCAGGTGAACGACCAGAACAACCGCGCAGCGAACCGCATCACGGATGATACGGCCGAGCGCAGGCTGGTCATCGACCCGCAGACCCGGGCGATCGTGCTGCAGAAGAAGGATCCCCAAACCGGCGAGACGATCTCCCAATTGCCGGACGAAACGCTCCTGAAACTGCGCGCCTATTCGCGCGAGCTCAGCGACCGGGCGCGCGAGGCTGAGGAAACCCATCATCAGATCGAGCGGACGGCCTGAGAGGCTCTTCGCCATCCCCGACGAGCAAACCGCCCGCCTCTGCGCGGGCGGTTTGCGTTTTGCCCGCTTGCAGATCGCCATCGCCGCACATCCAACCCTGCCGCGAGCGTTAGAGGCCGCTTAACCATGCGCAGACAAGCCGCCGGACCGCGTCAATTCGCCGGCTGAAATTTACCGGTTGTTACGGGCTGGGGCAGCAGGGTCACCTCGTCCCGGCCAGAATGGCTTGGACGCCAGAAGGCTCCATACCAGAAGGTAATTACAAATGGCCGTTTCCATCTCTTCGGGCGTTCGTTCCGCTCTTTCGTCGCTGCAGTCCACCGCTGCCCAGGCCGCTGCCTCGCAGCTCAAGCTGGCGACCGGCAAGAAGGTCAACAGCGCGGTCGACAACCCCGTCAACTATTTCACCGCCGCCTCACTGAATGACCGCTCCAGCCAGCTCACGGGCCTGCTCGATGGCATCTCGAACGGCATCCAGACCATCCAGGCCGCCTCCAAGGGCATCGATGGCATCACCAAGCTCGTCGGTTCTCTCCAGTCGACCATCAAGCAGGCTCAGGCCGACGCGGCCCAGAACCGCCCGACCAAGGCCGGCACGGCCCTTGCCACCCAAGCCGAGGCGGTCGTCACCAGCAAGAGCCTGAAGGACCTCGCGCTCGACAAGAGCCTGCTCGACAGCGACGCGATCGTTGCTCCGGCCACCACCACGAACGGCACGGCTGACGCCGCGACCGCTACGAACTCTGGTGACCGCGGCATCCTGGCCGGCGCGAACGGCACCCGCTTCGCGATCTCGCTGAAGTCCGGCTCCAACACTTACACGGCTGCATTCGACAGCAAGAACGTCACGATG
>SEEM01000348.1 GCA_004144595.1 Hyphomicrobiales bacterium
CCCTTGAGTGCGTGGTCTCTGGAGCGTTCGCCGATGGCGGCGGAGTAGGTCAGGCCGAGCGCGGTGGCCTTTGAGATGCGCCAGTCGAGCCCGGCCTCGGCGACGACGGCCTCGCGGTCGATCGGTGCGGCGAAGACCGCGGCCGGCGTGGTGCCGGCGACGAAGGCGGTGCGCGCCTGCGGCGTGAGCTCGCCGAAGCCGTGGCGCCAGCCGAGCATCGCCCGGGCGAACAAGGGCATCGCCCCGAGCTGCGCCTCGGCGCGCAGGCCGAGCGTGCTGAAGCCCAGCGTCTGGTCGGAAGAGAGGACGCGCAAGGCCGCCGCCCCGCCGCGCTCGGTGCCGGCATCGGTCGAGACCCGGATCAGCGCCAGCTGCGCGAAGGGTTCGAGCGCAAGGCCCTGGAAGGCGAAGCCATAGCCGAGCTCGGCGAAGCCTTGCGTCACCGAGCCCGGACGCTGCAGGCGCAAGCTGTCGCCGAAGCCGCGGATCTGGACCTGGCGGCGGATGTCGCTCTCCGACCAGGTGTAGGCCGCGCCGGCATCGAGGCGAAGATTACCGAAGCGCGCCCCGGCATAGAGCGCGGCATGGCCGCTTTCGAGCTTGCCGGTCGAGAGGCGAGCGTCGAGGTCGAAGCGCGACTGGCTGTAGCCGCCGGCGACGCCGAGCTTCAGCGAGGACCCCGGCGCGTCATAGAGCATCAGGTCGGCGCCGAGCAGGGCGCCGCCGCTGCGGCGGCTCAGGCTCGCGGCGTTGCCGTCGCCGTCGCTGTTGCCGGTGCTGCCGAAGGCCGTGCCCCAGAGGCCGTAGCGCGGCTGCGGCACCGGGGCCGGCATCACGACCGCGCTTTTGCGGCCGGGCAGGTCGGCGCTGAAGCTCGCCGCGACCTGGCCGGGCGCCTGCGTCAGCAGCGGGCCGCGCAGATGGCCGAGGATGGTCTCGCGCACCAGCCGGCTCTCGTCGATCATCACGCTGACGGCTTGCGCATGCGCCTCGCCGGAGATGAGGTCGAAGCCGGCGCGCGCCTCGTCCGCCGTCGCCGAGATCAGCGCGTCATAGACCGCGTTGCCGACGCCGAGCCGCTCCGCCGCGATCGCGATGAAGCCCTGGTTGCGGGTCTGCGCGATGGAGGTGCCGCCGCTGCCGCCGCCACTCGTGCCGCCGCCATCGGGGCCGAAGGAGGTGTCGTTGCGGGTCATCGTCAGCGTGACGTTCTGGCTGTCGTAAGCCAGCGACGGCGTCAGGAAGGCGAGGTTCGAGGTGACGCTGCTGAAGCTGCCGCTGACCCCGCCCGAGGCGGTCAGGATCGTGTAGTTGGTCGAGGCGGCGTAATTGCCGCTCTCGGCCAAGACCTGCACCGTGCCGCCCGCGATCGTCGCCGAGCCGGAGGCCACGATCCTGTCGCCCTGGCCGGCCGCGTTGA
>SEEM01000349.1 GCA_004144595.1 Hyphomicrobiales bacterium
CAGGTAGCGGTCGACCTGCGGCAACTGGCGCACGGTCGAGAGCAGGAGGCCGATGGCGAGGTCGGCGACCTCGTCGGTCAGCACGTCAGGCGTGTTGGTGACGATGATGCCGCGCTTGCCGGCCGCCTTGGCATCGACATTGTCGTAGCCGACGCCGAAATTCGAGACGACTTCCAGCTTCGGCAGCGCATCGAACAGCGCGTCGTCGATCCGCACATGCGCGCCGCCGCCGGCGACGCCGCGGACCCGGTCCTTCACCGCAGCCAGCGCCGCCGGGCGGTCCTGCTCCTTCCAGAGCTCGTGCACGATGAAGCGCGCCCTGAGCTGGTCGGCGGCATAGGCCATCAGCGGCCCGGTCATGATGATCTCGATCTTGCTCTGCGCGGTCATGGCCCTGCTTTCCTGGAACGCCTGCGTGACTTGATTTCAAATTCTTAAAACGATTAGATCAACCTAGCTGCTCACATGCCGCCGGGGAATTCCCACAGCCGCAGACAGGGGCTGCCCGCAGAGCCGGTTATGACATCCCGGCTCCGCTGTCGATTCCGCCCGATATAGTATGATTTAATCACGCGGCTTTGCCCGCATCTGCATCAGCGCGACCGGCGAGCAGACGCAAAGTGCTGTTCAGGCTGTCGATCACCAGCCCACTCATCCGCGCCGCCGCGAGGTCGCCGTCGCGCTGCACGATCGCGTCGAGAACGCGTTCATGGTCAATCAGGGAAGCGGTGAAGAAGAACTGGTCGTCCGGAGCCTTGAGAAAGAGCGACCACTGGATCGTCGCGCAAACCGCAGGCGCCAGGCATTGCAGCGGCGGATTGCGGGTCGCGGCGAAGATCGCCTCGTGGAAGGCGAGGTCGGCATTGACGGTCGGCTCGGCATAGGGCGGGTTTTCGGCCATGCCACGAAAGGCCGCCTCGATCCGGCGCAGATCGGCATCGCTGCGACGCTGCGCCGCCAACCGGGCCGCGCTCGGCTCGACGAAGAGCCGTAGCTCGAACAGATCGCGGATGAATTTCTCGTTGGGATCGGCCTTGAAGTGCCAGGCGAGCACATCGGGATCGAGCAGATTCCAGGTCTCGCGCGGCGCCACCCGCGTGCCGCTCTTCGGCCTGGCCTCGACCAGCCCCTTGCCGCTCAGGAATTTCACGGCCTCGCGATAGGCGGTGCGCGAGACCGAGATTTCGCCCTTCAGATCGTCCTCGTTCGGCAGCAGTGCGCCTGCCGGCGAGGCGCCGGTGATGATTGCGACCGCGAGCCTGTGCGCAACCTGGCCGAACAGCCGGTCGGGATTGAGCCTCGTCGCGCGCGCTTTGACATGAAGCTGCATCGAACCGCGCATTCCTCCGTGATCGCAAGCATGCGAGAGCCCGCCCCGCTACCTGCCCAGCGCTTGACACGCCTGTTTCTATCGTATGAC
>SEEM01000350.1 GCA_004144595.1 Hyphomicrobiales bacterium
GCTGCACACCCATGGCTTCGTCGGCATCGCGGTCGCGCTGATGGGGCGCGGACATCCGGTCGGCGTCGGCCTCGCCGCCCTGCTCTTCGGCGTGCTCTATCAGGGCGGGGCCGAGCTCTCCTTCGACAAGCCGACCATCACCCGCGACATGGTCGTGGTCATCGGCGGCATCGTCATCCTCTTCGCCGGAGCGCTCGACGGGCTGTTCCGGCGCCTCGTCGCAAGCGTGCTCAATCTCGGGCGCGGAGGCTAGGCGATGGAGATCGTCCAGACCATCGCCGTCATCCTGGATTCGACCATCCGCCTGTCGATCCCGCTGCTCTGCGCGGCCCTGGCCGGGCTCTGGTCGGAACGCTCGGGCGTCGTCGACATCGGGCTCGAAGGCAAGATGCTGATCGCCGCCTTCGCCTCGGCGGTCATCGCCTATCACAGCGGCTCGGCCTGGGCGGGCCTGGGCGCCGGCATGCTCGCCGCTATCGCACTCTCGCTGGTGCATGGCTTTGCCGCGATCACCTGGCGCGGCAACCAGATCGTCTCCGGCGTCGCGATCAACATGCTCGCGGTCGGGCTCACCGCCATCCTCGGCAATGCCTGGTACGGCCAGGGCGGGCGCACGCCGAACCTCGAAGGCGCAGCCCGCTTCCCCGAACTCGACCTGCCGCTGGTCGCGACGCTCAAGGACGTCCCGGTCCTCGGCTCGATCTACGACATCACCATCTCCGGCCACGCCGCGCCGGTCTATCTTGCAGTGCTAGCCCTCGTGCTGACCGCGCTGACGCTGAAGCATACCCGCTTCGGCCTGCGCCTGCGCGCCGTCGGCGAGAACCCGGCGGCGGTCGACACCGCCGGCGTCTCCGTCGCCGGCCTGCGCTATGCTGCCGTGATCATCTGCGGCGCGCTCTGCGGGCTGGGGGGCACTTATCTCGCAGTCTCGCAATCGGCCGGCTTCCTGCCGCAGATGACCGCCGGCAAGGGCTTCATTGCACTCGCTGCCGTGATCTTCGCCAATTGGCGGCCCTGGCCGGCGCTGTTCGCCTGCCTGCTGTTCGGCCTGCTCGACGCGGTCGCGATCAGACTTCAAGGCGTCAGCCTGCCCGGCATAGGCCAAGTCCCGGTGCAGGCGATCCAGGCCCTGCCCTATGTGATGACGGTGGTGCTGCTCGCCGGCTTCATCGGCAGGGCAACGCCGCCCAAGGCCTCAGGCCTGCCCTATGTCAAGGAACGCTGAGTGACCGCCGAACCTGATCTCGACACGCTCTTCGCCGCGGCTCTCGCCGCGCAGCAACGAGCCTATGCGCCCTATTCGCGCTTCAAGGTCGGGGCCGCCATCCTGGCCGATGACGGCAGCATCTATCCCGGCTGCAATGTCGAGAACGCCGCCTATCCCGTCGGCGCCTGCGCCGAAGCCGGCGCGATCT
>SEEM01000351.1 GCA_004144595.1 Hyphomicrobiales bacterium
GAAGCGGTACCACGGGTAGTAGTAGGGCACGTTCTCCATGAGCCAGATGTTCCCGTCGCTCACGCTCTTGTGATAGTCGGGCTGTGGACGTGCCCACTGCGGCGAACGCTGGAAGATGGTGACCTGGGCGGCCACCTGCGCGACCGCCGGCAGGAACTGCATCGCGCTCGCGCCGGTGCCGACGATCGCCACGTTCTTTCCCTCGAGCGGCACATCGTGCCGCCACCGGGCGGAATGCCAGGACTCGCCGGGGAAGGTTTCCATGCCCGGAAACCCCGCCGCCTTCGGCCGGTTGAGCTGGCCGACCGCCGTGACGACGACGCGCGCCCACCGAACGCTTTGCGTGCCGTCGGCGGCGCGCGCGTGGACCTCCCACTGCTGGCGGTCCTCATGCCACTGCATGCGGGTCACCTCGATGCCGAAACGGATCGCGTCGCGCAATTGAAGGTCGTGCGCGACGCCACGAAGGTAGTCCCACACTTCGGCGCGCTTGGAGTAGTTGCTGGTCCAGCGCAGGTTCGGCGCAAACGAGTAGGAATAGAAGTGGTTGGGCGTGTCGACCCCGGAGCCCGGGTAGTCGTTTTCAGCCCAGGTGCCGCCGACCTCCTGGTTCTTCTCGAGCACGGTGAACGGAATGCCCATCTCCTTGAGCCGAACCGCAGCCGCGAGACCCGAGACGCCCGCACCGATCACGAGCACCTCGAGCGCCTTGACCCGCGCATCGGGTGGCGGTCGCTGCCATTTGACGGCACGGTCGCGCATGCCCATTTCCTCGAGCGCCATCGGCACGTACTCCGGCGGGATCATCTCGCCGAGGCAGGTGCGCATCATCTCGAGGAAAGTCGCGTCGTCGGGCAGGGGAGGCAACTGGCGCGTGCCGTCCGCCAGTTCGTCGAGCACCTGCGCCATGGCATCGCGCACCGCCTGCTGGGCCTCGTCCGACAGGCCGCCGGACTCCTCGGCGAACAGCGACACGTCGCGCTTCGGGCGATACGGTTCCTGCAGCCAGCGGCGGTCGCCGGTGATCTGCACCAGGCTCATCAGCAAGGTCGGGATGGCGGCGCCGGCCAGCGCGCGTGCGCGCGCGTCGGTGTCGCGGGTCGCGGTGGGGGTCGCGTCGAGTGCAGGACTGTCGTTCAATTCAAACTCCTTGTGGCGCGGTGCTCAGGCGGTCGCTTCTTCGACCTTCATCAGGAAGCGCGGCATCCTTCGCGGCGCGCGGAACTGCTCCAGGCTGAGCGTCCACTTGAGCCGGGCCCGCGTTATCGAGGCTTCCTTCACCGGTCCGAAGCCGCGAATCTCCTCGGGGATCGTGGCGACGGTCACGGCCGCCTCGTGGTTGTCCGGCGTGAGCCCGGCCACCAGCTCGGCAACGGAGGCTTCGTAGTCGGCGATGAGCTGGCGCTCGGTGCGGCGC
>SEEM01000124.1 GCA_004144595.1 Hyphomicrobiales bacterium
TGACCGCGCGATGCTGTCGCTGGCCTCCTGAGGGCATCTTCTCGGGTCGACCGCGCGACCAGAACGCGCTCGCCTAGATCGCTTCATTGGCAGCGCCGGCTTTCTTCTTGGTCGCGCGCTTGCCGGCCGGCTTCTTTTTCGGCGGCTTCTTCATGGTCGCCTTCGCTGGTGGAGGCGGCTCCAAAGTGCGCCTGATTTCACCAAGCTGGAGCAGGATGGCGCTCAGCAACTCAACTATGGCTGCATGCCTGATAGCGAGGGCCTCGGCCGGGTCCGTGGCCGTTCGCGCTTCGGCCACCATGCGGTCGATCCGGCCGAGGTCATAGTCGATATCGCTCATGGCAGGCTCCTGCGCGAAATTGCCTTACCGGGCACAGCAATAGCGTGACGTGCCGACCGGACGGTCGCAGCTTAATGCTCCACACGGCTCATGGTCGCCACAGCAACGTTTTAAGGCCGCGGCTACCTCGAACGGCTGTGCTGTTTCATGCCGGAGAACGTTACCCATATTGGGCCAACGCCCCCCCGCACAACGTTGTCAGCCGGCTAGGCTAATCGGGTTATGAGCTCCTCGACAATATCGGTAGGCCCGATCAGCATCGGTTGCCTGACCGGGAATCCGTAGTCGGGTTTCAGGAGGTCCGCGAGGTCGAGCGTCGAGCCGTCCAGATAGCGCTCAACATGGCCGAGCGCCCGCGTGAACGGCAGTGCTGGCGCGATATCCCAGAGGTAGCAGGGGCCGGTGATGATGGCGTCGCAGCGCCCCGCAGCCAGCATCATCAGATGGTAGAGATTCGAGCCGAGATTATGCAGGCGATATCCCTCCACCCGCCGGACGTCGATGACATCGTGGATCGCGGTGATCATGATGTTGAGCGTGTCGGCAGCGAGGCTTCCCGGCCTGACGGGCATCGGTTCGCCGTTGAGCAGCGCCGTGCCGTCCTCGTAGATGAAGGTCTGGCGCGGCACCGGGAAGTGCAGGTATCCGCTCACCGGTGTCGGACCGTCGATCAACCCCATGCCGAGCCCCCAGACCGGCAGACCACGGGCAAAGGACGCCGTACCGTCCAGTGGATCGATCGCCCATTGGCGTCGCGCCGTCGGCAGATAGGATTCCGCTTCCTCCTCCGAGATCACGCCGATCTCGGGCGTATGCGCGACGAGCCTTCGCAGCACATGCGCGGAGGCGGCCTGATCGGCCTCCGTCACCGCCGATCCGTCGCGCTTGTCCTGCGCGCTCAGGCGCCCGTGAAGAGGCAAGGTGATGTCCTCGTATTCGCGGAACAGCTGCTCTGCGAATGCGCGGTGGCCGGTGCTGCCGGGTGGATGATGAAGGGTCACGACATGCCTTTGACGAGGTATTTCTGGGCGGCGAAGCAAAGGATGACGACGGGCAGGACCGCGACCACGCCGAGCGCGGACACCTCGCCCCACAGGATGCCTCGCTCCGTCTTGAAGAAGACGACGGCGGTCGAAACCATGTTGACCTTCGAGGAGCTCAGGAAGAGCGCATAGGTGAACTCGTTCCAGGCGGCGAGGAAGCACATGATTCCCGTGGCGAACAATCCCGTCCGAACCTGAGGCAGCACGATCCTGACGAGCACGCCCAGCCGGCTGCAGCCGTCCAGCATGGCGGCTTCCTCGACCTCGGGCGCGAGCGCGGCGAGATAGCTGCGCATCATCAGCACGACGAAGGGCAGGTTGAAGACCATGAAGGTGAGGATCAGAATCGCGTAGGTGTCCAGCATCTCGAAGGTCAGGCCGATGACGTAGAAAGGCAGGACCAGCGCGATCGAAGGGAAGATGCGCGAGGACAGGATGCCGAAGACGACGGCCTCCTTGCGCGGAAAGCTGAATTTGTGGATCGCGTAGGCTGCGACGGTCCCCAATGTCAGGCAGACCACCACGTTCGCCAGCGACACGATCAGGCTGTCGACGATGTATTTATAGAGGCCGTGGCTGACGATCGCGGCCCGGTAGTTGTCGAGGGTGGGGCTGAAGATGAAGCGTGCCGGCTCGTAGAGCAGCGCCCGCGTCTTGAGCGAGGTCACCACCATGTAGAAGACCGGAAAGGCGGCGAAGGCGCAGGCGAGGCCGAGCCAGAGATAGTCGCGCGGACGGGCCTGCGTCATGCCGGCTGCCCCTTGCGGCCCGTCGCCACCATCAGCCCGGACAGGGCGGTGATGATCAGGACGAGGATGACCGCCGCCGCGGCGGCAAGGCCGACCGAGCCCAGCGTGAACGCTGTCTTGTAGACGTAGAGCGGCAGGATCGTGGTGGCGTTGCCGGGGCCGCCATCCGTCAGCGTGAAGATCGGCCCGAACGCCTGGAAGGCGAGGATCGCCTGGAAGATGCTGCTGCTCAGGATCACGGGACGCAGTTGCGGAACCACGATCAGCCAGAACACCTGGCGGTCGCTGCAGCCATCGAGGCGCGCGGCCTCGAGCGGCTCGGGCGCGATGTTGCGGAAACCCGCGAGGATCATCAGCGCGGAGAGCGGGAAATGCATCCAGACCAGCACGAGCAGAACCGAAAGCAGCGCGTAGCTCTGGCCGAGCCAGACGATCTTCACGCCGAACAGACCTTCGACCGCCGCATTCACGATGCCGAAATCGTAGCTGAGCATCAGCTTCCACATCAGCCCGGCGATGGCTGGGTTGACCGCCATCGGCAGGATGATCAGCGTCGTCGCGATGTATTCGAAGCGCAATTTCTTGCTGAGTAATGTCGCGACGCCCAGCCCCAGCAAGGTCTTGGCCGCGACGCTGAAGACAGTGACGATCAGGCTGAGCCAGACGGCCGGCCAGAACTCGACCTCCCGCCCGGACAGCAGGCGCCGGTAGTTGTCGAGCCCGACGAATTCGCGCTCGGACCACGTGTAGCCGATCTCGAACGAGGTCAGGCTGATATAGCCCAGCAGCGCGATGGGCACGGCGCTCAACAGCAGCAGAGGCAGGGCCGTGGGTCCCACCCACAGCCATGGCGTCAGGCGCTTCATCATGTCGTGAGCCACCGCATCGTCATCCGGCGATGATCAAAGGCTTTTCTTGATGCGGGCGGAAATCTGCTCCAGCTCCGGCTTGGCGGCAGCCAGCGCCTCCTTCGGCGACAACTTCTTCAGCAGCGCCTGCCCGGCATAGAAGCCGGCGGTCTGCTGGATCTTGTTGGCCTCGGGCGTCTGGGGAACCCAGTTGCGTCCGATCGCGAGGAGATTGCCCGCAGCGTCGAGGCTGTCCTTGATCGCCTTGGCGAGCTCCGGATCCTGGGCGGTGAACTCCGGGCTGGACAGGGTCGAGAGGCGCGAAGGCACGCCGCCCTTGGCGACCACCTCCTTGGCCTTCTGCTTCGATGTCATCCAGGCGATGAAGGCCCAGCCCGCCTCCTTGTTGCGGCTATTGGCGGGAAGGCCGAGGCTCCAGCCTCCGACCGGCCCGAAGCGACCCTTCGGCCCGGAGGGCGGCGCGACATAGCCGACCTTGCCAACGATCTTCGATTTAGTCGCATCGGTCAGCCAGGGCTGCAACGAAGTGGCATCGAACCACATAGCCGTCTTGCCGGAGGCGAAGGCGGAGACGGCCGCGTCCCAGCTATAGGTCTCGATATCCGGCGGCGCATTGGACAGCAGCGCGAGAAGATATTCGAGCGACTGCTGCGTTTTCGGGCTGTCGACGGTGACATCCCAGGTCTTCTGGTCGATGACGTTCGCGCCGAAGGCGGGCGTGAACAACTCCCAGCTCAAGGCCAGCGTCCGGCCCGTCTCGGCGCGCATCGAGATGCCGTAGAGCCCCGGCTCCTTGTTCTGGAAGAAGCGTGCCGTCTCCAGCAGCTCGTCCATCGTGTCGGGCGCCTTGCGGCCGTATTTCTCGAACAGATCCTTGCGATAGGACAGAAAGAAGGTCTCGCCGGCGACGGGAATGCCGAGCGTCTTGCCCTTGGCGGTGCCGATGCCCTGCCGATAGGCTACGTGAATGTCTTCGAAATCGTAGTCGTCCGGCGTCGCGGCCTTGTCCTTCAGCAGGTCGCCGAGATCCGACAGCATGCGCTTGGCTTCGTATTCGGCAAGTGCCGTGCCGCGCACCATGTAGACGTCGTAGGAGGTGTCGCGCGCCGTCTGGGCCAGGAGCTGCTTGGACATGATCTCGCCGCTGCCGACGATTTCCCACGTCACCTTGATCCCCGTGGCCGCCTCGAATTCCGGCGTCAGTGCCTTCATGGCGTCGGAGGCGGGGTGCGAGATTGCCAGGATGCGGATCTCGCGAGCCGGCTTTCCCTTCAGCCCGGCCTCCCACTCTGCGAATCCAGCCGCCTGAGCTTTTCCGGCCGCCGCTGCGGCGATGCCGAGCGCGACCCCGGACAGCAAAATGGCGCGACGTGACAAAACCATCGTTTCTCTCCCGCGTCTGAGCTTGTTTGCCCATTTGAGCGCATGTATGCACATATGAGCAGGGTGGTCAATTTAGCTGGCTGAAGAGACTGCGTTCGCCGCTCATGTGGCGCTGCCCCGTGGCATGATCGTGTTAAGAGGGCCGATGGACGCAACTGGGGAGCCGCTCGATGCCGGAACGGGGACGCTCATGAGCGGGAAGCCTGTGGGAGACGAAACCTCCCCGCGTGGGCAGCCGGCCCGCTCGGCTGGCCGCACCGTCCAGCTTCTGGAGGTCGCCCGCAGCTTCTACATCGACGAGGAGCCGAAGGTGGCGATTGCCAAGCGCCTGGGGATCAGCCGCTTCGCCGTGTCCCGTCTGCTTGAACAGGCGCGCAGCGCCGGGCTCGTCCGCATCGACATCCGCCCGCCCGCCGACGTCGACTTCGCCCTTTCTTCCGCGCTGATGCACAAGGCCGGCCTGAGGCGCGCGATCGTGCTTCCCGCCACCGACCCGACCTCCGAGCTGACCGTCCTGGCCGAAGCGGCCGCTTCCTACCTCGTCGAGGCCGGAACCTCGGAGGACGTCCTCGGCCTCGTCGCCGGGCGGACGACCAGCCGCATCCTCGACCGCATCGGCGAACTGCCGGGCCGCTCGATCGTCCAGTTGTCGGGCGTCAGCAGGGCCACCTATTTCGAGCACAACCCGGCCGAAACGATCCGCGCGATGGCCATGCGCTTCCGCGGCCAGACCTTTCCGATCTACGCGCCGCTCCTGCTCGCCGATGCCGCCCTGGTCGCGTCCCTGCGCGAGCAGATCGGCATCGCCGACAGCATCGCGCAATTCCAGAAGCTGACCCGCGTGCTGTTCTCGGTCGGGGCTTGGAAGCAGGACGGCTCGGGGGTGTTCGAGAGCCTCGACGAGGCTGCGCGCGCCGAAGGGGCCGGAGCCGGCGCGACGGCCGAAATCCTCGGCCACATCTTCGACGCGGCCGGGCTGCGCATCTGTCGTTCCATCTCCGAACGCTGCCTGACGATCTCCTACGAAGATTTCAGCGTCGTTCCGGACCGCGTGGCGGTCGGCGGATATGCGCGCGCCGAGGCGGTTCTGGCCTGCGTCCGTGCCAAAGCCGCCACCACGCTGGTGACCGATGCGAAGACGGCGCAGTTCGTGCTGGATTCGCTGCCGTGATCGAGGCGCCTGGCAGACGAGCACGAGGGATCCCGCGATGAGCATCCTGGTGTGCGGCGAGGCGATCGTCGACCTGTTCGTGAGCGCCGACAATGGCAGGCTCGAGGCGCAGCCGGTCCTTGGTGGCTCGCCCTACAATGTCGCCATCGGCCTCGCCCGGCTCGGCGTGCCGACGTCCCTCTTCGGCGGATTGTCGTGCGATGTGTTCGGCGCGGCTATCCGTTCACGCCTCATAGCGGAGGGAGTCGACGTCGCTCACGCGGTCGCATCCGATCGGCTGACCACCATCAGCGTCGTCGGGACGGATGCCGACGGCCACCCGGCCTATGCGTTTCATGGCGAGGGCAAGGCCGATCGCAGCATCGGCTTGGCAGACCTGCCGCGGGAGCTCGACGAGGATATCCGCGCCATCGTGATGAGCTCCTTCACGCTCGCCGTCGAGCCTGTCGCGAGCGCGCATCTCGCCCTCGCCCGGCGCGAGACGGGCAACCGGTTGATCTCCGTCGACCCCAACCTGCGCCGGACCGTTACTCCGGATCTCGCCGATTGGCGGCGGCGGTTCGCCGCGTTCGTGCCTTGCGCCGATATCGTCAAGGCGAGCGAGGAAGACATCGGCATCGCGTTTCCGGGACTGTCCCATGGCGAGGTGACGGCTGACTGGTTTGCCGCCGGCGCCAAGCTTTGCATCGTCACCCATGGCGACCGAGGTGCTGTCGCCTGGCGTCCGGGACGGGCCCCCATCGTC
Organism: Hyphomicrobiales bacterium; assembly: GCA_004144595.1. GTDB lineage: Bacteria > Pseudomonadota > Alphaproteobacteria > Rhizobiales > Beijerinckiaceae > Allobosea. The sequence goes on from SEEM01000124.1 coordinate 6,301, forward strand.
GAAGCCGGGCGACCGGTCGAGACCGTGGACACGGTGGGGGCCGGCGACAGCTTCCACGCCGCTCTCCTCGCGCGGCTGGACCGGTACGCCAGCCTGACACGCGAAGGCCTGGCCGCACTCGACGACGCGCAGTTGTCGGACGTGCTCGACTTCGCCGTGACCGCCGCCGCGATCACCTGCTCCCGCCGCGGAGCCGATCCGCCGCGCCTGGCCGAGATGCCGCCAGCCCCGCTCGCGGCGGCAGGCGCCAGCCGTTAGGAAGCGACCATTCGCTGGAATGAGACTGCCGTGAGCCGGATAGCGCTTAACCGAGGCAAACTCGCGGTCTTGCCGCCCGCCGTCGAAGGTCCGCGTTTCGATCCGGCGCGCGTAGGGACGCGCGCCTCAGATCGGCGCAAACAGCGATGCCCATTCAAGCCCATTTTGCCTATCGGGTTCGGCGAGCTGCAGGAAACC
>SEEM01000352.1 GCA_004144595.1 Hyphomicrobiales bacterium
ATCCTTCAGCGCCTTGAGCACGAAGTTCTGATCGACTGCGTCGCCCGGCGTCGTCTCGATCGCGCCGCTGGCGATCCACGCCTTCCACGGCGTCACGCGGTCGCGCTTGATGCGCGCATCGAGCGTGCCTTCCGGAATCCAGAAGCGTGGCAGCAGCAGATAGGGCTCGTCCGGCTTCTCCGGCTCGAATATCTGCACCTTCGCCGTGATGTCCTGCGTCGAGGAGACGTCGACCGCGATATGACAACGGCGTCCAGCGACAAGCTCGGCCCGCGAGCGCCATGCCTCCGGATCGGGAGAACAGGCAAGCCACTTATCCCGGTTGAGCCAACGAACGGTCTGCTCGACCCACTGGTTCAGGTGGTAGCGCCGGAAGGCGGCCTCGGCGCGGGGATTGCCGCGGGCCTTGCCGGCTTCCTTCCGGATATAATCCCAGGTCGGCGTCAGGCCGATCGTCGGATTGGCCTTCGCCCAGACCGTCTCGTCCTGCCAGTCGTCATCCGGCCCGGCCGCGAAGACCACCGCGAGCGCGGACGGGTCCTCGAAGGTGCCGTCGAGGATGCCGAGCGTTTCCTCCCAGAGGCCGAAGCCGACGAGGCGGCTCTTGATCCCGGCCGTCGAGGCGTAGAGCTCCACCGGCTGCAGGCGGGTGCCCGTGCCCTGGCGGAGGTTATCCTCCAGGTCACGGGTGTCCCATTCGTGCATCTCATCACCGCAGATGACCTGCGGCATGCGGCCATGCTTGCCGTCCGGCTTGCCGGACAGGAGATGGAAGCCGCTCGCGGTCTCCGCGACGTAGATGCCCTTGGAGGTCATCGTGACGCGCGGCGTGGCGCCACCCGTCAAGGCAGGGTCCTTCAGAAGCATGCTCTTCATGCGGCCGAAGGTGATCTTCGCCTGGTCCTCGTCGCGGGCGAAGCAATAGCCCTCCGACCCGACCAGGCGCTCGTGCACGAAGAACAGCAGCGAAAGCGCCGCGAGGAACTCGCTCTTGCCGTTCTTGCGGGGCACCCAGAGCAGGAGCCGCGAGAATACACGGACCTGATAGATGATCGGCTTGCCGGTCTGCGGATCGACGTGATCCGCCGGGCGCTTCCACCCGACCAGCAGCCTGACGACGATCTCCTGCCACTTCAGCAGGCGGAACGGGACGCCGGCGAAGCGATCCGCCGTCAGCTTGAACCAGCGCGGCCAGTTCGCGACGACGAGGTCAGCCTTGCGGCCGTCGAACCATGCGCCGTTCTGCGCCGCCGCCCGCTTCCATGCCGAGATCGCCCACGCATAGGCCGTGTCGTTCTCGTGCTCTGCGAGCCACCCAGGAAGCTCCATCGCCGATCAGTTCGGCAGCGAGCCCGGTGGCAGCGAATCGAACCGGTCCATGCCGCCGACCGGATCGGCCGCCGCAG
>SEEM01000353.1 GCA_004144595.1 Hyphomicrobiales bacterium
CCAGCTTCGGCCAGCATGTCACGGTCGAGCTTTCCGCCGAGAACTGGCGGCAAGTGCTGGTGCCGGCCGGCTTTGCCCATGGCTTCGTCACGCTGGAGCCGGACACCGAGGTGATCTACAAGGTCACCGCTCCTTACGCGCCCCAGAACGACCACGGCCTTGCCTTCGACGACCCGGCCCTCGGCATCGACTGGCGCCTGCCGCTCTCCGGCCTCACCCTCTCCGACAAGGACCGCAAGCATCCGCGCCTCGCCGAGCTGCTGGGTTATTTCGACTGATGACATTGCGCATCGCCGTCACCGGCTGGACCGGCCAAGTCGTCTGCGCCATGCTGGAGCGCGTGCCTGTCGGCGTCGAGGTCATCGCGCTGCGTCGCCCGGATCTCGACCTCGCCATCCCCAGGACGGTCGCGCCGGCGCTGCGCGCGGCCAGGCCCGACGTCATCGTCAACACGGCCGCCTACACGGCAGTGGACCAGGCCGAGAGCGAGCCCGAGCTTGCGATGCGCGTCAATGGCGAGGCCGCAGGCGAAGCGGCCCGGGCGGCAGCCGCGCTCGGCATCCCCATGATCCAGCTCTCGACCGACTACGTCTTCGACGGTGGGCTCGACCGGCCCTATCGCGAAGATGACGCGACCGGCCCGATCTCGGCCTATGGCGCGAGCAAGCTTGCCGGCGAGCAGGCGGTCGCCGCGGCCACCGACAACCATGCCATCCTGCGCACCGCCTGGATCTACAGTCCGTTCGGCAAGAACTTCGTCAAGACGATGCTGCGCCTGGCCGAGACCCGCGAAGAGGTCGGCGTCGTCGCCGACCAGGCGGGATCTCCGACCAGCGCGCTCGACATCGCCGATGCGATCTTCGCCGTCGCGCGCAACCTGACCGGTCGCGCCGATGATGCGAGCCTGCGCGGCGTGTTCCACATGAGCGCTGCGGGCGAGGCCGTCTGGGCCGACGTCGCGGAGGCGATCTTTGCCGAGCGCGAGCGGCAGGGCGGCAAGCCGGTCGTGGTCAACCGTATCGCCACAGTCGATTACCCAACGCCGGCGCGCCGGCCCGCCAATTCTCGGCTCGATTGCGGCAAGCTCGCGCTCGCGCATGAGATACGGCTGCCGGAGTGGCAAAGCTCGCTCCGGGCTTGCGTCGCAAGGCTCCTCTCGGATCAAGTCAAGGACCAGCACCGATGAAGGGCATCATACTGGCCGGCGGATCCGGCACGCGGCTTCACCCGATGACGCTGGCGATGTCGAAGCAACTCCTGCCCGTCTACGACAAGCCGATGATCTACTATCCGCTGTCGACGCTGATGCTCGCCGGCATCCGCGAGGTCCTGATCATCTCGACGCCGCACGACCTGCCGCATTTCAAACGCCTGCTCGGCGACGGCTCCGACTGGGGGATGAACC
>SEEM01000354.1 GCA_004144595.1 Hyphomicrobiales bacterium
TCTTCGAGCAGGGCCCGGTCGAGCATCGTCGTCAGCCCCGCAGGCTCTTGGCGAAGAGATGCAGCCGATGCAGCGGCTTAGCCCCCGCCTTCTCGGCTTGCCGGAGGCTCGGCCCGTTGACGTCGGCAATCCAGGTGCCGCCGAGCTCGTCATAGCCGGCGGCCTTCAGCGCGCTCGTCACCTTGTAGAGCATGGCGCCGTTGAGCCCGCGATTATGGAAGGCGCGGCTGACCGACTGGTAGACGATGACGGCGCGCCGGTTGGTCCAGCGATGCCAGAGAAAGCGCAAGGGGAAGCTCGGGCCGATCCGCCCGCCAGCCGCCTTCACCAGCGGGTTGAGATCGGGGATCGCGATGATCGCGCCGACCGGCTCGCCCTTGTGGTGCACCACGGTCGAGATGCGCTTGTCGATCACCCACATCATGTCGCCGGCCTGGAAGCGGTACTCCTCGGCGGTCGGGGCTACGAACATCGGATTGGCATCGAAGCCGTCATTGAGGATGAGGCGCGACTCTTCCAGCCGCTCGGAAAAATGCCGGCGGTCGATCGGCATCCAGCGATAATCGGGATCGGCGAGGATCGCCCGCTGCTTGTCGCCGAGCAGCCCGGAGGGATCGACCTCAGCCAGCGCGATCCGGAAGGTCGTCATCGGGAAGGTCGGCGCATAGCCGTTCGCCTCGAGCAGCCGCGCGATATGCGGCGGGCTCCAGAGCATGTCGGTGAAGGGCGCGTTGTCGAAGCCGCCGGTGACGACGCCGGCCTGCTGCATCGCGGTCAGGTTGAAGTTGCCGACGAGCTCCGCCATGCTGCGCTCGCGCGCCCAGCTCTCGGCGGCACATAAGGGCTGTCGGCCGGATAGGCCTCTGCCGTGACGGCGAAGGCGGCCCTGCGGTCGTTGCTGGTGATCTCGATCATGCCGGGACCTTGCTCGGTATGCTCGCCAGGAGCCGGCGCACCAGCGCCAGTGCCGTCTCGGTCGCGGGATCGTCCGACACCACCGGCACGGTGACCAGCAGCAGGTCGAGCGGCTCCTCGCCGAGCACGAGCAGATGGCTGGCGGAATGGGTTGCCATCAGGGCAGCAAGCCGCTCGGCGGCGGGGTCGACCGGCGGCCAGGGCCAGCTTCGCCCGGAGGCATGAAGCACGCCGATCTCGCGCAGCGCCGGCTTCAGGATAGCGGGATCGTAGTCGCGCAGTTCCGCCTCGCCGAGCCGGCGAGCGCTGCTGAACAGCGGATGCCCGGCGAGCTGGGCGATCAGCGCTTCCCGCGTCTGCGCCCGCGAGCGGGCGAGCGAACCAAGGACGCCAGGCGCTGCCGCATCGAAGGAACTCGACAGCGCATCGACCGCGAGCGCGATCGCGAGCACGCCGGCGAGCGTCACGGCGCAGAGCCTGACGTCATGGG
>SEEM01000355.1 GCA_004144595.1 Hyphomicrobiales bacterium
GGCCTGAGGGACGCCTCGCGGGGCAGCAACTCCCTGTCATCCCGGACAAGCCGCGAAGCGGCGCCGATCCGGGATCCATGCCGGGATCCATGCCTGAAGCGTTCCGGAATGGGTCCCGGGTCCGCGCTTCGCTCCGCCCGGGACGACTCAGCTGGTCGAATCTAGGCGATCCGAGCCAGCGCCTGCTCGATCGCGGCAAAGATCTCCTCGATCTCGCCCGGCGCGATGACCAGCGGCGGCGACAGCACCAGCGTGTCACCGGCATTGCGGATCAGCACGCCGGCGTCGAGGCAGAGCTTGTTCGCCTCCCCGCCCCTGGCGCCATCGGCACCCGGACGCGGCGCAAGGTCGATCGCGCAGAGCAGGCCGGCGGTGCGGATGTCCACGACATGGGCCGAGCCCTTTAGCCGGTGCGCCCGCTCCTCCCAGAGCGGCAGCACCTTGCCGACCTGCCCAAGAATGTCCTGCTCGGCGAAGACGTCGAGCGTCGCGAGACCCGCGGCACAGGCGAGCGGATGGGCCGAATAGGTGTAGCCGTGGAGGAGTTCGATCGTCTCGGGCGATCCTGCCATGAAGGCGTCGTAGACGTGGCCGGCGACGAGGACGCCGCCCATCGGCACCGCGCCATTGGTCATGCCCTTGGCGCAACTCATCAGGTCCGGCCTGACGCCGTAGGCCTGCGCCGCGAAGGGGCTGCCGAGTCGGCCGAAGCCGGTGATGACCTCGTCGAAGATCAGGAGGATGCCGTACCGGTCGCAGATCGCGCGCAGGCGTTCGAGATAGCCCTGCGGCGGCGGATAGACCCCGCCCGAGCCGGTGACCGGCTCGACGATGACGGCCGCGACCGTCTGGGGATCGTGGATCTGCAGCAGGATCTCCAGCGCCTCGGCCGCGGCGAGGCCACCTTCCGGCCGGCCGCGCGAGAAGGCCATGCTGGCGCGGTCATAGGGCAAAGGCAGATGCGCGACATCGGGCAGGAGCGGCCCGAAGGCGGCCTTATGCCGGCCGATGCCGGAGACCGAAAGTCCGCCCCAGCCCATGCCGTGATAGCCCTTGGCCCGGCCGATCAGCTTGGTGCGCCCCGCCTGACCGCGGGCATGATGATAGGCGCGCGCGATCTTCAGCGCGGTGTCGACCGCCTCCGAACCGGAATTGACGAAGAAGACATGGTCGATGCCCTCCGGCGCGAAGTCGCAGAGCCGCGCCGCGTAGGCCCGAGCATCGGGATGGCTCATCCTGAAGGAGGAGACGAAATCGAGCCGGCCGGCGGCTTCGCGGATCGCTTCGGTGATCCTGACCTGGCCGTGCCCGGCATTGACGCACCAGAGCCCGGCCATGCCGTCGAGCACGCGCCGCCCGCCCGGCGTGATGTAATGCATGCCCTCCGCCCGCTCGAAC
>SEEM01000356.1 GCA_004144595.1 Hyphomicrobiales bacterium
ATCATGCCGGTCACCACCAACCGCGATCGGGCGGGCAAGCGCTCTCGCGGTCGGGGCCCGCGGCGTGTGGTCGCCTACGATCTGACCTTCTCGGCGGAGAAGGTGATCTCGGTGCTGGCGCTACTCTCGGAACCAAGACGTCGCGACATTCTGCTCGCGATCCATGACGACGCGGTCGAGAAGACGCTACGGCTGGCGGCCGCCATGGGGCTGATCCTGAACCGCCGCGGCAAGCAAGGCGCGGTGCGCATGCCGGCCGCCGAGAGCCTCGTCGCAGTCTACCGCCACCTGACCAGTCGGGACCGCGATCCGCAGGTGCACAGCCATGCGGTCCTGTTCAACATGTGCGTCCGTGATGACGGCTCGCTCGGTGCAATCGAGAACAGGCTCCTCCTCACATACAAGAACGCGCTCTCGGCGCTCTACCGGGCAGAGCTCGTGCGGCTGCTGCGCGAGCGGATGGGGATCGTTGCGATCGGCAAGGGTATCGGAATCGAGATCCCCGGCGTGCCTCGCGAGGTCTGCGAGCTGTTCAGCAAGCGGCGCGCCGCGGTGGTCGGCGAGCTCAACCGCAAGGGCCTGACGAGCGCTGAGAATCGACGGGCTGCCGAGATCGCGGCGCTCGGCACACGGCCGCGCAAGGACAGCGCGACGCCACTATCGCAGCTGCGGCAGGACTGGCACGCGCAGTTGGCCGGGATCGGCTTCGATCTGGACACGATCTGGGCTCGGGTCGAGGCTCAGTCCGAGCGCCGGCGGAAATGGCCGGACGCGCCGGCGGTGTTCGCGATGGCCGCTCGCGACGCCCATGCGGATGTTCATGCACGCGAGTTGACCGTCTCGCATGCGGATATCCTTCGGATCGAGGCGCAGACGTTCCAGACGCGGCTGGCACCGGCGCAGATCCTGGAACGTGCTCGAGCCCGTCGAGGCGAACTGATCGCCTTGCCGTACTTCTCCCATCAGTTGCAGCGCTTTATGCCGGCGGAAGCGATCCGTGACGAGCACGCGCTGCTCAAGGCGGCCCTTGCCGCGCGCGGCACGTGGACGGGGCCTGAGCCGGCCGCGATCGAGTCGGTGCTCGCCGGCAGTACGGCCAGCAGTGAGCAGCGCGACGCGGTGCGTCACATGCTCGGTCCCGATGGCGTCTGTGTCGCAGAAGGCGCGGCCGGCACGGGCAAGACATATGTGCTGAAGCTGCTGCGCGATATCCTGCTCGCAGATCGGCGCCAGGTGCTTGTCGCGGCGCCGGCCTGGCGGGCGGCCCGGCTTGCTGGACAGGAGGCGAGGGTGGCGCTCGCCGACGCGCTGGCGCTCGATCCGCTTGCGGCCGAGATCAGGGAGGGTAAACGAGTCATCGATCGTGACACCGTCATTGTCGTGGATGAGGCGGGG
>SEEM01000125.1 GCA_004144595.1 Hyphomicrobiales bacterium
CTGCGGACGCTGTGTCTGGGAACTTCGTCCCGACGTCTGCAACGACGCCAAGAACCTGGCCTGGAGCAGGAAACTGTCCCTGCTGTGCGACTGGGTAGGGCTTGAAGGCGACCATGCCACTCCCGAACGCGTCGGGCCGAAGACGGTCTATGGCCCTGTCGTCACAGCGCTCGATCCGGAGCTGTGGCACCCCGGGATCGCCATCCCCGAAACGATGAAGATCGAGCGGCAACCCGGCGAGATCCTCGTCTACCATGCCGTCGGCAACTACGCCTCCCGCAACGATGCCGGGCGTGATATCAAGGGTACCGGCGCCGTCGTAGCAGCCATAGACCAGCTTAAGGCTGAAGGCCTGCCGGTGCGGCTGATCTTCGCGCATGACGTGGCGAGCACGCATGTGCGCTTCCTGCAGGTTCAGGCAGACATCGTCGTCGACCAGCTAAACTACGGCCGCTACGGCGCCAATGCGCGCGAGGCGTTGATGCTGGGTAAGCCGACCATCTGCCACCTCAATCCAGTGCAGGCCTCTCCGCTTCCGCCGCTCCGCCCGATTCTGGAAGCGCCGCTCGTCAGCGCTAACGAGACATCGGTTGCGGAAGCGCTGCGTGCGCTCGTGCTGGCGCCGGAACGGCGCCTGGCGCTCGGACGGCGCAGCCGCGCCTTTGCGTTAGCCTGGCACGGCCAAGACGCCGCGGCCGCGAAATACGAACAGGTTGTCGAGCGCATCCGCGCCGGCCTGCCTCCTGAAGCGCCGGCCCTGTATATGCCACCCCTTCATAATGCTTCCGCATGAAGGCGACGCTTGCACCGGCAGGATGTCCGGCCTAACGAGGGCGCTTCCTGACCGTCCCGCCTCATCGCGGCACAACCGGAGACTATGATGACCGCTCCGTTCCTACCGATCGCCAAACCCGTCATGGGCGAGGAAGAGATCGAGGCCGTGCGGACCGTTCTCGAATCCGGCTGGCTGACCCAGGGCCCTTGGGTCCGCCGCTTCGAGGAGGATTTCGCGAAGCGTCATGGTGTCAAACACGCACTCGCTGTGACCTCCTGCACGACAGCGCTCCATCTCGCGCTCGTCGCACTCGGCATCGGCCCGGGCGACGAGGTCATCGTGCCGGCTTTCACCTGGGTTGCAACGGCCAATGTCGTGGTGCACTGCGGTGCCACGCCAGTCTTCGTCGATATCGACGCCACCAGCTACAATCTGGATCCGGCGGCTGTCGCGAAAGCGCTGACATCTCGCACCAAGGCCGTCATCGCCGTGCATCTCTTCGGCCTCACTGCCAACATGGACGCCCTGCGCGCCGTCCTGCCGGATCAGGTCGCGATCGTCGAGGACGCAGCCTGTGCAGCCGGCGCCGAGTATCGCGGCAAGCCAGCCGGGGGGCTGGGCGCGCTCGCCTGCTTCTCGCTGCACCCCCGCAAATCCATCACCTGCGGTGAAGGTGGCGTCGTCACGACCGATGACGACCGGCTCGCCGCCATCGTCGACACCTACCGCAACCATGGCGCCAGCATTTCGGAAGAGGTGCGCCACCGCGGACCAAAGCCCTACGAATTGCCGGAATTCAAGGTGTTCGGCTTCAACTACCGCCTCACCGACGTCCAGGCTGCAATCGCCACAGTCCAACTCGGCAAGCTCGACCGATTCATCGCCGAGCGGCGCGCGCTTGCCGAACTCTACGATGCACGCCTGCAGCAATTCGACTGGATCACCGCGCCCGCGCGGCCTGCCGACCAACCTCACGCCCTGCAGGCCTATGTCGCCCTCGTTGACGAAGACAGGGCGCCCGCCAGCCGCAACGCCGTACTCGCGCACTTCCAGGCTGTCGGCATCGCCGGCCGGCCGGGAACACATTCGATCGTCGGCCTCGAGGCCTATCGCAAGACCTTCAAGACCGATCCCGCCGATTTCCCCGTCGCAACCCGAACCGAAGCCTGCAGCATCGCGTTGCCGTTGCATAACCACATGACAGCGGCGGATATCGACCGTGTCGTCACCGCTCTCGGATCTCTGACGTGACATCGACCTGGATCGACACATTGCTCGGCGGGCCCCTGCCAGCCGAGGGCGGAACCCTGTTGCGCAGAGAGCGGACGCTGCGCATGTCAGCGGGCCTGCTGCGTGATCTCGCGGTCACCGATGTGGGGCAGGCGCAAACGCGCGATGCCTTTGCGTTCAAATGGAGCCGACGCGATACATATCAGTCGGAGGCAATGCGCACAGCGATCGGGGCATGGCTTGCCGAGCGCTATGGCGACCTCATTGCGAAACTCGGCGACAATGGCGGTCGCCCTGCCCTCGTCCTGGATGCGGGCTGTGGTGCCGGGAATGCAGCATCCCTGCTGTTCGCTCCGCGCTGGCGGGACATGCGCTATGTCGGCGTCGATATTTCGACAGCCGTGGATATCGCGCGCGAAACCATCGCGGCCGCCACATCAGAATGCGCCTTCCTACAGGCCGACCTGATGGCCCTGCCGTTCGAGGACGGCCTGTTCGACATCGTCATCTCGGAAGGCGTCCTGCATCACACGCCATCGACGCGCGACGCGATCCTGGCGACGGCCCGGCTTGTGCGGCCGGGCGGACTCTATGCGATCTATGTCTATGCCAAGAAGTCGCCTGTGCGCGAATTCACGGACGATTATATCCGGGGACTCGTCTCCGGTCTCGACGGCCAAGCTGCCTGGGACCGGTTGATGCCGTTGACGAAGCTGGGCCAGGCGTTGGGAGAGCTCGATATCCAGATCGACGTCCCCGAAGATGTCGAGGTACTCGGCATTCCCCGCGGCAAGATCAATCTCCAACGCCTATTCTATTGGCATGTCTGCAAGGCATTTTACCGACCGGACCTGACGCTCGACGAGATGAACCACATCAATTTCGACTGGTTCACGCCGACATACTCGCACCGCCAGACTCCCGACGAAGTTCGGAGTTGGTGCGAGGCGGCCGGGCTCGTTATCGAGACCCTGCGCAAGGAAGAAGCCGGCATCACCGTCGTCGCACGCCGGCCCGCGGGATAGGACAGCCTCCATGTGCGGCATTGCCGGCTATCTCAACCGCGACGGCGCGCCGGCCGACGGCAAGATCGTCGCCGCGATGCGGGACGCGATCGCGCATCGCGGACCTGACGGCAAAGGGTTGCACTTGGACGGGCCCCTCGGGTTCGGCCACCGCAGATTATCGATCATCGACCTTCGTGCGGTGGCGAGCCAGCCCATGCATTCGCCGGATGGGCGCTGGACGATCATCTTCAACGGCGAGATCTATAATTTTCGCGAGCTCAGGCGGGAGCTCGAACGGGAAGGCTGGCGCTTCCGAACGCGATCCGACACTGAAGTCCTGCTCGCCGGCGCGGAAATCTGGGGCGTCCACGAACTTGCGCGTCGGATCGACGGCATGGCCGCCTTCGCGCTCTGGGACACCGTCGAACGGCGGCTTTTCCTCGTGCGAGACCGCTATGGCGTGAAGCCGCTCTATCTCTGGCGCACCGGCGGCCGTCTCGCCTTCGCCTCCGAGATCAAGGCTTTCCTAGCGCATCCAGAGTTCAAGGTCAGGGTCAACGAAGCGGCCTTGCGGGAGTATTTCACCTTCCAGAACCTGTTTCGCCCGCACACCCTGTTCGAAGGCGTCGAGCAACTGCCGCCGGCGACAATCCTCGTCGTCGACGATGCCGGCGAGCGGCGCGAGACTTATTGGGACTACGACTTCTCCAAGCCCCTCGCCATCGGCCCCGACGAAGCCGTCGCGGAGCTGGAGACACTGATGGGCCGGGCCGTGGAGCGCCAGCTCGTCTCCGACGTTCCGGTCGGAGCCTATCTCTCGGGCGGCATGGATTCAGGTACGCTGGTAGCTTTGGCCGCTCAGCACATTCCGCGCATGCAGACCTTCACGGCCGGTTTCGAGATGAGCCGCGTCCGCGGCACGGAGGCCGGTTTCGACGAGCGCCGCGATGCCGAACTCATGGCATACAGCTACAAGACCGAGCACTACGAACAGGTCATCAACGCCGGCGACATCCGCTGGTCGCTGCCGCGTGTCGTCTGGCATCTCGAAGACCTGCGGCTCGGCATGAGCTATCCGAATTATTACATCGCGCGGTTGGCGTCGAAATTCGTCAAGGTCTGCCTGTCCGGGGCCGGCGGAGACGAGCTCTTCGGCGGCTATCCCTGGCGCTACTACAGGGTCTTCCGCTCGCTCGGCCGCGACGACTATCTCACGAACTATTACGGGTTCTGGCAACGCCTGACCACGGCGCAGGAGCGCAAGCGGCTCTTCGGCGCCTCAGCCGACGACGAGGCGGAGATGTTCGACGTCTTCCGTTCGGTCTATGCCGCTGCGCCCGGCCTGTCCTTCGAGACGCCGGAGGATCATATTTCCGCGGCGCTGTATTTCGAGTGCCGTACCTTCCTGTCCGGCCTCCTGCTGGTAGGCGACAAGCTCGCCATGGCGAGCGGGCTTGAGGAGCGCTTTCCCTTCCTCGACAATGCGCTCGTCGATTTCGCAATGCGCCTGCCGGCCCAGCACAAGCTCGCCGATCTCGAGCACATGCTCACCATCGACGAGGACGCCGTGCGCAAGAAACTGCTTGCCGAGGATGGCTTCTCCGGCGGCAAGAGCTGCCTGCGGCAGGCGATGGCACATGTCCTGCCGCCCGAGATCATGGAGCGGCGCAAGCAGGGCTTCTCCTCGCCCGAGGCCTCCTGGTATCGCGGCGAGAATGCCGACTATGTCCGCGAGATGCTGCTCGGCTCGGATCTCGTCTCAAGCGCCTACCTGGATGCCGACTTCATTCGCGAGACCGTTGAAGAGCACATGTCCGGCCAGAAGAACCATCGGCTGCTGATCTGGTCCTTCCTGTCCTTCGAGCAATGGTGCCGGGTGTTTTTGAACGGGGACCATTCCCATGTCGGATAATCTGCTGCTGCTCGGCGGAACCGACGTGACGCTCGCTGTCGCCGAGGCCGCTATGGGCTGCGGCGTCGCTCTGGCCGGCATCGTCGCGGTCGGCGAGAGCTTCTCGATCTCCTACAGCGAAACACGCATCAAGAATGCGCGCTCCGTCGACCTGCAGGATTGGACGCAGCGGCACGGCGTGCCCCTCATTCCCTTCACGACCTACGACGATGTTCTAACGCACTTCTCAGGGGGCGTCCCGCCGCTTTGCGTCGTCGCCGGCTGGTACCATATGGTGCCGCGGCGCGTCCGCGAGCTATTTGCGCGGGGTTGCTACGGCTTTCACGCCTCGCTGCTGCCACAGCTGCGCGGCGGGGCACCACTCAACTGGGCGATCCTGTCCGGCATGGCCGAGACGGGGGTGACCTTGTTCGAAATGGCTGATGGCGTCGATGACGGCCTCGTCTTCGGCCAGGAGCGTTTCCGGATCGGGCCGCGCGCGACCATCGCCGAGCTGGCAGCCGAGGCACGGCGGGCTTGCGCCACCCTGACCCAACGGCACCTGCCCGCCCTGATGGCCGGCACCGCCCAAGGCACAGCGCAGGAAGGCGTGCCTAGCTACGGTCTGCAGCGCATTCCGGAAGACGGGGCGATCAACTGGAGCGCCGGCGCCGTAACGATCGACCGAATGGTCCGGGCCGTCGGCCGCCCCTATCCCGGCGCCTTCACGCGGCTCGGGGACACAGCAATCCGCATCTGGGCAGCCGATATCCCCATGCCGCAGCCGCAGGTTTTTGGCGCGCCCGGCCAGATCACCAAGCTGCGCGAGATCGCCGAACCTTGCGTGGTAACCGGCGATGGATTGCTGCGAATCGTTGAGGCCTCGGACGAGGCCGGGAGCGATCAGCTCGACAATCTGCTGCGTTCGGCACACAAACGCTTCGATTCATGACTCACCTCAAGCCATTTCACCAATGCCAGCAGCCATAGCCATCACCTGCCAAGGCGTGTCGAAGCGTTTTGCGCTCGTCGACGGCGGCAATGCGTGGCGGCTTGCCTTCGCCTCGGGCAAGAACGTGCCCGTTTTTCAAGCCTTGCACGATATCAGCTTCGAAGTGCCCAAGGGACAGTTCGTCGGTATTCTCGGCCGCAACGGTGCCGGCAAGTCGACACTGCTGCGCGTCATCGGCGGTGTCTATGCCAACGATACCGGGCGTGTCGCGATCAACGGCGCCATGTCCGCCATCTATGAGCTGGGGCTCGTCGGAAATCCCGAATTGACCGGCCGTTCCTATGCCGACCGGCTGCTCACCGTGCACGGCTTCTCCGCCCGCGAACGGGCCGAGATGATTCTCGACATCCACGAGTTCTCCGAGCTCGGTGACCGCTTCGAAGATCCGGTTCTCACCTATTCCGCCGGAATGACTGCGCGCCTGTTTTTCTCCACGGCGACAGCAGGAAGCTACGACGTCTACCTGCTCGACGAGATTCTTTCGGTCGGAGACAAGCATTTCCAGGCGAAGTGCTGGCGCAGGCTGCGCTCCCGCATTTCGCAAGGCGCTTCCGGCGTGCTGGTGACGCATGACTGGGCCGCCATCATGCGGATGTGCGAGACGGCTTATGTCCTCGATAAGGGCAAGGTGATCTTCGGCGGCCCCGCGGCGCGGGCTTCCCGCATCTACCTCTATGGCGACAATGCCCAGCAGAGCTATGTGCCGGGCATCGCGCGGTTTGCCTCGCGCCCCGCTATGCCGATCAGCGTGCCGACCGGCGAAG
>SEEM01000357.1 GCA_004144595.1 Hyphomicrobiales bacterium
CTGGTGGGGCAGCCTGCAGCCCTCGCACAACCGGGACTGGATTCCCGAACTCGCCCGGCTGCCGCAGATTGCACGCGACGGCGACCGCCTGACCGTGACCAACCTGCGCGACTTCCGCTGGCGCACCGAAGCCGATTACGACCAGCGCTGGGAGACGCGCAGCTACGATCTGAGCAGGATCGAGGGCGTCGATCTGTTCCTGTCCTACTGGTCGGGCGAAGCGATCGCCCACCTGCTCGTCAGCTTCACCTTCGCGGACGCAAGCCCGCTCACCTTCTCGATCGAGGTGCGGCGCGAGAAGGGCGAGGAGTGGTCCTCGCTCGCCGGCTTCTTCCGGGTCTACGAGATGGCCTATGTCGCGGCTGACGAGCGCGACATCGTCGGCCTGCGTACCCATGCGCGCGGCGAGGACGTCAGGATGTTCCGGCTGCGCATCTCGCCGGAGCGGGCGCGCGACGTGCTGCTCGCCTATGTCGCGGACGTGAACCGGCTGGCGCGCGAGCCGCGCTGGTACAACACGATCGCCACGAACTGCACGACGGTGGTCTACCGGCTGGTCGGCTCGGTCGCGCCGGGCTGGCAGTTTTCGCTGCCGCTCGATCCGCGCGTCGTGCTCTCCGGCTACCTGCCAGGCTATCTGCGCGACATCGGCGCGGTCCGGCAGGACCTGCCGCTGGAGCAGCTGGTTCAGCAGGGCAAGATCAGCGTGAAGGCGCGGACCGTGCCGCTCGACAGCCCGGACTTCTCGCGCGTCATTCGCGAGGGCGTGCCGGCCGGCACTTTTTAGTATCGCATTTTCTTCACGCGAACCGGTACCCGCTTCGCCTGAAAATGCTCGAGGCTCAGCCATAGCCGTGCAGGCTCGCGCCATGGCGCTTGAGCCAGGCCTCGGCTTCCTCGGTGCGCGGGCAGAGCTTGTGCGTCAGCGCCCAGAAGCGATGCGAGTGGTTCATCTCCTTGAGATGCGCGACCTCATGGGCGGCGAGATAGTCGAGCACCAGCGCCGGGGCGAGGATCAGGCGCCAGGAGAAGCTGAGATGCCCCTTCGAGGAGCATGAGCCCCAGCGGCTGGTGGTGTCGCGCAGCGTGATCTTGCGCGCGGGGATGCCGAGCACGGCGGTATGCGTGCGCACTGCCTTCTCGAGATCGGCCAGCGCCTCGCGGCGCAGGAAATCCGTGACCCGGCGCGGGACATGGGCCGCCTCGCCGCAGACCGCGATGATCGGCTCGCCCTCGGCCGAGAGCGCGGCACGGGTGACCCCGCGTATCCTGGTCCAGTGCACGATCCGGTGCGGCACGCCGCGCAACGGCACGACGGCGCCGGGCTCGAAGGCGACGCCCTGCGGGCGCTTGGCGATGCGTGCCGCGATCCAGCCGCCATG
>SEEM01000126.1 GCA_004144595.1 Hyphomicrobiales bacterium
CGCCGGTATGATCCGGATCAGGTTCGGAGGGTCACCGCGTTGCTTAAGGCTTTGCAGCCCGGCCGGCGGAATCTCAGCCTCCTAGCGAGGCCCCCCTGGGAACAGGAGCAGATGACGAGGGGGAGGGGCGGCTGTCAAGCGAGAATGCGGAGGGGCGATACGAGAGCAACGACCGCAATAGATCTAAACTGAGGCGAGGCCAAATTCCCTGCTAGCAGGGAATTATGAGGGAATCCTCGGCTGCGACAAGGGCAAACCATAGCTTAATCCTGCTGAAGCCCTTGTATTTACGCCGATATCCAACGCGGTCGCGATTTAGGAAGCAGGGATTGAGATGATCGCGAGCAGGGATACGAGTAACCGCCAGCAGGGATTCGGCTCGTCACGATCAGGGATGTTTTGTGGCAAGGTGATCCGCTTCGCGTTAGCCGGATGCCGTTTGGCTTGCGTCACGCCGCCATGGTTGGCTCCTCCAGCAGCCGTGGCTTGCGGCCACTATTGACCTCGGCCTTCTGACCCATCGCTCAGCGTTGGCGCCATGAAGCCGACCTTACCGGCGATCGAGGCGATCGTCGCCCATTGTGACGGATGTTCAGCCTCGTGGTCCAGCATCATCCGCACCCACGACGCTAAGGGTCAACGCTGCGATGAGCGCTCCACCCCGTATGATGAGCCCATCCTCGTCGTGTAGGGCCAAGGCAAAGGACTCGGAGTTAGACAATTCGGGCATGCCCCCGCTGAAGATCACGATCTACGATGATCGGCTTGATATCCACCGCCACCGCTCACCGATTGTGGGCGGAAAGCGAAGATCGACCGGTTATCAATTAAAGCCAGCGGGATAATGCACGCTATGCGTGCATACACTATCGTGCTACGAAATTGCTCGCCGTCGCGCGAGCGGGCTCACCAAGAGCCAAGCTCGTCCCAACGGCTAAGCGATGCCCGCTAGTCGAGCGTTGGCGCCTGCTCGGCGAGGTGCAGAAACACATACAGTCCGGCAAGCCAGAAGGTCGCGAGTATCATCATGCCTACCGATAAGCGTCATATGACGTTAGGAAAGCATTAATCAGACCATCGGGCCATGGCTCAATTCGAACTGCTCTGGCTCGAAATTTGACCCCAGATACAAAACAGCTTGTCAGGTGCCCCAGATTGAAACGAGCAAGGACCAGAAT
Organism: Hyphomicrobiales bacterium; assembly: GCA_004144595.1. Taxonomy (GTDB): domain Bacteria; phylum Pseudomonadota; class Alphaproteobacteria; order Rhizobiales; family Beijerinckiaceae; genus Allobosea. Next base: position 1,179 of record SEEM01000126.1, read on the forward strand.
AAGACAGATGCTTCGGCACAAGCTTCGTTTGAAGCTGATCCGTAGCGTGTTCGTTCTATCTGTGTTTGCGCTGGAGATAGCGTGGATCATCCTGCTTTGTGTTGGAGCTTTCAAGATTTACGACTTGATTACATGATGAAAAAAAGGCCAGGAGCCCCAGACGCGGGCGGGGCGCCCTCAATTCGCTTCACCAACACCGAGTTTTCCGACCTATTCGCTGGAAGAGAATTCTGAAAGCGCTTTGCCAATAGCCTCCAGCCGCCCGTAGATAGAATTCAGACCATAGGTCGCCTTCTCCCACTCAACTCCGAACAGCAACTCATTCGCTTCGTAACCGGAATGATCAGGCCGACAAGGATATCGGCCGACTGGTGTCGATGAGGCCTAAGGTGAAGAGGGTCCGGCGGTTGCTGACGGAAATGCCGGTCGCCTTGCCCGCGGCTGGGAGGGCTAAGATGCCTCGGCGGCGTTGGAGTTGTATTCCGTCTAGCCGCTGACCTGGCGGGCGCCGGCGGCGATCTGTTTCCGGCCCTCTATAGATGCCGACCCGGCGCTACGCTGAGATGCAGGCGGAAACGGCGAGCACGCAGGCGAGCGCCAGCGGCGCGAAGATACGGTTCATGATTATACCTATCAGGATAATATGGGCGACTATCGGCCGCTGCGGCAATCGTCGGCCCAGTTCTTGAATGAGGCCGCGCATTGATAGGAGAGTGGCGTAACGTGAACCTGAATGAAACAGACGAGGCCGAGATTGGCCGTATCCGGATCAGCGATCGGACGTTTAAGGGACTGATCTATACTGTTCAGGCAATTTGGATTGCGACGTTGGTGTGCGGCGGCGCCTATCTGGCGTCCGGCACGCTGGGCGTTAATTAGGGATCGTTCGTCGAGACTGGCGGCCGGACGCGCTTAGCGGCCGGTCATCTGCTTCCGAAAGGTGGCCGGCCACCGCATGCCGAGCAGGCGAGCCTGGCGATCGTGATCGCGTTGGACTGGATGTCGCCAAGGCAATGGATGTACGCATGCGCGTCTTCGCCGACTTAGAGCCCGAAATTACGGGAGATGCCACTGTTAAATACCGCTCTGGACGCTAGGGCGAATCCTCGCGCAGGCGTCTCCAGCGGGGCGCCAAGCTTTAGCCAATTACTAGCGAATTAAAGGCTCGCCGGCTGCAGCTTATCCGTGAGCGGGACCGAGGGCTGACAAAGAGAGGCTATGCTCCTAAGGGGCTGTTTTAACTCGATAATATTTCTTGCGTGCGGGTCCCGGTTGTCGTATGAGGATCGACGTCGCATATGTTCGCGACGCCCGCCGAGACCGATCAGATCGTGTTCGGCACTCCTAATTGAGGCATCATCACCTCTGAGTGAGCAGCCCTCGTTAGGCAAGGTGTAGGCCTTCCGGGTGAACTGGACGGGTCGCGCTTTGCGTCGCAGGTGCGTGTTCGCCGCCGCGTCCAACCTGCCGCACAGGATCCCGCGCTCGCCCGCGCCGCGGCGGCTTTTGCCCCGCAGGTGAGCCAGCGGCTCCTGTCGGATCTGAAGGCGTCGGTGCGTAACGCGCGGACGCATTCGCAGAAGCAGATCCACCTGATCGCTGAGAGCATCAAGGCGTTCAGCTTCACGACGCCGATCCTCGTGACCACCGATGGCGAGATCGTCGCGGGGCACGGTCGTTATCAGGCAGCGAAGCTTCTCGGCATGAAGACGGTGCCGGTGATCTGCATCGATCACCTCGGCCCGCAGCAGATCCGGGCGCTGCGGATCGCGGATAATCGCGTGGCCGAGTTGTCGGGGTGGGACAATGAGATCCTGAAGCTGGAGCTGGGTGAGCTCATCGACCTCGATTTTGAGGTCGACGTGATCGGCTTCGAGGTCGGTGAGATCGACGTGATCCTCGACGGCAAGGTGTCGGTGGCAGCGAAGGTCGATCCTGCGGACGCGTTGCCGGCGCTGCAGGATGTCGCCGTGACCGTGCGCGGTGATCTCTGGCTGTTGGGCGAGCACCGTATCCTGTGCGGCGATGCGCGCGAGCGGGGCGATTATCAGACGCTGATGGGCGGTGAACTCGCTCAGATGGTGTTCACGGATCCGCCCTACAATTTGAAGGTGAACGGCCATGTCGGCGGCTTGGGCAAGCTCAAGCACCGCGAGTTCGCGATGGCCTCCGGCGAGATGAACAAGCTGGAGTTCACCAGCTTTCTGCACGCGGTTTTCGCCGAGATCGCGGCGGCATCTCAGGATGGAGCGCTGATCTATAGCTGCATCGACGGCCCGCATCTGCACGAGATGCTGAACGCAGGCTACGGCGTCTTCGACGAGCTGAAGTCGGTGATCACCTGGGCCAAGGCCAATGCCGGGATGGGTTCGCTCTATCGTAGCCAGACCGAGCTGATCACGCTGTGGAAGACCGGCAAGGCTCCGCACATCAACAATATCGAGCTCGGCAAGCACGGCCGCTACCGTACCACCCTGTGGAGCTATGCGGGGGTCAACGGCTTCCGCAAGGGCCGGATGGCGGAGCTCGCGAGCCACCCGACGGTGAAGCCCTGCGCCATGGTGATGGACGCGATCAAGGATTGCTCGAAGCCCAAGGGCATCATCCTCGACAGCTTCAGCGGATCCGGCACGACCCTGATCGCCGCGGCCAAGACCAAGCGCCGGGGCTACGTCATGGAGCTCGACCCGCTCTATGTCGACGGTGCGATCCGCCGCTGGGAGACGCTGTTCAAGGTCGAGGCGCGTCACGCCGAGACCGGGCTGACCTTCGCAGAGATGGCGGGGCTGCGCGGGCACGATGCCAGTGCCTGCAAGGTGTCGGACGCCAACGTTGGAGGGGGCCATGTCGCGTGAAAATGCACCCCCCGCCGTAGGCTATAAGAGGCCGCCGCAGCATTCCCGTTTTCGGAAAGGGCAGAGTGGTAATCCGTCCGGGCGCCGCAAGGCGGCGCCCGTCCTAGATGTGATGAGCTTGTTCGAGGACGTGCTCGCTGAGCGGATCATGGTGACCCGCAAGGGGCGTTCGCAGGCGGTGACGAAGCTTGAGGTGATTATCCGCCAGACAATCGATGGTGCCATGAAGGGGGACGCGTCCGCCAAGCGCGATCTCTTCAAATATCTGGAGCTGCGGGAGAAACTTCGGGCAGCTTCCCAGCCGCTTGAGGTTGACCATGGGGAGCACGAAGAAGAGCTGAAGGAGCGCTTTCGTGCCCGTGAGGCGGCGCTTGCAGAGGGAGGCGGTGATGAGTGAGCCCGCCTCCCTGTCCGATATCCTGCGCCGCGACCTGGCGAGCTTCATCGAGCAGTGCTTCGTGACGCTGGAGCCTGGCACGGCCTACCAGCACAACTGGCATATCGAGGCGATCGCCTATCAGCTGATGAGGGTCTGGAGCGGGGAGTGCAAGCGGCTGATCATCAATGTCCCGCCGCGCTCGGCCAAGTCGATCTGTGTGACGATCGCCTTCACCGCCTGGCTGATGGGCCATAATCCGCGCAAGCGGATCATGGCGATCAGCTATGCCCAGGAGCTCTCACTGACCCACGCTGCGGCCTTCCGCAGCGTGGTGACCTCCGATTGGTATCGTCGGGCCTTCCCGGGCTTCGCGATCAAGGCCAATCGGGGCCAGGAGATCCGCACCACGGACCACGGCTATCGTTATGCCTCGTCGATTGGCGGTTCGGTGTTGGGACGCGGCGCCGATCTGATTGTCATCGACGATCCGATCAACGGGCTTGAAGCCGCCTTGTCGGCGGCGGCTCGACGGCGTGTTCAAGCCTTCTACGACAACACGCTCTACTCGCGACTGAATGACCGTGCGACCGGCGCAATCGTGATCGTGATGCAGCGACTGCATGAGGATGATCTGGTAGGGCATGTCCTGGAGAAGGAGGATTGGGAGGTTCTCTCGATCCCCGCTATCGCACCGGACGATTGCTGCTACCGCATCGGCCAAGGGCGAGAGGCGCTCTATCGGCGCCGCCAGGGCGAGATCATGCATCCAGCCCGTGACAGCATTGTCGATCTCGAGGCGATCAAGCGCAATCTCGGCGCATTGAACTTCTCGGCTCAGTATCAGCAGAACCCGTTGCCGGCCGAAGGGCAGATTATCAAGCGCGACTGGCTGCACTATTATGACGAGCGGCCGGCTGAGTTTGATCTAAAGGTTGCCTCCTGGGACACGGCTTCGACCCAGGCCGAGCATTCCGACTGGTCGGTCGGGCTGGTCTGGGGGGCAATCGGGCAGAGCTATTATCTCATCGACCTTGTCCGGGGGCGTTGGGAGGCACCGGAGCTTCGGCGGAAAATGATCGAGCTTTCGGGAAGCCATGGAGTTGACCAGACGCTGGTCGAGGATACAGAGCTCGGGCGGGCGCTGTCTCAGGACTTGAAGCGCACCGGTGCCTTGTACACTCTGCTTCAGCAGTCGCGGTTCGATAAGCAAGCCCGGCTGATGGCGCAGGCGGCTCGCTTCGAGGCGGGGCAGGTGTTCTTGCCGCGCGAAGCCAGCTGGCTCGGCGATTATCTCGCTGAGCTCCTGGCCTTCCCGCTGGCACGCAACGACGATCAGGTCGATGCGACCAGCCAGGCGCTGAAGTACCTGACCGCGAAGACGCCGACGATCCGTGAGCGTCCGCAGCGGATCGTACGGCCGCAGAGTCGTGTGCGGCCGTCAGGCTGACACGACGCTGTCGTCGCTTACGGCTGCACCGTCACGATGGTCATGCTGTAGCCTCGCAGCTATGCCGTCGACCATGATCTGGCGCAGCGTCTAACGACGCTGCGCCTCCAACATGCTGGCCCCCATCGCATCGATAAATTGAACAAGGCGATCGTTTTGCTTTGTCATGAGGAGCGGGTTCTCAGGGCTTAACCCTAAAGCCTCTCGCCTGCCAAATGGGGGATGGCGGCGCCGACCCAAAGCCTGACGATGCGGCAGGGTCACGCATCGAGGTCGTCATGAAGGCAGCTTTCCGCAAAATGGCATTCGCCGGCATTGCTGCGGTTTGGGCGGTGCTCTGGATTCCTCTGACCTTTTTGTTCGTGACCGTCTACGTGCCGGCGAAAGCCGTGCCTTGTATGGTTCGCCGCGGCGAGAAAAAGCGAGCGCTTGTCGCCGCGCTGTGCGCCACTTGGCCTATTTGGATTGCAGCCCTCGCGGTTGACTAAGATGAGCTCCAGGCCGTCCGAGCATGACGCGATTGGTGCTAGGGCTGAACCGTCACGACGCTCATGCTGTAGCCTCGACCGGCCATGCAGCCGACCATGATCTGACGCAGCGCCTGGTTACGCTGACCTTCCAGCATCCCGGCTTCCATCGCATCGGCGAGACTGCGGCCCATATGGATCGGAGCCGCCATGGCCTGGGCCTTGGCGGCTTCACCCTTGCAGATGGCATCGTCCTGCTGGAACTGGGCGACGGCACCGGCATCGCTGCGGCCGTCGTAGCGGTCGAAGCGCATGGCGGTACGAGTGGTGCAGGCGCTGAGAGCACTGGCCAGCATGATGGCGATTGCAAAGGACGGCCAGCGGCTACGCTGCGGTCGATAAGACGTCGTCGAAGACACGGATGCAAACTCCATCGAGCAATTGGGATCATTGATCATCGCGGCGCCAACTGGCTGGCTTCGCGAGGGGGCGAGAGGCCTTCAGCTGCGGAGCAGTCCTGGGGAAACCGCGTGAGGTCAGCGGCCGTATCCCGAGATGACGGGCCTCGCGTCGCTTGGCCTCGGCAATGACGGCGAGATCTCGGGCGGTCTTAGCTCCGGGGGCGCGATGACAGCAGTCCCGGCCGAGCACCCGGCCGTCATCGATCGAAAGCTCTCTGGTCTTGTCGAGGATCAGCGCTTCCGCGATGACATGGTCGAACTCGACGACCTTGCCGGAGACGTTGAGGCCGCAGCCTTCGCAGCGGATGCAGCCGCGTGCGTCCATCGCTCGCTTGAGCATGGCGACCTTCTGGCTGCGGCTGAACTCGCGTCGCGCACCCATCAGGCTGCCTCCAGGCGACCGTAGGCCGCGACCTGCGTGACGATCCGGTCGAGCTCCTCGTTGAACTGTGTGATGGTGGCGCTCAGCTCGGTGATGAAAGCCTCGTCACGCTGCGCCCGGGTGATCATGATCGGCAGGCCGGGCCAATAGATCGCCAGGTCGATCCAATCGCGCTCCGCGATCCAGAGCTGGCCCTGACACTGCGCCTTATGCTCAGGCGGGAACTCGCCTTTGAGCAGAGCCTCGATCAGGAGATGCGGCAGCTTGGTCTTGATCTCGAGCAGGCCGTCCTTGCCGATCAGCGCATCGGGCGAGGCGCCGGCTCGCCCGCGGCGCAGAAAGCCGATCGTCTCGTACTCCAGGCCGGTGACAAAGCTGTAGGCGCTACGGGCTTCCTCCTCCATCAGCTTGCCGCGCTCCATATGCGGTGAGGTGAAGCCCTCCATCACCTCGCCGGTCAGGCGTTCGCCGGCGAGCTTGTAAAGATAGGTTTGCCGGGTCCGGCTCTCGGCGCCGCCACGTCCCTTGGTCAGGATCGAGGCGAACTCGGACGCGGTCGGGATGCCCAGGCGCGCTTGCGCCCATTCCGGCGAGCCTTGTGTGCAGTTGATGATCTCGAGCATGATCAGGCTCGTCCCTTCCTGGCATTGAGCATCACCAGCGCCTGCCGGAAGCGGCGCGCCGGCAGTTCGGCAAAAGCCTTGATCTTGAAGAAGCGCAGCAGGGCCTCGCGCTCGCCGCCGACCTCGTCGATCAGCGCGAGAAGCTCTCGGGTTTGCTGGCGGGTGATGGTCTCGACCGTCCCGGCCGCCTTACCGTCATCGTCATCGGCAGCGGCGAGACCGAGCGCTGCCTTCAGCGTCATCCGCTGCAGATAGGTCAGCGTCGATCCGATCGCCTGGATCGCGTTCTTCTCGCCGCTATGATCGGCGCCAGCCGAGAGGCTGTTCTCCTCGCTGTATCCGTCGCGGTGCGAGATGACACAGGTCAGCGTAACCGCTTCGCCTTCCGTCCGAGAACGGAAGCGGTAAGCCAAGCCATGGCGCCCCAGCACCGGGGCGATCGTGCGGGCGATCTCGGCGAGATCCTCATGGCGGTAGTGCTTGACGCCGATGCTGGCGATCTGCGTCTTTGCGATCACCGGGAGCTCGGCTTTGGCGGCCGTGAGGGCTGCCTCGAAGGCACGGCGTGCATCTTCTGCGCGGCTGCGTTCGTGAAAACCGATTAGCTGAGACAGGACATGTTCGTCGGCGCCGCGCTCCAGTGCCGAACTCAACAGGCTGAGCGGGGTGATCGTGGGGGCAGGGCGCAGTTCGGTGAGCCGAGTGCCTGGGGAGGAGCGTCTATGGCGCAGGGTGCTAGTCACTGCTTGCTCTCCCCGAAGAGAGAGACGGGCGCGCCGGCACGATCCCGGCGAAACAGCCAGTCCCGGTAGGCTTGCGCGAGCTCGGCTGGGCTCAGCAGAGACGGCGAGGGCAAAGACGCCTCGCTGGGCAGGGCTTGAGAGGGCGCCATGACAGGATGAAGCAAAGAGCGGTTCATATCTGAGCCCTCAGTGAAGCCGGAGAGGGGTGAGGGCGGTCAGGGACGGCTCTTGCTGTGAGCTGATATCCTGGACGACGATGTCGTCGGGACGTCGCTTGTCGCGCTCTTGCAGTATAACGGCCTGCAACCGTTGAAGAGCCGCCAGTTCGGCCCTGGCCTCATCCCAGCCGCGCTTAAGCGACTGAGACAGCAGCTGGCGGCGCTCGGTACCGCTCTGCGAAGCTCCAAGCTTCATGCCCGCGCGACGCATCGCGTAGCGCAGGATGCCGG
>SEEM01000358.1 GCA_004144595.1 Hyphomicrobiales bacterium
GCCCTCACCCGTTCACCTCAGAAGCGGGACAGGCGCGCGGCGACGGGATCGGGGGAACCGCCTTGAAGCTGCCTTTGTGGGGAAGCGCGCTCAGCGCCACTCTGCTCGTCCAGGTCGTGAGCTCCTTCGCCGGGGCCGCCCTTCCGCTTCTCGGCCCGCTCCTGACGCTGCGCTGGGGCCTCGCTCCCGAAAGCATCGGCTATGTCTCGGCCGTGGTCTCGGTCGGCATTTGCTGGTTCCTTGCCTGCGGCAACCCGATGCTCGACCATCACGGGCCGGTCCGCGCACTGCAGATCGGGCTCGCCTTCGTCGCGGCGGGGCTCCTGCTTCTGTCGCAGCCCTTCGCGATGATCGGCCTTGCCGGTGCGCTGCTGCTCGGGCTCGGCCTCGCCCCCAATACCCCGGCCGGCAGCCAGATCCTGATGCGCACGGCGCCGCCTGGCCACCGGACGCTGGTCTTCTCGATCAAGCAGGCCGGCGTTCCGCTCGGCGGCGCGATCGCGGGCTTTGCCATCGCGCCGATGGTGGCAGGGTTCGGCCTCGTCGGCGCGCTATGGGCCGTGATCGTCATCGTCCTGGGCAGCGCGCTCGCCGTGCAACCCTTCCGAAGGAGCATGGACACCGAGAAGGGCACGCAGAACCGGGCCTGGGCGCGGATGTTCCTGTCGCCCTCGTCGCTGTCGCGCTCGGCCCGGGTCCTGAGCTCGCATGCCGCGCTGCCGATGCTCACCGCGCTCGGGGTCTCCTTTTCGATCACGCAGGCAAGCATCACCGCCTTCACCGCGACCTATATGGTCACGCATCACGGCAAGACGCTGGCACAGGCCGGGCATCTGGTCGCGACCCTTCTCGTCGCCAGCACGCTGGCGCGCATCTTCTTCGGCTGGCTGGCGGACCGGATGGGCGGCGGCCTGCACCTGCTCTGTCTGCTGGCCTTGGCCGCGGGCTCGACCATTGCCCTGCTGATCGGCATGGGCAGCACGAACCCCTGGCTGCTCTATCCCTGCATGGCGCTGGTCGGCGCGACATCGATGGGCTGGAACGGCGTCCATATGGCGGAGCTGGCGCGGGTTTCGCCGCCGGCCCTGATCGGCGACGTGACCTCCGGCGCGAGCCTGTTCGGCTTCGTCGGCTCGATCTGCGGGCCTTTGGCCTTCGCCGTGATCGCGAACCGGACCGGCAGCTTCGACTGGCCCTTCCTGCTGGTCGCCGGCCAGTTGGCGGTGTCCGGCGCCTTCGCGCTTTGGTATCTGCGCCACCGGCCGGTTTGAGCGCTGGCGCGCAATAACATCAGGTTATGCCTGATCCCGAATAAAGCATGTGAACAATGCTGGCGGGGCCTCTAGAGCTTGTCGGTGGAACAGG
>SEEM01000359.1 GCA_004144595.1 Hyphomicrobiales bacterium
TGCGCGATGCGCAGGCCGAAGCCAATCGGCAAAGCATCCTGAAGGAGCGTTCGGCCTATCGCAGGGGTGGCCGCATGGCGCTGGGCGAGGGCGGCCAGCGCCGTCGTGATGCGGGCCAGCTCTGCGTCGAGCAGCCCGCCGGCAGCGCGGATCTGGCATGTCAGGATGGTGTCGGCGACGTCCTGGCTGGTTGCGCCCTTGTGCAGGGCCTTGGCCGCCTCGCCGGTCAAGGCGGCGCGCAGGCGCGCCACCAGCGGGATCGCCAGCGTGCCGGCGAGCGCCGCTTCCTCCGCCAGCTCGGCGGGGTCGATCGCGACGGTTGCGCAGAGCGCGACGATGGCGTCGGCCGTTTCCGTGCCGATCAGGCCCTCGGCCGCTTCGGCGCGTGCAAGCTCCGCCTCGAAGGCGAGCGCATGGCGCAGCGTGGCCGCGTCCGAGAACGCGGCCAGCATGGCTGGGGTCGTCGCCGGCCTTGCGCGGAGAAGCCCGCTCACGCGGCCTTTGCGAGGCTTGATGCGACGCCGAAGGGGGCGGCCGTCTTGGCCTTGACTTCGTCGAGCGAGACCCCCGGCGCAAGCTCGATCAAGGTCAACCCGCCGCCATTGGCCTTGTCGCAGGTCATCACGCAGAGATCGGTGACGATCATGTCGACGACGCCCGCGCCCGTCAGCGGCAGCGAGCAGCGCTCGAGAACCTTGGATTCGCCCGCCTTGTTGGCATGGTCCATCACGACGATGACCTTCTTCACGCCGGCGACGAGATCCATCGCGCCGCCCATGCCCTTCACCATCTTGCCGGGAATAGTCCAGTTGGCGATGTCGCCATTGGCGGCCACTTCCATGGCGCCAAGGATGGTCAGGTCGATATGGCCGCCGCGGATCATCGCGAAGCTATCGGCCGAGGAGAAGAAGCTGGAGCTCGGCAGGAGCGTGATCGTCTGCTTGCCGGCATTGATCAGGTCGGGATCGGCTTCGCCCTCATAGGGAAACGGGCCGATGCCGAGCAGGCCGTTCTCGGACTGCAAGGTGACGTCGACGCCCTCGGGGATGTAATTCGCCACAAGGGTCGGGATGCCGATGCCGAGATTGACGTAGAAGCCGTCCTTCAGCTCCTTGGCCGCGCGGGCGGCGACCTCTTCGCGGGTCCAGGCCATCAGGCTGCCTCCCTCTTGCGCTCGGTCAGCTTCTCGATGCGCTTCTCGTTGATCGTGCTCTTGATGACGCGGTCGACATAGATGCCGGGCGTGTGGATCGCCTCCGGATCGAGCGAGCCGACCGGGACGATCTCCTCGACCTCGGCGACCGTCACCTTGCCGGCCGTCGCCATGTTCGGATTGAAGTTCCGCGCCGTCTTCCG
>SEEM01000360.1 GCA_004144595.1 Hyphomicrobiales bacterium
CCGGCGCGGCCGCGGACAGAGCCGGCTGGCAGGCCCTGGAGGATGCGCTGAAGGGCAAGGCATTGCCAGCCGGGCTCTCGCTCTCGGGCCGGCCGGCGCTCACCCTGCGCAGCTATGGCTTCAGCGCCTCGATCGACAAGTCCGGCGGCTATCTGGGCGGCTATCTGCCCGACGCCGCGGCCAAGGACGCGATCGCCGCCTTGATCGAGGCTTCGCCTTTGCGCGGCCGCATCAGTGACGAGACCGAGATCCTGCCGGCGGCGCCGACCGGATTCGGGGTCGCGGCGCGCGGGGCGGTCCAGGACCTGCTGCGGCTCGATCTGGGTTCGGCCAGCGTGGTCGATCGCGAGGTCAATGTCCGCGGTTTGACCTGCCGCGCGCTGATCCGCGACGAGGTCCAGACCAATCTGGCGAGCGGCTTGCCGGACAGCTTCTCCGGCAAGGCCGAGATCGGCATGCGCCAGACCGGCTGCGTGATCGATCCGCCGAGCAATTGCCAGAACGAGCTCGATGCGCTGACCCAGCGCTATTACGTGATGTTCGGCCAGGGCACGGCGGTGGTGACGCTCGATCCGGTGACCGAGCGAGCGATGTCGGAGGCTGCCGCCATCCTCAGGCAGTGCCCGGCGACGCGTGTCACCATCGAGGGCCATGCCAATCTCGACGGCGAGCGCAGCGGCTTCAACAATCTCGATCTGTCGAGCCGGCGGGCGCTGCGGGTCCGCGAGGAGCTGATCCGTCGCGGTATCGGGCCGGCCCAGCTCGAGGTCAAGGGCTACGGCACCGATCGGCCGCTGGTGGCCCATGGCGATCCGGAAGCGCGGGTGAAGAACCGCCGCGTCCAGTTCACTGTGGCGAAGTAAGGAGGGGGCGATGCTCTATCTCGCGACCCAGTTCGCCTGGTTTCTCCTCGCCGCCTTCGGGATGGGCCTGATCTTCGGCTGGCTGACCGGCCGCGGCGGCCCGCGTGGCTTCGCCAGCGGCCCAGTCATCGGCCTCGCCGTGCTCTGGGCCGCGCTGGCGGCGCTGGTCTGGCTCCGGCTGGTCAACGATCAGGTGGCGTTCTGGATCGAGACCGCGCTGCTCTATCTGCTCGCCTATGCCGCCGGCTGCCTGATCGGCAGCCTGTTCGCCGGCGAAGGCGAGGCGCTCCCGGCGCTCGCCGCGCCGGCACCGCGCCTCGCCTTGCCGCAGCCTGCTCCGGCTCTTCCCGCACCAGTCACGCAGGCCAAGGCCAGCGAGGGAGCGACGGGCGAACCGGCTCCCATGCCGAAGGTCGAGGGCGAGGATAGGATCGCCGGCAAGCGCCCGGCCGGCTTTGCCGCAGCCCGTGGCGGGCAGGCCGACGA
>SEEM01000361.1 GCA_004144595.1 Hyphomicrobiales bacterium
GCCGTCGGGGATGAACATCGTGGCGAAGGCCTTGATGAACGGGCTGTTCGCCTTGCCCCAGCCGTGTCGGATGAGCGTGAGGATCGCCTGGCCCTGTTCCCGGTCGGCGCCCGACCTGACCATGCGGCCCTTGACGAAGCCGCCATGCAGCACGAGGTGGCTCAGCCTGTCCGGATGCCGCCTTGCATAGGCCAGCGCGATCGGCGCGCCCTGCGATCGACCATAGAGCGCGAATCGTCCGAGCCCGGCTCCGTCGACGGCGGCTTCGAGGTCCTCGACGAAGCGTTCGAGCGCGAAGTCGGTCACCGACCAGTCGGAAAGGCCGTTGCCACGCTGGTCGTAGCGCAGGAGCGCAAAGCGCTGGCCGAGCCGGTCGAGCAGAGGCCGCCAGAGCGGGCTGTGCCAATCATGCTCGAGATGGGTCAGCCAGTGCCCGGCCTTGACCATCGGGTAGCCCGTCCCGCTGGTCGCATAGGCGATGCGGGTGCCGTCGCGGGAGCGGCAGAAGGCGACGCGCTGGTGCAGCCTGTCCGGATCAGGGGGAACTGCGGACTCCCGCTGCGCCGTCTCCGCGGGCTCGACCTTGCCGATGAAGCGGAAGCCGCGCCGCGGCACCGTCCGGATCCAGCCTTGGCGCTTGCCGTCGTCGCCGATCGCGGCGCGGGCGGCGCTGATCCGGGCGCTGATCGCCGAATCCGAGACGATGCGCCCCTGCCAGACCGCGGCGATCAGGTCGTCCTGCGAGACGACGCGCTCGCGCTCGCGGACCAGATAATGCAGCAGGTCGAAGACCTGCGGCTCTATCGCGCATGGTCGTCCGGCCGCGAGGAGTTCCCGCGTTTCCGGAACCAGTTGGAAAGCTCCGAAGCGATAGCGCATGCCCGTGCTTACCATAGGAGAAGAAGCGAGAGATATCGCGGCCGGAAGCGCGAACGGAAAAACAGGGAAAAGACAAGAAGGCGGCAAGCTTTCCACCAAGCGCCGCTGCGCGGATTTCGCCACGCTGGCCATGACGAGCAAGGGAGCAGGTCATGGCACGGGATTTCGGCGATACGATCGTCCGTCGATCGAATGGCTCGATCGATATCGATTTCTATGCCCGCAGGAGCATGAGGATGCGCCGCGAGGCCATTGCAGGGACGCCGGGAGTTCTCAGGAGTTGGCTTGCCGGGATCGTCGCACGATCGGCGGCGGTATCGGGCGGGCAGGCCCTGTCCGGGACATCACGGTCCGCTGAACTGGCGGTTCACGTTCGCCCTGCCGCGAGCGTGCAGATCATCCGCGCCACCTCATAGGATTTCTCGAAGGCCGGGACCGGCAGGAACTCGTAGCGCGAGTGGAAAT
>SEEM01000362.1 GCA_004144595.1 Hyphomicrobiales bacterium
CTTGCCGACGAGCTCGCGCGTCGGGAAGCAGAGCTTGCAGCGATCGAAACCGAGAAGCAGCGCCTTGCCGAAGAGCGTCGTGCGGTCGAGCAGGCGATGGCGGCGCGGCTCGGCGCGCCGGGAGCGTTATCGCCCAATCGATCGACCCAACCCGTGGCCCTGCCGGGCGCCGCAGCGCGTCCGCCGGAAGCGGGACCGCGCGGGCGTGCCTCCGGCGAGTGTGCCGAACTCCTGATGCGGGCGCAGCTCGGCGATCTCACGCCGGCGGCGCGCGAACAATTGCGGCAGTGCCGCTGATGCAAGGGTGCCGTGGCGACAAGCCCGGCCGAAGCCGGAAAGGTGAGGCATGACGGACAGGGCCCACTTCACGATCGCCATGCTCGGCCTGGCCCTGCTGGCAGGCGCCGCGACCGCGAGCGCCCAGACAGCGCCACCGCCCCCTACCCCGACGCCCTTCGCCGAGGCCCTGCGCAAGGCGGCCGACGACCTGTTCGGCAAGGCGGCGGTTTCAGGCGAGAAGGTCGCGCTGGTGATCGACCCGTTGATCGATGCCGCCTCGGGCGCGCAGTCGTCGGCGACGCGCTCGATGCAGGCGACCCTGATGGAGATCGTCCGGACGAACTACCCGCGCTTCACGGTCCTGCCGTTCGACAGCGAGGCGCTCGCCAGCAAGCCGGTTGTGCTGGTCGGCACCTTCACCGCCGTCAACAACCAGGGCGTGGCCGACGGCCCGCGCGACGCCTATCGAATCTGCCTGACGCTGGCGGACCTCAAATCCAACAGCATCGTCTCGAAGGGCGTCACGCGCGCCCGTACCGAAGGCGTCGACGCGACGCCGACGCCCTATTACCGGGACTCTCCGCTCTGGGCGAAGGATCAGGCGACCGACGCCTACATCAAGACCTGCCAGGGCACGAAGCTCGGCGACCAGATCGACCCAGGCTATGTCGAAAAGCTGACGGCCAATGCGCTGATCAATGACGGCATCCTCGCCTACGAGACCCAACATTTCCGCGAGGCGCTCGCCTTCTACCGCACGGCGCGCAAGCTGCCGGGCGGCGAGCAGCACCGCGTCAGGATCGGCACCTATCTAGCCGCCAGCAAGCTCGCCCGGCGCGAGGACATGGTCGATGCCTTCGGCGACCTGATCGACTACGGGCTGGCCAGCGACCGCCTGATGGTGAAGCTCCTGTTCAAGCCCGGCACCACGCAATTCGTCGACGACCGCCAGATTACGGAGCCTTACCCGATGTGGCTGAGCCAGATCGCGACGCGCTCCCGCCAGAAGGGCGCCTGCCTGGAAATCGTCGGCCATACCTCGCATACCGG
>SEEM01000363.1 GCA_004144595.1 Hyphomicrobiales bacterium
GCTCTATTGCGCCTCGGAAATGAAGGCGCTTCTGCCGGTCCTGCCGGAGGTCGCGACCGATCCGGACGCGCTGGCCGAGTATATGACCTTCCAGTACACGATCGGCGAGAACACTCTCTTCAAGCACATCCATACGCTGCTGCCGGGCCATGCCCTGACGGTTGAGCACGGCGAGATCAAGGTGTTCCGCTACTGGGATGTCCATTACGACATCGACTGGGACCATACGCCACGTTGGTTCGGCGAGGAGATGCGAGGCCGCCTCGCCGAGTCGATCAAGGTCCACCTGCGCTCGGACGTGCCCGTCGGCGCCTATATCTCCGGGGGCATCGATTCAAGCCTGATCGGCATCCTGGCCGGGCGCGAGGAGGCCTCGGGCCGCATCGGCTTCCACGGCAAGTTCACCGAGTTCGAGGGCTACGACGAAAGCGCCTATGCCGAAGCAGCCTGCCGGGACGGGGGCATCGACCTGCACCAGATCGACATCACGGCAGGTGACTTCCGCAACAATATCGAGAAGGTGCTCTACCATCTCGACACGCCGGTCGGCGGGCCCGGCTCGTTCCCGCAATACATGGTCTCGGAACTGGCGGCGCGACACGTCAAGGTCGTCCTCGGCGGCCAGGGCGGCGACGAAATCTTCGGCGGCTACGCTCGCTACCTGATCGCCTATCTCGAGCAGGCGCTGAAAGCTTCGATCGACGGCACCCAAAAGAGCGGCAATTTCGTGGTGACGCCGGAATCAATCATTCCGCATCTGACGGTGCTGCAGGAATACAAGCCCCTGATCCGCCAGCTCTTTTCCAAGGGCCTGTTCGGCCCGCTGGACGAGCGCTATTTCCGCCTCATCGACCGCTCTGTCGACATGGAGGACGAGGTCGACTGGTCGGCGCTCGACAGGGCCGGCGTCTTCGCGCGCTTCCAGGCCATCTTCAATTCCGAGCGGAACGTGAAGAAGGAAGCCTATTTCGACTCGATGACGCATTTCGACTTCAAGTGCCTGCTCCCCGCCCTGCTGCAGGTCGAGGATCGGATGTCGATGGCGCATGGGCTCGAATCCCGCGTCCCGCTGCTCGACCATTCCGTCGTGGAGTTCGCCGCGACCATTCCAGCGGACCTGAAGTTCAAGGGCGGCCAGATGAAGCATTTCATCAAGTCGACCTTCGCCGGCGACCTGCCTCCGGAACTGGCTCAGCGGCGCGACAAGATGGGTTTCCCCGTGCCGCTGAAGGAGTGGTTCTCAGGCGAACTCAAGGATATGGTCGCCGACATCTTCGCGACGCAGAAGAGCCGCCGTCGCGAGTTCTTCAATTCCGA
>SEEM01000364.1 GCA_004144595.1 Hyphomicrobiales bacterium
ATGAAAATAGAAGCGGATCATCGGACTTCCCTTCTGTGATCGGGCGGTTCAGTGGGACCTGGCCGCCGGGCGGCGAGCAGAACACCGGCGACGATGACGGCGATCGCCATGCCTTCGGCTGGCGACGGCTGCTCGCCGAGGATCGGAATGGCGAGGAGCGAGGCGATGGCGGGGATGAGCGCGATGATCGCGGTGGCGGCTGAGGAGCCGAGCAGCGAGACAGCGCGGTTGAAGGTAAAGATCGCGACGCGCTGCGCGGCTTGCTGGCGCCCGAGACGACGCTCTTCCAATACACTCACGGCGTCGACGATCCGAGCAAGGTCTCGCCCGACGGCCGCAACCTCGACGATTTCTATCTGTCGCGTCCCGGCAACGACGAAATCCAGCTCGACCTGCTGCTCGATTACCAGACCAACGTCGCGCTCTACGACACCATCCAGGCCTACCTGCGCAAGCATCAGCCGCCGGTGCAGGCGATCTGGGGCAAGAACGATCCGTTCTTCATTCCCCCGGGCGCCGAAGCCTTCAAGCGCGACGTGCCGGAGGCTGACGTTCGCTTCGTCGACAGCGGCCACTTCGCGCTGGAGACCCACGCCGCCGAGATCGGCGCCGCGATGCGCACGTTCCTCGTCAAGCATATCGGCTGATGCCCCTTTTCCGGACGCTGCCTCCTTTCGGCGCCTGGACATATCCAAGCCAGAAGACGGCATCGTCCGTCAGAGATCGCCAGAGACCGACCATGACCACCGCCCGTGAAATCGTTCGCGACTTCTACGACAAGCTCTCCACCGGCGACGCGCCCGGGGCGCTTGGCCTCATGGCGCCCGATATCGAAAGGACGACGATGTGGCACTACAGGGTCGATGGGCGTCGGCCCGAAAGGGTCGCCGATGGCCTGTTCAAGCCGCTGATGGCCGAATGGTCGGGCTTCTCGCTGGCGCCGACCGAGTTCATCGCCGAAGGCGAGACCGTCGTCTCGCTGGGGGAATTCACCGGCGTGCACGGCGCGACAGGCAAGACTCGCGTGCCGGCTATGCCCACGTCTGGACCATTCGTGACGGCAAGAAAGTTCTACATCGGATCTCGAATGAGAAAGCCATGAAGAACACCCATTTCATCAGGAACCCTGACGCTCTGGCGGCGCTCTCGCCGGAGCAGTATCGTGTGACCCAGAAGAACGGGACCGAACGCCCTTTTGCGAACGCGTATTGGGATAACAAGGAGCCCGGCATCTATGTCGACGTCGTTTCGGTCACCTTTTTCCGGACGGTCCGGCGACCCATGGTGGCATGCGCCACTGCATCAATTCGGCGTCGC
>SEEM01000127.1 GCA_004144595.1 Hyphomicrobiales bacterium
CTCGTCGCCCGCTTCATCGGCCGTCGCCCGGCCAAGGTCGCGGTGATCGCCGGCAGCCTGAGCTACCGCGCCCATGAGGAGCGCGAGATGGGCTTCCTGCATCTCTTCGAAGAGATGTTTCCGCAGATCGAGGTGGTCGGCCTGCGCGAAGGGCTCGACGACGAGGGGCGCAACTATCGTCAGGCCAAGGCGCTGCTCGCCCGGCACCCGGACCTCGCCGGCATCTACAATATAGGCGGCGGGCCGGAGGGGATCGCGCGGGCCTTGAAGGAAGCGGGCCGCCAGCTGGAGGTCGTCTTCGTCGGCCACGGCCTGACGCCGGCGACGCGCGCCTTGCTCCTCGACGGCACGATGGACGCGGTCATCACGCAGCATCCCCATGCGGCGCTGATGAGCTGCATCGCGATCTTCGCCAACCTGCGCGCCGGCCGTCCCGCGCTGGAGGGAACGGCGCCGCCGAGCATCGAGATCATCCTGCGCGAGAATTTGCCTTAGGCCGGCAGCCGAGGCTTGCATCATCGAAAACAAAGAGGGAACATACGTGCATGTCCCTTCCGGATTCCGTCCTCAATCCGCCGCCGGCGCGGCCCGATATCACGCGCATCGTCTGCCGCGGCGCCGCAAGGCATCTGCGCGAGCGCGGCTATGCGATCGTCAAGGAGATGACTTTCGCCAATGGCCGGCGCGGCGATATCGTCGCGCTCTCGCCCTCGGGCGAGCTTTGGGTCGTCGAGGTCAAGTCCGGCATCGCGGACTACCGCGTCGACGGCAAATGGCCGGATTATCGCGACTATTGCGACGGCTTCCTCTTCGCCGTCGCGCCGGAGTTCCCACGCGAGATCCTGCCTGACGATGTCGGCCTGATCGTCGCCGACGCCTATGGCGGCGAGTTGCTGCGCGAGCCGCCGCGCCATCGCTTGAGTCCCGCGCGCCGCAAGATGCTGACCATCGCCCTGGCGCGACTTGCGTCGGGCAGGCTGGCTTCGATCGAAGATCCTGAAGGCTCAGCCTGAAGCCGATATCCGGTTTGCCTCGATCATCGCCGGTCCTGGCACGACGGCGAAGCGACGCAGGTCGATTTCCGCGACGAGGAAGTCGATGAAGGCGCGCACCCGCGCCGGCAGGCGGCCGCCATGACCGACATAGACGACATGGATTTCCTCGGCATCGCCGGGGTTGAAGGCTTCCAGAACCGGGGCGAGCCGGCCGGCGGCGATGTCGTCGGCGATATGGAAGAGCGAGAGCCGCGTCAGGCCCTGGCCGGCGAGTGCGAGTTCGCGCGCGCTTTCGCCGTCACCGACCGTGCTGCGGCCATGCGCGGGAAAATCGCCGCGCTTGCCGTCGATCACGAACGGCCAGGAATCGCTGTGCCGGACAAAGTTGAACGTGATGAGATCGTGCCCGGCGAGCGCTGCGGGATGGCTGGGGGCGGGGTGCGAAGCCAGATAGGACGGCGCGGCGACGATCGCCATCCGGCTCTCGCCGAGCTTTCGTGCCACGAGCTGCGACGAGCGCAGGGGCCCGACACGGATCGCGACATCGGCCCGTTCGTCCACCAGGTCGACGACCGCGTCGCTGAGCGTGATGTCGAGTTGCACGCCGGAATGCAGGGCGGTGAAGCGCGGGACGAGCGGCAGCAGGTAATGCCGGCCGAACGGGACATTGGTGTTGATCCGCAGCCGCCCGCGCGGAATCTGGCAGGCTGCGACCGCCCGCTCGGCCTCGTCGAGATCGGCCAGTACGCGCAATGTCCGCTCGTGGAAGGTCGTGCCTTCCTCGGTCAGCATGAACTTGCGGGTCGAGCGCACGATCAGCCGGACCCCGAGCCGCGCCTCCAGCCGGGTGATGAGCTTGCTGACCGCAGAAGGCGTCATGCGAAGGGCGCGCGCGGCCGGCGAGAACCCGCCGAGCTCCACGACGCGGGCGAAGACCTCCATCTCGCCGGACCGGTTGATCTCGCTGCGCGGCATCGTGAATTCATCTCACAATTGCTGGTCTTTCATGCAGTCTAATTCACAGACGCGAGCGACGCTATGTCCGGACCCGAATAACTTCCGGAGTCACGCGATGCCCATCGCCCTTTATGCTCTCACCGTCGGTGCCTTCGGCATCGGCGTCACCGAATTCGTCATCATGGGCCTGCTGCTGCAGGTCTCCGCCGATCTCGGCGTCAGCATCCCCCTCGCAGGCCTGCTGATGACCGGCTATGCGCTCGGCGTCTTCGTCGGCGCGCCCGTGCTGACGATCGCGACCCGCACCCTGCCGCGCAAGACCACGCTGCTCGTGCTCATGGCGATCTTCACACTCGGCAACCTTGCGGCGGCGCTGAGCCCGAGTTTCGGCTGGCTGATGGCGGCCCGCATCGTCACTGCGCTGGCGCATGGCACCTTCTTCGGTGTCGGCTCGCTCGTCGCCACCAGCCTCGTCGCCCCGGAGCGCAAGGCCTCGGCCATAGCACTCATGTTCACCGGCCTGACGCTGGCGACCTTGCTCGGCGTCCCCTTCGGCTCCTGGCTAGGCCTCGCCTTCGGCTGGCGCTCGACCTTCTGGGCGGTGACCGCGATCGGGCTCGTCGCTCTCGTCGTCCTGGCCGTCTTCGTCCCGGCCGATCGCGAGCGCGTCGTCCCCGGCTCGCTCGCCGAGGAGTTCAAGGTGCTGGCTCGACCGCAGGTTCAGCTTGGCCTCGTCATGACGGTGCTGGGCTTCGGCGGCATCTTCGCGGTCTTCACCTTCATCCAGCCGATCCTCGTCCAGCTGGCCGGGTTCAGCGAGGCCGCAGTCTCGCCGATCCTTCTGGTCTTCGGCGGCGGGCTCGTCGTCGGCAACCTGCTCGGCGGGCGCTGGGCCGATCGCAGGCTCGCTCCGGCGCTGATCGGCTCGATCGCACTGTTGACGGTCGCGATGTTCGCCTCGGGCTTCGCCTTCCATAGCCAAGTCGGTGCGATCATCGCTGCCTTCGTGCTCGGCGCCGCCGCCTTCGCCACGGTCGCGCCGCTGCAGATGTGGGTGTTGCAGCAGGCCGGCGGCGCCGGGCAGGGGTTGGCGTCCAGCCTCAACATTGCCGCCTTCAACCTCGGCAACGCCTTCGGCGCCTGGCTTGGCGGCACGGTTGTCACGCAGGGGCTGGGCTATGGCGCGATTGCGCCGGTTGCCGCCGTGGTGCCGCTGCTGGCGCTCGGCCTTGCCGTCGTCGCGGTGTCGCTCGAGCGCCGCACCGCCCGCCTCGTTCCGGCCCGCGCAACCTGACCGCGACAAGACGCAAGCAAAAGCCCGCCGGACGGATCGTCCGGCGGGCTTTTGCATTCAGAACCAATCAGCGCGGCGCGCGCTTTGCGAGGATGCGCTGTAATGTGCGCCGGTGCATGCCAAGCCGGCGCGCCGTCTCGGAGACGTTGCGGCTGCACAGCTCGTAGACGCGTTGGATATGCTCCCAGCGGACCCGGTCGGCCGACATCGGGTTTTCCGGCGGCTGCGGGCGGGCATCGCGCTGCGCGGCCAGGGCTGCATGGATCTCATCGGCATCGGCCGGCTTGGCGAGGAAGTCGAAGGCGCCAAGCTTCACGGCGCTGACCGCGGTCGCGATGTTGCCGTAGCCGGTCAGAACCACGCCGCGCGCATCGGGCCGGCGCTCCTTCAGGCGGGCGATGACATCGAGCCCGTTGCCGTCGCCGAGGCGCAGGTCGATCACCGCGAAGGCGGGCGCCGCTTCCTCGACCGCGGCCATGCCGGCTGCGACGCTGTCGGCGATGCGCACGGCATAGCCGCGGCCTTCCATCGCGCGGGCGAGGCGGGTCAGGAACGGCTTGTCGTCGTCGACCAGCAGAAGGGACATGTCGGCGGCGGGGCCTTCCCTGTCGGTTTCGCTCGCTGCATCCTGCATCGTCTTCTCCTTGCCGCTTCTCGGCGCGCTGCGGCGGCGCGTATGAGGGTTTCAGTTCGCCGGCCGGCGTCCCTGGGAGCCTGCTCAGCTAAGCTGATGTAATGCCGATGCTTGCGCCTGGGTACCCCCATCGACGGGCAGATCGGCTTCGAAATCGTCGCGGGACCAGGTGATCCGGATCGAGGCGCCGCTCGCCGGCGCCGGCCGGTTCGAGAATTCCAGGGTCGCGCCGCCCCGCTCGAGAAGCGTCTTGGCGATGAACAGGCCGAGCCCGAGGCCGCCGCCGGCGCGGCCTTCGCCGGAGCCGCGCGAGAGATAGGGGTCGCCCGCCCGCATCAGCACGTCCGGTGGAAAGCCCGGCCCGTCATCGGCGATCACCAGCACGACGCGGCTCTGGCTCCATTCGGCTGCGATCGTCACCGTGGAACGCGCGAAATCGACGGCGTTGTCGACGATGTTGCCGAGGCCGTAGATCATGCCGGGGTTGCGGCGGCAGACCGGCTCGGGCTTGTCGCCGATCATGGTGATCTCGAAGGGCACGCCGAAGGGCCGCTGCGGCCCGGCCGTCTCCTCGATCAACAGGCGCAGGGTGAGCTGGCCGAGCGGGCCGGCATCCTCGTCCTGCAGGCTGGAGAGCTTGCCGAGGATGCCGCGGCAGCGCTCGACCTGCTCGCGCAGCAGCGCGATATCCTCGGCCATCTCGCCCTCGGGCGGGGCGAGGCGGGTCAGTTCGCGGGCGACGAGCGCTATCGTGCCGAGCGGCGTGCCGAGTTCATGCGCTGCTGCGGCGGCGAGCCCGTCGAGCTGCGACAGATGCTGCTCGCGCGCCAGCACGAGTTCGGTGGCTGCCAGTGCATCGGAGAGGTCGCGCGCCTCCTTGGCGACACGCCAGGCATAGATGCCGGTGAAGCCGAGGCCGAGCACGAGCGCCGCCCAGTTGCCGAGCTGGTAGAAGGCCGGCAGCACCGGCCTGTCGTCCCCGGCCCAGGGCAGCGGCAGGTGATAGCGGCTGAGCAGCGTCGCCAGCCCCATCGCCAGCAGGCCAAGAACCAGCGTGCGCTGCGGCGGCAAGGCCGTCGCCGAGATCATGACCGGCGCGAGGAACAGGATCGCAAACGGGTTCTGCAGGCCGCCGGTCATATAGAGAAGGGCCGCGAGCTGGGCGATGTCGAAGCCGAGCAGGGCGGTCGCGGCCCTGTCCTTGAGACGGTGGCTCAGCGGAAAACGGATGCGCAGCGCGATGTTGAGCCAGGCGGATACGGCGATGACGCTGAAGCACCAGCCGAAGGGCAGCGGAAAGCCAAGGCCGAAATGCACGCCGGCGACGGCGAGGCTTTGCCCGGAGATGGCGAGCCAGCGCAGCCGGACCAGCGTGTCGAGGCGCAGGTGACGGCTGGAACGCGCCAGAACCGGCGCGGAAAGGTCCGGAAAGCTCACGGTTTGGCGGTCTCCTGCACGGCTGCCTGCCGAGGATTGGGACTGCTTTGTCCTCGCTGCAGGAAAATCTTAGCCTTTAGCCGGGTTGAATGAGAACAAAATCAACGTAAGGTGCGTTATTGCGACGCATCATTTCATGTTGCGTAGCCACAAGGACGATCAAGCGTATGTACGGGGCCGCCATGTCGTTTGCCTACCATGCCTACGAAGCGGTCCACATGATGGTGGGCCCGATGCGCGGTATGTCGGATGCGATGCATCTGGCCTTCAAGAACCCCGCAAATCCGCTGACCTATACGCCGCTGGGCCGGACCGTCGCCGCCTCCTGCGAATTGTTCGAGCGCGCCACGCGACGCTACGGCAAGCCGGCCTTCGGGCTCGGCGAGACCACCATCAATGGCGTCAAGGTCGCCGTCGAGGAGCGTGTCGTCTGGGAGCGTCCCTTCTGCAAGCTGGTCTATTTCGACCGCAAGATTCAGGCGAGCCGCCGCAAGCCGCAGCCGAAGGTGCTGCTGGTCGCGCCGATGTCGGGCCATTACGCCACGCTGCTGCGCGGCACGGTCGAGGCTTTCCTGCCCGGCCATGAGGTCTACATCACCGATTGGGTCGATGCCCGCCTCGTCCCCATCTCCGAGGGCCGCTTCGACCTCGACGACTATATCGACTACGTCATCGGCATGCTCCAGAAGCTGGGGCCGGACACCCATGTCATGGCGATCTGCCAGCCGTCTGTACCGGTTATCGCCGCCATCGCCCGCATGGAGGCCGAGTCGGACCCGTGCGCACCGCGCTCGATGACGCTGATGGGCGGCCCGATCGATACCCGCCGCTCGCCGACCGCCGTCAACCAGCTCGCCATGGAGCGCGGCACGGACTGGTTCCGCCGCAACTGCATTACCGTCGTGCCGTTCCCGAGCCTCGGCGCGTTCCGGCAGGTCTATCCCGGTTTCATGCAGCTCTCGGGCTTCATGGCGATGAACATGGACCGCCACGTCACCGCCCATTACGACATGTT
>SEEM01000042.1 GCA_004144595.1 Hyphomicrobiales bacterium
TCCAGCCCGATCAGCCTCGCACCCGCCGCCTCGATGACACGCCGATGGTTGCGTTCGCGCGCGATGACCGCGACGTCGAAGCCAAGCTCCTGCGCGGCCCGCGCCATCGGCAGGAAATGCGAGGCGAAGAACCAGTCCTCGGTGGCGACGAAAAGGAGTCTCGGGCGCGGCATCGCGCCATCAGGCCGATGCGGCGGACAAGGTCAAGAGCGCGCGCCTGTCAGGGCCGCGCGGTCGCGACCGGCAGCACACGGGCAAGCGCTGCCGGAGGATCGATCCGACCGGCGCCATAGACCGGGTCGCGCCCGCGCGAGCCGAGATCGGTCGCGCTTTCGGCGAGCACCCGGCGGGCGCCGTCAGTGTCGAGTTCGGGCTGCTTTTCGAGCAGGAGCGCGACCAGGGCCGTGACATGGGCGGCGGCGATCGAGGTGCCCGAGGTGAAAGCGTAGCGTCCGCCGGGCTCCGCCGTCAGCACGTCGACGCCGGGCGCCGCGACCGCAACGTAGGAGCCGCGATTGGCATCGCTGAAGACCTTGTCCTCCGCATCGGTCGCGGTCACCGCGATGACGCTTGGATCGGCGCCGGGATAGAGCGGTGCCGAGCGGACACCGCCATTGCCGGCGGCGGCGACCGTGATCACGCCGCGCTCCTTCGCGCCGGCCAGCGCCTTCGAGAGCAGGCGATCCTGCGGGCCGGCAAAGCTGAGATTGATCACCTTGGCGCGCTGCTGGACGATCCATTCGAGCGCGGTCAGGATCTGGAACGATTTGCCATTGGCCGACGCTGCCTGAGGGCCCCCAAAGGCGCGGGCGACGATCAGGCGCGCCGCAGGCGCGATACCTTGCAGTTCGCCATGCGCGACGATCGCGGTTGCCATCGAGGTGCCGTGGGCATGCGGCG
The DNA here is from genome assembly GCA_004144595.1 of Hyphomicrobiales bacterium. Taxonomy (GTDB): domain Bacteria; phylum Pseudomonadota; class Alphaproteobacteria; order Rhizobiales; family Beijerinckiaceae; genus Allobosea. The sequence goes on from SEEM01000042.1 coordinate 901, forward strand.
TCGCCAGCCCGTCGACCGCGTCGAGATAGCCGAGGACCGAGCCGCGGATTTCCGGATGCTCCATGTCCACGCCGGAATCGATCAGGCCGACCCGGATTCCGCGGCCCTGCGCGAGCTTGCGCGCTTCGCTCAGCCGCAATTTATCGACGACATATTGCGGCGGCAGGATGCGCCGCACCGCCGCCGTGCCGCGCGCCGCCGTCGCGGGATCGGCGAGCCGCAGGCCCTGTGTCGGCGCCGGGACGGTTGCCTCAGAGGATGCGGTGCTCGCGTTCGGGGGTGGCCCCCCGGACCGCGAATCCTGCTGCAGCTCGAAGAGGAAATTCGGCTGCGCGCCCGTGATGCTGGTATCATCCGCCATTGCGGTGAGCACGGCACGCAGGTCGCGCCCGGCCTCGATCCTGGCGCGGATGATCGTGACGCCGGCCAGTTCGAAACGCTGGCTGGCTATCAATGTCGCGCCATAGCGGCGCAGCACGGCTTCAGCCTCGACATTCGGCGCGAGTTCGAACAGCACCTCGTCGGGGACGAAGCGGTTCTCGTCCATGGCCGGCACGATGCTGCGTTGCGTCCGCTGCTGGAGCCAGGGGCCCGGCGGCACCCGCATCGAGCGGTTGGTTCCACCGGCCGATGGCTGCTGCGGGCTCGTCGTCGGCGCGACACGCTTGTCCCGGCCGTCGCCGGTCCCGCCTGCGGGCTGCGCGAAAGCCGGTCCCGGCGCGAGCGCAAGCGCGCATGCGAGGAAGCCGGCACCGGCGAGGCACCGAAGCGATGATTTCCGACGGGCGAACGGGGACGGCTGCATGGCCTCACCCTCCTGCGACGACGATATCATGCCATGGCGCTCAGCAACCGCGCCAGCCGGTTCACGGCGCCGGCGCAACGAAGCTGACGATGGCGCTCTCGCCCTTCATCCGCGCCGCGATCGCGTCGAGCTGACTGGGGGACAGGGAGGCGTCGCCGACGCGCACCTTGAAGAAGCCGTTGGCGCGTGGGCCGTCGACCACCGAGGCATCGAAGCGCTTGAAGAAGGACGCGATCTCGCCGGCCCGCGCCTCGGGCGCGAAGCTCAACAGCACATAGCTTTCCGACGGCCGCGCGCCGGGGGCCGAGGCGGTCTGGAAACCGGGGCCGCCATCGCGCAGCGCAAGGCCGGTGATCGCGACACCCTGCAGCGCGATGAATGCGACCGCAGCGGCGCCGGCATAGGCCAGGCGGCGCGGCGACTGCGCAGCCAGGAGGCCGCCGAGCCAGCCGAGAAAGCCGCGGCTGTTGTCCTGGGCGCGGGCTAGAAGAGGCACCGGACGGGCCTCGGCCTCGATCCCGGCCATCAGCTTTTCGAGCGCGTTGTGAGAGGGCGCGCCGAGGCTCTCGTTGAGCAGGACCGTCTCGGCCATGTCGTCGCGGATTAGATCGAGCCGGGCGGCAAGCTCGGCATCGGTGGCGAGCCCGGTCTCGACGCGGCGCTTGTCGGCGTCGGAGATCCGGCCGTTGGCGTAGAAGGGCAGCAGCTCCTCGAGCTCGCGGCGCCTCGGATCGCTGGCGATGCTGTCGTTCATCACGCCACTCCCTGGGCGGCCGGGCCGCGCCTCATAAGAACTGGGGCATTTTCGAGCGAAGCGGATACCGGTTCGCAGGAAGAGAATGCCGCACTGAAAAGCGTCACGGTTTTACGGCCAGCCGCGGTCGATCCCGGCCGCCTTGAGCATCTCGCCCAGCTTCTTGCGGGCGTGGAAAAGCCGAGTCTTGACGGTATTCTCGGGGATACCGACGATCCGTGCGACCTCCTCCACCGAGGTCTCATGATAGTAGACGAGGTCGATGACCTCGCGGTGGTCGGCCGAGAGCCGCTCGAGACAGGCGCGGATGGCCAGACCCTTGTCCTGCTTCTGCAGCACGACCTCGGGGCCATCGGATTCGTCCTCGAGGCTTTCGGCATAATCCTCGTCCAGCTCGGCATCGCGGCGCTTGCGCATGAGCGACCAGGCCTTGTTCCGGGCAATGGCGAGCAGCCAGGTCGAGACCGAGGCGCGCGCCTCGAACCGATCCGCCTGTCGCCACAGATCCATGAACACGTCACTGATCACATCCTCGGCAAGCGTTTCGTCGCGGACGAGCCGCAGCACAAAACGGTAGACCCGCACCTGATGCCGCGAAAACAGCACCTTCATCGCGAGCCGGTCGCCGGAGGCGATCCGTTTGACGAGATCCTCGTCCGATTCCGTATGCATTGCCCCTCGAAGGCCAGGCATCCCGGCTCGCATCCAGTTGTCGCGGCGAGCAGGAAAAAGGTTCAACCCGGCATGCACATTAATCTGCATGCTCGGATTTGCCGATAGGCCCATGCGGAAGGGATAGGTGTTTTTTGCGCGAAAAGCAGCCATGGGCGGGGGCAGGCCCTGCCAGCGCGGTTAAGCGGATATGAAAAGGGGCGCTCGCGGCGCCCCAAATCGCATTCATCGATATGCGGAAATTCCTGGCGTCAGCGGCGCTTGCCGGCCGTCCGCATCTGCATGTACTGCACGGCTTCCAGCAGCACCTTGCGCGGACGCTCGGCGTCGCGCTTGGCCTGCTCGGCCTTGCGGGCTACCTCGCGGGCGATCTCCTCGAGGCGCTTCTCTTCTTCGATACGGGCGCGCTCGATGGCTTCCAGGCGCTCGTTTTCGGCCCGGATCTTCGCCTTCTCGACTTCGCGCTCGGCACGAGCCTGGGCGATGGCTTCCCGCTCCTCGCGTCGCTGCACCATCACCGGGTCGTCAGCCTTCGGCCGTGCCTGGAAACGCTCGAGCAGCGCCTTCTTGGCACTGGCGGAGTTGGACTGGCGGTCGGTGAAGCTGCGGTCGTTCGGGTTCTTCAAGGGTGATCTTCTCTCGGGTTGTTACGGACGATAAAAGGCCCGCGCGTGCGAGATAATCCAGATCCGGTCGGATTGGTACCGAAATCGACGCGCGGCAGCCCCGCTTCCAACGCTTAACGGGCGGCAGGCCCTGCATACTGCACGCTTGAAATGCATGAGATCGGCAGGATCGGCACCCGATAAAGGCGGGCAGGCCGGACCATGCATATGGGCAGCGCGGACTGCCCTGTCAATATAAAGCGCGCTTTCCAGGCTGCTCGGCTGCCCGGAAAACACCTCTATGCTTTACAAGCGTGGCGTTTTCCCCAACAGGCAGAGCGACTGCCGCAACAACGCCGTGCTCACGTGAAGACGCCCCAGCTCTCCGATTTCCGCCGCATCGTCGTCAAGGTCGGCTCCAGCCTGCTGGTTGATCGCGATCGCGGCCGTCTGCGCCATGCCTGGCTCGCGGCGCTGGCCGAAGATCTCGCCGACCTCCATCAACGCGGCGCTGACGTGCTCGTCGTCTCCTCCGGCGCGATCGCGCTGGGACGCACGGTACTCGGCCTGCCCTCCGGGCCCTTGCGGCTGGAAGAGAGCCAGGCCGCCGCCGCCGTCGGCCAGATCGCACTCGCCCGCAACTGGGCGGAGGCGCTCGGCGCCCATGGCCTCACCGCCGGACAGGTACTGCTGACGCTCGCCGATACCGAGCAGCGCCGCCGCTATCTCAACGCGCGCGCGACGCTCGGCCGCCTGCTCGACCTGCGCGCCATCCCCGTCATCAACGAGAACGATACCGTCGCGACGACCGAAATCCGCTATGGCGACAACGACAGGCTCGCTGCGCGGGTCGCGACCATGGCCGGCGCCGACCTGCTGGTGCTGTTCTCGGATATCGACGGGCTTTATACGGCCCCGCCCGCGAAAGACCCGAGCGCCCGGCACATTCCCGTGGTCGAGCGGATCACGCCCGAGATCGACGCCATGGCCGGCGGCGCGGCCTCCGAATTGTCGCGCGGCGGCATGCGCACCAAGATCGAGGCGGGCAAGATCGCGGCTGCAGGCGGCACCCATATGCTGATCGCCGACGGACGCGCCAAGAACCCGCTCGCGAGCGTCGCCGGCGGCGGGCGTTGCACCTGGTTCCTCACGGCCTCGACACCCGCGACCGCCCGCAAGACCTGGATCGCCGGCTCGCTGGAGCCACGCGGCACGCTCCATCTCGATGCCGGTGCGGCCCGCGCCTTGCGTGGCGGCGCGAGCCTGCTGCCGGTCGGCGTTGTCAGGATCGAGGGCGAGTTCGCGCGCGGCGACGCCGTGCTGATCCGCGATCCCGATGGCCAGTTGCTCGGCCGCGGCCTCGTCTCCTATGACGCCGGCGAGGCTGCTTTGGTCCTCGGCAAGGCCTCGCGCGACATCGAGACCGTGCTCGGCCATCCCGGCCGCGCCGAGATGATCCACCGGGACGACATGGCGCTCGGGCTGGGCTAAGCTTTCTCAATAGCCGGTTTTGCCGGCGACCATCGGGCTGAACGAGATGACCGGCGACAGCGCATTGCGCATCATCGCGACGAACGAGACCGCCGCTATCGGCAGCGTCATGCAGGATGTCGGCCGTCGCGCCCGCGCCGCTGCACGCAAGGTCGCTTTGAGCCCAACCCAACAGCGCAACGCCGCCCTCCTCGCCATGGCGCAGGCGCTGCGCGCCCGCAGTGCACGAATCCTCGCCGCCAACGCGCAGGACCTCATCGACGGCAAGACAGCGGGCTTGAGCGCCTCTTTCATGGATCGGCTCGCCCTCGACGAGCAGCGCCTTGCCGCTATTGCGGACGCGGTCGCCGAGGTCGCCGACCTGCCCGATCCGCTCGGGCGCGTGCTGGCGGAATGGACTCGGCCGAACGGCCTGCGCTTCGAGCGCGTCGCGACCCCGCTAGGCGTCATCGCCGTGATCTTCGAGAGCCGGCCGAACGTCACCGCCGACGCCGGCGCACTCTGCCTGAAAAGCGGCAATGCCGCGATCCTGCGCGCGGGCTCCGATTCCTTCCGCTCCTCGACCGAAATCGCCGCCGCGATGCGCGAAGGCCTGGAAGTCGTCGGTCTGCCGGCCGACGCGATCCAGCTCGTGCCGACCCGCGACCGCGCAGCCGTCGGCGAAATCCTCTCGGGGTTGAACGGCAATATCGACGTCGTCGTGCCGCGCGGCGGCAAAAGCCTGGTCGCTCGTGTCCAGAGCGAGGCGCGCGTGCCGGTCTTCGCCCATCTCGACGGCAACTGCCATGTCTATGTCGACGCGAAGGCCGATCTCGCCATGGCCCGCGACATCCTGCTCAACGCCAAATTGCGTCGCACCGGAGTCTGCGGCGCGGCCGAGACACTGCTGGTCGACGAGGCCTGCACGCCATCCCATCTCGCTCCGCTCGTGGCCGCCCTGCTCGAAGCCGGCTGTGCCGTGCGCGGCGATGAAGCCGCTCGGACGGTCGATACCCGCGTTACGTCCGCAACCGATGAGGACTGGGCGACCGAATATCTCGACCGGATCATCGCGGTGAAGACCGTGCCCGGCCTCGATGCGGCGATCGAGCATATCGAGCGCTACGGCTCGCACCATACCGATGCGATCGTCACCGCCGACGAGGCCGCCGCCGCCCGCTTCCTCGCCGAGGTCGATTCGGCCATCGTCATCCATAACGCCTCGACCCAGTTCGCCGATGGCGGCGAGTTCGGCTTCGGCGCGGAGATCGGCATCGCCACCGGCCGCATGCATGCGCGCGGCCCCGTCGGCGTCGAACAGCTCTGCTCCTTCAAGTACCGCGTCCACGGCGCGGGCCAGACCCGGCCCTGAGGCGAAACCCGGCTTATGACGAGCGAGCTTACGCGCCTGCCGTCCCGGCTGCCGCCCTTTGCGCCGGGCCTGCGCGTCGGCCTGTTCGGCGGGAGCTTCAACCCGGCCCATGACGGACACCGCCTCGCGAGCCTGACCGCCTTGCGCCGTCTCCAACTCGACCGCGTCTGGTGGCTGGTCACGCCCGGCAATCCGCTGAAGGACAATGCCGGGCTGCCTTCGCTCACCGAGCGCATCCAGCAGGCCGAAAGCGTTGCCGCCCATGCTCGCATCGACGTCACCGGCGTCGAGGCGATGCTGCGCACGCGCTACACCGCCGACACGCTGCGCGCGCTGAAGCGGCGCTGCCCGGGCGTCAATTTCGTCTGGATCATGGGTTCGGACAATCTCGCCGGTTTCCACCGCTGGAACGAGTGGCGCACCATCGCCCGGATGATGCCGATCGCGATCATCGATCGGCCGGGCTCGACCCATAGCGCCATGGCCTCGCCGGCCGCCGGCTGGCTCTCGCGCTGGCGCCTGCCCGAAAGCCGGGCTGCGAGCCTGCCGCGCATGAAGCCGCCCGCCTGGGTCTTCCTGCATGGCAAGCGCTCGACCTTATCCTCGACCATGCTGCGCGAGCGGGCGGGTCGCGATTGAATTCCGGGGCTTCCCGGATTATTTTAGCTGCACCGCGCCGAGCGCGCATCTGGATCGAGAGGATACGTCACTGACCCGTCAAACCCTTGGTGAAGCCGAGCCGAAGCCGCTTCCCCAGGCTGCCGTCGCGGAAAATCCCTCCGCCGACAGCATCGCCCTCGCCCAGCGTGTCCTCGACGACATGAAGGCCGAGGACATCACGGTGATCGACCTCGTTGGCAAGACCTCGCTGGCCGACGCGATGATCATCGCCTCGGGCAACGTCAACCGCCACGTCGCGGCGATCTCGGACGCGCTCATCGAAGCCCTCAAGGCTTCCGGCCTTCCCACGCCGAATGTCGAGGGCATGCCGGCCTGCGACTGGGTGCTGATCGATACCGGCGACATCATCATCCATGTCTTCCGGCCCGAAGTGCGCCAGTTCTACAATCTCGAGAAGATGTGGGGCACCGATCGGCCGAACGAACGCCTCGACAGCTGAAGCTGTTTTGGGATGCGGCTCGCGGTCATCGCCGTCGGCCGGCTCAAGGAAGGGCCGGAACGCGAACTCTGCGAGCGCTATCGCGAGCGCGGCGTCGCGCTGGGCCGCGGCATCGGCCTCAGCGGTCCCGACATCGTCGAGATCCCTGAGGGCCGCGGCCGGCGACCCGACGAACGCAAGCGCGAGGAAGCACAGGCGATCCTCGCGCAAATCGCTTCGGCGAAGGCCCAAACCGGCCTGATCATAGCGCTCGACGAACGCGGCCGCGCACTCGGCAGCGATGCCTTCGCAGCCCGTCTCGCCACCGCGCGCGATTCCGGGACCGGCCATGCCAGCCTGATCATCGGCGGCGCCGACGGGCTCAGCGAGGAGATCCGCGACAGGGCCGACATCACGTTGGCCTTCGGCGCCCTGACCATCCCGCATCAGATCGTGCGGGCGCTTGTGCTCGAACAGCTCTATCGCGCGATGACGATCATCTCCGGCCACCCCTATCATCGCGTATGACAGCGCCGCTGATTCGCTCCGGACTGCGCCGGCTGGGCCTTGCCGCCCTGCTGATGACCGCATGCGGTGCGACCGCCTTCGCCCAGACGAACCCGCCCGATCCGGACGTGCTCCAGCGCGAGGCGATGCAGAAGCTCGTCGAGAAACAGGCGCGCGAGAACGAACTCAAGGCGATCGAGCAGCGCCTTGCCGGCAACACCGAGGCCCGGGCGAACCTCGAAAAGGAGATCGCCGGAATCCGGGCCGACCGCGCCGCGCTCAACAAGGCTTTGCTCGACACCACGGCACGAACCCAGGCGGCCGAGGAACGACTGGGCGCGCTGGAGACCCGGCTTTCCCTGCTGCAGTCCAGCGAATCCGCGATTCGCCGCTCGCTCGACGGCCGGCGCAACCTGATCGCCGAGGTGCTGGCCGCGCTGCAGCGCATCGGTCGGCGTCCACCGCCCGCCGTCCTGGTCCGTCCCGAGGATATTCTGGAAGCCGTGCGCGCCTCGATGCTGCTCGGCGCCGTCGTGCCCGATCTCCGGCAGGAGGTCGAGATTCTCGGAACCGATCTCGCCGAGCTTGTGCGCCTGCGCGACGGCATTGCGACCGAAAAGGGCCGGATCGGCACGGAAATGGAGCAGATCGCGGCCGAGCGCCAGCGTCTGGCCTCGCTCATCGATGCGCGCCGCGGGCGCGAGGCCAGCGCCGCCAGGGATGTCGAGCAGCAGGCTGCGCTTGGCAAGGAGCTTGCCGGCCAGGCCCGCTCGATGCGCGATTTCGTCGAGAAGATCGAAAAGGAAATCTCCGTCGCCAACAAGGCGGTGGACGCCGCGCGCCAGGCGATCGAGCAGGAGACGCGCGAGCAGCGTGAGCGCATGACGGCGCTGGCCTTCAAGGATCCGGCGCGCCTCGCCCCCAAGATCGCCTTCGCCGAGGCCAAGGGCCTGCTGTCCCTGCCGGTGGCGGGATCACGATTGCGTGGTTTCGGCGATCCCGACGGAGCCGGCGGCACGATTCGCGGGATTTCGCTGGAGACGCGGCCGGGCGCCCTAGTTTCGGCGCCTTCTGACGCTTGGGTGGTGTATGCAGGGCCTTTCCGCTCGTTCGGACAACTCTTGATCCTGAACGCTGGCGGAGGGTACTACATCTTGCTAGCCGGCATGCAGCGGATCGATGTCGCGCTCAATCAGTTCGTGCTGGCGGGGGAGCCGGTTGCGACGATGGGCGAAACATCGGAAGCTGCCGCGACGACGGTAGGGGTGGGAACCGGGCAACCGGTTCTGTATATCGAATTCAGAAAAGACGGCGTCTCGATCGACCCAACGTCGTGGTGGACGAAATCGCAAGGCGAAAAGGTTCGCGGATGATGCGCAAGGTTTCTCTCGTTCTCGCCGGCGCCGTCATGGGCGCGGGCCTGACCGGACTGGCCACCCAGACCAGGCTGCTCTCGTCGACCAGCGCGGTGGCCGCCTCGGCGGAGGTCTACCGGAGCCTCAACCTCTTCGGTGACATCTTCGAGAAGATTCGCACCGACTATGTCGACAAGCCCGACGAGCAGAAGCTGATCGAGGCCGCCATCAACGGCATGGTCTCCTCGCTCGACCCGCACTCCTCCTATCTCGACTCCAAGTCGTTCCGCGACATGGACACAGACATGCGTGGCCAGTTCGGTGGGCTCGGCATCGAGGTGACGATGGAGGACGGCGTGCTCAAGGTGGCGAAGCCGATCCGCGACACGCCCGCCTCCAAGGCCGGCATCCTCGCCAACGACATCATCAAGCAGATCGATGGCGCCGAAGTGAAGGGCCTGTCCCTGACCCAGGCCGTCGAGAAGATGCGCGGGCTGATCAACACCCAGGTCACGCTCAAGATCGACCGTCCCGGCAAGACCGAGCCGCTGGAATTCACCCTGACGCGCTCGACCATCGTGGTCCCAGCCGTCGAGGAACGCGTCGAGGGCGATATCGGCTATATCCGCATCGGCACCTTCTCCGAGCAGACCTATGACGGCCTGCGCAAGGCGATCGAGAAGACCACGAGCGAGATTGGCGCCGACAAGCTCAAGGGCTACGTCATCGACCTCCGCAACAACCGCGGCGGGCGCCTCGACCAGTCCGTGCTGGTCTCGGACGCCTTCCTCGATCGGGGCAAGATCGTCTCGACGCGCGGCCGCAACGCCGAGGAGACCCAGGTCTTCAACGCCAAGTCGGGCGACCTGACCAAGGGCAAGCCAGTCGTGGTGCTGATCAACGGCTCGTCGGCCTCGGCGGCCGAGATCGTCGCCGGCGCCTTGCAGGACCACAAGCGCGCGACCGTGATGGGTACGCGCTCCTTCGGCAAGGGCTCGGTCCAGACCGTGATCCCGCTCGGCTCGAATGGCGGCCTGCGCCTCACCACGGCGCGCTACTACACGCCGTCGGGCAATTCGATCCAGGCCAAGGGCATCACGCCGGATATCGAAATTCAGCAGGACATCCCGCAGGAGATCAAGGACAAGCTCGTCGACAACAAGGGCGAAGCCGCGCTCAAGGGCCATCTCAAGGCCGGCGAGGGCGAGGAGCAGTCCGGCTCCAGCTCCTATGTCCCCGCCGACGCGACCAAGGACACCCAGCTCATCGCCGCGCTGAACCAGCTCCGCGGCGTCAAGACGGGTGTCGCTGCGCCGGCCGACAAGCCTGCCGCTCCGGCCGCGCCGGCCACCCCCGAGGCACCCAAGCAGCCGAACTGAGCCTGCAGGCTCGACGCCGGGCTTCTTAGGCGCCAAGCCGGGAGCCGGTTCGGCTGTCTTTTTCAGAGCGAGACCGCGTGACCGATCAGATTGCGATGCAATCTGATCGGCGCGTACTGTAGCGCGCGGGCCACTGATTCGGGCTCGCGTCGCAACTTCGAGGACGGCCTCTCTTGGCCGGTACGCCGCTGACGGAGCTCAATCGACCGCTCGGCAGGGATCGCCCGGCGGCCTCTGGCAGGCCCTGGGGACGCTGGCTCGCGACAGCGGCTGCCGGCTGCGTGGGCATGGCTATCCTCGGGCTCGTGCTGACGGTCGTGCTGCGTCGCGATCCCGATGGCGGCGAGCCGATCGCCGTGGCCGCGATCGAGAAGCGCGCCGCGCCCGTCGCTTCCGCCCCTGCCGCCGCCGATCCGGCTTCTGCTGGGCCGCGCGGCCCTGCGAGCGCCGCCCAGCTCGAGAACAGCGCGGGCGTGACCGTGACGCGTGCCGGCGAGGATGCACCGGACGCCATCATCATCACCATACCCAGCGAGGCCCGTGCGATCACGCTCGCGACGGCCCCCGACAACCGCCTGGTCGAGCGTTCGCGCTACGGGCTGCTGCCGAAATCGGGGCCCGAAGGCGCGACCCCTGCCAAGATCTATGCCCGTCCGCTCGGCCCGGAGCCCGCGACCAAGCCGGCCGGCCGCATCGCTCTCCTCGTCGGCGGCCTCGGCATCAGCCATAGCGGCACGGCCGACGCGATCGCGAAATTGCCCCCGCAGGTCTCGCTTGCCTTCGCGCCCTATGGCACCGAGCTCGAACGCACCGTCCAGCGCGCCCGCGGCGAAGGTCACGAGGTCTTCCTGCAATTGCCGATGGAACCCTTCGACTATCCCGACAACGACCCCGGCCCGCATACGCTGCTGACCGGGCCGAAGGCGCCCGAAAATATCGACAAGCTGCATTGGGCGCTTGGCCGCTTCACGGGCTATGTCGGCATCGTCAACTTCCTTGGCGGCCGCTTCACCGCCGACGAGAGCGCTCTCTCACCGGTCCTGCGCGAGCTCGCCGGTCGCGGCCTGATGGTCGTCGACGATGGCTCCTCCGCGCGCAGCCTGCTGGCCGGCTCGGCCGACCGCGCCCGCATACCCGCCCTGAAGATCGATCGTGTCATCGACGGCGTCACACGGCCCGACGCCATCGACAAGGAGCTGAGCACCTTGGAGGGCCTCGCCCGCGAGCAGGGCGTCGTGGTCGCTGCCGCCAGCGCCTTGCCGGTCTCGATCGAGCGCATCAACCGCTGGGCCCAATCGCTGGAAGCCAAGAAGATCGTGATCGTTCCCGTGAGTGCCGCCCGCGGCTTCCGCTCCCCGAAGAGTACCGGATCGATCAGGACCACCGGATCGCTGCAATGACCGACCAGGCTCCCGAAGGCTACCGTCCCTGCGTGGGTCTTGCCCTGTTCAACGCGGAGGGCCTCGTCTTCGTCGGCCGGCGCGCCGACAAGACCAAGCGCGAACACGTCGCGCCGGGCCATGCCTGGCAGATGCCGCAGGGCGGCATCGACGAGGGCGAGACGCCCTTGGAGGCTGCCCGCCGCGAACTCGCCGAGGAAACCAACGTCACCTCGGTCGAGCTTCTCGCCGAAGCGCCGGGCTGGCTCGCCTACGACCTGCCCGTCGATATCGGCAAGGAAGCCTGGAAGGGCCGCTGGCGCGGCCAGGCCCAGAGATGGTTCGCCTTCCGCCTCATCGGCTCCGAGGACGAGATCAACATTCTGACACCCGCAGGCGGCCACAAGGCCGAGTTCGATGCCTGGCGCTGGGCCAAGCTCGATGAGACGCCGGAGCTGATCATCCCGTTCAAGCGGGACGTCTACCGACAGGTCGTGAAGCACTTCGCCCCGTTCGCGAGCGGTATCCTCGGGAAGGGCTGAATCCTCTTCAGCCCATCGTGTAGACGACGCGGCCGATCCAGTAGCACTGGTAGAGGATGTGCACGCTGGCGAGCGCGATATGGATCCAGCGCCGCGCGGAAACATACGCGACGAGGCAGAGCGCCAGCCCGATCGGGACCTGCACGAGATAGTCGCCGCTGAGCTGGGTCCAATGCTCTGTGCCCTTGATCAGGGTATCCACGACATCAAGCATGAAGGTCGCCGCCAGCAGGCCGAAGAACCAGCGCCGGCGCCGGATGAAGAAATCCTCATACCCGGCATATTCAGCAATGTTGTCCGGGAACAGCAGCGCCGAGATCAGGTAAAGCACGACGGCATAGCCGATCAGGAAGAGATAGACGCCGAAGCTCCAGGCCGGGATGCGTGACAGCCCGAACTCCCACCACCAGAACAGCACGAGCTCGAGCAGGATCGAGCAGACCCAGAGCATGTGGAGCAACGAGACGCGATGGCGGCCGGGATGCTGGATGAAGCCGGCAAGTCCGGCCAGCATCCGCGTGATGCCCAGGCCGATGACCATGCCCAGGACGATGCGGATATGGGTGAAGAGTTCGTGGGGCGAGACGGTCTCCATGCCCCGTGCTTAGAGCATGGACCGCGCCGGTGGCCACCGATTTCAGGACCGCGGCGATTGCCGAGGCGAGGCCGCATAGACGTGCCGAGGCCGATGCAGCTGAGAACCGGTATGTCGCTCGGGCATCCGGCTTGCCAGTCGCGCTCGCGAGCGCTAAAGCGCGCGTCGCGAGGTAACGTCCTTGATCCCGTGACGGGATACAGAATGTCCGGGAACGGCCCGGCCCTTTTCGTTTGGGCCGGTTCATGACGACATCCTCGACCAGCACGATCAAGGCGGCGCCACTCCTCAGGTGGTTCATTTCCTCGGCGACGATGACCGTTCCGCAGGCGGCGGGACCCGTCGCCTTCGCGCTCGTCGCCCTTGCGCTCACCGGCGACACCAGCGCCGGCGCGGCGATGATCCTGGCGATGACGCTCGCCCAGGTGATCGGTGCCATCCCGATTACGCGCCTGGGCCGCCGCTTTCCGCCCACCACGTTCCTGCGGCTGCTGGTGCTGTTCAGGACGATAGCGCTCGGGACCCTCGCGCTGCTCGCCCACTCGGCCGCGCCGGTCATCTGGCTGGTGGCGGTGTCGGCGCTGGCGGGGCTGGTGAATGGCGCGGCCGCCGGATATCTGCGAACGATCCTCAACGAGCTCGCGCCGGCGTCGAAGCTTCCGCGCGCGCTCGGGATCTCGGCCACGCTGAACGAGACCACTTTCGTCCTGGCGCCGGTTGCGGCTTCGGGGCTGGGCACCGTCTCGCCAGTTTTCGCGATCGTGGCTATCGCGATCCTCGGAGCGATCCCCGCATGTCTGCTTCCGACCGTAAGGCCCGAAGCCTCTCCCGAGGACGTCCATGCCCCGGACGCGTCGATCATCAGTCCCTCGATCCTGCTATGGCTGATGTGCGCGGCGGCGGGCGGAGCGACGGTGGCGGCACTGGAGATCGGCGCGGTCGCACTGGCACTGCATTTCGGTTACGCGCCGTCGCTAGCGATCCTGTTCACCGTCCCGCTTTGCCTGGCTTCTGTCGCCGGTGGCATCTGGGTCAGCATCCGGAACCGGATGGCGAGCCGTCGGGCGGTTCTGCTCCAGTTGGCGATCATGACCTCCGGGGCGATCCTGGCGGCGCTTCAGGTTTCGATGACCCTGACAGTCATCGGCGCCGTCCTGATCGGCGCGGTCCTCGCGCCGCTGGGCACCTATTACTCCCTTGCCTTGGATGCGCTCGCGCCGCCGAAGCGGCGCGCGGAGGTCTTCGCGCTGCTGCGAACGGCAAATGCGCTCGGCGTGATCGTCGTGAGCGCCGTGATGACCGCGGTGTCTCTTTCAACATCGCTGATCACGGTGAGTTGCATGATGGCGTCCGTCGTGATCGTCGTCGGCTTCATGTCGCGCCGCTCTCTCGGGTAGCGCTCGCCGACCGGCTCGAAAAGCGATTCGCTCCAATGAATGGCGTGCCGCAATGCCCGCCTGCCAAATCCGCTCAGGCCGCGGCATCAGAGACACCCGGCTGCGCATGAACGGCAATCTATGCTTTGGAAATGGCGTCCCGGAAGGGATTCGAACCCCTGACCTACGGTTTAGGAAACCGTTGCTCTATCCTGCTGAGCTACCGGGACGCACAGAACTCCGTGTAGCATAATCGCGATGTGGGTGAAGACCCTTCTTGCCGTCGTCATATTCGCCAGCCTGCCAGTCGCGCCGGCATGGGCCGCATCCGGCTGCGCGCTCGACACCGACACCGCGATCGCGGTGCAGCTCTCCGGGCTCGACCCTGCCGGCGATCCCCTTCTGGGCGATGGCCGTCGCTTGAGGCTCGTCGGCCTCGCACCACGCCAAAGCGCGGATGAGGCCTTGCGCTTCGACGCAGGTCTGCGCGGCTTCCTCGGCCGTCAACTCGGCCTTTCCATTCTCGGCGAGCCCGATCGCTGGGGCCGCCTGCCCGCGCGGCTGTCCGTGCCACCCTCGTCATCGGACGGACAGGCGCAGGATCTCGCGCAACTGCTCGTGCGGCAGGGCGCTGCCCTGCCCTTGGCCGAGCCAGGCGCGGCCCCTTGCGAGGCGCCGCAAAAAACCCCCGTTCAGAAAACGGTAACATCTCGCCCGCAAATTTCGCCGCTGACGGCGGTCGATGGCCATGATCTCGCCGCGGTAAAGGCGCAGGAGGGGCGATACGTCATGCTCGAAGGCCGGATCGCCTCGGTCGGCGAGCGCTCCCAGCGGACCTATCTGAACTTGTCCCGCCGTCCGAAGGAGGCCGCCTCGATCGTCCTGTCGCGCAGTCTCTGGCGCGAACTCAAGAGCGCCGGCTGGACCGCGAGCGATCTGGGCGGTAAACGGCTGCGCGCCTATGGTGTCCTGTCCGGACGCGACGGCCTGCTGCTTGAGGTCGCATCCCGGACCGCGCTGGAACTGATCGACTGAGGATATGCAGCAGCCCCCGCGAGCATCGCTTTCGCGACTTTCGAAGCGCCTGGCGGCCATTGCGCTGCCGGGCCTTCTGCTCGTCGGCTGCCTTGGCGACCAGAGCGCGCTTCTGCCTGCGAGTTCCACCTCCGAGAACGAGATCGCACCGCGCATCAGCACGGTCCAGCGTGCCTCCGACCAGGAGCACCAGCGCCTGCTCGCCGCCTTCGGCGGTGAATACCGCGCGCCGCGCGCCCGCGCCGCCCTCGACGAGGTCGTCCAGCGGCTCGCCAAGGCCGGCGACGGCCAGATCGGCCATTACGAGATCACCATCCTGAATTCCCCGGTGGTCAACGCTTTCGCCCTCCCAAATGGCCGGCTCTATGTCACCCGCGGCCTGCTGGCGCTGGCCAACGATACCGCCGAGATCGCTTCCGTCCTGGCGCATGAGATCGCGCATGTCACGGCGCAGCACGCGGTGGAGCGCGCCGAGAAGGAAGCGGAATCGGCCCTGGTCAGCCAGGTCGTCTCGCAGGTGCTGAAGGATCCGACCCGCGGCGCGGCGGTCAGCGCCGGCTCGAAGCTCTCGCTCGCGAAGTTCTCGCGCCAGCAGGAATTGACCGCCGACCAGATCAGCGTCCGCAACATTTCCCGCGCGGGCTACGACCCGTATGGCGCCGGCCGCTTCCTCGCCACGCTCGGTCGCAACACCGCCTTCCGCAGCAGCGGCCAGAGCCAGAGCGCCGACGACAAGCGGCTGGACATTCTGTCCAGCCACCCGCAGACGCCCGAGCGGGTCGCCGCCGTCACCGCCGCGGCTCGTCAGATCGGGGCGCCCGGTATCGGCGAGCGCGATGCCAATCGCTGGCTGGGCGCGATCGAGGGCCTGGCTTATGGCGACAATCCGCGCGACGGCGTGGTCCGGGGCCGGCGCTACCTCAACAGCGCGCTGCGCATCGGCTTCAGCGCGCCTGATGGCTTCAGCCTGGAAGCCGCCCAGGACATGGTCATCGGTGTCAGCGCCAATGGCGCGCAGGCCCTGCGTTTCGATTCCGTGACGTTGAAGAGCGGCCAGACGCTGGAATCCTATGTCGCAGCCGGGTGGATCGAGGGCGTCGAGACGACCGGCATCGAAAAGACCGAGATCGGCGGACAACCCGCCGTCCTCGCCCATGGCCGTGGCACCGACTGGACCTTCAGGCTCGCGGCTGTCCAGATCGGCGACCGCGTCTATCGCTTCATCCTGGCGGCGCGCGGCGGCAGCGATCCCGAACGGCAGATGCGCGTCATCGTCGACAGCTTCCGCGTAATGACGCCGGAGGAAGCGCAGGCCGTGCGCCCGATGCAGATCCGGCTGGTCGCTGCGGAAGCCGGCGACACCATCGCCAGCATGGCCGAGCGCATGCCGGAGCAGGAACGGCCGGGCGAACTCTTCCAGCTTCTCAATGGCCTCGACCGCAACGCGGCGCTGACGCCCGGCCAGCGCTACAAGGTCGTCGCCGAGTAGCTAGCAAGCCTTCACAAGGCCGCGAGCCGGCCAGAGCCCCTCCTGCATTGCTCCCGTGCGCCGCTATGATCGGCGCAAGACCAAGTTCAAGGGAGGCCAGGATGCTCGATCGCCGGATCGTCGAACTCTACGACGAATACACGCATAAGCCGCTCGACCGCCGCGTCTTCATGAACCGGCTGCTTGCCATCGCCGGCACCGCGGCTGCGGCCGAGGCCGCGCTCGCCCTCCTGGAACCCAACTACGCCCACGCCCAGCAGGTCGCTCCGGACGATGCCCGGATCACGACGAGCCGGTTCGACCAGGCGGTCGATGGCGTGGCGCTCAAGGGCTACCTCGTCACGCCCAAGGCGGAAACGAAGCGCGGCGGCGTGCTCGTCATCCACGAGAACCGCGGCCTCAATCCCCATATCGAGGACATCACCCGCCGCATGGCGCTGGAGGGCTTCACGGCGCTTGGGCTCGATTTCCTCTCCCCGCTCGGCGGCACGCCCAGCGATCCGGACGCGGCCCGCGCGCTCTTCCCGCAGCTCTCGGTCGAGACCGTCGTCGCCCACGGCCGCGCCGCTTTGAAATACTTGGCCTCTCGAACCGACGCGAATGGCAAGACCGGCGCGGTGGGCTTCTGCTGGGGCGGGGGTGCGGTCAACGATCTCGCGGTCTCCGTCCCGGAGCTTGCCGCCGGCGTCGTCTTCTACGGGCGCCCGCCGGATCTCGCCAAGGTTCCGCAGATCAAGGCCCGCCTACTGATCCAGCAGGCCTCGCGCGACACCCGCCTCGTCCAGATGCTGCCGGATTACGAGAAGGCGCTGAAGGCTGCCGACATCCGGTACGAGGCCATCGTCTATCCCGATGTCGACCACGCCTTCATGAACGACACCAGCGCCGAGCGCTACGACGCCGCGACGGCCAAGCGGGCCTGGGCCAAGACGGTGGCTTTCCTCAAGGCGGGAACGGGAACGGCTTAGCGGAGATGCTCGGGTTTGACCCGTGCATCCCGCCTTTTGGCCCATGACCACCAATGGGCATCAGCCTCAGACAACAAAAAACCCGGCGGTCCCCCGCCGGGTTTTTCGAAACGTTAGGTACCGAACCGCTCAGGCGGCTTCTTCCTGGACGTCGTCGTTGTCGCCTTCCAGCTCCGCCTCAGCCTCGGCCTCCGCCTTGCTGAGGCGGCGCGGGGACTTGGCAAGCTGGCCCTCGATCTTCTTCAGGGCTTCGGTCTCGGTGACGTCGTCCACCACGGCGATTTCGCGGGTCATGCGGTCGAGAGCAGCCTCATAGAGCTGGCGCTCGGAATAGGACTGCTCGGGCTGGGCCTCGGAACGGTAGAGGTCGCGCACCACTTCGGCGATGGCGACGAGGTCGCCGGAATTGATCTTCGCTTCGTATTCCTGCGCGCGGCGCGACCACATGGTGCGCTTCACGCGGGCGCGGCCGGTGAGCGTGGTCAGCGCCTTGGCGACCGACTCGGCATCGGCAAGCTTGCGCAGGCCTACGCTGGCGGCCTTGGCGGTGGGGACGCGCAGCGTCATCTTGTCCTTGGCAAAGCTGACAACGAACAGTTCCAGCTTGAAACCTGCGACTTCCTGCTCTTCGATCGCCGTGATCTGACCGACACCATGGGACGGATAGACGACGTACTCGCCCGTCTTGAAACCCTGGCGCACAACAGCTTTCTTCGCAGTGGACATGCCGTTACGACTCCTGACCGGCCCGCTCGGCGCGAGCGCGTGATGATTTAGCCTCCGGCCGGTTGGCAGGAGACTTTCGCCTGACGCGACGCTTCAAGAACGACCGCTTCACGCTCCCTAGTCGATTGTTTCATTGTGCCCGGAAGAGAACGACGATCGAAGCCCCTGCACTGGAAGCCGGCTCGTTCATCGCCTTTGATCTCTTGGGGGCGCCCCGATTGCAGGATCTCGCAGGGGCATGCGGAACGAGTTCGACTGGGAATAGCTTGTAACACAAAAAACACGCCGAATCAAAGGTAAACGCCGGGCGGCGCTCCCCTGCGGCAGCATGGCGAGGTCGTAGTTAATGCAGCGCGGGCGGAAACGACCGGCCTGAATCAATCGCCTTCACCCGGTTC
This sequence comes from Hyphomicrobiales bacterium, assembly GCA_004144595.1. Lineage (GTDB taxonomy): Bacteria > Pseudomonadota > Alphaproteobacteria > Rhizobiales > Beijerinckiaceae > Allobosea. The sequence continues at coordinate 19,427 of SEEM01000042.1, forward strand.
GGGCGAGAGCATCTCGAGCTTGCCGGGCACGCCATCGAACGCCTTGGCGTCGGCCGGCGCGTCCTTCTTCTGGGTGATGTTGGGCCAGCTCGCCGCGAACTTTCCGTTGAGCTGCAGCCAGCTTTCGAGACCGGGCTCGGTGTCCGGCTTGATCGCTTCGGCCGGGCATTCCGGCTCGCAGACGCCGCAATCGATGCACTCGTCGGGGTGGATGACGAGCATGTTCTCGCCTTCATAGAAGCAGTCGACTGGGCAAACCTCGACGCAGTCCATGTACTTGCACTTGATGCAGTTCTCGGTGACCACATAGGTCATGGGTCGGCCCTTCCAACGCTTCTAAACAGCCCCATAAACCCTTGCCCGGCGCAGGATTCAAGGCCGTTTTCGTGATCTCTGGCAGAACGATCGGTCATACGGCAGGCTCTGCGGAGAAGGTTTGCCTCTCCGGCCCGATTTCAGCGCCGACCACCGGCAGGGCGCGGATTTAGTCCTCGTCTTCCGTCGCCGCAAGCGACGCATCGCCGCTGCCGCCGTCGAGGCGCTCATAGAGCTCCTGTGCCACCGCGAAGGAGCCGCGCCGCGCCGCGAAGCCGAGGATCCGGACAACGACCGTCGCATGCGGCAGGGCAAGCGTCAGCACGGTACCGAGCTTGATGCCTTGCGCGGGGTTCTCGGCGCGCAGCCCCTCGATACGGACATGCCCATCCTCCACCAGACGCACGGCGGCGGGGCGGTTTCGGGCGAAACGCGCGAACCAGAGCCATTTGTCGAGGCGCTGACGATCGTCCTGCACGCCGCCCGCGCCTCCCTAGTCAGAGCGCTCCGAGGATGCCGATTGAATGTGGAGCCGCCTCGACATCCCGCGCCTGATCGCAAGATGACGAGGCGTTTCCATCGAAACGAGCCTCAGTTCTTGCTGCCTTCGAGCTGGGCCTTGAGGGCCGCGAGCTTGGCGAAGGGCGAATCCGGGTCCGGCTCGCGATTCGCCGGGCGTGGACGCGGCGCCTGCTGGAAGCGCTCGGCCCCGCCCCGCTCCTCGCGCCGCGGACCACCGGGACGGCCGTCACGCTTGAAATCGGGCCGCGGGCCGCGATTGCCCTCGGGGCGGTCCTGTCGCTGCGGCCGGTCGTCGCGGCGCGGGCGCTCATCCTGGCGCGGACGTTCGCTCTGGCGCGGGTGTTCGCTCTGGCGCTCTTGGCGCTGCGCCGGAGCGCCTTCGCCTGCGGCAGCAGCGGGCCTGTTTTGGGGCCGTCCGTCACGGCGCGGACCGCCGGGGCGACCCTCACCTTGCGGCCGGTCACCACCGCGACGCTCGCCACCTTCGCGGCGCTCACCGCCATCGCGGCGGCCGCGTGGATTGCCCTGTTCGGGCCGGCGTCCGCCCTGATGGCGATGCGGCCGCCAGACCTCGATCAGCTCGGGCTCTGCCGGAGAAGCTTCGGCGACTGCAGTTTCGGTGGCAAGGGTTTCGGTGGCAGGAATTTCGGTGGCAGAAGCTTCGGCAGGAATAGCCTCCTCGGCAGCCGCAGCCGGCGCAACAAGCGCATCGGCCGGCACCGGCTCGCGCACGGTGTCTAGCTCGGTCTCGGTGAGGATCGGCGCGTCCGCTGTCTCGACCGCCGGCGCTTCGACGACGACAGTCTCGCCTTCGGCGAGCCCGTCCGCGTTCAGCGCGGCTGCAGGCTCGCTCGGGCCCTCGGCCTCTGCGGTGGCCGCAATGGCGTCACGCTCGGCCGTCGCACCCTCAGCTTCGGCAGCCACGACAGGCTGCGCCGGCTCGGTCGCGGCCGGCGGCGGCGCCAGCGGCACCGTAATGGCAGGGCCGGGGCGCTTGACCGAGACATAGCCGAGCGAACGCAGGATCGAGGCGAAATCTTCCCCCGCGCAGCCGACGAGCGAGGTCATCGCGCCGGTTGCGACGAAGCCGTCCTGATCGGCAGCGCCGGTCGGAGGCACACCTTGCGTGACGCCCGGGCGATAGGCGATCGCCGGGCGGATGAGATCGGCCAGGCGCTCGAGGATATCGACGCGCACGGCCCGCTCGCCGCAGACCCGGTAACCGGCAGCGCGGTAGAGCCCCTTCGGCACGGCCTTGTCGACCGGGAAGGAGGTGCGGCCGGACGCCGCGAGATGGGCGATGTCGTCGAGTCCCGCCGTCTCCGGCCCGCCATGCTTCAGCGCCCAGAGCTGGGCGGCGAGCGCGCGCGGCGCCGGCTTCAGCAGCGCCGGCATATAGATGTGGAAAGCGCCGAAGCGGATGCCGAGCTGGCGCAGCGCCGCGCGGCCTTCCTGATCGAGCGCCTTCATTTCGTCGCCGACCTTGGAACGCTCGAGCACACCCAGCGCCTCGGCCGCCTGATAGGCGATGCCGCGCGCGATGCCCGTGACGTTCTCGGCCGCTTCGAGGATCTGCACGGCACCCAACAGCCGGGTGATGTGATTCTTCACCCAGAGCGTGAGCCGGCCCTCGACCTGCTCGCGCGCGGGGCCGGAGAGGTGTTCCTCCACGAGCAGGCGCAAGCGCGGCTCCAGCACTTTCTCGCCGGCCGTCAGGCGCGCAACCGGCTCGCCGGTCCAGCGCACCAGCCCGTCATGCGACAGCACGAAGGCATCGTCGCCCGCCAGCACGACGCGCGCCGCCCTCGCCTCGATCTCGGAGCCGAGCGCCTTCATCGCCGCCAGGTTCAGCGCCTTGACCTCGGAACCGCCGGCCTTCGGATCCGCCGTGAAGCGGAAGCCCTGCAGCATCCCCACATGCTGACCCTCGACGAGCACGTCGCCCGTCGCGGTGACCTCAGCCTCCAACATCGCATTCTCCCGCAAGCGGCGCATCAGGACACTGGTGCGCCGATCGACAAATCGGTGGGTCAGGCGCTCGTGCAGAGCATCCGACAGCTTGTCCTCTACAAGACGCGCCATGCCCTGCCAATGCTCTGGATCGGGCAACCAGTCAGGACGGTTGGCGACGAAGGTCCAGGTCCGCACCTGCGAGATCCGCGCCGAGAGCGTGTCGATCTCGCCATCCATGCGGTCGAGGGCGGCCAATTGCGCGGCATACCAGTCGATATCGAGCCGGCCGTGGCGCATCAGCCGGAGATATAGCGTGGTGGCGAGATCGGCATGCTGCATCGGGGAAATCTTGCGATAATCCGGCAACCCGCAGACTTCCCAAAGCCGTTCGACGCCGGGGCGCCCTTGCGCGAGGGCCGCAACATCCGGGTCCTTCGCCAGGATTTCCAGCGTCGACATGTCCTCGGCGATCAACGCCCGGGTCAGTCCCTGCTCGGAAGGCTGGAGATTGAGCGTCGCCAGCAGCCCGGCGACCGAGCGCAGGTCGAGATCGGAATTGCGCCACTGCATCTGGCGGATCGGCTCGAAGCGGTGATTCTCGATCGCCTCGACCAATTCGGCATCGAAAGGCGGGCAGCGCCCGCTGGTGCCGAAGGTGCCGTCGCGCAGATGACGCCCGGCGCGCCCGGCGATCTGGCCGAACTCGGCCGGGTTGAGCTTGCGATAGTGGTGCCCGTCGAATTTCTTGTCGGCGGCGAAGGCGATGTGGTTGACGTCGAGATTGAGCCCCATGCCGATCGCATCGGTGGCGACGAGATAATCGACATCGCCGGACTGGTATATCTCGACCTGGGCATTTCGGGTCCGGGGCGAGAGCGCCCCCAGCACCACCGCCGCCCCACCTTTCTGCCGGCGGATCAGTTCCGCGATGGCATAGACCTCCTCGACCGAGAAGGCGACGATGGCCGAGCGCGGCGCCAGCCGGGTGATCTTGCGGTCGCCGGCGAAGGAGAGCTGTGACAGGCGCGGACGCGTGACGATATTCACGCCCGGCATGAGTTGCTCGATCAGCGGGCGCATCGTCGCGGCGCCGATCAGCATCGTCTCGGCCCGCCCGCGCCGGTTCAGCAGACGGTCTGTGAAGACGTGGCCGCGATCGAGATCGGAGGCGAGCTGGATCTCGTCGATGGCGACGAAATCGACCGCAAGGTCGCGCGGCATCGCCTCGACCGTGCAGACCCAGAAACGCGGCCGCTCGGGTTTGATCTTCTCCTCGCCGGTGACCAGCGCCACCGCCTCGGGGCCGACCTTGTCTACCACGCGCTGGTAAACCTCGCGCGCGAGTAGCCTGAGCGGCAGACCGATCATCCCGGTGGGATGGGCGACCATGCGCTCGATGGCGAGATGGGTCTTGCCGGTATTGGTCGGGCCCAGCACGGCCGTGACGCTATTGGCGCGGGCGGCGGGCGGCAGCGAACGGAAAGGAAGCAAGGCGGAGGAGCCGATCATCTCGCCCGCCCATGCGGGCGGGAGCGTGGACGGAGCTTATGCAGGTCTCAAACCGAAACCCGACAAGAACGAGTCTGGAACGAAGCGGGGCCGAATCGCTGACTCCGGCAGAATCGGGTTTTGTTCCGTTTTCGGAGTCCGTGCCCCGGCGGCATCGGCCATGTCGTCATCGCGGCCTCCCGATTGGCGTGGCGAGGCAGCGCTCAACGCCGCCCGTCAGGAACCCTATTTAAGCCTTTTCGCCCCGGAGACGAGGGGCAAAGCAGATTTACGACCTCGCTATATGGCTCAATGATGGGCGTGGTCGCACTGTCGATGATCCGCCAGCGCCTCGATGATGGCGCAATCGCAGGCTGCGACGCCGCCCGAGCATGTCGTCGCGATCCGCTCCAGCTCCTTCTCAAGCGAGCGCAGCCTGGCGATCTTGTCGCGAACCTCGTCGAGATGGGCGACCGAGATCGCATGGGCCTCGTCGCAGGCCATGCCGGGCGTGTCGGAAAGCTTGAGCAGCGTGCGAATGTTGTCGACGGCGAAACCGAGGTCGCGCGCATGCTTGATGAAGGCGAGCCGCTCGGCATGGCGCCGGCCATAGCGGCGCTGGTTGCCCTCGGAACGCTCGGGCGGCGGCAGCAGCCCGACCTGCTCGTAATAGCGGATGGTCTCGACCTTGACCCCGGTACGATCGGCGAGCGCGCCGATCGGCATCACGCGTTCCAGCTTGGCAGTCCCGGTCATGGCACCCTCCGAAAGCTATAGCTTCTGGAGCTTTAGATAATCCTGCCCGACCCGTTTGCAAGCGCGATCAGGCGACGCCCATCGCCAGCAGGTCGTGGACATGGACGAGCCCAGCCGGGCGATCTTCGGCATCGACCACGATCAGCGCCGTGATCCGGCTGCGATTGACCAGTTCCAGCGCCTCGACCGCGAGCGTATCGAGACCGACGCGGCGCGGATCAGCCGACATGATGTCGCGCGCCCTGAGCGAGCCGCCTCCGCCCATCGCCGTCTTGCGGCGCAGGTCGCCATCGGTGACAACGCCGGCGAGCTTGCCGTCCAGGTCCATCACCACGGCGCAGCCGAAGCCCTTGTCGGAAATCATCGCGATGACGTCCGGCAGCAGCGTGTCCAGACCGATCAACGGCAGGTCGGCGCCGCGATGCATGATGCTCTCGACGGTCTTGAGCTGCGCGCCGAGCTTGCCGCCGGGGTGATAGACGAAGAAGTCCTGCCGCGAGAAGCCGCGCGCCTCCAGCAGCGCCACCGCGAGCGCGTCGCCCAGCGCCATCTGCATCGTCGTCGAGGTCGTCGGCGCGAGCCCGTTCGGACAGGCCTCCGTCGCCTTGGGCAGGACGAGCGCGATATCCGCCTCCTTGCCCAATGTGCTCTCGGCATTGGCCGTGATCGGCTGGACCATGCCGAGATCACCATGGCTCGCCTCGGCCGGATGGACGAAATGCGCGGGCGTACCCGTCGAGGCCAGCGTCGCCGTAAGCTTGCGCCCGACATGGCCTGACTTGCCCATGCCGGAGACGATCACGCGCCCGCTCGAGGCGCGGATCATCTCCACGGCGTCCAGGAAGGGCCCACCCAGCCCATCCGCGAGCGCGGCGTGGAGTGCGTCGAGCCCGGCGCGCTCGGTGGCGATGGTGCGAAGTGCGGAATCGCGGATATCGGCTGTCATGGCGGGCGCTTTAGCACAGCGGCCCTAGCCATTTCCACCCGTTGGCCTGGTGGCCCGGCCGACGTTGACGGCTCCTTAACCCTGTTCGTTCTAACTCCATTAACCATGGGCGCCATCCCCGCGCCCCGCCCTATGGAGCTCAGCGACGCCCGTGTCCGGCCGCGCCACGACCCTGCTTCTGTCCGGCACGGCTT